>JBNKPU010000217.1:0-20216 GCA_050295515.1 Bacteroidales bacterium | reverse complement strand
ACAACTGGTGTTATTGACTATGGCAGTCTTATTTATATCACTCTTCAAAGGGCAAAAACTGCTCGTGAAGCTATTCAGGTTATGAATGAACTGGTTACAGAATATGGTTATTATAGTTCCGGTGAATCTTTTTCCATTGCCGATCCAAACGAAGTCTGGATCATGGAATTGATTGGAAAAGGTGTCGAAAATAAAGGAGCTGTATGGGTGGCAAGGAAAATACCTGATGGATATATTAGCGGTCATGCCAATCAGTCAAGAATAACTACATTTCCCTTGAACGACAGTGAGAATTGTCTGTATGCTAAAGATGTTATATCCTTTGCAAAGGAGATGGGTTATTTCAATGGGGAAGATAAAGATTTCGATTTTTCTGCAGCTTATGCACCTGTAGATTTTGGTGGAGCCAGATTTTGTGAAGCCAGGGTATATTCAGGATTCAAAAAGGTATATCCTGATATTGTAAAGTATGAACAATATGCTATGGGCTATGAACTTGAAGATAGGATGCCTTTGTGGGTTAAGCCAGAAAAAAAACTGACAGTTCAGGATGTTATGGGGTTGATGCGCGATTATTTTCAGAATACACCTATGGATATGACCCAGGATTTCGGTGCTGGTCCAAATGCTTGCATTGTTAGATGGAGGCCATTGACCTGGGAAGTAGATGGAAAAGAATATTTTAACGAAAGGGCCATTTCTACACAACAAACAGGATTTTCCTTTGTGGCGCAAAGCCGTAGTTGGTTGCCTAATCCTATAGGAGGGATATTCTGGTTTGGGGTCGACGATACATATAGTACTGTTTATACTCCCTTGTATTGCGGGCTTGCAAATCCTCCACATGTTTTTGAGGAAGGCAATGGATCAATGATGGAATTTAGTGAAACTTCTGCTTTTTGGTTGTTCAATCAAGTATCAAATCTTGCATACACGCGTTACAATTTAATGATTCCCTATATCCAGGAAAAACAATCCGAATTGGAAAATAATTTTATGGAACTTGTAGCCAAAACAGATAAAGAAGCTTTAGCTCTCAAGGGGACTGAAGATCAGGAAGCTTTTCTGACAAAAATCTCCAATGAATCAAGCCAAAAAGTTTTTGATACCTGGAAGGCTTTGTACCAATTTTTATTTGTCAAGTATATGGACGGTAATGTTAAAACTAAACGTGATGTTCCAGAGAACTATATTTATGTTGAACCAGAGCTTGAACAGCCCGGGTATAGCGAAGGTTGGTATAGAAAGCTTATTGAAGAAACAGGAGATAAATTTTTATATCAGGGAGAAGATTCTCATTAATAATTTAGGGATGGATTTACAAGATGTTTTTTTTTGTTGAAAATAGTTGTAAATAGGTTATGTATATTGAAAAAATATTCCTAATATTGCGACCTGAAAATTTCAGGGTGAAACACTATAATATTTACAATAATGGATTTAATAAAAGTTGCTGAAAGCAAGTTTGCTGAAGAAAATGACTATCCAAATTTCTCAGCTGGCGATACCATAACAGTTCACTATAAAATTAAAGAAGGAAACAAGGAACGTATTCAACAGTACCGTGGCGTAGTAATTCAACGTAAAGGTTCAGGCATTAAAGAAACTTTTACAGTTCGAAAAATGTCAGGTAATATTGGTGTTGAAAGGATTTTCCCATTAGCATCTCCTTTTATTGAGAAAATTGATGTCAATAAGCATGGACGCGTTCGTCGCTCACGTATATATTATCTACGTGGATTAACGGGTAAGAAAGCAAGAATCCAGGAAAAAAGATTCTAATAACAAAGCATATTACACAAGTACACATAGAAAAAGGTTGACAATATTGTCAACCTTTTTTGTTGTTTGTTATTCTTTTCTATTTTAATAATCGATCAGCTTTGGCATTGGCTTCGTCAATTATTTTCTGAGCTTTGGCGTTGGCTTCTTTTTCGATTTGGGCTGCTCTCTTCTCACCCTCACTTATAACTTTGTTAGCTGCAATTTCGGCAGCTTTCTTTTTAAGCGGATTGTTGCCAGCTTCCTTAATTAACTTGTCTGCATTTGCTTTAGATTCTGACCTGACTTTATCTGCAGCAATTTTGCCTTGCTTTCTAATTTCTGCGGCCTGTTTTTCTGCTCCCGCAATTAATTTATCTGCTTCAGCCCTGGCTTTTTCTTTGGCATCTTCTTTTTTGGATTCAATAGCCTGTTGTGCATTGTTTTTCAATTCTTGTTTAATATTTTCGGTTGCCGATTTAATAGAGGCTTTTGGATCGATCTTAACCTTCGGGTTTTTCATGTCTCCAGTAAGCTTAACAAGTAGGTTTACTGTTTCAGAAGTTTTAAAATCAAACCCAGGTAAAGCTGCATTGCTGTATAAATTATTTATAGAGGCATTTGAATTACCAAACAAAGATTTGGGTGCCATAATATTGATGCCGTAATCTAGTGTGTTGTCAAATCCTTGTTCTCCAGCAATCATGAAGTTGGTGCTTCCCATCTTGGTTTCAAATGGTTCCACAAATAATTTTCCGCTTCTTATTTCATAATTAAGGTCAATATCGTTCAGAATGAGTTCTTTAAAGGCATCCGAGTTTAAATTGTTACTGATAGCAGCAAAGGAGTTTGATCCGTTAATTCCAATTTTATCCGAGGTAAGAAAGCCCCCTCCAATAATAGATTTAAGTTTAGGCTTCATTTTCTCATTCAGAAAACTGCTATAGTTCAACCCAATGGATACTTTACCGGTAGCTTTTGAAGCAATTGGTGCAATCTTTTCTAAAATACCAAGAGAGGTAAATGCTTTTGAGATATCAATTGACTTTGCGTCCACATCAAGGTCAACCAAAGGGTTTTTAATATCTTTTGAATCGTATTCTCCATTTACAACAATAGATCCGTCTAAGGTGTTCATGCTGAGTTTATCCATTTTAACTTTGCTATCTCTAATGGTAATGGTACCATTGACATTGTTCATCACGAGCTTTTCATAATACATCGTCTTAATTGATGATTTGAGCACGAAATCAATATTTCCGGGTACTTCAACTGCAGCGAGCGAACTGGTGTCATCCTCTTCCTTAACTACATCTTCATCTGTGTCATCGCTCATAAATTCATTTAGATCTATTGTGCCAGCATTAAAGGCAAATTCTCCATGTATTGTTTCATCATTGAACATATAGGGAAGGAAATCTGTAGCCTTGCCTTCAAGACTGAAGTCGCTGTTGCCCATTTTTGTTTTGAAAGAATTTACATAGAGGTATTGTGGGGAAAACTTCAAGTCGGCAATTGATATACTTACAGGTTTTGGTACATCCGGAGAGTTGTAATATAAATCATTGATCAGTAGGGTGCCCGTAGCTTTGAACTGCTCATATTTTTCGTTTTCAATGAGCGACATATTGCCCATGATGTCAAGATTTGAAACAATTCTACCTTTAAGTTCAGTATTTTCAAGAGGGATGATATCTAAAATTGTAGCCAGGTCAAGGTTTGCTGTGATTTGGCTGTTGACAAACGGATCGCTTATCGGAGTCTTTAGGTTTAGGGTAATATCTACAGGATTTCCACCCATTTCGATATGAAATTTATTCACATCCAAAGTAGTATTGTCCATTTGTTTGCCATCGTAAAAGTATTCCAGGTCAACATTTATATTTTCTGCCGATTTTGGAAGGTCAGGGTAACTGAAGTTTGCATTTTTTATTTCAAGTTTTCCATCGATATCCGGGGTATGGTTTTCTCCTAGAGTTCCGGTTACTTTTCCGTTTAGACCAAAGTTTCCTGAGGTTTTTAATCCTTCAAAGTCGGTCAAATAGATTGCAGGAACCAGGGAGAGCAATGATTTGAAATCTGCATTGTTTGTTGCATAGGCCAAATCAAATTTCATGTCTGCACTGTCGGGTATTTCAACACTGCCGTCTACCTTTAACTCTAATCCGTTTAGCATAAATGAATTTTGCTGAAGAACATAAATATTTTGGTCCAAATTGGCATCTACGTCAATGTGGATATCTAGTAGTACATTCTTTAAGTAGCGCATACCTTCCATAGAAAAGTTTAGTTTTTCTGTTTTGGAATCTATAACTATTGCGGAGTGGGATTGTCCGAGATCACCTCCAAGTTCGAAATTGAAGTTCTCAAGATTGGCGCTCATGTTACTTTGTAGGTCGGTATAGGAAATAGAGGCATTGCTAATTGTGAAAGATTTAAGGGCAATTGTGGCATCAAATTCACCTGCAGAGGTGTCAGCTGTTACCTCTTCAGCCTCTTCCGTCTCTTTGGCAATGTCCCAGTTCGCTTTTCCCGATTCCAGTACTATGCCATTAATTACAGGGCCTACAATTGCGATCTTCTTCAATTCAATGTTTTCCATTTTAATTGCGCTGATAACGTTTGCAGCAATATCAAAAGAATTGATATAAACTAAAGTGTCCCCTTCAAAATCATCGATACCCACTACAGATAATCCTTTAATGCTCACACTTAAATAGGGGAACTGCTTAAAGAAGGAAAGCTTTATGTTGTCAAATTTTGCATTGGCATTGACACTGTTGCTTATTTGCTCATTTGCAATACTTACAATTTTGCCTTTAAACAGGATAGGGGCCGTAAATAAAACAATGAGTACAAAAAGAATAAAAAAGAATAAAAATTTTAACAGCTTTTTCATAGATATAAGGTTTTAAAGTTTAAACACACCATGCGCTAAGCGGATCATTAAAGTACAACTATTTTGTAGAATAAACAGCATTTAGGCGATGCTAATCTTGTTTCAATTTAATAAAAAAAACAAGTTGCCTTTGTTTTATAAAACACAAAAACATTGAAATGTTCAAATCTTTTTTGACCTTAAGATACCAAACAAATAAGAACGTTCGTTAAAAATATGGTGATTTTGGTCATTAATAGGGAGCATTTATACAACCTTTTATTGCACCTGACGTAGACCAATTTGTAAATATTAATTAACATGTTAAATACACGTACATCAATAAACCAGATAAAGTCACTGAGCCAGGAAAATGCAGTTCTGTTTAAGGCTGTAATGGAGATTTCCAGCGATGCTTTGTTCATTGTAAATAATTCTGATAATATTATTGTCGATTGCAATAATGGCGCTGTAAAGTTGTTTGAGGCTCAATCTAAAGCAGATTTGATCAACCTGGAATCCAACAAACTTTTGAATTTTGAAACTTTTGAGTTTAGTTCGGAAAAGCTGAACAAGGAACTTAAACATAATGGAGAGTACTCGCAGGAAACATCTTTTGCAACTTTAAAGAAAAATATATTTTGGGGAAAGTTGACACAGAAAATCCTCTCCTTTACTGAACTTGAATTTTCAGTTTTAAAAATCGAAAAATCAGCAAACTATTTAAAAGATGAAGAATGGTTGTCTGAAGTCTTGTCCATTACATCACGTTCGACTGGACGCCAATTCTTTAAAGAAACTGCCAGGTTGTTGTGCAGGACTTTTGATGCAGATTATTCTTTTATTGCACGTAGGGTTGCAGGCGACGAGGAGAAGGTGAAGATCTTTTACATGCATGGAGATAGCATTAAAACTAAAAGCATTAATAGGACGAATTCTTTCATAGAGAATACCTTGAGAGGTTATGCAAGTTTTTATCCACAAGGACTTGGAGAGCTATTTCCTGATGATGAACTGGTTGTGGAAAGTGGTGCTACAAGTTTTATTGGATCTCCTTTTTTCGATTCATCTCAGGAAGCAATGGGACTAATTGGAGTGCTAAGCAAAGATGTGATGACAGAAATCCCAAACTCCAGATATTTGCTGAATATTCTGGCTTCAAGGACATCGGCAGAAATTCATCGGCTACGCTCAAAGGAGATTTTAAGGCAACAGACCAAAAATCTTGCAGAAATAAACCACATGAAAGACAAATTATTGTCTGTGATTTCTAACGACCTGCAAGCTCCTCTAAAAACTTTGCTTGGATACTCAGGGATGTTGAGGAATAATATTGGTAACTATAAGCAAGAGGAACTGGAGGGTAAAGTTGGCATAATGGACAATTCACTTAAAAACCTTTACCTGATCCTCGAAAACTTATCAGATCTGGCAAGGTTGCAGCAGGGGATTGTTAAAGTAGATGAAAATAAAAATAACCTGAACAGTATTTTTGATGATGTAAAGCCTCATATTAAGCACCTAAGTGATATACGCCAGGTGGGACTGATCAATAAAATGTCTTCGGCATTGCACATTAAAGCAGATAATTATTTATTGCGTTCTATATTTAAAAACCTGACAACCTATATCGTCAAAAACACCCTTAAAGGGGGTGTCATTACTTTTGATACCCAAGTGAATAGAGGGAGGTGGAGTGTGAGTATTTCAACTTCATCGCATTCAGCTGATCTTGACGAGATAAATTTTGTCATGAATACATCTCCAGAAGAGTTTTTAATGTCACCAAAAGAACAAACATCCTCTTGCCTTGGGATTTTTATTGCAAAGGAGTTTATGAAATTGCAAAAAGGAAGAATTAAAGCAATAGCAGATAAAGAAAAACTTGAATTCCGCTTTGATTTCAAAAAAGCATAGGAAAAAAGATATACATATAAAATTATGCCTGATTCGTTGCAGGCATTAAAAAAAAGGCTTAATTTATTGAGATTAAGCCTTCTTTTTTGTAATATGGCTAAGGATTGTATCAATATGTGCCACTTTTGTAAGCTACAACATGCAGCGTTTCGACAAAGATAAACAACTAAATATTCTACAGAAAGCTATAGATCAAACCTCTATTAGTATCATTATTACTGATGTAAATGGCAACATTACCTATGTAAACAATTCATTTACCCTCATGTCGGGTTATAACGAAGATGAGGTGATCGGAAAAAACTCCCGGTTTTTAAAATCCGGTTATCATGATCAAAAATTCTATGAAAATCTATGGGAAACCATATTATCAGGACAAACCTGGAAAGGAGAATTTAAGAACAAGCATAAGGATGGCGGATTCTATTGGGAATCGACAATAATTTCCCCCATTTTTGATGATAGTGGAATTATAAGTCATTTTTTGTGCACAAAGGAGGATGTTACTGATAAAAAACAAGCAGAAAAAGCCCTTTTTGCAAGCGAATCCAAACTCAGATCTTTTTTTGCCCAGAGTAATGCAATAATATTAGTAGTTGATCCTAATACGATTAGAATTGTTGAATTTAACAAGGCGGCAGAATTATATTACGGGTATTCCCTGGAAGAATTCTCAGCAATAGACTTTTCAACAGATTTTGTGGGATTTGTTGAAGCTGTTAAGATTGAAGCCTTTGAGACACAGGGAGATAATAAAAATGTATATGTGCAAAAGCATAAGCTGAAAAATGGAGAATACCGTGATGTCGAAATTTTCCCTGCCAAAGTTGAATTTAATGATAATGTTTTAATCTATATCATAGTCCAGGATATTACACGAAGGAAAAAAGCAATTGAGGCACTGAAGGAAAGCGAGTCAAAAAAACTTGCTCTTTTAAAAATAATGCCTGACCTGATTTTTGTGATGAACACCAAAGGGGAGTTTATTGATGTTTATACTGATAAACCGGATAGAATAGGGATTTCTCCGCATAAAATACTGGGAAAAACATGTGAGTATGTATTTCCAAAAGAACTTGCAGAAAAAATACGTCAAAACATCCTGGAGGCTGTAGAAACAAGAGAGGTGAAGTCTTTTGAATACAGGTTTAAAAAGGATTTTAGGAGATATGTTTTTGAAGAAATTAGAATTATTTCATCTGGAAATGATGAAGTATTGGTGATAATGAGGGACAATACCCAAGAAAAGAATGCCCAGTTGAACCTTGAAAAAGCCATGGAAGATGCTAATGAAGCCAACCGGATAAAAAGTGTGTTTTTAGCTAATATTTCACACGAAATCAGGACCCCGATAAATTCAATACTTGGTTTTAGCGATTTGTTAGCAGCAGAGTTGCATGAGCCCAGCCAGCGTTTAAACCTACAATCGATCAAAAGCAGCAGTAAGTCATTGTTAAACCTGATCAATGATATATTGGATCTTTCCAAGATAGAAGCTGGTAAATTAACAATCAAATACCATGAACTAAATCCAAGGGTGTTGCTAAATGAACTAGAAAACCTGTTTTCGATAAAAGTTAATGAGAAGGGATTAACCTATAATACCCTGGTTGAAAAGAATGTTCCTGATATTGTGGTGTTTGACGAAATGAGGTTAAAACAAATACTTATAAACCTAATAGGCAACTCGATTAAATTCACAGATAGAGGCTATGTGTCTGTTCGATTGTCGACCCATAATTTTACTAAGGTTGATGGTGAAGAATTTGTAGACCTGGTTTTTGAAGTAGAGGATACCGGAATTGGGATTAAGGAAGAAAACCAAAAGGTAATTTTTGAAGCATTTAAACAGCAAGATGATCAGGATGCCAGAAAATATGGGGGTACCGGATTGGGACTGGCAATAACCAAAAGCCTGATCAGGATGTTAAATGGATCTATTGCACTTGACAGTGTTGTTAATAAAGGCAGCATTTTTACAGTTGTTTTTTCCGGGGTTGAAATTTCAACTAATTTGTCCATGGTATCCAGGGCAAGGATTACACCTAGGGGTAAAAGGAGAATTGGACAGGTGGTTTTTAAACCCGCTGTTGTTTTAATTGCTGATGACGACAAGCCTAACAGAGAAATACTCAAAGGTATTTTCAAAGGGAGCAATATGGATTTTCAGTTGGCAGAAAATGGGAAACATGCCATTAAGCTCATAAAAAACAAAAAGCCAAAAATAGCCCTTGTTGATATTAAAATGCCCTTAATTGATGGTTTGGAACTGGCCGAATATATTAAAACCAATGAACAATTGAAGGATGTAATTGTAATAGGAGTGTCGGCTACTCCTATAATACCGGGAAAGGATAAAAGAAGTGAATACCTTGACGACTTTATTGCCAAACCTATTGATATTAATAAATTCCTGGAGAAACTTGAACGCTATTTGCCCATAGTTGATGACTCAAAAACCTTGGGTCTTCGAAGTGATATGGAAAATAAAGGGGAATTTGCTTTGGACAAGGAATTGGCGGCAAAGTTCAAACTGTTTCGCGAGCAAAAGATTATCCCTGCAATGCATAGAATGTCAAATACATCTTCTTTTTCGGATTACGAAAAATTTGGCAAAATTTTAATTGAAATTGGTGGTGAATTAGGTATAAATACCCTAACTTACATAGGAACAGCAATTGAACAAGCTGTTAAAACTTTTGATCTGGAATCATTGGCTAAGATTATAGCTGACTATAAATTGGTTGAAAAAGAGTTATTAATTGGTAAGGATGAATAAAGATACTGAAGGTCATAGATTTAAAATTTTAATTGTAGATGATGTTCCCAAAAACATCCAGTTAGTTGCAAATTTCCTGACACAAGATGGATATGAAGTTAATTTTGCCTTGGATGGCAAAAAAGCCATTGAACATGCAGGCACAGAGAATTTTGACCTCATATTGTTAGATATTATGATGCCTGAAGTAGATGGTTTTGAGGTGTGCAAGCAACTTAAAGCTGATCCGGTAACATCTGGCATTCCGGTGATTTTTCTTACAGCAAAAACCGATGAAGACTCAATTGCCCGTGGTTTTGAGGTTGGTGGGGTGGATTATATTGCCAAGCCATTCAATCCTCAGGAACTCCTTGCCCGTGTAAAAACCCATATCAACCTTACGTTGAGGGAGCAGGAATTAAAAAACTTAAACCAAACCAAAGATATCTTCCTGTCCATTATAGGACATGATGTTAAAACACCTGTGGCAAACATCGTTTCGTTGGGCGAGCTCTTAATGTCCTCAGCAGATACTTTGGATGAAGCTCAGAAGACCGATCTGCTTGGAGATATTGTCGAATCTGGAAGGCAAGGGATATGGCTGTTGGAAAACTTACTTTCCTGGACCCGTATTCAAACTGGGAAAATGAGCTATGATCCCCAGGATTTAATGTTAGAAGATATAATAATCAAAAACAGATTGTTTATACAACCTGTAGCCGACCGGAAATCAATATTGGTTTCCTCTAAGTGCGATAGCGGCCTAAGCCTGTTCTCTGATGTAAATATTATTAATACTATACTGAGAAATTTACTGTCCAATGCATTGAAATTTACAATGACCGGTGGAGAAATAATCATCGTGGGTACTGAAAATGAGGAAGGCAGGGTAGTGCTTTCGGTTGAAGATACTGGACTTGGTATGTCCAATGAGCGTTTAAACAAACTCTTTTCAGGAATAGGACAGGACAGTACACCGGGTACGCAAAATGAGAAAGGGAACGGACTGGGACTATCCTTGGTTCATGATCTTTGTGAAATGATAGGTGCTGATATACAGATTGAAAGCAAACTTAGAGAAGGCACAAAGTTCAACATTGTGTTTAAAGCAGAAAAAAACCACTAAAAAATCTTCTGGGCGGTATTATTTTTAAGATAAATTTCTATATTTGCACCTCGTTTTAAGCCCCATCGTTGCCTTGCAAACTTTAAAGCAGGCATGGATAGTAGATTCCGAAGTAAATCGGGAAGGTTAGGGGGGCAAGATCAAAAATACTGTCCGAATAAATAGTAATGGACCCGTAGCATAATTGGATAGTGCACCTGACTACGGATCAGGAGGTTAGGGGTTCGAGTCCCTTCGGGTTCACATTTTAAAATTTCAAAAGGCTATAAGTTAAATACTTATAGCCTTTTTTCATTTCAGTGGTAGAACAATGCTAAAACATTTTGTTAACACGTAGATTGTCAATGTTTTACTGAAGTTAAATTTCTTATAGGTAATCCATAGTAAGTTTTCTAGAACATATACATGCGGCATATTCCGGTGATGTTGACCCCCTGTTTCGGTCATATTGACCCCTCTAACAGTTTAGGTTCAAAGAACAGATAGCATGACAATATTACATTATTTTTCTTAGACTTTCTCCTTTTAGTTCTAACCGGTGGAAGTATGTACCAATCTATCCAAAATAGCATCAGCGATAGTTTCTTCACCGATAATACTATACCAGTTTGCCACAGGTAGTTGACTGGCGATTATAGTTGCATTGCGAGCATGCCTGTCTTCAATGATTTCCATAAGATCCATTTGTTGTTGTCGTTCAAGATGGGTAAGTCCAAAATCGTCTAATATGAGTAAATGGTTTTTAGATATCTGGTCGAACATTTTATGGATTGTACCATCAATTCGGGCCATCTTAGTCTTTATCAGCAGCTTCTGAACATTGAAGTAAGCTACTTTAAAACCACCGGCACATGCCTGATGCCCTAAAGCTGAAGCAAGAAAGCTTTTTCCACATCCGGTAGCACCTGTAATAAGAACTGATTCACCTTTTCTGATATATTCACTGGTGGCAAGTTCACTTAATTGTGCTTTATCAAGCCCTCTTGAAGCATCAAAGCTGAGTTCTTCAATTGATGCTTGGTATCGAAACCGTGCATTCTTGCGCAAACGCTCAAAACGGTTGTTTGCCCTGTTTTCAATTTCAGATTGCAGGAGAAGTTCCAGTCCTTCAGAAAAGGACAGTTCATGATGCCTGCGTGTTTCGACTAAGGCTTGCCATGAAGCATACATTCCATTTAGGCGAAGCTCTTTTAATTGTGTTTCTAATTGTGTCATTATTTTAAAATTATAGTATGTAAATTTTTAGCGATAGTATCCTGCACCCCTTGTGCTTTCATGAAAAGGCAAGGTTTTTTGACTACTAGGCTCAGGAATATTTTTCACCATTCCGTTTTCAATGATATTAACAATGAACCTATATGAATAAACCTTATTTTCAAGAGCCATTTCACAGGCACGGTCAAAGGTGTTTTCATGTGTTCTCTTTTGCATGTTCAAAAGTCCGTCACAAGTCCGGTATAGTTGTTCCGGGTATTTATCCTGTTCAAAAAGCTGTTCAAACAACTCGTACAGGGTTGCTGATTTTTGTTTTGCCTTTGCCTTATAGTATTCAGGGCTCCGGTCCAGATAATGCCTGTGATGGGAACACAAATGTTCCTTGTTGGTCGTGTAAGCACCTTTTCGTCTACTGCGTTGGTGTACAGCTATACGCTTTCCATTCGAGTAAATATAGACTATTGAGCGCGTATAGATTACAATAACCCGGCTACCAATATGCGAGTAGTGGACACTGTAATAGTGTTTGTCGTTGGTCAGGTAAATATGGTTGTTCTTGGCAACTTTCAGTTCCTTGTAATACTTAACTTCATATTCGCTAGCAGGCAGTGGAGCCAGTAAATGTTTTTCTTCTGCCAGGAACTTTTCTTCACGGCAATAGTCCTTCTGTTGCATGCGGGTTTGGTTATGTTCCCTTACCTTTTCAGCAATAGCCCCGTTAAGCGAATGAAGGCCAAAGAAAGCCTGGTTGCGGAGTTTTGCATATACCCGGGCGTAGATTAAGCGGACTTGGTTTTCGACCAGTGCTTTATCCTTTGGTTTACGGGAGCGTGTTGGGGTAACTGTTGTGCCGTAATGGTTGGCAAAGTCCTCTAAAGCTTGGTTAACCCCGGGTTCATACTTATGGGCTTTTATAATGGCCGATTTAAGGTTGTCCGGCACCAATGTTTGAGGCACACCGCCAAGCTCCTTTAAGCAGCACTTAAGTGCATAAATGAAGTCTTCGATGTTTTGGCTGGGGACTGCCATTGCAAAGTTGTAATCAGAATAAGGCAGGCAGGCTACAAAAACCTGGCATTCGATTACTTCGCCTGTTTCTTTATTGACATATGAAAGCTTCTTGCCTGCAAAATCAACAAAGAGTTTTTCTCCGGCTGTATGGCTTAAGACCATTGATGGGTTCTTTGCTAAAAGATATTGTGAAAGATGGTGGCAAAACTGCGTGTAGCTATAACCATCAGGTTGAGCCTCACGGTATTCTTTCCAGAGCAATTGGCGGGTAACCCCTGTCTTCTTGAGCTCTCCTGCTAAGTAGCTGAAAATATCTTTTAAGTGCGTATACCGTTCTTCTTTATACGAAGGGTTACCGGCAAACAGTTTAGCTTCCAGGACTGGTTCGTCGAGTGTAAGTAATATTTGAGGATCAAGTTTTCCTTCTTCAAACTTAGCTAGATAAGACTTTACTGTGTTCTTGCTCATTCCCAGTTCACGGGCAATGGTTTTAATACCAACACCCTTATTGTGCAAACGAATTAATTGCTTTATTTGACTCATACGCTTTGGTTTTCCTGCCATCTGTGACTTTTATTTGTGATTAAAAAATCACGAAAAAACCAAAACTGTTTGGAGGGGTCAAGATGCTCCGGAATTTTTAACCGGGGGGTCAGCTTAGTCCGAAACAAACACGGCCAATTTCATTTTTCATTCACAAAGACCTTCTTTTTTGCTTTAAAATCACACAAAAGGGGTCAGTATGCTCCGAAATAGTGGCACAAAATCCAATTTAGGGGGTCAACATCTGCCGGAACGACAGAAAAAATCAAAGGTGAAACCAGCCTTTTGACTCATTTTTAACAGGGGGTCAGCTTAGTCCGGTATATCCAGGTTTGATTTTGTCCTTTTTTGAGTTTTCTTTTAAGTAGCAACCTTAACTCCAAAAAATGGATCACGAGTACCGTGTCTTTTAATCACTTTTCCGATTTGCTTACAGCCCAATGTGTCTAAATCCTTCATTATATTAGTAGTATAGGTTACATCAACAAAATGCATAGCTTTAACTATTAGCTACCATGGCATAACAACGACTGGAGCGAATGTATGCAAGGAAAAATAGATAAACTATTGTATAATGGTCAATTAACAAGCCGGATACTATCAATACGAATAGGATTGATATAAAACTGGTTCGTGTCGGATTGCTGATGGATTTTATGCACAATATCCATTCCACTTACAACATGGCCAAATGCTGCAAATCCTTGTTTGTCAGGGTTCCGGTTTCCACCAAAATCCAATTCGGGTTGATCATTGATGCATATAAAGAATTCAGAACTTGCTGTACCTGTATCCAGACGGGCCATACTTATTGTGCCATCTAAATGTTTAATGCCTGTAATTTCTGTGTTTTCATGTGATATTGGCGCAGTACGGTTTGGGAGGTAATCGTCAAATCCAAGTCCCCCTTGAATTACTTCAATTTTTATCAGATTGTCAGGCTGATTATTCATATGTACTGTACGATAAAAAGTGGATCCATCATAATCCTTTCTATTTACATAGTTTAGAAAGTTTGTTGCAGTAATTGGAGCCTCTTTTACATACATTTCAACTTCAACTATTCCGATAGATGTATATAACCTAACAACTGGATTACTAACAGATATACAGCATGTTAATAATATAGGAATAATAAATATGTTTTTCATTTGATTAGTTTAAAGATTACTATATGCCGTTTATTATAAACATATGTTCATAATTAATTGATTTAGTGTAATTTATATTTAATCTTAATAATTATTTAGAATATTGAAAATCAAAAGAATACAAATTTATTCTAAATTATTTATTTTTAAAACAGACCTGTAAAGGCTTGTTAGTCAAAGATTAAGGTTGTAAATTTTCCATATGTTAATTTATTAACAAATATTCAACTCTTTACTTATCTTTGAATTTCTATATCTATATAGTTAAATATCTAATTTATAAAATATATTAATATGGCATCCAGACGGGATTTTATTAAGATTTCCGGACTAGGTCTTGGAGGTATTGCTCTCGCAGGCAATGCAGCAGTTAAGGTCGCAAGCGACACTTTAACTGGTAGCGGATACTTAAAGCCAGGAAATCTTTTACGTACTCCAACTTATTGCGAAGTTTGCTTCTGGAAATGTGCCGGGTGGGTATATAAAAAGGAAAACGGTGATATATGGAAAATCACTGGTAACGATGAAGATATGCACTCGAACGGACGTTTCTGTCCAAGGGGCACAGGAGGAGTTGGCATGTATAACGATACAGACAGGTTGCAAACTCCACTTATCAGGGTAAAAGATGAGAATGGCAATCAAACATACCGCAAGGCTTCATGGGATGAAGCCCTTGACTTGGTTGCAGAGAATTTGAAAAAAGTGGCCAAAGAACATGGCCCTGAATGTGTAGCTCTTTTCAACCATGGTTCTGGAGGTAAGTATTTTGGAAATTTAATAAAGGCTTTTGGTTCGCCAAACATTACAGCTCCTTCATATGCTCAATGTCGTGGACCACGTGAAGTTGCATTCATAGCCACCTTTGGCGAAGGTGTGGACTCTCCTGAAAAGACTGATATAAGGGATACACGTTGTCTGGTTTTAATTGGATCACATATTGGCGAGAATATGCATAATGGACAAGTACAGGAAATGTCTGATGCTATTGATAAAGGTGCTTCGATTATAACTGTAGATCCAAGGTTCTCTACAGCAGCAAGTAAATCTAAATTCTGGTTGCCTATTAAGCCGGCAACAGACCTGGCCCTGTTGATGGCCTGGATACATGTTATAATTAATGAAGGCTGGTACGACAAAGAATATGTGGAAAAATATACATATGGTTTTGACCAACTAAAAGAGCATGTCAAAAAAATGACACCTGAGTGGGCTCATGGTATAACTACAATTGAACCGCATACGATTCGTGAGACTGCCAGGGAAATGGCAAATGCATCACCTTCTGTAATTATTCACCCTGGAAGACATGTTACCTGGTACGGTGATGATTCGCAGCGTTTGAGGGCAGTGGCCATACTAAATGCTCTTCTGGGTTCATGGGGTAGAAGAGGTGGTTTTTATAGACCAGAAAAGAAAAGTGTACCTTCTTATCCTCATCCTCCATATCCTAAGCCTTCAAAAACATGGAGGGATGCATTTCCTGGACAGTTTCCACTTGCAGGATTGGCGTTGGCATCTGGTATTTGCGATGCAAGTATACCTGCTGCTGGCAGGGACTGCTCATTTAAGGCGTGGATTGTTCTGGGTACAAATCTGATTGAAACATTACCTAACCAGAAAAATACTTTAGAAGCCATTCAAAACCTCGACTTTTTGGTTGCTATTGATACAATGCCAATGGAAATTACAGGCTATGCCGATGTTGTGCTTCCCGAATGCACATATCTCGAAAGGTACGACATGATCCGTGCCGGCCAGCATAGAAAGCCTCAAATAGCTTTAAGAATGGCAGCAACAGAACCTAAGTATGATTCTAAACCTGCATATTGGATAGCCAGGGAGCTTTCGAAAAAACTCGGACTCGAAGCCTACTTCCCACATAAGAACCTGGAAGAATTGCTTGATTGGCAACTCAAAAAAATTGGTTCATCTCTTGAAGAAATGCAACGTATAGGCGTGAAAACTTTCGATCGTGAATACGATGACCTGTATTTCGCCAATGGGGAGGATATTGAATTCATGACCAATACAGGTAAAATTGAATTGTACAGCACTGAATTTGCCGATGCAGGTTTTGATCCTATTCCCAAATACACTCCTCACCCAGAACCGTCAGAAGGATATTACCGATTGATATACGGACGTGGTCCGGCCCATACTTTTAGCCGTACTGCAAATAATCCAAACCTGACAGATATAATGGATGAAAATGTATTATGGGTTAATCCCAGGGTTGCCAAAGAATGGGGATTAAAAAGTGGTCAGCCTGTTTGGTTGCAGAACCAGGATGGAGCTAAATCAAATTTCCCAATTAAGGTAAGGGTTACAGAGCGTATCCGCTGGGATTCGGTATATATGGTCCACGGATTTGGACACGACAAGAAACAATTGTCCAGGGCTTTTGGCAAAGGGGCAAGTGATACTACACTAATTACAAAAGTACATGTTGACCCGGTAATGGGAGGAACAGGCATGCGTGGTAATTTTGTGACATTTTTATTTGAACAACCTAAAAGAGAGGAGGTACAATCATGAGATATGCAATGGCATTAGACACTAAAAAATGTGTTGGCTGTTCTGATTGTGTAGTTGCTTGTCAGACCGAAAACAATGTGCCAATCGGATATTGTCGCGATTGGGTTGTTGAGGTAACAGATGGTACTTATCCTCAGCTTGAAATAGAAATTAGAAGCGAACGTTGTAACCATTGCGAGAATTCACCATGTGTACGTTGTTGTCCTACAGGAGCAAGCCACTTCAGCGATGGCGGAATTGTACTGGTCGAGCATAATAAATGTATCGGATGTGGAGCCTGTATTTCTTCATGCCCTTATGATGCAAGGTATACGCATCCTGAAGGTTATGTTGATAAATGTACATTTTGTAATCACAGGGTTCAGAAAGGCCAAAAGCCTGCTTGCGTTTCTGTTTGTCCAACAAAATGCATGTATTTTGGCGATCTGGATGATCCAAAAAGTGATGTATCTGTAATACTGAAAAAACGCAAATTCAAAACTTTGATCCCTGAAGTCGGGACAAAACCTCAGTTATATTTCTTAATCTGATAAATATTTGTAACAATGAGAGAAGAAATCTTAGTTAGCGGTAGAATGAATCCGAATATTGATCCCACATTGCATATCTGGCATTGGCAAATACCACTTTATTTATTTTTAGGTGGATTGGCTGCGGGTATCATGTTTTTTGCCGCTTTATATACAATAATGGGTAAGGCAGATAAATATAAAACTGCTGTTAACAAAGCTCCACTGGTTGTACCTTTTTTATTGGTAATTGGATTGATAGCCCTTTTTCTGGACCTAAAACATAAGTTGTTTTTTTGGCAACTGTATACTACCATTAAACTCCAATCGCCCATGTCATGGGGAGCCTGGACCTTAATGGGCATTACACCCTTGTCTTTTATTTGGGCTGCTTTAAATATTAAAGAAATCTTCCCAAATTGGGACTGGAAGTTCGATTTTATTAAGGACTTTGAAGTGTTTTGCAGAAAGAACATTCTGGTGATCGCTTGGGCTGTTGTTGTTTTATCGGTTATTTTAGGTGTTTATACCGGAATATTATTCTCAGCATTTAATGCCCGTCCACTATGGAATACATCCATACTGGGCCCCTTGTTCCTTGCTTCGGGATTGTCAACTGGTGCAGCTTCAATCATGTTGTTAAGCAAAGATAAGGCCGAACGCAAGCTTTTTGCCCAGATTGACTTGCTAATGATTGCCATTGAACTTTTCTTGATAGTTCATATGTTTATGGGATTCCTGGCAAGTACTCAAGTACAGATCGATGCTGCTAATTTATTCCTGGGTGGACCATATACAGCTATTTTCTGGATTTTTGTAGTAAGTCTGGGATTGGTTGTTCCTGCTTTTTTGGAAATTCTTGAACTTAGGAAGTTCCATATACCTGTTGTTATTCCTGCAGGGCTGGTTTTATTTGGGGGAATCATGTTAAGGTTCATTATTGCAAATGCTGGTCAGGCAAGTAGATGGTTATATTAATAAAAGAATTCAAACGATTAAATTCAATACAATGAGTGATAGTACTATAAAAAAAACAAAATACCTTAATCCTTATATAGGAGGGGTATTGCTTGGAGTTGTGTTGTTGGCCGCTAATTTTATATCTGGTCGGGGACTGGGTGCAAGTGGAGCTGTTAAAAGCACAATTGTTGCAACCGTTGATGCTGTGGCACCAAAGCATAGTGAAAATGCATTGTTCTTTAAAGAATACCATGAATCACATGGAGAGGGAAGTCCAATGAAATCATGGTTGGTTTTTGAAATGCTTGGGGTTTTGGTAGGAGGTTTTCTTTCTGGAGCAATTGCAGGCAGACTGAAATTGAGAACAGAACACTCGCCAGGGATTAGTTCAACCCGCAGGCTGGTTTTTGCCCTGATGGGTGGTGTTTTGTTTGGATTTGGTGCGCAAATGGGACGTGGATGTACAAGTGGTTCTGCATTAAGCGGAATGGCTGTATTATCGATGGGAGGTATAGTAACCATGGTGGGCATATTTGGTTCTGCATTTGCCTTTGCGTATTTCTTCCGGAAAAATTGGATTCAATAGTATAAATCGAAAAAAAAATAAACATGGGACCTTTAATAGTTAATGAATATATAACTCCAAACACAAATCTCCTTTTGGCTTTTATAATAGGTATTGGTTTTGGTTTTGTTCTGGAGAGTTCGGGTTTTTCTTCGAGCAGAAAACTGGCTGGAGTCTTTTATGGTTATGATACTGTAGTACTTAAAGTATTTTTCACAGGAGCTGTAACTGCTGCTGTTGGACTTTTATTTTTCAGCCTTTTTGGGTGGATAGATTTGAGCTATGTCTATGTTAATCCAACGTATCTTACGTCAGCAATTTTGGGCGGAGTTATCATGGGACTTGGTTTTATCATGGGGGGATTTTGTCCTGGTACAAGCTTTTGTGCTGCTTCTATAGGAAAAATTGATGCCATGGTTTTTATTGTCGGACTGTTTATCGGGGTAATCATTTTTGCAGAAGGATTTCCAGCATGGGAAGGCATATTTAAAGATAATTTCCTTGGGTTTAAAAAATTGAGTACCGTATTGGGAGTGTCTGATGGTATATTCACATTGATGATGATTGTTGCTGCGATAGGAATGTTCTGGATTGGTGAATGGGCTGAAAAGAAATTCCCTCAAAAGGAATATTAATATTTAATATTATGAATATGAATACTAGAGTAATAATATCGATAGTTTTTGTAGGCCTGGGACTTATTTTAGCCGCCATTCCACAAAATACAACAGTCAAGTATAAACTTACAGCAGACCAGATGTTGGTCGAATCGAACAATGCTGTATTGTATTATTCTCCTGACGAGGTTGCAGAATTACTGATCCAAAAAGATCCATCTATTCAATTGATTGATGTTCGTACCCCAGACCAGTTTGAGAAATTTTCTCTGCCTAATGCAATTAATATTCCATTGTCGGAGATACTAAAAGATGAGAACAGGGATTATCTGGATCAGGGTATAAAGTATAATATTTTTTATTCGAATGGTTCAACTGATGCAGTAAAAGCCTGGATGATCACTAAGCAATTAGGATGGTCAAACAACTATGTGCTGCAAGGTGGCTTGAATTATTTTGCCGAAATGATAATGAATCCTCAGGCTCCACCAAGTACCAGTCCAAATGATGAGATTGCAAAATATCAGTTTAGAAAAGGTGCCCAGCAGGCATTGTTTGGAGAAGGAAGTGTTTCTTCGGAATCTCCAACTTCCACTCCGGCACCAAAACCACCTGTAAAAAGGAGATCTACTAAAAAGAGAGTCCAAGGTGGTTGTTAACCAATAAC
>JBNKPU010000216.1:0-10599 GCA_050295515.1 Bacteroidales bacterium | reverse complement strand
GTCGGGGTGATCCGACTCGAACGGACGACCACATGCACCCCATGCATGTACGCTAGCCAACTGCGCCACACCCCGATGGAGTGCAAAAGTATCTAAAAATTTAGAAAATGGAAATAATTTGTTTTGAAAATTCTAATTCATTTTCATTCAAATGATTTAAAGGGTAAAATCAAACAATCTTTCTTGATTCTGCTCTATTATCGTTGGAATTTCTTTTAACTCAACTTCTTCAAACAACACATTTGGATGTTTTTCTTTTTTATATCCTTTTAAAACACTTGGCAAATTTACCATTGGATCTAAAAAAACCAAACACGGCAGGTTTTTAGCAATACGATAATATATTTCAAAAAACACACCTGAATTTCTATCATCAATTTCTTTAGGTAATATTGAAATAAAATGAGAACTATTAAGATGGTTCCAAGATTCTTCATAAATATTTCTTACAAGTTTCTTCGATTTATTAAACTCGATCTCTAATATTTCACAATGGACTTCCTCAATATCAAACAACTCAAGAACTTTATCTTTAATCTGGACAACAATATTTTTTATTATATTAAATTCAGCTTCTTCCGCTGCATTAAAAGATCTAACAGGACAAGAAATAAATAGGGTGTGGTCGTATAAATTCCCCTTCTCATTTACAACTGGACGACTTTGACCTGAAAGTTTTGTGAGATAATCAAAAGCAATGTAATCTCCAATATCCAATTTATCCTTGTATAGTTTATTAAACTTTATTTTTTTATATACATCTGGTTCCAACTCATTTTTTTTCTCTATTTGCTTATACATTACCTCATGAAAGTAAAATATACGGTTATTCTTCTTATAACTCACATTCATTGTTATCGCCTCTAAATCTTCACTTGTAAGAAATGTTGAGTATACCATTACTATTTTTGTTGGTGAAACAAAACATCCAGATAACTGATAATAACGGTCGATATTAAATTCCCCCTCGAATTCACCATCAACTGAGTTCTTATTTACTATTAATGAGTTAGTCTTATTATTAAATTCAAATTTCCAGATAGATCTATTCAGTTCCATGTTATGAGTTAGCCTGTAAGCTACCCAAGTACCATTAAGATTAGTTTTTAGCCTATTGGTTTTATTAAAATATTTTTCAAATTTATTAAATGAAGAGAAACCGATATACTTTGCCAAGCAGGGATTCTGATTGAGTTTTACAGCTATATCAATATCATTGTCTCCATCACTGAAAAGTTGCTGCAACTTTGCACGACTTGGAATAGATCCAGAACTATGGTGTTTAAGTTCATTGACCAATTCATCATATGTGAATTTACTCTTGTTTTTGAAGACTTTATTCCTTATTTCAGATAGAAAAAATTTAATCGCTGACATTTTACTTTAGTTGGATTTGTTACTATCATTTTTTGGATATTTATCCATTTTCTGGATGTCGAATATAAAGATTTCCTAAACACTAACAAAAACCACCTCTATTATTGCATCAATTTAAAAACATCTGTTTTTGAAAAATTAATACTTCTTGCACTTAACGGGTCATAACCAAGCTATTAACAGCCGATTAACAAAATTCCATCACCCTCATCATTCATAAAATACAATTTAGTTTCTGTGATTACGAACCAGGGCAACTTACAACATTCAGAAGCGTTAAAATGATTTTTTAACGCTTTAAAAACAAAACACTAAAGCATCTGGATATTCATCCATCTTTTGGATTTAAATATTTTTTCAGCCAAGGCAAGTTCATGAACATATCATACATTTAATTTGTAAAACCTAACCAATTTGAAGTATGGATAAAATTTCAAACAACCTTTCATTTTTTCCCTATTCTGATTCCTTATATATAGATCAACATTTATATGTATGTAACATTCTTGTAAACTCCACCTATTATTTTCCATTGCATCTTGCAATCCCCCACCACTTTAACTACAGCAAACAAAAACAACGGTATCCAATTTCACAAAACTCAAACCAAAACTACAGGAACCTCATGCGGCCTTATGCTCATTTATATGAAATGCATTCTGGCTGAGATCAACAAACTGCAAGGGAGTATTTTCAAACGAGAAACACCTACTGAAGATATCCTTTGAACTTAAGTGCTTAAAATAGGTCTAAAGAACTATTTAGCTTGTTTTTGTGACATCTAATCCAAAGCGTCATGCAAAAAAGAAGCCTAATAGTAGTTATGAGCCTGTGCTTTCTGTTCTATAATTGGGATTTATGCACAGATCCTGAAAAAATAGGGCAATTGGAACAGCGTATTGACTACTGTATCAGAAATGAAAAATGGAATTCAGCTTTCCTGAACCTACAAAAAATCCTTTCCTACAATCCAATCCAAACCAAGTATTTGTATGCCTATATCAAGGTTTGCATAGTTTTAGACAAACACCAGGAAGCAATCGACCTCCTGGATAAAAGAATCAATTCTATAAGCGATCCCGTACAACAGGTCAATGCCCTGGCTTGGTTAGGAATCCTTCTTGCCACTGATGGTGAATACTTTCAAGCCTATAAAAAGTTTGAGTCATGTAGGAATATCTTTGTTGAGATTCCGACAAGAAGGTCAAGTTTATTTGCCAGCATTAACAATAATGCCGCACTATTGAATATCTACTCATCGGCTCTTGAAAAAAGCCCGAATGAGGAATTGCATATTTCATTTTCGAAGCAAACATTAATTAAGAGTATAAAACTATTGATTGAAGCTGAAAGTTTTAATCCAACAGATTCAACAATAAAAAACAACTTAATTTACCTTCAGAACGTTTATGAAAATCACTTTGGTAGCCAGCAAATGGAACTCACCAATCAAAACAAAGTACCTACAACATATAAAGAAGACCAAGAACCCACTGTTAAAAACAAACTTTTAGATGGTATAGACTTATTTTCAAAGCGGCTAACAAATTACCAGGAAATAGTATTTGTTGTAGATCATTCGGGATCCATGGCTTCAAAAACCACATACAGGACATATGATAAACCTGTAAAAATATCACGAGATGAGATTCTAAAAAATACCATGTCTTTAATTCTTTCAAATCTCACTTCAGAAAATAAGATTGGAGCAATTTCCGTAGGTGGCCCATGTAATGAACCTCCAAAAATAATCCATCATATTGACGACAATCTAAAGAGAAAAAACCTTCTAAACGAAATACTCGAAATTTATCCTGAAGGAGCTACACCACTAACACAAAATTTTAAAGCTGCAGCCAATCTATTCAGTAATAATAAAACATCGAAAGCCATAGTATTGCTTAGCGATGGTTTATGTAATTGTAGCAACAATGACAATGTATGCCAGATTAGCAGGAAAATGGGAGAACAAGGTATTGATGTTTTTGTAATAAGCTACTTGTTAGAAAATAAAAGGTCTGGTGAAGAATATTTAATCTACCGCTGTATAGCCAAGAATGGTGAATTACTGGGTTTGACCAGGGACCTGAACATTGAAGACAAAAACCTTAATTATAAGTCGAACATTCTTTCCATCCCGATTCCTAGAAAAATATGCAAAAACACCTGCTTGTCGGATCTAAACAGGCTCAAACTAAAATACTCTGATATGACAATACCAGACATCAAGGTATTTAGGGACGAATTATTTGCTTCATTTTAAATTTTACAACTATGGCTGAAGTATTTAAATCTATAGCATCTATTTCAAACCCACTAGCGGTTGCAGGAATATCTTTGATCGTGCTTCTCTACATTATGAAAGTATTAGCAAAGCTTTTCAATAATTCAAAGCTTAACAATAAACAAACCTACAGGCTTTATCGCAGAATAATAAATTCAGTGCTAGTTACTGCCCTGCTGAGCCTATTTCTTAGCCTATCAGGCTATGCATTTTCAAGTTGGATTGAAGTCAATCCTCATGAAAAAAAAGAAAAATACCTGGTTGTTAAAGGAAGTATTTTGATTGATAAAAAAGTCTGTCAAGATGCAAGAGTTAGGATCCTTGAATTGGAAAAAGAAACTTTGACAAATGAATTTGGCGGTTTTCTTTTTCTTCTTGACCCGACAAATTATGATTCATTGACTTTCAACATTGACTGTGAAGACTCCAACGTTGATACTATATGCATAATTGGTGTAAACCATATGCTCTTACCTTTAAAAATAGAACTTCAAACTAAAAAAACGCATTCAAAAAAACACAATTTAAAACCATATAATAAAATGATTTGCGATGCCCATAATTATTACAGAACAAATGGAATGGTATCTAAAGAAACGGCATTGAAACTATACCATCAAGCCACAGAGTTTACTATTAATAATATCAAATGCGATCCATCAATTAACAAATTCCTAAAGCTTGCAGAAAATGATTACAAACAAGGACATATCGACGATGCCTTACTCAGATATGACAAAGCATTTGAGTTGATTGATTTTAATTTAGATAACCATGCAATTGATTAATCTTAGGCAAACAATAATAAAAAAATGATCTACAACACATCTCATGTTTAAAGATCAAAGAAAACTAACATTATTCATATTAATAAACCTAATACTATGAAAACAATAATAATATCAAGTACAATATTCCTTTTAAGTTTAATAGGAATACAAACAGAAGCTCAAAGCTATTCTTTAAGCATTACTAATCCATCACGCGATGGACAACAAGTAAACTGCACCTATAAGGTTGAAGGTGTTGTTCAAAAACCTTCAGGAGAACATGCTTGGATAATGGTTCACCGAAAGGAAGTATTCCAATATGTATGGTGGCCCCAAGGGGAAGTTATTTCTGATCCATCCGGAGTTTGGCATCTTACAGTTACTTTAGGCAACCAAGCAGATATTGGTTATGATTTTGAACTTGCTCTCATCATTGTCGATGCAAAAGAGCATGTCCGATTATCTAATTACATGACACAAGCAATGGTCACTGGTCATTGGACTCCTATGCCAATGCCTAAGCTAACAACAGCTCCAATATATAGGTCTGTGACAAAAATTAGCCATAATATGTAATACCTCTAGAATATTATGGTTCTTATTTGATTAGTATATTATGGTCTTGTTCCCGTAATGCCCTTTACATTGTTTTTAGCCTAAGATTTATAACAGATTTCTAAGTTCAATTGAACCTAATTAAAAGAAAGTGAGGAAGATTGTTGTTAGAAACCTTCCTCACCTTTTTTTATTTGTATTTTACAAATACAATACAATTTCTCTATAAATCAACCCTGTATATAGTATGTAAAATTATCTCAGGATGAAAAAATAAAAATCCCTTTATCCATGATTCTTATCAGCCAGTTAGTCAGAAGCTAAAAATAATTTTTATATTTAAAGAAATAAGGTCATGCAACCTTTTTGAAGAATTTCTGGTTATTATATTAGACTCAATGTTTGAACTTGAGAAGGTAATTTCAGGGTGTAAGAAAAACAAAAGGAAATCACAGGTGCTGCTTTACAATCAGTATGCACCTATGTTGTTGGGTTTGTGTTCCAGATATGTCAGCGACAAAGCTGAAGCTGAAGATATTCTGCAGGAAGGCTTTTTAAAGATATTCAGGAACATAAAGGAGTATTCGGGCAAAGGTCATTTTGAGAAATGGATGGCTAAAATAGTTGTCAATACGGCCATCACTCATTTCCATAAGGAAAAAAAACACTACTATCACGATGAGATAGATGATGTTAAAGACTTTGAATACCAGACCAACTACTCCCCACAATCTGAATTACAGGCTCAGGAATTGAGCAATTTGTTGAAAACTATGCCTGAAGGATACAGAATGATTTTTAACTTGTATGCTATTGAAGGGTATAAACATAAAGAAATTGCTGAAAAACTCAATATTGACGAAAGTACTTCGAAAACTCAATATTTGAGGGCTAAGAATTGGATAATAAAGGAAATGAAAAATCTGAAGTTGATAAAATGAGCAATGAAGGGCATAAGATAGAAGATTTTTTTCAGAAAGGATTTAATAATTTTTCTGAAACTCCTACTAAAAAAGTATTGAAGAGCATCAAACGTAAACTTTTTTGGGATGATTATTTCAGCCTACGCTATAATAAGATTAATGTTGGCTACACTACTTTAATCGTTGCAGGACTGGCTCTACTGCTTTCAAGCAACAGCAAAAAAGACAACAGTAAAAACTTAGCTAAAAAAAATAATGCCACAAAAAACGAAATTATCTCCCTTGATAGCAGTAGCAATTTAGATGTCCATGAAGAAAACATTGCAGCAGAAAAAAATAAAAAATCAGAGGAAATTATTGCCCTGGCTGCTGTTGCCAAATTTTCACCTTCAATAGAATCTGGTTGTGCCCCCTTATCCATAAAATTCAATAATACCTCTGCTCATGCAGATTCCTACATTTGGGACTTTGGCAATGGAGAAACCTCGACCAAAAAGAATCCGGATTACACTTTCAAAAAACCAGGCGAATACATCATTACTCTAACTGCAAAAAACAGTATTGGAACCGATTTACACATATCAAAAGTTATTGTACACGAAAATCCTGTTTCAAATGCAGCTATAAATATTGAGAAATCTTCTGTTGAGGATACAACTGTGGTCTTTATCAACAACTCAAAAAAGCATCGCAATACAAGTGGATCTTTGATGATGGCACTATAGCTTCATCTAAGGAAACCAAACACAAATACAACAAACCAGGCATTTACAAAGTAACCTCAATTGCAATAAATGAGTATGGTTGCAGTGATACTGCTACCCTGACAAACAAATTTATTGAAAAAGACTATCTGTTATCTTTTCCTTCAACATTTAGGCCAAACCCCATAAACAGGGATAACAATGGTTACTACACAAGTGCAGAAAATGAACAATTCGTCTTCTATCCACACAACAATGGAGCAACAAAATATTCTTTGGAAGTTCTTACATTAAACGGGCACATGGTCTTTAAATCCTCTGACATTAAATATGGATGGAATGGATATATAAAAGGAAGGTTGGCTCCTGCTGGAGAATACATGTACCGAGCAAAAGGTATATACCCCAATGGGAAATCATTTAAATATACTGGCACTTTTCATGTAATTGTCGACAATTACAACGACTATTATTAAAAAAAATGATCTTTTTTTAATATGCCATGCAACTATTTTGAAGAAAGCTTAGTCTTATATATAGGAATTTACAATAATGGAATTTATCTGATTAAAAGCCTTGGTTTTGACAGCGCCAGGGCTTTTTCTTTTTTAGTGTTTTCTTAATTTCTATTTAGCTGTTACACCATTCCATCCAGCAATTCGGGCCAGTATCCACCACATGGCATATGCTTTTCTATTTGCTGTAATATGCTGTGTGTTATGTTGTCCAAAAACCACACTGCCACCTGGAGCATTCTTATTTTCAAAATAATTCACTCCTAAATTTCCTGATTCCTGATAATCCAAATAAAAGTTGCCTCCGTATTCGCCAGAGTTACCGTCATCACTGGCATCTTCCCAATAATTGCCTAACATATCATGAGAATCAATACTATAATAATCAAGACAGAGATATTTGTGTTGTTCACAAAATTTAGTAATAATATCTGCCTGGTCTTTCGGCCTGCCATCACCAATATTTGAATTTGGATTAGCATGACCTGTCATAAAAACAAAGGTGACTGGTTCAGTTCTCAATCCATTTCCGATTTTTGACCCACCTTCACCATATTCATTAATCAATATTTGCATACCAGGCAGGTAATTGGTTTCCACATCGTGACCTGAAATATCGCACCATGACCACATGACAACATTAATTGAAGCATTATCCTGATCGTCAAGAAAATTTCTGGTAGCCTGTATAAATGCAACCTCATTTCTGCTAAGATCAGCGGCATCATCACCATCAGCAGCAAAAGAAGCCATAGCATAATCGTTGAAATCAAGCTTTCCTTCTTCGGGATTATTGTTTGTGATACCGAACAGCAGGTTATCTCCGGCTTTATAGTCCTGAATACCAAACATTCCATAACTAACATGTGTGCCATGAGAAGTATGCTGGTAGGCAATGTGTAATTCCTCGCGGGCCTTATCAACATATAGCTTAGGAATTTTTCTGAGAATGTTTTCACATGCTGCAGAATAATCAGCTACATAAATAGAATTGGTGGTTATGCGTTCTCCAGAATCATTAGAGGAATTATCGCAAGATAAAAGTGTCATAAAAAAGAATAATGCCAGTTGGATTTTCAGTAAGTTTTTCATTGTGTAAAGAATTGGTTGTATTTACTTGAAACGATAATAACAACAAAATGTTACAGTCCAACACTTTACAAGAAACCATTAGAAAAATGTTGTCTCCAGTTATATGATTTATTCCTAAACTCTAGGAAAAATCAAATTATTTATTTTACTTTGTAATTCAAAGTACTTTTAAAATGAAAAACTCTGCTCAACAACAACTATTAGAAATTAAGGAGATGATGGAGAAATCCTCCAGGTTTATTTCTTTAAGTGGTTTATCAGGAATCTTCGTAGGAATTATTGCATTACTGGGAACAATTTGGGCTTTTTTATATCTAGAATATGACCTGAGGTACTTTCAACCTGATATTTTTTTCAAGGATAAACCTGAGTACATTCCTTTTAGAACATTCTTTGTTCTATCTGTTGGAGCGTTAACAATACTAGTTTTGGCTCTAGCCAGTGCGATTTTATTTACCATTCGCAAGGGCAAATCGCAAGGGGTAAAAATATGGAACAAAGTAACTAAACTAATGCTGGTTAATTTACTCATACCACTAATTGCTGGCGGTACTTTTTGTTTGATTTTAGCCTACTACAGACTTATTTTTCTGATTGCTCCGGCTACTTTGGTTTTTTATGGACTCGCTTTACTAAATGCCAGCAAGTATACATTCAATGAAGTTCGTTGGTTGGGCATTAGCGAAATTATATTAGGCCTAATTGCCATGATATTTGCCGGTTATGGATTAATTGTATGGGGAGTAGGTTTTGGAATTTTACATATTATCTATGGTAGTGCTATGTATTTTAAGTACGATATAAAATCAAAAAATTAGAGGTTCTCCAAAATGGCAGTTAAAAACATAATCGCAGGATTAAATAAAGTCTTTGAGAGCCGGATTCGCTTAGGTATTATGTCTGTGCTAATGGTAAATGACTCAGTAGACTACAATACGCTTAAAGAACTCCTTGATGTAACCGATGGCAATTTAGCCAGCCATTTAACAAATCTTGATAAAAACAACATGATTATAATCGAGAAACAATTTATTGGCAAAAAACCCAATACACAATACAGAGCCACAAAATTAGGGCGGAAACTTTTTCAAGAACACCTTGACAATCTGAATAAACTAATACAAGAGAACGAATAATTTTTTTATCTATTTACTTTGAATTTCAAAGTACTTTTAAAAACATAAGCAATATGAAAACAGAATCCAAAGAAATCAAAACTAGTTTTTGGAACTCAATCAGCTTCAAATTAATGGTTATTGTACTATTATCATTTATCCTGCTGATACCATCAAGTATGGTAAAGAATCTAATACGCGAACGCTCACAACGCAACAGGGAGGCAATTTCAGAAATTACGGATAAATGGGGCATGGACCAAACCATTACCGGACCGGTTTTACAACTTCCATATCAAATTAATTATTCTTTATCCAATGGTGAAGTTGAAACAAAAACCAACTATTTCTATGTATTCCCCAGCAACCTGGAAATTTCCGGTGATATACGTGTAACAGAAAAACACCGAAGTATCTATGAAGTATTGCTTTACACGAGTGAACTCAGGATAGAGGGCTCGTTTAAAAACGAGGATTTTTCTGATTGGCCTGAAAGAATGGACAAAATCCTATGGGAAGATGCAAGGTTAATTGTTGGCTTAAGTGATCTAAAAGGAATAACCCAGATGATATCATTGAAATGGAATGATACAGATAAAATAAAATTATCACCAGGAACTTCAACCTGTAATTTTTTAAGCAGAGGTATTAATGCAATAGTCAATGTCTCTAATGACTCTGCAAACTCCTTTGCTTTGAACCTGAAAATTAATGGGTCCGGGAAACTGTATTTTAGTCCAGTAGCCAATCAGACTTCAATAAATCTAAAAGCAAACTGGGGACACCCTAGTTTTGATGGAGCCTTTCTTCCAGAAACCTCTAACATACAAGACACGTCATTTTCTGCCAATTGGCAAACTTCAGAAATGACAAGGACTTATCCTCAAATTTTATCATCTGAAAACAATCAATCTGCATTAAATCTTCAGGATACCGGTGTCGAATTGATTTATCCGGTAGACACATATCAAAAAGCAACCCGATCAGTAAAGTATGCCCTGTTGTTTATTGCGTTAACTTTTCTGGTCATGTTCTTTACCGAAATTACAGGAGCAAAAAAAATCCACCCCATCCAGTATCTCATCGTTGGCATTGCTCTTGTGATCTTTTATTCTCTATTAATTGCTTTGGCTGAACACATGAATTTCAATTATGCTTTTCTTATTGGCAGCATAACAATCGTTGCAATGAACACGGTATATATTCATAGCATATATAAAAATATGAAGACAAGTATTATTATAGGATTAACAATGGGGGCTTT
>JBNKPU010000215.1:0-22838 GCA_050295515.1 Bacteroidales bacterium | reverse complement strand
TTTTCCAATTGGGTTGCTCAAAGCGTATCTTGAAATCTTCGAAAAGTTGCATTTTTGTTTTAAATATAATAATAGTAAAATTAAAACAACTCTCGATAATAATCTGATTTACTAATATTTAATATTTATAGACAGACTCTAGGTAGTCTTTTTTGCTTTTTTCTTTAATGAAGACCTGATCTTTTTTCTTTTTGGGTATTTTGCCAAGTTTTCTTTATTCAGATATTTATCGCTTCCATAGATTACCTGTAGCTTTTTATCAAGCATTGAGATTCTAAATGATGAATTCCCTAATCCTTCACCATCAACCTCGCCCATAATGGTTCCTCCACCATTTACAACAACGTCTTTGGTCTCGAAGGTAGAAACCCTGCGGTCTTTAACAAACTCACCAGAATATAAGCGGATAATATTTCTTAATATACCAAGAAGTCCTATTTTTCGTATAACAGTAACCTGAAAAGTCCCGTTATTAGGAACTGCAAATGGGGTCTGCATCATTCCCCCTCCATTGAATTTGCCAATTCCAATGCTCAGAGTAAAAATAAAATCTTCAAATTCTTCCTTTCCTATAGAAACCTTGATTTTATTGGTACGATAATGAAAATAACTGCTTAACAGACTTTGGAGATATATTCGAAAGCCCTTCATTCCAATCTCTTTTAGCCTGTTCGCTTTGTCAGCTACCATGGCATCGAAACCAAATCCGGCAATATTGGCAAAAAACCTGATTTTCTCTTCTCCCTCTACCTCGTACTTGATCTTACCAACATCCTGTCCAATCCGTTTTTCTTTCTGGATGATTTCGATCGCTTTCTTATAATCTAAAGGAACTCCGAAGGTTTTAACCCAATCGTTTCCAGTCCCTACCGGTATCATGGCAATGGTTATCTCTTCAGGAGAAATATATTCCTGGACAAAAATACCGTTCACAACTTCATTCAAAGTTCCATCACCTCCAGCAACAATTATTCTCCTGTATCCTTGTTTAATTTTCTCTATCGTGAGTGATATAGCATGCCTGGGGTAATCAGACGTCGCCAGATCAAAACTAAATCCAGCGGTCTTTAACAATCCCACAATGGACTGTTGATCTTCTTTTCCTTTTCCACATCCGGCATGTGGGTTTAACAATACCAACCAGCGGTCTGAGTTTGCTGGGATATCAAAACCAGCATCTTTCAACTTATTGTTGTTCAATGTCTAAAGACTATTTCTTTAAGACCATAAAGATTGTGAAAAATTGGGGATTTAACGATCAATAAAGCATGTTTTAACATAAACATACAATAGAACAAAAGGATTAGCCCACTCTGGCATTAAACTTATTTCAAAAAAACAAAATTCCCCTAAAGCATAAAAGAATAAAGCATTTCCAAACACAATAAATATCTGTTAGGGATTATATTGGCCTTTCAACAGCAACAATTTCTTTAAAACAGATGAATGTTTCCAATATCTCTTCCCCCAGTTCAAGCATTTCAATGTCTCCCCGATAATATTTCCAAATAATTTTCACATTGTTGGCTTCATTCCCATGCAAATCACTTAGCATATCGCAAAGCTGATAGACCATTTTAGAGGCTGCTGTATTCAGATAATCAAAAAACAAAATGAGTTCAGTAGCTGGACAGGGTTTTTTTGAATATTCTTCTACCCACTCTATAATGGGCAAGGACATTTCTCTGACATCTTCTGGAATTGCAACTCCTTGCATTTCAAGAACACCGCTGTCCGGATTAAAGTGTACTTCCGGTGTGACTTCGTCTGGCTGTATGATTAAATGATCCATATGCTTTTTGTTTTACTCTGAATAATGAAGTCGAAAGCTGATGAGATTTCTTGAATATTTAATTAAAAATAATCAGTAATAATTTAGCGGGCAAATAAAAATGGGATGAACTTTATCTGCGGTGAAATGCTATATATCTTTGCAAGCTTAAAATACTGTATGGATAAAAAAAATATGCTTTCCATCTTTAGGTGATTCTATCAAAAATAACTGGTCATTTTCGGTCAAAAAGATAATTATAACATGCAAACAGTAAACAATTTTATAAATAAATACTTTGGAGCAATATTATTGGGGTCGGCTATAATTGGACTATTTGCACCCTTGCCCAATCTAGATACTTCAACACTAATTATTTTTGCCCTTGCTTCTGTTATTTTCTCATCTTACTTCCGCATAAATCTAGACTCAAAACTACTTAAGGCTGATTGGAGTTCAATTTTTATATATTTCTTTCTACGCTTTCTTGTACTGCCCATAATTGTGTTTTTCATGTTTAGACCATTCACAAATTTTTACAGCATTTCTTTCTTTATGCTCCTGTTATTACCCTCGGCAGTTTCTTCTCCAGCCTTTTCTGCAATGTACAACGGCAGTGTATCTCTTGCTTTAAAGATCCTGATCTTCTCTAGTTTTATGTCTATTGTTTCTATTCCGTTTCTTTCTGGTTTAATTTTGGCCCAATCTGTTCAAATCGATAGCACACATATGTTTTTAATCCTAATCTATACCATAATAATCCCCTTTGTAGGCCATATACCATTTCGAAAACTCACTGCAATAAACTCATTTTTCAAAAACAATAATCCGGTAATTACAGCCTTAGGATTAATGAGCATTTTTGTGTTTTCAACATCAAAAAACCGGGATATTATTTTGTCAAATCCCTCGAAAGTATTGGTTTATGCAGGTATTTCTGTCGTGTTTTTTCTTATCCTATACATTCTAGGCTATTATTTAATCCCAAAAGCAGAAAAAAGAAAAAAAGTTGCCTATTCTGTTTGTTCCGGAGCCAACAATATAGGAATGGGTGTTACACTTACGATGCTGTTCTTTCCGGGAGAGATCAATGTGTTTTTTATTGTGTCGCAAATTGCATGGATATTTGTATTGATTCCAATGCGGTATTTTTACAGGATGAAACAGTAACTGTTTTCTTAATCAATAAAAAACCACTATTCAATCAATAATTTTGTGGCTGCTTATTTCTCCTCTTTATTGGATTAGGATAAATACATAATTCATCGAATGGTGAACTTGCCAGACCAGAAACCGGTTCTAACATCAGTATAATCATTATCTACATAATTATAATTGGGAGGAGTAAGATATGGTTTTTAATCTTTCAAATATTGATAAAAGCCATGCTTATCGGATGATACTCAATATGGAACAAACAGAAATTTAAAAGCATTCTATTTAAATGTCCCAGTTTTACTTATAAAAATTCTTCCTGAAAGCTGAAAACTCTCCCTTCCCGAGAATTATTCTCTTCCAAAAAGCACGGATAAATCCCAGTCCGTAACCATTTAATTGTACAAAACTGGTGACAATCGACAGTAAACCAATTACAAGGCTTTTGTTTTTAATGCTTGAATCAATTAGGATTAAGAATATCCAAAGAAGCATCGGTGCCAGGAAATAAAAGCTGAATATGAGAGCTAATACAATAAGTCCCAATAGCCCTAATACAAATAAAGAGGGAAAGAAATGAACCAGCTTCAAAGAATGAGGATGAAGCTTATAAAGGTTAATCCTGGCAATTCCAGAATTATGTACTTGCTTGAAAAACTGTCGGATGTTTGTCCTTCTCTTATGGTATACAAAAGCATCTTTTATTAACCTTGTTTTAAATCCGGAACTGAGAATACGCATGCTCATATCTATATCTTCACCAAAACGCATTTTTGAAAATCCTCCTGTCTTTTCAAATACATTTCGGGAGTATCCCATATTAAAACTACGGGGATAAAATTTGTCGAGCTTCTCACCTCCTCCACGAATGCCCCCAGTTGTAAAGAAAGAGGTCATTGCATAGTTGATTGCTTTCTGAATTGTTGTAAAATCACCATGTGCCCGATCTGGTCCGCCAAAAGCATCAACAAACTTATTGTCTAGGCTATTATATACAACTTCGATATATTGTGGAGGAATTACACAGTCTGAATCCAAAAAAATATTGTAGTTTCCAGAAGCCTGTTCAAAACCATAATTCCTACTTAAGCCAGGTCCTGAATTATCCTTATAATAATAACTGATGTCCAGCTCGTCCTTATATTTTTCAACAATATCAAGACACTTAACCTGTGAACCATCTTCAACGATGACAACATCAAAATCTTTTCGGGTTTGATGGGATAAACTATCCAATAATTCATCAACTTCGTCAGGACGGTTAAAAACTGGAATTATCAGGGAAATTTGTAAGCTCATTAATCTTATAGTTTAACTTGAGAACCAGGTATTGTTAAAGACAAACCCCAAAAATTGTTGGATAAGTTGTTGCTTATATATTCTTTTTCACCTTGTCTCGATACCCACAAAAATATAAATATTCAAACTTTAGTGGCTATAAATTGTAATAATATAACATATTTGATAAAATGGCATGTGTTCAAGTTAATATTGCAACAGTATTAGTAGACTCGGATTGCACAATCTGCAATCGGAGTGTTCACTTTATAATTAAAAATGGTGGTGCTGGTAAATACAAGTTTTTATCATTGAATTCAATGGAAGCAAAGGAATTACTAATATCATTTAACCTGCCTGATAATTATTCTGATTCCCTGATCTTGATTGAGGATGGGAAATGCTATTCGCATTCTACTGCTGTATTCCGAATTTGCAGGAATCTTAACAGGCCCTATTCCTGGTTATACATTTTTAATTTTATTCCAAAAAGATTGAGGGATGGTACATATTCTTTTATAGCCAAACATCGGCATTTTTTATAAAAAAAAGGCCGACATAATAGCCAGCCCTTTTGAAATATTAACTTATTCTTCCTCTTGTTTTAGCAAGAAATCATCCTTCGGTGGAAATACCTTATCAAACAGATTCCCGGAACTACCTTTATACCAGTTACCCATACTCTCTGAACTTCTTAATACGTTTCTGGTTGCTGTATCAGCAACAAAAGCATCTATTGCAACAATTTTCCCTGAATTTGACTGTATTGTAAGGGTATAGTCAGGCAATTGCTCCTTGGGCACATCAAAATCAACAAACCCGGAGGCTCTCAATTTACTTATTTTAGAAAGATAATCAACCATAGCAGCACTGTCGGCAACTTGTCCGTCCAACATCCAGCTCTGCCCCTGCTTGGTTACAGAGTACTCATTATCGGGCGATTTAAAGGAAAGGGAATTAATATCTTCCTTCTTTAGGTCAACCAGTATTTGCTTTCTAAAACCTTCAACTGGCCTATTCAAGCCCATACCAATCATCCCCTCTGTCGAATAGGTTTCATTCTCTCCCCCCAACCTGACATAAGTAAAGGCCTGGGGCTGTTGCCTCATATACGGACTGGCATTTTTCGGCTGTTTAAACGATAACTTTCCAAGGTACAAGTCTGCTGTTTTTTTCTTCCCCTGGACCACCTGTAATTTTGTGGCCAATGAGTCGTTTACATGGAACTCTGCCCAACGAGACTCATCCTTTGCTGCAACGCGTATTGCTTTCAGTTTGATCAATTGGTCAACAATCCTATTGATTTGTTCTTGATCGGCATCAACCCAGGTATCGCTAACATTTACTTTCCAGTGTGCCCCATCTTTCTTGAGCTGTATTTCTCCCTGGCTTGGAGTATTCACCTGGATTAAAGTAATTTCTGAAGTGTCAACATCTACCAGGTCCGCTTTAAAAGAAGAAGCGTTATTTGTGTTGTTAAAAAGCAAAGATGCACCCGATACTATCAACAGGACAATAAACACAGTCCATAATATTTTTGAGCTTATTCGATTAAACATATCCAACCTCCCTTCTTTTTAAACGGACAATACGGTTTTGCTGAAACCTAAATACCCCATAAAGAATGATTAATAATACTGGTAATAAGAAATTTAAATATTTCAGGAATGTTCGCTTCCCGGATTCCAATTCATCTATTGGACGAGCAGTCGCTCCTTTAGTCCTAAGGGCAATCAGTCCGGTATCGTCTGCCAGCCAATCGATAGAGTTAACCAGAAGGCTAATATTGTCTGCATTCACCTTTTGTTGAGGATTGGTAGATATAGCAAAATCGCCATCACCTATTACAACCATACGAGTGTTGGTCCCGCCATTGAAACTTCCTTCTATTGCTCCTCCAATTACAAGGTTTTGCACCCCGAAATCATTTTCGGTCCAGTTTCTTTCAATATTAAAGTAAGTTGATGCAGGTTCTGTTGTAGAATGTTCCGATGAAAATAAAAGTGGTTTAAAGTTCAATGATGAATCACCGGTATAGTCAACACTACTGGCATATTGTAACATCACCATTTCAAGTCCATTTGCGATCTCATGCTCACTAAATGTACTAACACCAAAAACATAGGGGAACATAGCCTGGCGTATTTCAGTAAATGCTCCACGTGGCACACCATAACTTATCCTCTGGCAATTAATATCCAAAACCAGGTTATCCTGGACATTAATCCCGTATTTGTCCAACCACTTATCCAATCCGGTGTATATACTGGAGCTATATGGCGTTTGGTTTAGGTTTGCCGTAGCCCTGTTTAAAGCAATAAGCAGTTTGCCTCCCTTTTTAACAAAGGCGTCCAACTGGTTAATATGCTTTTGTGGAATTGTATCAGTAGGGGCTATAATAGCTACAGCATTAAACTTATCAAGTTCTTGTGTTGTGTCTGTTAAATTCACGGGCATTACCTCGTACATAGTACCCAGGTCAAAAACAGCTTGCTGCATATCCTGGATACTGGCTTCGCCATGTCCTTGAAGAAATCCGATAGCTGGTTTTTCAACCACCGACATTTTTTTAATGGCTGTAGTCATCTGGTATTCCAGTCCACTCATGGTCTGAATGAGAGGAAGTACTTCGGATTGTTCGCCATACTGAATAATAGCACCCATATAGGCATATTGTTGGGTCAACTTGTCGTCCTCTCTGACCTGGATGCCATACTCACTCACCCCTTCCTGGGCTGCACGTGCTTTGGCATCCTCATCCTTTAATGGGTCCAGAAATTCATATGCAACATTGCCTTTTGAAGCAGACTCATACTCTTCGAGCATATCCTTAAAATCGCGCTGCACATTTTTAAGCACAGGTGGCAGGTTGCTGGAGAAGTATGCTGTAATAGTTACGGGCTCGTTGAGATCAATCAAGATACTTTTGGTCACATCGCTTAATGTGTACCTGCTATCTTCTGTAATATCCAGCCTCAGGTAATGCCTGGCCGACAATAACAACACCAGGGCAAGAATGGCTAGTATTAAAAAAAGCTTTATGTTAAAATCCTTTTTTGTTGTCATCAGTTTTGTTTTTTATTTCTTCACAACAGTGATAATATTTTCAGATTGGATGTTTTAATGGACATTCCGTTTCGATAAAGCAGCCTCAGATGCAATTAGTCCAATGAGTGCTATCCCTACAAAATATAAGATATCCCTGGAATCAATAACTCCCCGGGCCATGCTCTCGAAATGAACAGTAGCACTTAAATAGTGAAGAACCTCACCCAAAGTACCCGATATTGCATTTCCTATCAGTCCAAACAGCATGTGAAAGAATATTCCAATGAATAAGGCTATCAGAACTGCAACAGCCTGGTTCTGCGATATGCTGCTGGCAAAAAGCCCTATGCTAATGTAGGCTCCACTCAATACCAACAATCCTAAATAGCCAGTAATTGTTGCGCCATGATCAATTGGGCCAATCGATGCCACAGTTATATAGTAAGGAATTGTCAAAGCTAATGTAATGGCAACCAGGACCAAAACAGAAAGGTATTTGCCAGCGACAAACTGCCATTCGGTAATTGGTTTGGTCAAAATCATTTCCAGCGAACCTGAATGCCTTTCTTCAGCTATCAGTCGCATTGTAAGAATAGGTATGAATATGAACAATGTCCATTTCGATACCTGAAAGAAAACAAATAAACTGGCCTCACCCCTTACAAAAACATCATTTCCGAAAATCCAGGCAAAAAAGCCTGTAAATAACAAAAACAATATTATAATGATATAGGCCAATAGGGAGTCAAAAAAGACTTTTAATTCCCGCTGTGCTATAGTCCATATTACTTTCATGTCTAATTAATATTACAGCTTTTACTTTGGTTTAACTTAAAGATTAATTTAGGGTTAGCTCCCTGAAGATATCTTCGAGCTTTGTTTCTGTAGGTGTAAGCTCAGTAAGCACCCATTTGTTTTTTACACAACAATTAAAAATTTTCTTGTGTGTAGAAGCTCCTGGTTTACTATGTATTTCAAAAGTTAAATCAGAACGGGAAAGGATTTCTACCCTTTCAACTTCATCGATTTGTTTCAACTCTTTTTCAATATCTTCAGCTTTTACCCCTTCAAAGGATGCTTTGACAATTTCCTGACCTTTTGCCTGGCTCCTTAACTCAGCCGGGGTTCCATCAGCCACAATTTTCCCGTTGTTAATGATAAGGATACGGTCGCAAGTAGCCTCTACCTCGGCAAGAATATGCGAACTGAGAATTACAGTTTTCTCTTTCCCAATTTTCCTGATCAGTTCCCTGATCTCTACAATCTGGTTTGGATCCAGTCCAGTTGTGGGTTCATCAAGGATTAAAACATTAGGGTTATGAATTAGCGCCTGAGCTAACCCTACTCTTTGTTTATAGCCCTTGGAAAGCTCTGAAATTTTCTTGTGCTTCTCAGCTTCAAGCCCACATGAACTCACCATTTCAAGAATTCGCTCCTTTACCTGATCTTTAGGAACACCATTGATCTTGGCAATGTATTCCAGGTAATCGAGCAAGAACATATCGGAATACAAGGGATTGTTTTCCGGCAGGTATCCAATATTCTTTTTAATTTCATCGGGATTTGAGTGGATAGAATAATCCCCAACTCTGATGTCTCCTTCATTTGGTGACAGAAAACATGTGATGGCTTTCATAGTAGTGGATTTTCCCGCTCCATTAGGACCAAGAAATCCGAGAATCTCTCCAGTCTTAACCTGAAAAGACACATGATCAACTGCTTTCTGGGCACCATAGTTTTTGGTAATGTTATTAACAAGAATGTCCATAGTCCTTCATTTTTTTTCAGCACAAAAAAAATAATTTTCTACGGCTATGAGAAATTTTTAAGATTTTTTAAGATTTGCAGTATGCACTATGGTTCAGAACTGATTGAGCAAATCACACACATCGCTTCAAATCTAAACTGTTCCGGAAAAAACTATAATCTTAAAAACTAGGATTGAAGGTTATTTGGTCCCTTTACCGATAAGTCCAAGGAATTCCTCCCTGGTTTTTGGATTCTTCATAAATGCACCTTTAAATGCAGAGGTTGTAATTGTTGAATTCTGTTTCTGGATTCCACGCATAGTCATACATAAGTGCCTGGCTTCAATCACGACAGCAACTCCAAGAGGTTCGATAGCTTCTTGAATGCAATCACGAATCTGTACTGTTAACCGCTCCTGAACCTGGAGTCTGCGGGCAAATACATCTACAATCCGGGCAATCTTGCTCAAACCTGTAATATGTCCGTTGGGAATATAGGCCACATGAGCTTTACCAAAAAAAGGAAGCATATGGTGTTCGCACATAGAATATATTTCAATATCCTTGACCAGAAGCATGTGATTGTAATCTTCCTTAAACTTAGAGGATTCAAGGATTTTAACCGGATCTTCACTCATTCCATGTGTCAGAAATTGAATGCTTTTTGAAAAACGTTCAGGGGTTTTCAAGAGTCCTTCGCGATCCACATCTTCGCCAAGCAACTTTAGTATTTCCTTATAGTGTTCTGCTATCTTCTTTGTTTTTTCACCATCAAATGATTCTGGTATTAAATAGCCTTCTTTTTCGAATTCCTGTAATATTGAACTGTCCATCCTCTAATTTTTTGTAAATAAAAATGCTTTTATGGCAGAAAATATCTATTTTTAATTAGATATAGCCAAAGTTAACACTATCGTTATAGTTTAAACTAAAAAATAGGGAAAATTGAGAATTCTAATTGTTGCAGCAACCCCTCGGGAGACTTCAAACCTGGTTGAAGAACTAAAATTCATCCACCAGATTGAAAAATATTACCTAAGCTTTAGCTACTACAATTTACATATTGATATACTACATGCAGGACATGGCAGTGTATTTACGGCTTACCACCTGACTAAAGCTTTAAACATGATCAATTATGATCTGGCAATAAATGTTGGATTGGCTGGCAGTTTTGACCATTTCCTAGAACAAGGTTTTGTTGTCAATGTAATTCAGGATCAATTTGCAGATTTAGGTGTACAACATAAAAACAATTTTTATACGCTGGCTGAAGAGGAACTCATGGATGAGAATATTTTTCCTTTTGTAGAAGGCAAGCTGCATAGTATAGGAAATTTCGAACTGGACGAAGTTGAATCTTTAATCCCGGTAAAAGGAATAACCTTAAACACATTGCATAGTGACCAACAATGGATAGTAAAACTCAGGGAAAAATTTGATGCTGAAGTCGAAACCATGTCAGGTGCAGCATTTTTTTACATATGCTTGATGGAGAAAGTCCCATTCCTGCAAATCAGGTCAATTAGCCACTTTGTTGAGATCAGACGAATTGAAAGCTGGAATATACCCATTGCAATAGAAAGCCTTACTGCAACGATAGTGAATATACTGGATGAATTAAAGCTGGATTAATAATTCCATTAGTAAAGCAAATGATTTGAATAATATGAAATGGCTTTTCAGAATTTTAGAACTTAGTGATTAATTGAGCATTCTATCGGGTTAACTAAATAACTCATTAATAATTCGTATTATTGTACTTGATAATATGAAACATTTTCAACCTTTTAGCAGTAAGCATAAAGGATTAATTTCAAACTATTTTTTCTATGTCAAGGGCAACTTTTTTCTTTAAGAGATTAATTACACTTGCTGTGAGTGTTTTTATTTTCTTTGTTGCTGATTATTATACAATTATTCCATTTTATATTAGTATTGCCATACTTAACCTTGCCTTTGCCCTAATCTCGTCTCGAATTAGCGGTGTAAGCCCCAAAGAACTATATAATTTTCACCGGAATGAGAAGTATTTTGCCAAAGGTGGAATGAGGGATTTATTGCGGATTCCTGTTATGTTGTTCTCTTTCTTACATGATATTATTGTTTGGGAAATCTGGGGGCTCTACCAGATTTTTGAAATGTTGATAGACATTGTTACTGTGATTAAAGAAGCCATCTATTGGATATTTTATGCCATCATTTGGTTCCTGAAGTTACTGGTGCCTTTTTGGAGGATAACTTTACGTATGTTTGTATTCTATCTGATAAAGTGGCCTTGGTGGATCTTTACCTATGCTTTTCAGAATATGCGCATAGCATTTAAGTGGAATATGTTCCGGATTGCACTTCCGGGAGCCTTTTTATTCCTGTTTGTCGTACATTTTTTTTACTTTCTTGATGTGACATTTTACATATCGGGAATTACTCTCATCGGATTTATCCTCGCACTATTGCCCTTATCCTGGGTATTTGGAGAGATCGCTTCGGTTCGGGCACAGGAAATGGAAAACTCTGATTTTAAAGAAATAAAATTGAAATTTAGAAATGGCATTGAAACTGTCCGCGGCATTTTGACGTACCTGTCCGCTTTTGTTGTATTGTTGTTTTTACAATCTATGCTCAATGCAATAGGCTGGATACCCAAAGCCGGTTTTATTTTATTAGGCGTTGTAATTAATTTTAATTTCCTGATAAATATTCTTCTGCTTGCATTATCAATATTAATTCTAATTGGAACTATAATCCTGCCTTCCTACAGACTATACAATGAGTATAGCGAAACCAACATTGGCAACTCATTAAACCTAATATCTTTTATAGGTAAAAGGATATTTCAATATATTTCCGGGCTAGTACCAGCGTCTATATTTTCAGTGTTTTCAATTATACCTGCAACTATAGTTGTTTCAATTGCCCTGTTTTTAACAGTCACCCTTAAAAATACCTTTATAGATGCCAAGATTAAATATCTGGTAAAGAAAGAAAACAAAACAGACGACCAAGGAGAAGAAATAAGATTATCATATCAGATAAAAGAACTGGAGAGTAATAAAAGATTCCCTGCCTATCAAATTTTCACCCTTCCTACTACCTATGTTCAGCAAATGAAACACAGACCTTTATTGAAGGCTGAAGTCGAAAATGACACAAAAAGAATTGACCAGTTGAGTGCCAGCCAGAACAAAATCAAAACCGATTTAGTCCTTAAAATATCAAGGCTTGACACCCTAATTATGACCGAAAGCCAGAAAAATATTGTAAACCAAACCCGGGTTGAGGAGTTGAAAGCTGAAAAGGCCAGGACACAGCAAGAACTTAAATCAAAAAACAACAGTCTGGAATTTCAGATACAAAACATTGCAACAGGTAGATCTTTTAAGATCAGAAGGTTAAATCAGTTGCCATATCTGTTTTATTTCAGTGGCTTATTCTATGTTATTGTAACAAGCCTTATATTCAGCTTTTTATTGGCCTATTTGGGGAATTTCTACTACAATTCCTTCATTTTTAGGAATGATGGCACAAAAGCTATGTGGAAACAGTTTATTGCTGATGAGCAAAGAATAGATCATAAGCAACCATTGCTATCGACCACTCTGAATATATTTTTAATTATTACTGCTTTTGTGCTTATCTGGGGTTATGGACATATTCCCTTAGTCTTCTAGTACATCTGTAATACCTCTGCTCCACCCGATTTAATTTCAACAGTTTTACTTATTGTATAAAGCACTTGCTTTGCATTTTGCGCCCTGAAAACTACACGATAGACTCCCGGCTGCAATAAAAGTGTTTCGTTTTTAACAGTATTGTTGATGTTGCAAACCCATTCTTCTTCAGTAGACGACTTGCGAAGATATATACTACCATACCCCGAAGAAGATTTTAAAATATTTAGTATCCCTGGACGAGGTATAGTAACAGTGGTAGTTGTGCTTTGATTCACTTCAACACCCTTAATTTGTATCCGGGGCAAAACAGGTATTTCCAAATCATATTTACCTACCAAATATTTTTCTTCCTGATTAATCTCCTGCATGTTTAAGGTTTCCATTTTACCTTGCTGCCTTACAATATATTGTAATCCTCTGTATTGCGCCCCTCCTTTTACAACAACTTTCAGGGCTCCTTGCGGACAATCAGCCGCGAATACTGTATGTTTTCCAACATATACCTGTGCTTCATTGATATATACGGGAGGTATTGTATTTATTCTAATATCATAAGTTATAAGATGATCAAGTATCAGCGTATCGGGAACACCTCTGTAGTTCATTGTATGTATATAGTTGTGCAATATTTTTCCTGAAAAATGATCTGAAAATGTCATGTTTACATCAGTTTCAGTCGGTAATCCTTTGATGTCCAGCAAATTTACCTGCGCAGTAGTTGAATTTAAAGCCTGAGAAATAACTACCTCCATTACTTCTGCAAATTTTTCCTCGTCGGCAGCATTATAGTAATGGCCTATACAATCAAATGTATCCTTAAATCCCTCATCAATGCCTATACCAATTACAAATGGGCGCAATACAATGCCTTGTTTTTGAAGTGCCCTTGATACTTCACAAGGGTCTCCATCGCAAGCTTCGATTCCATCCGTAATTAATATAATTATGTTCCGGCAGTCTATACATTCATCAGGGAAATCCTTTGCTGCCAGCTCAAGCGAATGGGCTATAGGGGTTGTACCCTTAGGATTGATATACCTAAGCTCCTGTCTTATTTTTGGAGCATTCCCTTTTGAAAAGGGGACTTCTAACTTGGTGTCATTACAATTCTGCGGCGGAACCGGACTTTGGTGCCCATATACTCTCAACGCCAATTGTACGTTTTCCATATGCTCCAGGCTATCAACCATAGAAATAAGAACCCTTCTTGCAATATTAATCTTCCGGTCACTGTCCCAAAAGCCCATCATACTTTGAGAGCCATCAAAAACGAACAATATCCTGGTATCCGGAGGATGATATGATTTATGCCCAAGTTGCTGGGCTTCTATATTCAACAAGAAAAATGAAGTGGCAAAAAGCAAGCATAGATATCTGATCATGTAAAGAATATATTTCTTAATTAAACGACAGCTGGAAATATTTAGTCTTGAAAGTTACAACATTTTAATTTACAGGTCTGAAATATATTGGTGATTTATAAACAGTAAGCAGTAATTACATTTTAACCCGGAATATGCATTAGAAAATCTATTCCATATTGAAATTGCTTCAATATAAGTCGTTTCACTTACTTGTTTCGATGCACCATAGCGGTGCTATGATTCATCTCACCAAGTCCTTTTATTTTTGCACTTTCAACCTTCATAACGAAGTTCTAATACATAATCCGGGTTTAACTATAGTTTCTGAGCTACGACAATAACCTGTATTGGACTCTGTTTCCTGAATTCCAGATCTAAACAATCAGAAATTGGGTGTTGGAATAATTTATAACTGAAGTTCGTGTCTCGTATACGGGGTATTCTGTGCTAGTTCGATGATTTCCTCCGATATCTGAGGAACCTGTGGATCTAATCTTTCAAAGCTTGGGCAAATTCTTGCTACATCTGTTCCCGCTTCTTTAGTACCAGGTAAATGGGATAGCACTATTGGTATTCATGTGTTGTTTCAAAAATCAACACGCATAAAAAAAGGCTTCCTTTTCAGAAAGCCTCTTTTTTATTAATTGGTATAATTTATCCTTAAAAAGTCTTAAGGTATTCAGTCACTTTATTAAATACATTTTCTCCAGTATATCCAAGCTTCTCATCCAATACCTTATAAGGTGCTGAATGACCAAACTCGTTCATACCTATTGATAGTCCTTTAGAGCCTACCAATCTCAACAACGTACTAGGCAAGCCTGCTGTTAAACCAAAGACTGGCTTACCTTCAGGAATTACAGCGTTTCTGTAAGCAGCATCCTGGTTAAAGAACAATCCGATAGACGGAAAAGTAGAAATCTGAACTTTCAATCCACTCTTTTCTTCCAATAATTTTGCTCCGTCCAATAGTGTTGCAACCTCAGAACCATTTCCAACAAGAACTATGTCTGGATCACCTGCAGCAGCTTTTGCAATATAACCGCCTTTTTCTGCCTGAAGAGCATCTTCGTAACGGTTCCCTCCAACAGTTGGGATATTATTTATATTCTGACGTGACAAGATCAAAGCTGTTGGAGTGTCAAAGTTCTCCAACGCCATTTTCCAGGAAACCGCAGTTTCAATACCGTCAGAAGGACGAAGTACCAATAAGCTGTTTCTTCCTGAATGGTTTTTTAATTCTTCCAACAAACGTACTTGAGCTTCCTGTTCAATTGGTTGATGTGTGGGTCCGTCTTCACCTACACGGAATGCATCGTGTGTCCAGATAAAGATCACTGGTAGCTCCATTAACGCAGAAAGACGAGCTGCTGGTTTCATATAATCAGAAAAAACAAAGAATGTACCACAAGCAGGGCGAACACCACCATGCAATGCAACACCATTACAAATTGTAGCCATGGTCAATTCAGAGACTCCTGCTTGAAGGAATGCTCCGGAGAAGTCGTTCTTTGTTAAAGGTTTTGTTTTCTTCAAAAAACCATCGGTTTTGTCACTGTTTGCCAGGTCAGCAGATGCAACCAGTAAATTCTCAACATTGTCGGCCAAATAAGCAAGTACACTTGCTGATGCAGCACGTGTTGCAACATTATCTTTAATATCGATGGAAGAGAAGTCAAGCATTGAAAGATCTTTACTGTAGAAACTTTCCAGTTTGGCAGCCAGCTCAGGGTTTGCCGCAGCCCATTTAGCTTCTTCAGCTTTGCGGACTTTTGCAGCCTCGGCCTTATCAGCAAGAACTTTCTCGAAATACTCTTTTACATCGTCAAATACTACGAATGGATTTTCAGGATCGCCACCTAAGTTGGCAACTGTTTTATTAAAATCGGCACCAGCATCTCCCAATGGCATACCATGAGTCGAAACTTTTCTTTCGAAACTGTTACCATCTGCATCAACAGCACCTTTACCCATAATGGTTTTACCAATAATGATTGAAGGTCTTTCTGTTTCTGCCTGCGCAGCTTTTATTGCTTCACGGATTTGAGCAACATTATTTCCTTCGATAACCTGTACATGCCAGTTCCAGGCTTCGTATTTTTTAGCTGTATCTTCAGATGTTACTGCTGAAGTTTCGGTCGATAATTGGATATTGTTTGAATCATAAAACATGATCAGGCTACCCAGCCCTAAGTGTCCGGCAATACGGCCAGCAGCTTGAGAAATCTCTTCCTGTACACCACCATCAGAGATAAAAGTATATGTCTTGTGCGAAAGCCATTCGCCAAAACGAGCAGCAAGAAAGCGCTCTGCAATTGCAGCACCTATCGCCATAACATGTCCCTGTCCCAGAGGACCGGAAGTATTTTCTACTCCTCTCGAAAAATCTTTTTCTGGGTGACCTGGGGTTGGACTTCCCCATTGACGAAAGTTTGAAACCTCATCAAGTGTATAGTTGCCTGTTAATGTTAAGATTGAATATAACATGGGGGACATATGCCCTGGATCAAGGAAGAACCTGTCACGGTTTCGCCATTCCATATCAGTTGGGTCCCAGTTTAAAAATTCACTATAAAGGACAGAAACAAAATCTGCTCCTCCCATTGCACCACCTGGGTGGCCCGATTTCGCTTTTTCAACCATGGCAGCAGACAACAATCTAACATTATCGGCCGCACGGCTTATTAATTTGTCTTTCATAATCTATATTAATTTGAATTCGTTACAAAAAGCGCAAAGATAAAAAGTATATGTTAACTATTTTAATACTATCGATTTTAAATGTACTTTTGCAACTTAAATTTTTAAAGCTTAATAAAAGAATTAAATAAATGGCTCTTCAGTGTGGAATTATAGGGATTACCAATGTCGGTAAGACTACTTTGTTTAATTGTATATCAAATACAAAAGGGGAAACTACAGAATTTGCATTCAGTACAAACAAGTCGAATATTGGACTGGTAATCGTTCCAGACCCTCGCCTTAACACATTAAAAGAATTGCAGCCTAGCGAGAAGCTAATCCCTGCAACAGTTGACATTGTAGATATTCCTGGACTGACCAAAGGGGCAAACCAGGGCGAAGGTGTTGGAAACAAATTTCTTGCCGACATCAGAAACACGGATGCCCTTATTCATGTGCTCCGTTGCTTTGATGATGAAAACCTGCCTCACGTTGATGGCTCTGTTGATCCTGTAAGGGATATCGAAACTATTGATTTTGAATTGCAGGTAAAAGACCTGGAATCGGTAGAAAAGAAAATTGTTCGCCTTGAAAAGATTGCCAAATCGGGAGATAAAGATGCCAAAGCAGGCATTGAGGTGTTGAAAAAGATTAAAGATCACATCGAGAACTTTAGTAATGTTAGAGATATTGTTCTGGATGAAAAAGAACGCAAGCACCTTGATGACATGTTTCTCCTCACTGTAAAACCGGTTATGTATGTATGTAATGTAGATGATGCCTCTGCAACTACAGGCAATGCTTATGTTGAAATGGTAAAGGAAAAACTGGCTGATCAGGACACTGAAATATTAGTTGTTGCAGGAAAATTAGAAGCTGAAATTGCTGAATTAGAAGAAGAAGATGACCGTTTGGAATTCCTTAAAGACTCTGGTCTTGAAGAACCTGGGGTAAACAGGCTGGTCCGTTCTGCATACAGTTTGTTAAACCTTCAATCTTTTTTTACCGTAGGACCTAAAGAAGCTCATGCCTGGACGATCAAAAAGGGAATGACGGCCCCACAAGCAGCAGGTGTAATCCACAGCGACTTAGAAAGAGGGTTTATTCGTGCAGAGGTTATGAAATACGATGACTTTATTGCCCTCGGATCGGAGCAAGCTTGCAAAGAAAAAGGCAAGCTTATGGTTGAAGGCAAAAACTATATTGTGGGTGATGGTGACATCCTGCATATCAGGTTTAATGTATAAGTTGGAATTTACTTCTCCCACAAAATTCGTATAATGTAAATATTCCAAATTTTCAGCATTTAAACCCTATGTTTTTGTAATAATTATCGAACCTAAATTATTACTCAACGTTTCTTGTATAGATTACAATGGTCTGTTAACAAATTTCCTGTGCCCTTATGTAATATTTACTATACTTTCGTGGTTCTTTTATTAAAACTTTGATTCAGGTATGTTGCGCACTCAATTCTATATATTTTTATATGTCTGTCTACTATTTTCAACTTCTCTGCAGGCCCAAACCAAGAAGATGCTTGCTCCCGACAAACCAAAACTAATTGTGAATATCACGGTATCGCAATTCAGGCATGACTATATTTCCAGGTTTTGGGATAAGCTCGATGATGAAGGGCTTAAACGATTGGTAAACAGAGGGACATATTGTAAAAACACCAGCTATAATTACCTGAATAGCGATAAAGGTGTTGGTATTGCTACTATTATTACCGGAACCACTCCATCAAACCATGGTATTGTGGGCAGCAGCTGGTACAATGATCTAAAAGGAGAAGTTGTTAAGAGCATCCATGATGATGAAGCAAAGTCTGTTGGGGGACCTTATGATAATGGCAAATATTCGCCCAAACAATTGTTTTGTACCAGTTATACTGACGAACTCAACCTTTCGAATAAGTTCAAATCGAAAGTAATCGGCATATCTCTTGAACCAACATCTTCTATTCTTAGCGCCAGTCATACTGCCACAGCAGCCTATTGGTTTGATTATGAAGGTGGAAACTTTGTTTCAAGCAGTTATTATATGGATTCATTACCTACATGGGTAAACACATTTAATGCGAAACGATTGCCAGATACATACATGGAAAAAACATGGGAAACACTTTTGCCTATTGAAACTTATACTGAAAGTCTGGAGGATGATAATCCATACGAAGAGGGATTTAGAAAAGGTGTAGTTTTCCCATATGAAATGAAAAAACTGGAAAAAACGGTAAAGAAAAAAGAACGTTTTCAGCTATTAAATTCTGTTCCTTTTGGCGATAACCTCGTCAAGGATTTTGCCATTCAAACTATTGTTGATGAACATTTGGGTGAAGATAACTTTACGGATGTGCTGTTTTTAAATTTTACTGCCCTGGAACAAATTGGCCGTTTGTTTGGCCCCCTTTCTGTTGAAATCGAAGATGCCGTGTTAAGGTTGGACAAAGACATATCTCATTTCCTTCAATTTATTGAAGAAACTATTGGTATAGAAAACACCTTGATTATTTTCACTGCTGAACATGGACTGCCCTATCGTGCAGAGTACCTGAGTGCCCATAAAATCCCATCTGGGTATTTTAATTCTACCAGCGCACTCTCTCTATTGAGCAGCTATATGAACAACCTGTATGGCAAAGGCGACTGGATCAAACATTATCAGGCACAACAGATATATTTGAACAGGACACTTATTGAATCTGCTGAACTTTCATTGAGCGATATTCAGGAAAATGTGGCAGGTTTAATGTTACAGTTCACTGGTGTCCAAAACACACTTACATCAACAGCATTATCAAACACTGCCTATAACGAAGGAATATTCCGGAAAATTCAAAATGGATATAACCAGAAACGCTCAGGGGATATTAGTATTCACCTTACCGATGGTTTTACTGAAAAACAGGGCCGTGATGTTGTATCTATTGGAACTGACTCCCGCATTCCACTGATCTGGTATGGCTGGAAGATAGGGAAGAAAAATATATTACATCCTGTTGATCTTACAGATATTGCTCCGACATTGTCTATTTTACTCGATATTTCTTATCCAAACAGTTCGACCGGCACCCCTATTGAAGAGATTATTCAATAATACTTTTGTAGCATTTACAGTCGTTTTAAAATCTTTCTTGCAATCATTCTTCATCACAAAAGCCTATACTTAACGTTTTTTATGCATGTATCTGCATAAAAATATTGATTTAGCCTGATAGTTTTTATAATTTCCCTGTCGAACTACCAACCTACATCAATAATGAATACTCCTAACGTTAAAGAAAGATATTGGTCTGTCTTTGTAACATTAACAGTAATCTCTTTTAGCTTGGTCTATTATCTCTTTGTCCTTACTCAAATAAGAGAATCTGAACTCAAAGAAAAAGCGTATTGGGACCTCAATAGGCTTGTGGACAATTTTCAGAAAAAATATTGCAACCAAAATAAAAGGATATTGATTAACTTCCAACACCAAAAAAAAATTGCTGTAATAATTATAAAACACACTCACTGTAAGCCGAATAAAATAGAGCTTTTCAGTAATGGGTGAAAAACAAGTGTCTTTTTGGGAAAAAACAAGCATGTTTTTATACAAAACCTAGCGTGAAAAATTTTTAATGCTTCAAAAACAAGCTCAACAAATCTTAACCGCAAGGGGAAGGTTTATTCTTTTGTGCTTTTTTGAATCTACCTATTGAATTTTTTGCTTCTTGTTTTTTGCTGCGTAAAATCTTTAGCCAATAAACGCATAAAACATAAATTACATAATCTTAAAACAAATACTCAATCCTCAAAACTCCTATATTTGATTTGCATTCCCTGCAAAAATTTACGGAGTACCTGATCCTTGCAAGGTCTAAAATGCTTGTTGTCCGGTTTTCTGAAAAAGGCACTTAACTCATGCTTACTCAACATCTTATCGGCGAGTTGCAGTATATCTAGAATATCATCGTCTTTTAGGTTAAGGGCAATTTTTAGTTTCCTTAGAATAATATTATTGTTCAGGAATTCCTCTGGTGGAGGTGGTGGACCTTCTCTTTTTCCCCTCCTGTCTTCGATTAGACCATCCAAGAAAGAAATCAACTTTTTATCATTCAATGACTGATAAGCAGGGTCGTCATCTTTTTTTAACCAGTCACTTACTTCAGCCCGGGTTGCCTCTTCGCCACCGAGGGAAAAAAGAGCCATCATTTTAGAATCGTCAAAATCAAATGCATAGCGTATTCGGCGTAAAATATCGTTATTTGTTACCATTCCTTATTTTGTTTCAGTATGCTAAATTACACTTAATAATTAAGGAAGCGAAGTCGAAGAATTATTGTTACTGATAAAAAATACATTTCGACTCCTATTCAATATGACAAAACAAAGGTCTATCGACTTTTTGGGTACCCTCTTTCCTTTTCCTATTGTAATGAGGAATTGGATTGATGGGGTAAACCTAAGTTAAGACACCAGAGTAGTTACGTTGTTCATGTTTATTAGGCATGGAATTATTTAAAGCTGTTGTTTTTGCAGAACAAGATCAGGTACAATCTGCATATTTGTCCTGCTATTAAAGCAAAAAGCTCTATACCAATGGTTCGACAAAAGTCTCATTTATTTTTCAGGGTATAAACTTTTACATCATTCACCGCTCACAGTCACAGACTCCGAGCTACGAGAATTCTTTTGGACAAGGATACTGATATCCCTCCATTGCAAAAAAATTGGAATCACAACTGTTGGAACAATCAAAATAATACCTAACCAAGAAGTGAAACCAGAATCGGGTTGGTATGTATATTGGTGTAAATCTAGGGTTTAAGCTTGGTTATTTTTTAGGTGGATTTGATATAGGCATATTTATGCCTATATTTTTCTTTAGGTCAATATCTGCAGACAAAATCACCGTAAGATGACATATATGTTATAACTGGATCAATACTCCCCCCCCGCTCTCACACTCCCACACTCACACTCTTCTTCCTACTGCCATCATATGTGGGCTCACTGCCAAAAGGTTTTTGTCTTGCTCAGTAACTTTGAGCAATTGCATGGCTTGGGCTTTTTTTTGTTCATTTGAGCGGGTTTCAAAATAGTTTTTGTCGAGCCATGCCAATCCTTCTACTGCAAAAGTTGTTTCATAGTTAAATCCTGCAGTAATAATTTCTTCTTGCAGTTCCTCAGGTCTATGATAATATGCTTTCGGTAATACTCCAGGCATATTTTCCGGGGCTTCATGTTCACCACTATGAAGTTCCTTCATGCTCATGTCAAAAATTTCCGGTTGTGTAAAAACACCCTGTGTAAGTCCTACCAGGGTCGATGCTGTATAATTTATAGCAAATGCAAGCAGTGTACCACCAGCTTTTAATACCCTGTTTGCTTCTTTTAAAGCTTTGATGCGGTCTGCCTTTGCCTGCAAATGGTATAAAGGCCCATGTAATATGACTATATCCACAGAAGAGGATTCCAAAGTAAGGTTGCGAGCCTCTTCTAGTTGCGCTATAAAAGGATTCTTGAGTTTACCTGCCCTTTTCTTTGCTTGTTGAATATGTTTTTCGACCGGATCAATCAGAATAACATTATGCCCCAGGTTCGCCATCCATTCAGCATAAATCCCAGGCCCACCACCTATATCGGCAATAACAAGTCTATTCTTTTTTAAATAGCGACTCATTAATTCTTTATTCCGCTCAAGTTCCAATGGTCCTAGACCATATTTGAGCCTGTCCTCTTCTGAAGTTCCCGAATAAAACTCCTGGATTTCCTTTTTAATAAGTTTGTTGACAGACACGATAAATAAGTTACATAATGGACCTAAAATTAATAGATAATCTGAGTAAATAAAATAGGTTATTTGCTTACAACAAAGAATGGGTAAATTGAGAATCCGCTTATCAGAGTGCCGGATTACAACAAATTATAGATAGTTTGACCGAGTTAAACCCGGATTATGTATTAGAACTTCATTATGAAGGTTGAGAAAATGCAAAAATAGAAGGACTTGGTGAGATGAATCATAGCACCGCTATGGTGAACCGACCATAGGGAGTTCATGAATGCAATAAAAATAAAGTGAGTATGAATAACCGAAACAAGTAAGTGAAACGACTTATATTGAAGCAATT
>JBNKPU010000214.1:0-48312 GCA_050295515.1 Bacteroidales bacterium | reverse complement strand
GTGTTCAACACTAAACCTGAGATTATTAAGTACTTGTTTTTTGTCATCATGAATATATTTGTGTTTGCCACAATTTGATAAATTATAATTGTTATGGTAATGCATTGAAATATGCTAAGGCTTGATCGTATTTTGAACAATTTGGGTAGCTATTTACCACAACTCCATAAGCGGTTTTTGCATTGATCAGGTCTCCTGCTTTATGATAACTGCGCCCAACGTAATATTGAGCATCACCGGCAGTTTTATTTGCAGATTCCCCTGTAACAACCTGCTGCCAATTAGTGATTGCATTAGTATAATCAGCCTGGTTGTAATAGCTGAATGCCAACCAATAATATGCACCAAGCACTTTTGAACTGTTCGGATAGGATGAAATCACCTTTGCAAATTCTATTGCGGCGTTCGAATAATCATTCAAGCTATAATAGCACCATCCAATTTTATATTGTGCCTTATCTGCATAGCCAGAGTTTGGGTAGGTTGTAATAATATTTGCATAGTCGGCACGGGCATTATCAAAGGTATAAGATTCGAGATTGTACTTACAATTTGCTTTATAATAGGTAGCTGCAACAACATTGTTATCATAAGGAAAGGCACTGATATAGGCTTCATATTCTGTAATAGCCTGTGCAAGTTCATTGTTGTTATAATATGAGGCAGCCTTATAATACATGGCTTTGGCTTTTCTTAAGCCATTGGGATATGTGGCAATAAATGATGTAAATTCAGATTTTGCTGCAGTATAATTTCCTGCTTTATAATTATTATAGGCAACCTGGTATTTAGCATCTTCGGCATTTTTTGTGCCTGGATAGTTGGCAATAACTTTATTGTATTCAGCAATGGCTTTACTATAAATTCCTTCAGTCGCATATATCGAAGCAATATTGTACTGGGCATCAGAAGCCCGTATTGAGGATGCATAAGTTGTAATCAAGTCACGATAAGCCGATAAAGCCGAAGCAGTATCGTTTAGTTTCTCATAAGCCCGGGCCTTTGAATATAAGGCTTCTGGAGATTTATAGTGCGATGGGAATTTTGCAACAACTGAATCGAACAGGTCAACAGCAGATGTAAAGTCCTCATGGGTTGCACTAATTTTGCCTCTCCAGTAATAAGTTAATGCAGCATAGTCATGGTTGGGATATTTAGCTAAAAAGGATTGAAATTTAGCCTTAGATACTGTAAACGAATCCAACGTATAATATTCAAAGGCTATTTTATATTCAGCCTCAACAGCCAAAGCAGTACCGGGAAAGGAATCTATAATGGTCTGATAACTGGCAATGGCAGCCAAATCCTCACCATTTGTACTTTGCCTGTTGGCAGCAATAAACAGATCCTCAGCCAGTATGCTGGAAACTGTTTTGGAAAGGGTGATTTTGGGAACTGAAACTATTTCACCCGGTGAACTAAGGGTTACTCCTGTTTGTTGGGCCATTGTATAACCATCTTTCTGTGCTTTTAAAGTATACGTGCCAAATGGTACACCACTTATGGTAAAGTTTCCTCCAGCATCGCTGGTACCTACAAACGATGTTCCTTCGATATAAACAAAAACTCCTAAATGTGTTACCTGTCCGCTTAATTCGACTGTTCCCTCAATTGTACCTTTCGGTATAATACCTGTAGTTAAGCTTTGTGCATGTATATCAAAACAAACTGTTGCTAACGCAACCAATATCAAAAAGTGTAGTTTAAAAACTTTCATTATTATAATTTTTTTGTGTTTTAATTAGTTTTAATTAGTTTTAATTAGTTGGTATGTTTGGGAATAATTGTTGCCCCGTATTCTGCAGAAATAGATATTTCCAGGTATGTTTTTTATACCGGAATTATTTGCATTCCATACAGCAGTATGTTTCCCTTGTGAGAAGTATCTATTCTCAACAACTTCAATTACTTGCCCTTGTATATTTAAGATTTCAATGGTAATATTTTGAGGTTCATCAATTGAAAAATCAATATTAAAGTTGTCAATAAAGGGATTTGGGTAGCATGTCACCGATAAATTATAACCATTACTAATTTCAATGGAATTAATATTATTGCTTACTTCAAAATCTTTTACAACTTTCTGAACATAATCGGGATGGTCTATAATTATTGTGTATGTTCCAACCGGCACACCTTCAATCGAAAACTCACCATTAACATCTGTACTATCGATAAAATCAGTATTGTATAGATATATATACAAACCTTCTACTGGTGAACTGTCGGATATATCCGATATTTTTCCTGTGATTGTATTTGCGGTGGATTGAACGTGAAAACCAATCACAAATAATACAAGTAAGTAATACGTTTTCTTCATTTTAATATACATTTAATTATTTGAATTTATATTTTACTCCGAGTAAAATTTCATACCCGCTGTATGCCCTTAAGGTTCTATAATATTCCAATTCTGTATTTGAGTCCCGCGAGGTGGATTCAAAATTCACAAAAGCATTTACTTTTTTATTGAGCAGATATGAAACATTCAAACTTGTATTGATATAGTTATATTTAAGTTGATTCGAATTTGTAAGTGATGGAGCCTGTTTTATATTGTACTTGATTCGCTTATAATCTATACCGAATGAAGCTTTCAGCTTTTTATAGGTATATTTTACACTACTCCCTATTGCTATTTTTTTATAGGAATAGTAATCTTCAAACTTATCTTTCCGCTTTGTATATTTAATATCAGGTATTACAGTTAACGATTTTGAGAAATAATAGCGAAATTTACATCCAATTCCGGTGTAGCTGAAATTACGCAATGGGTTCTGATTGAGTATTTTACCATCTTTATTGTAAGCCCTATATTTTAGATATTTCCTGTTTGCATGTGAAAAAGAAGCGTAAAATATGTGATTGCTTTTTAACTGAATCCTGTAATCAAGATTCAATTCCTTTTCAGTATTTGTTAACGAATAAGCTAACTGCTCCTGTAAGTACTTTTTATGTGTAATGGCATATTCCAGGGCAATCTGTCCATTTTTATTTAAATCATGCTCAATAAACACAAGCCCTGAATTCTCAAAATACTTAAAAGATCTGGCAAGTTCTTCACCGGTGGTAGAAACAGCAATTTTATCACTGTATGTACCTGAATATTGTATGCCTGAAAAGGTTGTTTTATTAATATTATACCCATACAATGCCTTAAACCTTGACTTTAGTTGGTTCAAATCATCATAATTGAGATATCTGCGGTACCAATTGTCCAGACTTAAATCAATAATCGATTTTTCGATGATCATAGAATAATCAGCATTCAGATTTATATCGGAAAACCGGTCAGATTTTATAAGTGTATCTTTAGGAAGATATTCTGCTAATGTACGGTCGTAATAGCGGTCTGTGCTTTTGAAAATATTATTTTCATGACCAAAGGCCAATACAGTGTTTACTTTAACTGTTTTTTTGACCTTCAAGCTGTCAAAAGACAACTTTTGGGCAAATGTTGACGAAAACATTATAAAGATATATAATGCGGAAACAACTAATTTTCTTGACATAATTCCTCAGTTATTTAGTTTCTAGTTTTTAAATAAATCTTTTGAAAGTAGCCTTGTATCACGTGTTACCAGAAAGTTATCAATCGTAATACTGCCATTGCTGCCTCTTACCCCGGCTTTCTGGAGTTGAAGACCGGGTATTGTTATATTGTTGCTGTATTTTTGTAGCAGAATATCTGTTGCGATAATTAATTCATCGTTATTGTACACCGTAATCGAATTGTCTGACCCAACAACCAACTTTAGTTTGTTCACAAATCCGGTTTGTTTCGAAACTAAATTGCCGGTCCCCATCTTATGGTTAGAAATTTCTTCCCATTTATTGCCTCTACCATTGTCTTTGAGTATGTTAATTGTCCATATTTTTGAATCGGAGGTTGGATATATCCTAAACCATAAAGCTTTTATCAGTGTATCAGTCCCGACATTCCAAAAATCAAGGTAAATCCCATACTTGTCTGTTGGAGAGAAAAAAGGATTGGAATATACGGTGTTTAAATCCATATAAACAGCATAAGGTGGTTCAACAGCAATGTCAGGAACTTCGAAAAATTGATAATCACTTCCGGCCTTACTTGCTTTTATTGTACAGTTTGTATCACTCCACGTAATTAGGGTATTGGATGTATCTTTGTTGAGAAAGTTAACGGAGAAATTGTCATTGATGTAGGCAGGACATTCAACAGGTATCTGTTTGCTGTAAATAACTTTACCATCGGATATTTCAACTGTAGGGTAATTTACCCCTTCAATAAAGGGCACAACCCATTGAATACTACTTTGCTCTGTATTCGTTATAATTATTCCATTGTCAGCTTTCCAGGAATAGGTGATTTTATCACCATCTTTATCTTCAGTTGCTATACTTATGGTAACCGTATCTCCCGGATTGGGATTGGCTTCTGATATTTCGTAAGAAATAAATTCGGGTTGAACGTTTATTTCTTCCTTATAACAACTATTTAAAAGAAACACTGTTGTTAAAAGAATTAAAATGCGGTTTAACATATGACTTTTCTTTAATTAATATTTATCTTTTTTGCCCCCATTTTAGATTTTCATTATCCTGTAATCCAAAATATTTATCGCATAGTATTCCCAGGTGGGTATGTTAGTGACATGCCCTTCATGATAAAATCCAAATGTTGTAATCTCAATTGTCTGGCTTAGTTACCCATCGGTTTTCGACATGGTAAGACTTATAATCCCTTCGGTATCGCTATCAGTTTGCAGCTCCATAGTTTCAGCATTTAGTTCTAAAATTTCCCACTCCTCGTTGAGCCAATCTAATGGTGAATCTTCTATATCGAATGCTATTACAAGCATTTTCCTGCCATCAAGAATCCTGAGTTCCCAATTTCCAACAATGGTTTCTGTGCCATTAGCAGCATCTATAGTAAAATCAAGATTAAATTTGATCCGATAAGGTGATATAAGTAAGGTATCTTCAGTTTCGCCTGTAAAAGACGTAATTTTCCATTCTCCTGCTGCTAACAATAAAGTGTCAGAAATTTCTTCATCAATGGAGTCTGTAGAATCGATTTCTTCCTTGAATTCTACTTCATCATTTTCATCACAACTATTTATATAGCTGCTTATCTGATCTTCCAGTTCTATATTATCATGAATAGAAATTAAGAAGTTGTCAGAAGTTTTAACCTGAATAGGGTATTCAAGTTCAACAACCAGATCGTTTAGGTTACTAAACTGACTGTAGAGCTCAAAATCGTTATTAACTGATAGGCAATTTGCATTCTGAAATACTGTATTAAAAATACATAAGTCGATAGGATATACAAAATCAAGGCACTCAATGTCAGCATCATTCAAGTTCGTATTATACTGAACCTGCAATGCTTTAAGTTCATCTTCATTCAAAAGTGTAGATTCGGTATAATCGCTATATAATATAGTGACAGGAAATAGTAGTTCAAAATCATTATGAATCAGTGAATAGTCCAGCAAAACTGTATCAAAATCATCTTGCGAATTGATTTGAACCAACTGATCATCTATTTCGATGGCATAAGGAAATTTAATGCTTATGGCACTGCACCGGTCAATGATATTATCGAACGAACCATCCTTGAGTGTAACCCTGCGAATTAAGTCAGTAATTGTATCGCTTGGGTTAATTGTTATCTTTTTATCTGGTTCACTGATTTTTATATATTCCTGCTGGCATGCAGAAAAAAGTGTCATTGCAAATAATAACTCCAGAAAGTATTTTAAGTGTATTTTAATTTTTATACTGTCCATTTTGGCGCTTTTGGTAATAAAACAGATGAAGTTAACAATCTCCTACCATGGAATTGTATTTTTTTTAATTTTACAGTTAGATATTACCACAACATTTCTTTAACAAGCTATTAATGAGCGAGATAAAAAAAGGGAGCGATGTATGTAAGGAGAATGTTTTCAGACAGATATTTCAATCTGTGTCCCACGATTTACATAATTTTCTGTACTATAAATATGGTTACAACAACAATCCTGAGGATATAGTACAGATTGCTTTCGAAAAACTATGGATGAATTGCAAACAGGTAATGCCCGAAAAAGCGAAGTCATTTGTTTTTACTATAGCCAACAATGAAATGCTTAATTCAATTGCCAGACAAAAGACTGTACTTAACTACAAACAGCAAAAACCCATAGATTATACAGTTGAAACACCTGAATACTTATTAGAAGAAAAAGAATATTATGACCGTTTACAAAAAGCTCTTGAATCACTTTCAGAAGACCAAAGGGCAACCTTTTTAATGAACAGGGTCGATGGAAAAACGCATCAGGAAATTGCTGATTTATTAGGTATTTCTAGAAAAGCGGTTGAAAAACGTATTTATACCAGCTTAAATATTTTAAGAAAAAAACTGGAAATAGAAAAAATTTAGCAATTGAAGGTAGGAAAATTTATAGTTCACCTGTTCTATTAATGAAGAAAGTAAAAATGACAAACGAAGATATCATAAAAAAATGGCTTGCAGGAGAGCTTTCAGAAGAAGAAAAAAATGAATTTGAAAGTTCTGAAGCATATGCTGATATAAGGAAACTTTCAGACGCTTTACAAGCCTTTAAGGCTCCTTCTTATTCTACCGAAGAAGAATATAAAAAATTCTCTGGCAGCATATTCAGTAAGGGCAAAACAATCTCTTTATACGATAGGTTAAAACCAGTATTAAAAATAGCCGCCATTCTTATAATAGCACTTACTGCTGGTTATTATTCCCTCACCTATTTTAGCCATTCCGGAAAAGAAAATGGTTGGATCGCTGAACAAAAAGAGGTCTATTTGCCCGATTCATCTTTAGCCCTCTTAAATACAGGCTCAAAAATCAGGGTTACTAAAAAAACCTGGGAGAATGATAGAGATGTTGAATTAAACGGAGAAGCATTCTTCAAGGTCAAAAAGGGTTCGCGATTTAATGTTAGAACGCTTCAGGGAATGGTAACTGTTTTAGGTACTGAATTTAATGTAAAAGATTGGGGAAATTATTATGAGGTAGCTTGCTATAAGGGCTTAGTCAGGGTTATTTCCAGCCAAGATACTGTTCTGTTGAACCCTGGTGATGCTTTCAGGACAGTTAATAATATAAAAGAAAACTACACTTTTCCCTCTAAACCATATCCTGGCTGGTTAAATGGCGAAAGCAGTTTTAAGAGTGTGCCACTCCGTTTTGTGTTTGCAGAACTGGAAAGGCAATACAATGTTAATATTGAAACTAAAGATATTGAGTTAGACCAGTTATTTACCGGAAGCTTTTCGCACAATAATTTAGAAATTGCTTTAGAATCTGTAACAATTCCTGCTAATTTGTGTTACAAGGTAAGAGAAAACAAAGTCTTAATTACTATTGAAGAGAAATAGACTCTTTCTGACAATACTGGTTCTGCTCATACATCATAGTTGTGTAACTATTGCTCAGGAAGTAGAACAAAGGACACTAGAAAACTTCCTTGGTGTTCTTGAAAATCGTTTTAATGTTGTATTTACCTATGCTGATGAAAACATAGAAGAAGTTACTGTTAACATACCCCTTAATAATTTAACTCTTGAGAAATATCTGGATGAACTTGAAAATCAAACCGGTTTAATATTCAATAAACTAGATTCAAGGTATATTGCCATTCAAAAAAAAACAATCGATAATTCTGCTATTACTGTTAAAGGAACAGTAATTGATGCAAATACGAACGAGCAATTGATAGGTGCAATTATTTATACAAACAGTAGATATACTTTAAGTGACAAGAATGGAAAGTTTTTCATTCAAATTAAGCCAGATTTAGACTCCGTTTTAACAATAAAGTATATAGGATATAAGAATCTTATAATTTCCAAGGATGAATGGGACAATGATTCTGATATTTTTTTTGCACTTACCCAGGATATATTCGAACTGAATGAAGTTGTTGTTAACTACATTGCTACGGGAATAGATAAGCTAGCTGATGGTTCCATTCAATTGAACAATCAAAATCTGGAAATATTACCTGGCTTATCAGAACCGGATGTTTTGCATACAGCACAGGTTTTGCCTGGCATACTTAGTGTGAATGAAACTGTTTCTTATATAAACACAAGGGGCGGTACAAACGACCAAAGTCTCTTCTTGTGGGAAGGGGTAAAAATGTATCATACCGGTCATTTATTCGGCTTGATATCCGGTTTTAACTCGCAGTTAATACATAAAACAACAATAATTAAAAATGGTACCAGTGCTGCTTTCGGCGAAGGCGTTTCAGGCACCATTGATATGAAACTACAAAATTACCTCGACAGTGATTTTAAAGTAAGTGCCGGATTTAACCTGCTAAACGCTGACGCTATTATTAACATTCCTGTAAGTAAAAAACTGTCTTTACAACTAGAAGCCAGACACTCTATTAATGATTTTGTTATAACCCCAACCTATAGAGATTATTACTGGAGGGCTTTTGAGAATACCGATGTATTAAGTGACACATCTGACATTAGTCATTATCATGATTTTTCCTTTTATGATTTAAGCTTCAAATTCCTGTATGATGTTTCGGAAAAGGATAAAATCCGGCTTAGTTTTCTCAATATGAAGGATGCAATTAAATATGAAGAAAGCGAATGGGTAAATGATACTCTGGAAAGGATGATGAGTCACCTGAAACAGTTAAGCATACTTTCGGGTTTTGATTATGCTCGTGAATGGAGCAACAAGCTTTCCACAAACATATCAACATACATCTCTTCCTACAGTTTAGATGGGTATAATTCCGAATTGCTTTCCGGACAAAACCATGCACAGGAAAATGATGTATTGGATTGGGGTATTAAATTTGATTCAAAATATAAAATAGGGAAGAAAGTGAATCTATCAAATGGTTATATGTTTGATGAGATTGGAAACAGGAACCAGGACAATATCAACAAACCTGATTACAGCCGTGACGTGAAGGATGTGCTAAGGATACAGTCGTTGTATTCCGAGGCTGAAATGAAAAGCTTGCTTAACAGGCTTTATATGCGTGTGGGAATACGTGCAGTTTATTTACATGAATTCAAGGCTATACTTCCTGAACCACGAGTTGCCCTGAATTTTAAAATTACCGACGATATTTCTTTTAAATTATTGGCAGAAAAAAAAAGCCAGTATACAACCCAGGTCATAGATTATCAGACAGATTTTTTAGGAGTTGAAAAAAGAAAGTGGGTTTTATCAGATAACATTAGTGTTCCGGTTACCAAAAGCCGACAATTATCATTAGGATTACAGTATAACCATGAACATTTTCTTCTTTCTGTTGAAGGATATAAGAAAAAAGTAGAAGGTATAATTACACTAAGCCAGGGGTTCCAAAACCAGTTTCAATATGTTTATGCTATCGGAAATTATGATACTGAGGGTATAGAAGCATTGATTAACAAACGGTTTAAAAAGTTAAATATTTGGCTTAATTATTCCTTTTCTTTGAACAATTACTTTTTTGGTGAATTAGAACCTTCTACCTTTCCAAATAACCTAGATATTAGGCATGTAGCTACATTAGGAGGGAGTTATAACATCAAAAACTTTGAAGTTTCAAGTGGTTTCAATTTCAGAACAGGAAAACCATATTCCAAGCCATTATTTGAAAATCAAAGCAGAGCTGACGAAATTGTTTATGAATCGCCAAATAGTTCACGTACCGATGATTTTATCCGGCTGGATGTATCTGCGAAATATAACTTCGAAATCTGGAAAATGAAGGGGAACCTTGGGATGTCAGTATGGAATGTGCTGAACAGAGAAAATGTAATTGGCATTTATTATGTTCAAGGTAAAAATAGTATTGAACAAGTAACTCAACAGGCGTTAGGGATAACCCCAAATATGAATTTGCGATTGTTGTTTAATTAGCAGGAAATTTTGAATTAATCTAAGGTAAATCACATTATACTGCTATTTGAAACAACAATGGAACTCAATAATATTGTTTTTAAGAAAATAGCACCTTAAAACAAGGAAAATCCTGAGTCAACGATTCCATAATGCATTGATAAAGAAAACGATATAACGCCCTACGGAGTCTCAAAAACAGAGTGAGTGTGAATTGAAAGAGAGTGATTCACACTTTTTTTACTGAAACCTCTCTGAAACAAGAAGCTTTTCAATTTTTTTTCAACAGAAAATTTCAGATTTTAAATTAAGTTCTCTATTCCGTCCAATTTCTGATTTAATAATTCATATGGGTTTTCCATTTTTACTGTTATAATAGTAAAAACGACCCGTTTTTGGCAATTCTAATTCTGAAAAATATTTACAGAAATAGCCTATTGGCCATTTTATCACTCTGAAACTAAACTGAGAAACTGCGATAAATTTTTTACCGATTTGTCAGGATTCCAAATTTCTACTACTACTCTATAAACAACAGAATTATGAAACATATACTCTACCTCTTTTTTGTTTTGAATATAGCTTCAGCATATAACCTGAAAGCTCAGTCAATTTTAGATATTCCAGTTAAAAATGTCGATGGAAATATTACTACAATCGAATCGGTGGCAGAAGGAGAAATATTGGTTCTTGACTTTTGGGCAACCTGGTGTAAACCCTGTGTTAAATCGGTACCTAAACTTGCAGAACTATCGGAAAAATTCAAAGATCAAGGCATTAGTTTTATAGGGATTAACGAAGATAGCCCCCGAAACCTGATAAAAGTAAAACCTATGTCAAAACTACTTGGGTTCAATTATCCAGTTGTGCTTGATACCGACCAGGCTATCATGTCGGCATTGCTTGTAAGTTCATTTCCGACACTTGTGATTCTCAATAAAAATGAAAAAGTACTATATACCCACGAAGGGTTCATTACAGGTGACGAAAAAGAAATTGAAAAAGAAATAGTTAGAATTTTAGAATCTGAAAAAAGTGAGTAAACGATTTATATCTATAGCATTTTTGTTAACCTTCGTATTAAGTTTAACAATAGCCCAGCTAAGACTTAATAATTTGGCTGAATATCAAATTGGCAATATTCCCGGAGTTGACCCGACGAATCAGAGCTCGCTATACAACCAATTGAATCTCACATATAAGTATAAAAGCATCAGCCTTTTTTCGCGTATCGAACAATATTATCCCACTTTTGACTATGAAATAAAAACATACACCAAGCTTAGTCAGTATAAGGCACAATATTCTTCAGAGAAATTTACTTTTGAGGCAGGCAACCTTTATACTACTCTTGGTAGAGGGCTTTTACTCAGAAATTATGAAATCCCCTCATCTATCTATGAAGACAGAGGATACCGTATTCGATACGGTTTTTATAAAGATCTGCTGGGAATATCTGCAAAATACAACACGAAACACCTTGGGATTAAACTGCTCAGGGGGACAGTTTTAGCAGTAGAATTGCCTCCAACTACCGATTTGTCTGACAGAAGAGCAGATCTGATTGAAGCTGGCGAATTTGATTTTCGCCTTAAAGAACATACTTTAGGTTTTATTCTGATGAGACATAGCCTGGGATCATCGCCCAAGCTCTATAATTCTTTGTACTACAATGGACAAATTAAAAACTTTAACCTGTATGCCGAGCTAGCTCAAAGAACCGACTCAATTGAAAATATTTTCAATTTTAATGACTCTGAATCATATGGTGCATACTTAGCCTTAAGCTATTCTGGTTTACAAGGTGGACTTACAATCGAAATAAAAGACTATCAGAATTTCATTATTGGTAAAGGAATTAACGATCCACCAACACTTGTCAAAGAGCATAGTTCTAAATTGTTGAACCGTGCAACTCATGTACCACTAATAAGCGATGAGAAAGGTTACCAAACAGAATTCTGGTACCTATTTCAGAATCTGAGTATGCTAACACTAAATCATAGTTTTGCTCAAAACAATTCAGCTTCAAATACTTTTAATTATATTGAGTTTTATGCCGAATATAAGTTTAATTTGTTAACAGATCACCAGCTGCGTTTGCTGGCCGATTATACTCAAGACCCACTGAAAAGACAGCCAAACAGGTATACCGGAGGAATTCTTTTCGACTTATTCACCAATACATACACCTCTGTCTTCGATGTTGAAATTCAGTATATAAACAGTGAATCGGGATCTGTAAATTCAAATTTTCTTAACAATCTTTTTTCCTACACTCTATCGAAATCTGGCAGTTACAGTATTAATGCCCAAGTTGAAACTACAAAAGACCCAAATATTATAGAAGAGGATAAAAATATAAACATATATCCATCTATAAGTATTTCATACAAAATAGATAAACACAACAAAATTCTCCTTTTTGCTGGTAAAAGACGAGGAGGACCGGCATGCACATCAGGTGTATGCTACGATGTACTGGATTTTCAAGGTGTCGAATTAAGATTAACAACTAGATTATAACTAATACTCTTGAATTATGATGAATAAAAAAATGAATTTTACAGGTATAGTGCTTCTTATGGCTTTGTTCTTCAGCTTGGCTTTAGAAGCGCAGGAACTCAACACTATGGCTCCCGATTTTACACTAAAAGATTTACAAGGTGTCGACTTTAAGTTATCTGATCAGACTGGAAAGGTTGTTTTCATTTTTTTCTTTGGATATGGATGCCCGCATTGCCATGCAAATGCCGAGAATACCGAAATTGAAGTTTACAAATATTTTAGTGACAGAAGTGACGTTGTAGCTATAGGTATTGATAGCTGGGATGGCAGTAATTCGCAGGTCCAAGACTTCAAAGATCAGAATGATTTAAGTTACAAAATGCTTGTAAAAGGTTCTGCCGTTACAAGTGTTTTTAAAGTTTCATATGATAGGTTGATTGTTATCGATCAGGCAGGAACAGTAAAGTATATTAGCCCAGGTTTTGCAACACAAGAAGCTTCGAAAGAAGCACGGGATGTAATATATTCTTTATTTAGCATAACTCCCATTATTGAAACCAAAAAAGAACAGTTGCCTGAATTACTTGTTTATCCGAATCCTGCAATAGATTATGTTACTGTTCTGAATCCCTTCTTAAGCTCTGAAGATGTATCAATCGAGATAATTGACATTACAGGTAAGGTTTTATTAGAGAAAGCTTCAGTTTTTGGATTGTCAAAAACAACTCAACTAAATTTAACAGATTACTCAAAAGGGTTGTACATTTTACGATTCAAAGCTGGGGATAAACACAAAACCATTAAATTACTAGTTGAATAGTAAATACTTGTATCGAAAAATTACTTGATTAAATGCTTCAGAGCATAGTATATTGTATTTTATCGATACTCACCGTAATTAAAGAGAAAAATTTTTGGTGTGAGTATAAAGCTCTAGTTTAAAAGTAATACTCATTATATTGTGGATACAGTTTTTCAATATCGGATTAAAAAAAAGTATCTGGTCGATTTAATAGTATTGCTTTGCATACCATATGGTTATTAACAGACCAGGTTGATACGCTTTTACAGGAAGCATCTGGGCCCTTACTGTTTTTGTGTTCTTAAGCATTATTATTTTGATTCTTTTAATCAATCCCTAGATTTATATTGCCAGTATTAAACCTTCATAACGAAGTTCTAATACATAATCCGGATTAAATACAGAAACAGTAAACTTACCCAGGCAGATAAAATTAAACTCAGGGAAAGGCTGATTAATTACATGCATGAACAAAAACCGGGTCAACACCTCCGTTTTACATTGATTTTTAACTCGATATATAGTCCAGCAAAGGCTGCAAAAAAAGAATGAATGTGAATTTCGAGCGTGTGATTCACACTTTTTTTAACAGAAACTCAATAATCTTGTATTTCCTTCAACACTAATATTATTCGTCGATATATTGGTGAGTTGCTTTTGATAATCTCTGATGTATCCGGGCCCTTAAAGAGGCTGGTGAGAGCACTTGCAAACTTTCCCCAAATCCCAGAATTTCCCTTTCAAGCTCAAAATTTGGAATTACTTTAATTACTATTTCAATACCATCATCAGATTTTGATACAAGCTGCTGGGAATGGTGCAAAGGTTTAGTTAAAACATACGGGGCATTTTGCCGATCGATGAAAAGGTGTACGTTTGTCGGACGGTTACTATTAACTGTAACACCTATTATATCTTTATAATATTGCTCCGGAGCAAATTCATTGTCTTCCAGATATTGGTTTTCGGTATTTATTTCCATTTCATGGATTCGGTCTAGTGCAAGAGTTAATATGGGCTGATTAGCAGCTTTCCTGCCCAGGACAAACCACCGGTTTCTATACTCCTTTAAAAGATACGGATGAAATATAATTTTACCAGGTCTTCTGGCTTTGAAAGACTGATACCATAAATTTAAAACCTGTTTCTTTAATATGGACTGATAAACTGGTTCAAGATATTCAAGGCCCTTTAAGTTTTCATTTTTTTCTATTTCAATAACCGGTGATTGGTTTTCCTTTTCAGCGTGTACTTTATCTTCAAGTTTTTGCACCAGTATACTCAAATCACTGAAGTAAGAAAATCCTTTAAATTGTTTCAGGATTTCTGTCACTTCTGTCAGTTTACTTAAGTCCTGCTTTGAAAGCGGAATATTAGTTATTGAGTATTCTGGATCTTCATAAGTATAATATTTTCTGTCAACCACTTTAATAGGTGCATTATATCCAAGCTTGTCGCTCCGCATTACCTGAATGTCGGATTGGATAGTGCGAAGTCCAACTTGCTTATTCACTCCTTCATATTCGTATAAAGCATCAGAGCAAGCCTCAATCAAATCATCCAGAGTCCATCTTCGGTATCGATTCTGTAGGCATTTATCTATTGTTTTATATCGAATAAGAGCATTTCTATTTAATGGCATAATTTTTATTGTAAAGGTATGAAATTATCTAACATACGCATTTATATTGCGCAGTTATGTGAATATTTTCTAATTTTTTTGCAAAAATGTTTTGTATTTAAATATTTCCTTTTACATTTGCATCGGAAAAACAAAACAACACATAAAGATGAAACATCTGAGCATAAATATAAATGAACACTTCTATTGTCAGTCAGCTGACTTATGGGGAAGTTGTGGCTGAGGCGAGTTGTTTATTGTGTAAAACACAGAGATCAAAATATAAATAAGAAGCCTGGGCGAGAGTCCGGGCTTTTTTTATGAATTACGATTATGAAAACAAGAAAGATAAATAGCAACCAACACATTCAATCATCATTTGATTATTGTGAGGAACTATTACGGTTGCCAATGCTGGGTATTGAATGATTATATCTATATGTAACATTAATTAAACCCGGCAATAGTCCGGGTTTTTTTATGCCCTGAGATGAACACGAAGCCGGATGAATTAGGCAGAAGACTGCAAATCTTCCTTTCGTGGGTTTGAACCGACGACTAAAAAGGAGGAGCTCACAAACCCTTGGGGTGAGTAATCCCATCGTGTTCTCTTTGAGAGTGCGCCAACCATGGAGAGTTGGGCTGGACTATAAATCCAGTTTTGCGAGAGCAAATTAGTAGGTTCGACCCCTGCCACTCTCACACTGCAAAATGGTACTCCACAATACCATTTGCTTAAACAGTTGGCTATGGTGGATAGTCAAACTGGATAGTGTAATGGATTAAGCAACTATGGCTAAAGGTTCAGGTGCTTTGAAATTCAAGGCTCAACAGTGGGTTGAAATAAAAGCAGAGCGACCTTCGGGCTGTGAAAGTCAGCCAACCATGCAGGTTAAAGGCCCGCTAGCACTATCAATTTTATGTCGGGTTCGTCAAATTGGCTCAGGACACCACCCTTTCACGGTGGAAATAGGGGTTCAACCGACGACCAATGGGGAGGAGCTCACGATACGAGGTGAGTAATCCCCCTACCCGATACTAGATTAAAGTTTTTTCAAACTTTTTTGAAAATAATTTTAATTACGCATATACAAAGCGTAGTTACGTATAATCTTTGCTTTGTATTTAAATAATGAATGTTCTTTGAATTAAAATATTTCCCGGCTTTCGGGATAAAAATCTTCCTTAATCGGAAGCGTGGAAAGAGCAAATCGTAAAAGACCTGATGCAAGTCTCTGTATGGCTTCATGGTGCTATTGCAAATATGTAATTAGTATGCTGCTTTTCTTTTTGTTTGTTTTCACTCACTCTGTCGGTCGAGGGTTCGACTCCCTCTCGCAAACCAGAATGTTGCGATAGTTCAGCGGGTAGAACAACAGAAACAGATGTTGCGGGTTCGATTCCCGTCTCCATTTAGGTTGGAGTAACTCAATTGGTAGAGTACTGGACTTTTAATCCAGATGGACTGAAAATCCATTTAACAAAGCTGACAACTTGTAAAAAATGTCACCTGAAAGCATGCAGGAGTAAAACCGGTTTCAGGTTCCCTTTCAAACTTGTTTTGAATAAGGAACTGAGAAACAATCCTCTTAAAGCTTTGAAAGTTTGAGGATACCGTTTTGTGAAGAATTGAATAAGCTTTCATTGATAATGTTAAGCATAATCTATAAGGATTATCAATGCGAGAAACTTCAAGGACTTACACTACTTAACCGAATTTCCGTATTTATAGGATGGTTTTGCTTTTCATGTTTTCTATAAATGAACCGTCCAAAAGGATTCTTCATAAACCTTAATTAAGGCATGAAAATATACTTATGGTAAGGAAAATCAGATAATTAAAAGATAACTATTACTGATTAATTATCAAACCTTTATATATAATGTTATGAACCGAGTCCGAATGGACGAGCTGCATTTGACAGCTTAACTAAATTAAAATCAAATGAAACGAGTTATTGTTAATACAGGAAAAATTGGTTTAGTATTTAAAAAAGGTAATTACAAAAGAGTACTTACCGAAGGTATCTATTGGATTGCTCCAAACAAGAGAGTATTCCTATACGATTTAGCTAAACCGTTCTATCCTTCAGTAGAATTGAATATCCTTTTGAAGGATGAGGAATTGACTAAACATCTGCATGTAGTAGAAGTAGGTGATAATGAGATCACATTGCAGTATGAAAATGGAAATTTTAAAGCAATACTTACACCAGGCAGATATGCTTTCTGGAAAGGTGTAACAGAATATTCTTTTGTTAAAGTGGACTTAGGTAAGTTTGAGATAACAGAAAATATCGATAAGAACACATTACTTAGGCCAGAGTTGGCTCAATATGTAAGAGCCATTGCAGTAGAACCATATCAAAAAGCACTTTTGTTTATTGATGGTAAATACGAAAAGACCATTGAAACAGGTGAGTATTACTACTGGAAGAACGCTACGAAAATCCATGTTGCAAAGGTTGATATGAGACAATTGCAGCTTGAAATCTCTGGTCAGGAAATATTGACAAAAGATAAAGCGGCATTAAGAGTTAACTTCTATACGCAATATAAGGTAGTTGATATCATCAAGGCTATTAATGAAAACAAAGAATACGAGAAGCAATTGTATATCTTAATGCAGTTGGCTTTAAGAGAGTTCGTTGGTACATTAACCTTAGATGAAATTCTTGAAAAGAAGGATTCTATTTCTAAATATGTCATGGAATCTTTGAAAGAGAAATCTGCCGAATTAGGTGTGGAGGTTAGAGACTGTGGTGTAAGAGATATCATTTTACCAGGTGAGGTAAAGGATATCATGAATCAAGTATTAGTTGCACAGAAAAAAGCACAAGCTAATATTATCACGAGAAGGGAAGAAACAGCCTCTACCAGAAGTTTATTGAACACTGCTAAACTATTGGAAGAGAACGAAATGTTGTTCAAGTTGAAAGAAATGGAATATGTTGAGAAAATCGCAGATAAAATCAATAGCATTTCATTATCCGGAGGTAACCAGGTTCTTAACCAATTAAAGGAAATCTTCTCAACAAGCATGTAATATAAGACTTTGTCATTAATGGCAAAGTCTTTATATGCCTTTGTAGCTCAAAAGGAAGAGCCCTCTAAAACGATTGCGACCGGAGGTGGCAAAGGAAAGGGTTTCCGGATGGTTGAAACATAAGTTAATAGCTTAGTAAACCTACAGCACCGAAAAGCCTCTCAGAGAAGCTTAGTAGGGAAGCGAGTTTATCCCTGCCTTAGGCTAATCCCGATTTATCGGGAGAGTGCGGGTTCGAGTCCCGTCAGAGGTACCATTTAATTAGTTATTTTTAAGACAATGAACCGAATCCCGAAGTTTTTGGGATGAGCTGCATACGACAGCTAAAATAAATTAAAGCATATGAAACAAGTAGTAAACACAGGAAGAATACCTATTAAACTTTGGATAGACGATATAGAAGAAGGTGCATTGGAACAAGCTCAAAATATGGCCAATCTGCCCTTCGCATTCAGACATATAGCAATTATGCCTGACAGCCACCAAGGCTATGGAATGCCTATAGGTGGTGTTTTGGCAACCAATGGTGTTATTATTCCGAATGCAGTTGGAGTGGATATTGGATGTGGTATGTGCGCATTAAAGACTAATTTGACTGAAATTGAAACTGCCACATTGAAGAAGGTGATGAGTGGAATTCGAAATAAAGTCCCATTAGGGTTTAATCACCATAACAAAAAGCAAAATAAAGCTTTGATGCCCTCTTCTGATACCATTGTAAAGGGTGGAATTGTTGAAAGACAATACGAAGCAGCTTTAAAGCAAATAGGAACTTTAGGCGGTGGTAACCACTTTATCGAGATCCAGAAAGGCTCTGATGGCCATATTTGGATAATGATTCATTCTGGTAGTCGAAATATCGGCTTAAAAGTAGCAGAACATTATAACAGGTTGGCGACCAAACTGAACGAAAGGTGGCATTCAGAAATTCCTTCTAAATGGCAATTAGCTTTCTTGCCGATTGAAACACAGGAAGCAAAAGACTATATGGCTGAAATGCAGTTCTGTGTAGACTTTGCTTTTGCCAATAGAAAATTGATGATGGAAAACATCAAAGCTTCTTTTGAAGAGGAACTGGGGGGAGAATTTGCTGAAATAGACTTTGTGAATATTGCGCATAATTATGCTCGTTGGGAGAACCACTTTAACTCCAATGTAATTGTTCACCGAAAAGGTGCAACCAGTGCAAAGGAGGGCGAAACCGGGATTATTCCTGGCTCTCAGGGAACAAAAAGCTATATCGTAAAAGGCAAAGGGAACCCTGAGAGCTTTGAGAGTTGTTCCCATGGTGCTGGAAGAGCTTTAAGTAGAAAAAAGGCTCAAAACACCTTAAGTCTTGAAGAGGAGATAGCCAAATTGGATAAACAAAATATTATTCACGCTATCCGAAATAAAAAAGACTTGGATGAAGCTCCTGGAGCTTACAAGAATATTGATATTGTAATGGAAAACCAGAAAGACCTGGTTGATATTGAAGTTGAATTAACGCCATTGGCGATTATTAAAGGGTAATCGCTGCTAGGCATGTTGTATTGATGAACATAATAAAAGAAGGAAAATGGAAAAGAAGATAGCCGAAATTGAAGCGATTTATTCTGATTTCATCTTACCAGAAAGCCCTAACTATAAAAAGATTAATGAATTGCTAATTGATACTAGAAAGAACTATTTCCAATTAAATACAAAATGATTTGGATTTGTGAATTAAATCCCTTTATATTTGCACCGCAATAATAATTAACAAAAACTATCGGAGGACATAAAAATGCTCAGTCTGAATAAAATATTTCGGTTTCCCTTCGATGTGTTGAATGATAAATAGATAAGAATTTCCTTTCTATAGTACATCCCGACACATCCTGTCGGGATTTTTATTTTCATAACATTTTATAGTTCGCAACTCTGTTTTCCATGAAAACAAGAGTTCATTCAATCATTATTTATACAATAAATAACATGGGAAATTTGCGCCTTAAAGGCAAAGATTTAAGAATAATCGGATATAAATCCGAGCAAGCTAAAAGTATAGCTATTAACATAGTATCAAAACATTTTAAACATGCAAGAAAGGATGAAACATTAAATATTTTAAGTAACCTGCTTCAAAATCCTAATGAATATTTAGATAATGAGGTTTTAAAAGAGCTGGCAGAATTATTTGTTGAAAAGCCATCAACTGAGAATATAAAACCAGTAATTCCCAAGCCAGAACCAAAAGACTTCATGGTATTTGGAAGTAAACAAATCTCAACGAATACAATTGTTCAAATGGAAAAGGCAATGATGCTTCCCATAGCCCTAAAAGGAGCACTAATGCCCGATGCCCATGAAGGATATGGACTGCCAATTGGTAGTGTGTTTGCTACGAATAATGAAGTTGTTCCCTATGGAGTTGGTCTGGATATTGGTTGCAGGATGTGTTTGACAATCTATAGAGAAAATGATAAATTTCTGGATAGATATGGCTATCAAATTAAAACAGCTATTAAAAATAATACCCATTTTGGGATAAGGAACGATGTTGACTTTCACTATGAACATGAAGTGCTGGACAGAAAAGAATTCTTCGACTATCCTTTGGCTAAAAAGCTTCATGGAAAAGCTAAAAAGCAATTAGGAACTTCAGGATCTGGAAACCATTTCGTTGAAAGTGGGATTGTTGAGCTTCCAGAAAATAACTCTTTTGGTGTTGATGCTTGCAATTACTTTGGAATCTTAACACATTCCGGTTCTAGAGGCATCGGGGCAGAAATTGCAAAAACTTATACAGAAATTGCAATGAAACAACTCCGAATGCCCAAGGGTATGCAACATCTAGCATGGCTTGATTTGTCAACTGATGCAGGTTTGGAGTATTGGAATCTAATGAATCTGGCTGGTGATTATGCTAAGGCTTGCCATGAAATGATTCATTATGCAATCTCTAAAGAGCTTGGACTTTCACAAATAGCTAGGGTGGAAAACCACCACAATTTTGCTTGGAAAGAAAAACATGCAGATGGTGAGGAATATATTGTTCACAGGAAAGGAGCGACTCCTGCAGGAAAAGGAGAATTTGGCATCATTCCAGGCTCAATGACTCAACCAGGCTATATTGTTAGTGGGCTTGGTTCTGAAACTGCACTAAATTCAGCTTCGCATGGTGCTGGTAGAAAGATTACCCGCACAAAGGCTAAAAACTCAATTACAATGAGTGAAGTCAGAAAGCATCTAAAGCAGAATAAGGTTACCCTAATTGGTGGTGGTGTAGATGAAGCGCCATTTGTGTATAAAGATTTAAAAGGTGTAATGAAAGCACAATCAAGTCTGGTGAAAACTGAAGGGAAGTTTATTCCCAAAATAGTAAGAATGGATAAAAATTAAAACTATGGAAACGAAAGAATATTTAATACATATTACATCTGGAAGAGGCCCGGCAGAGTGCTGTTGGGTAGTTACAAAGGTTCTGTCAAAGGTACTTGCTGATATTAAAAAACATGGATTAGCGTACGAGGTAATAAGCCGTGAAAAAGGAGACGAGACTGGTACATTATTATCGGCATCAATTAAAATCAGCGGCTCCGGAATAGAACAATTTATTTCAAGTTGGCAAGGCACCATCCAATGGGCAGGACAGAGTCCTTTCAGGAAATTTCACAAGAGAAAAAATTGGTTTATAGGGATTAATTGTAGCCCTATTTCAAAATCAATTCAACTTAGTGAGAAAGATGTAAGCTATCAAACTTTAAGGTCTGGTGGCCCCGGTGGTCAGCATGTCAATAAAGTCTCAACGGCTGTTCGAGCAGTCCATAAACCCTCCGGGTTATCTGTTACTGCAAGCGATACAAGATCACAGTTGCAAAACAAGAAACTTGCAACTAAAAGACTATTTGAATTATACGAAAAAGATATGTCAGATAATCTAGTTCGAGAACAGCAGAATATTTGGAACAACCACAATTCCCTCATCCGTGGAAATCCCAAAAGGGTTTTTAAAGGTAGGGAATTCGATGAGGTTAAATTAAAAGAAAAACAACTTGAATAATTAATGTCATGGACAATACAATATCGAACAAATATTATTTGCAAGCATATGAAGCTTATCCTTATGATTTGACTGAAGCACTTGAGTCATTATCGTATGCATTGAGCTACGAATCGACCCATGCAGGAGCACATTGCTTATTGGGAAGGCTTAACATGGAACAATTAAAGCAATTTGAAAAAGCAGAATATCATTTTGAACAAGCGCTTATAAGTGATATCAATTTTGTTGCTACATATGAACATTACAGCTTGCTCTTAATTACTCTTAGGGAATTTAAAAGAGCTGAAACATTGATAAAACATGCCCATACAATTAAAGGTGTGAATGTTTCAGTTATGTTTCATAGGGAAGGGTTACTGAATGAATATCAAAAGAATTTTATCCAAGCTAAAAGGCTGATGAAACTTGCCTATGATAATTCATGCAACGAAGAAGAAAGAAGCTTTTTAAAAAATGAATTTGAGAGAGTAAAGACTAAGCTAAAAACTTCAAAAAAGAAAAAGTCAAAGAAGAAGTCCTCTAAGAATTAGAGGCTTCTTGCTTTTAATTAGCCTGCTGAAAAACACACTTATAGCACATTATCTGCATGTTATATGGATAGAATGAGTTTAGGTTCAAGGAATTCTTCAATATTGCTTAGGATTTTAAAACTTGAAAATTCGAAATTTCAACCCATGTCATACCGCTATGTTGCCCTCGCTCATGTATGAAGACTTTGATAAATTTGTAGCACCATTCACTCTTACAAAAAAGTAAACAATTGTCAAAAGAGCATAAATCGCAGCCTGTCCATATAGTACCAATACATCGTGTTTGACTCCTGCCAAACCAACACCCATGGTCCGTAACCTTAAATAAGCCGGTATTACAGTAGTGCTTGGCATCAATTTAGAACCAATCACAAGCAAGTCCGGAATTGATGAAACCGGCCATGAGAGCCCTGATAGAAACAGTGCGATTGGTGAAAGGAATACCATAAATACAATAGACGATTCCCTGTGCATAAAAAGGGTTGATAAGCCTATTCCCAAAATTGTTACAGCCAGTACAAAAGGGAAAATAAGCATCAGTATTTCTAATACACTTGCCTGGTCTGGATATTGAAACCAATGATGTATCAAGATGGCACCAAAGGTCACATTAATAAGCGAAACCAGAAGGTAAGCCCCAGTTTTTCCAGCCAGATATGGCAGTATTTCAGTATTTCTTTGTTCAACAGGCAGCATAAATGGTGATTTTCTCGATTCGGAAAACGTGCCCCCCAGAATACCAATGCCAATAAGCAGCGTTTGCTGTAAGATGATTAATATTAAACCTGGCATAATAAAGCTGGCATATCCCGATGAAGGATTGTAAAGTATATGTTGCTGAATTTGCAACGGATTAGTTGCTATTTTAGCCTGGGTTAATGATTTCCCCTCGACCATGTACCTGCTTACGCTAATACCTCCGCTAAAATAACTGTTCACAACAGCTGCTGCCGTATAAACATTCTTGTATTTTAAGAAGTAACTGGCATCGGCATAAACAGCAACCTTTGTCGGAATGGCTTTTATTATATCCGATTGAAAATTACGGGGAATTAGAACCACTCCTTCTATTTCATTATTCAAAAAAAGCATCTCTGCCTCTTTAAGTGAAAGTGATTCATAATTAACATTAATTTCCTTCGTGGCATCAAGCATGCGGATATATTTGCGGCTTAGTTCAGATTTATCCAAATCAACCACAGCGGTTTTTATTTCCTTCATCGTTTCATTGTAATACCCTATCGAGTATACAACAGGATATATAACCATGGCACCTACAAGTATCAGTAAGGCACCTCTGTCGGTAAATATGGCCTTGATTTCATGAATAAAGTGGTCAGCAATGAGATCGAATATATTAATTTTATTTCTTGATTTTTGCATAATACTTTTCATTAGTTAATCACGATTTGCCCCAGCAGGCAGGATCTCCAAGATGTTTTTTATAAACTTTTAAAAAGGATAACGATACTGCCTGAAATATAAGCAAATAAGCAATATAGGGCAGAGCTTCACGAAGAGGCCCTCCCCGCAATGATTGTGAAATCATGAGTTTTTCCCACCAGGTAAACGGAAAAATTTTGGCAAATGCCTGCGCTGCAGTGGGCATGGCCCCCAGCGGGAAAGTGAGTCCCGAAAAAGTAACAGCCATCATAGAGTAAGCGCTTACCAACGACATTGCCAAACGCAAATTTGAGGTAGCCCCAATAAATATAAGACCCATTAGTTGATAGGTAATAATGGTAACGAACTGTCCAAGAAACAATACTACATAATTTCCTTGCAAAGGCATGCCCTCAACTATATATAACAACAGGTTTATTAACATGCCAAAGCCTGTAAAGATAATTGTATAAGGAAATAATTTTCCTAAAACAGCTATGCGTACACTAGCATTGCTCATATCGAGCAAATCAAGACCTGTTCCCCGCTTGAGTTCATTGCCAAGGGTATAGGTTGAAGAAAGCAGAACAAACAAAAAAAGCATTATATATAGCATGGCTGAGCCTAAAAAATAATTGTAGTTCGCATAGGGATTAAACAGAATATGCTTATCTATCTTTACAGGAACAATCATTGCCATGGCTTCTTTTTCAGTTTTGCCCATAGCCATTAGTCTTTTAAACTGCACACCTCCTGAAATGGTTTTAAGTGTGGTTATTAGCGAACGTTGCAAAAGACCTGCTTTTAAAACATTTGTGCCATTAATGTACAAGGGTATGGGAGCCTCAACTTCCCTATAAATATTCCTCTCTGTGTCCTTTGGAATCAATACAACAGCTTCTACCTCTCCTTGCTCCAAAAGCCTTTGGGTAGAAAACAAATCGTGGGCATGCAGTGTAACTGATACATCGGGTGAAGCATTAATGTTGTTTATAATTTTAATTGACAGCGATGAGTTATCCTGATCGACTACAGCTATAGGAATATTTTTAACCGAACCCTGTTTAAAAATAAGGAACAGTATCAGAATTCCAAGCAAAGGTCCAAACAAAAGCAGAAACTGGTATATGCGGTTATGTCTTATCCTTTCGGTTTCGCGCTTTACCACTGCCAATAAAGCTGTTTTCTGTTCCCTCATGTTTATTTTTTATCAACAGTTACCACAGCAGTCATTCCAGGCCTTAGACCATCAATTTTCGAAGTTGGACGAGCTTCAACCTGAAACGATTTCAGGTCAAACTCTCCCGAAGTTTTAGTAGCGTTCCACCGGGCAAAATCTCCTGATGGGCTTATGTAGTCAACTTTAAATTCATATTCGCGATTTTCAAGCCCGGGTATTTTAGCTTTGAATACAGATCCCATTTCAAAAAGGTTTAAATAATCTTCACGGATAAAAAAGGTTACCCAAACATCATCGAGAACCAATAATGTTACTACCGGGAAACCCGTTGAAACCAACTCCCCTTTTTCTGCATTGATACCAGAAACTTCGCCAGCACCAATTGAATTTATTGATGTCTCTGCCAAATAAGCCTCAACCTGGGCAATGGCAGCATCTGCACGGGCAACCAGAGCTTCAGCAGCATCCTTGTCTTCAAAACGTGCCCCTTTTTTCGCTTTTTGCCATATAGCCTTGGCTCCATTGGCCGATTCTCGGGCTGCTTTCATTTTTGTTTCTACCTCATCGCGCTTTTGTTCAGGAACCACTCCCTCTTTATATAAATTTTCAATCCGCTTGAAAGTCTTTTCAGCAAAATTGGCAGCAGCCTCAGCCTTTACATAAACACTGTAAGCAGCTTCGATATCCTCAGCCTGGGCTCCATTATGTGCTTTAGTTTGTTGTGCTACCGCGGCAGACCTTGCAGCAGTTGCTTCGGCAAGTTTGGCATTAATCTCAGGACTGTCAATTGAAAAAATAAAATCCCCGGCATTTACTTTTTGCCCCTTTTTCACTCCTATTTCCTGGATTCTTCCGGGAACTTTTGATGATATCTTAATTTGTGTAGCCTCAACTTCGCCCTGTAAAACAACAGGTTCATCTTTAAATACAATAATAAATGTGTAAATAATAAAACCTATTATGGCTACTAAAATGGCTATGGTCAAAAATGTTTTTTTCTTCATGAGAATATGCTATTTTATTGATTCAACAATTGTGTTTTCTCCATTGCAATAGTTTATATAACTATCGGGAGTTCCGGATATTTGTAGTAAAGCGGCCAGGGTTACATCGTACTGATAGAATGATTTTAAACGCAAGGCTTTAACTTGTGCCAGTTTCGATTGTGCCTCAACTACAGAGGTTGAATTGACAAAACCTTCGCTAAAAGCCTTTTCTGTACTGTTGCAATATTCAGTTGCTAACTCAAGTGTGTTCTTTAACTCTTCTATCTTAAAAAGCTCATCGTTTAATTGGTTGTACAGCTTGGTTAAATAGGCTGTTAAATCATCATGCGCCTTTTCTTCGACATACATAACCTGGTTGCTAAGAGATTGGTCAGCTTTAATTTGTTTGTTACGCGACATACCTTCAAAAATAGTCCACTTAACGCCGGCACCAACCATCCAATGGGGTGTATAAGGAGACAATTTATAATCTGCAAGGTTATAAGTACCAAGTATCGCAACCGTTGGCAAATAATTACCTTTGCTTACAGTGCTCTTGATATCAACCAGCTCTCTCTTAAACTCAATTTGTTTAAGTTGCGGATTCGATTCGAAAGTAGTATTTATCCAGAAATCCAGGTTGGGGATGTCTTTATTAACAAACAACAAGTTTACAGGCACATAATCACCAATAGAGTCTTGGGCCAGAGTAACATCAAGTCCGGCTTTAACAGTATTCACCATACGTTGGGCGCTTTTATACTCACGCTCGGCATCACTTTTAGCAACAGAAGCATTCAATAGTTCAACTTTAGCTATTACACCTTCATCAAACCTTTTTTGAGCATCGGTATAATGCTTGGTCATAGCATCAAATTTCTCCTTCATTACTTTTTCAGCCTGCATGGCCAGTACCAATCCATAGTATCGGGTTACGAGTTCGGTTAAAAGTTCACCCTCTGCCTTACTATTTTCCTGTTCTGATATTTGCATCTCGACACCTGCAGCTTTGTTGGCCCCGGCAATTTTACCACCTGTAAAAACCGGCCATATAAAATCAGCTGTTACAGTTGCAAAGTTCTTTTCCTGTATCATTTGATCCCATTCACCATTTGCAACTTCCTCACCCCCATGAACTAAATTTTGCCTAACTCCTGCAGTGCTCAGGTCATCGGGCAGAATTGGCAGTACCGTGTTTGTTGCTGGGTCAGGATTGGGCACGCCGGAAAATACACCATAATTACCTAAAACATCGTAAATGGGTAGAATGGCGTCCCTGATATCCGTTAAATCAAGATGCAATGGATCAGACATTGAAACTGCCTTTGCACTCACTGAGACTTTCGGCATAAACAATCCCTTTTTTACTGATTTTTCAAATTGCTTTTGTTTGATTTCGCTCTCCATTCTTTTAAGTTGCGGATTGTTGTTATGAACTAATTGCAAGGCATTTTCAAAAGTCAAAGGACTTTGATCTACCTGCCCCTGCACAACTATCGTCAATAGCCACAACAAAATGCCGGTTAACTTCTGTTTTCTCATATTTCAGTCTATTTTAAAATTTTTTTTAAGAAATATAATAAATGTTCTTCTTCTGCTTTTTTAAAGACAGTTTTCTCAGGCGAATTCCTAAAAATCTGATTTATATATTGAATGGTGTCAATAATTAAAAAAAGGTACAGATCTTCAATTCTAATTAGCGGATCAAGGTCTCCTGAGGTTTGTCCGATATCACGTATTTTCCCCAAATAGTTAAAAACCGATATCTTAACATTTTCGCTCATTTTAAACCGGTAGTCAGATGACAACACATAAAAAAAGCGGATTTTTACAGGCTCATTATTGGCCATTTTAAAAAAATAATCAACCAGGTTTGCAATCAGCACATCAAACGACGATCCCTGATTTATTAACTCATCCAATTTGTTGGCCATTTCTTGGTACACATCTTCCAGAAGAGCATTTACCATTTCATATTTGCCTTTGTAGTGTAGGTAAAAATAACCTGATGAAACTCTTGCCTTCGATGCAATTAAACTCGCTGATGCTCCACCATAGCCATTCTCTGAAACAAGTTGCATGGTTGATTCTTTTAATCGCTCAATTTTGTATTGATCAGTAATTCGTGCCAAAGTATATATTTTATAAATGAACGTTCATTCATTTTGCAAGTATACGAAAAAGTATTTAAAAGTTTCATTTTTTCGTTAATTTTTTGCACTAACGGTATTGTACGCCAATTATAGCTTAAGTGATCTTGCCAAATATAAAAATAGTCGGGTACTTGCAAAAGACTCAAAACATACTCGTTGAAGTTCGGAAGCTGTTTGTGATGGCACCACCTATACTTTTTGATTTACAAAAGAAGAAAATGGATTTAAAATTTTACTCCTTATCAGTAAAAGAATTACTTAAAAACATCCTGATTATATGAACCTAATTATTTCCCAAACCTTCAATTCTCTGTATATCTTCTACATCTGCCAGGAGAAAATACTCAGATTTTTTCTTAAGGTTTTTTGATTTATTGAACTTTCTGAAATAGAAATAATTTTCTTTTAATTGTTGGTTCGCAGCCATTATCAACATCATGTTTCGTGTTGCATGGATTGCCTTCAATCAAAAGCACTAAATGTTTATCAGACTTTTTCATTCTGGCGCATTGCGAGAAAAGCCTCCCCTGAATAATGGATAACGCAAAATCATCTCTTGATTTTCATTCAACAATTATTTCATCATTGATAATATAATGCCTGTTTTTAACTGACTTCGTCTTACCTTCACGCCCCGGTTTTCAAATATTTCAGGCAATCCTGAACGAACCTCACGATAATCAGCTACGATATATATTTGACAGGACATATTCAAAAAACTAACTTTTAAATTTTTTCAAAAACTTATATAGCTTCTCTTTTATCCTGAAGAATATTCCTTTATTTTTCTTGGAATTTTTCCTGTTAATTGTCTGTTTTGTTTGAATTTCATCATGTTCAGTTTCAACATTCGAATAACTGTATTTATCAAGTATTGTTCTATTGTTTTCATCAGCCAGATTATCAATGCTCCTTGTTTGATGAAGGTTAGATTCATACACATCACCATCCTTTTCTTTAATATTAACCTCAGTAAGCGCTTTAACAGATTCAAGGAAGCTCTCCATCATAACGCTGTCCTGTCCTTCCTCTTCAATTACCCCATCAAACACCGACTTTTTAAAATCAAGCAGATAAAGTATTCTATGTTCAATGGACAATCTTGCAATAAAGTTGAATATATTGACATGCTTTTTCTGTCCCAATCTGTAAATCCGTCCAATGCGTTGCTCCAATACGGCAGGATTCCAGGGTAAATCAAGGTTAATTAAAACATTGGCACTTTGTAAATTTACTCCGACTCCGCCAGCATCGGTCGATAAAAATATTTTTACATCTTTGCTATCTTGAAATACTCTAATAATCTCATTTCTTTGTTTCGCAGAAATGTCGCCATTCAGGTAAACAAACGGGACTTTGAGCTTTTCGAGTTCTTTTATTACCAGTTCAAACATTCTTTTCCACTGGCTGAATATTACAATTTTGTTATCAGGATTTTGTAGGATTTCCAAAAGCAACTCTTTTAATTCAGCAATTTTATTCCCATGGTTTGTTTTCTCATTTAATATGTAGGTTGAATTACAGACCATTCGCATACAGTTTAGACATAACAACAATTTATCTCTGTCACTCTCTGAAAGCATTCCTTGTCGTATCCACTTGTTTACAAGTTGAGAAACAACATCATAATAACTATTATGGTCAGCTTCCTGTTCTTTGGTAAGTTCAACAAAAAAGTTCTTGTCAATTCTGCCCGGTAATTGATCTATAATTTCTGTTTTTGTACGCCTAAGTAATATATCACTTAGTGTCGAATTAATTTCCCTAAGGTTTTTATATCCTGCAAGCTTTCCATATTCATCTAATATTTGATGATTATGCAGAAAGCGGAACAATGGTCCAAGTTTGTAACCATCGATATATTCAACGATGGAATGCAGTTCATCAATCTTGTTCTCCAACGGTGTTCCTGTCAATACAATAGCGTATTCCGATTCTATCTTTTTTACAGATTGTGCTGTTTGTGTTTTCCAATTCTTTATTCTTTGAGCTTCGTCAATAATAACTAAATCAGGACTATACGAATTTATTAGGTCAAGGTCGTTTCGGCAAACGCCATAACTTATTATTTTATAAAACGCAGGTGTTTGATATAAATTTTTCCTTTTATGGATCATTCCCTCAACAACAGTGGCATCGCGTTTACTGAATTTCTCAATTTCACGTTTCCATTGAAATTTTAGGGAAGTAGGGCATATAATCAATACCCTTTTTACATTAAAATGATTTGCGAAAATTTCGGTAGCAGCGATGGCCTGGATAGTTTTTCCAAGGCCCATTTCATCGGCCAACAATATTCTGCCTTCTTCTATTATCCTTATTACCCCTTCTTTTTGATAATCGTAGAGCTGGGCATTTATCAAATTCTTAAATATCGCTGAATTAATGCCCTGAGAAAACAACTGCAATGCTATGGCCTTATCATGTCTTTTTTTGTTGTGTTTTTCGATGAATTCTCTAACATCAGGATAAACCGTGAATTCCGGATCTATTTGAAGGGACATGTCGATGAAGGTATCAATATCATCTAGCTTCCCCGGTTTTAAGAATCCGTACTCATCAAAAAATTCGTCTTCCATCTCGAATTTTTTAATTTTATTTGCTTTCTCCAAGCGCATTTTCCGTTCTGTACTGTAATAAATACTTAGGGAAGAATGGTCTGGATTACGGGGATTTAACAGGTGCTTTTAGTACTTCATATATTTGGAAAAGTAGTGCAACATATATTCGATATGCTTACAGGTACCCAGTGAATTGGTTTTAAAATCGGGACATGAACAAAAATTATAGCTTTCTTTTCCATCCCTCAGGCTCACTTTATATGTTTTATCTGTTTTAGGATTGTATACACTAAAATCGGAATAAACAGGATGATCTCCAATATTCGTAAACTTGAAATTTTGTTCTTTCGCATATTGTTTCCGAAGACCTGCCTGCCATTCGTCTACTGATAACTCATCTGGCTTATTATGATAGGGAATTTTAGGTCCGTTAGAATCGTGAACTCGTCTCTTTTCTGCCATAAACTTTTTTTAATAAAAAAATTATACTCAGGACAGTTTATAAATTTTCTCGCCAAAGCTTTATTAATAGTTTTTAACAAATACAAATTGTAGAATACAAAAGAATCAGATATTATGGACAATGCAACAGGACAAGCTTAACTTTTTTATATACTAAAAATCTTCTTGGAGAAAAAATCACTTTCCGGATTTAACAGAAGAATTCGCTGATCTATTTGGGTATTGTTATATCCGAATTCTGAATAAAATTAATATCAAACTTGTAAGAATTGTAGCATTAATGTAGCAGAAACCAAGTACAATCAATAATCTATTAATTCATACCTTACACACTTAATACCAGTTTATGTTTTCAAATAAAATAAAAACCTATGATGCGCCCAAAGTTTCAAAACCTCTATATTGTCCTGACTATTTTACTGCTTATAAACACCCTTCATTCAGTTTCTGGCCAGACAGATAACCAGTTTTCAGAACCACTAAGAGTTATCGATGCATGGCTGGATGCTCAAAAAGACTATGGATCAATCCCTGGCATTTCGGTTGGTATAGTTACTGACCAGGATCTTATCTGGAACAAAGCATACGGATATTCTGACCTTGAATTAAACAATAAAACATCTGATTCAACCATTTATAGCATTTGTTCTATATCCAAACTGTTTACTGCTATTGCTATTATGCAATTGAGGGATAAAGGTAAATTAGATCTTGATGATCATTTAACTGAGCATTTGCCCTGGTTTAACCTAAAACAGACATATCCCGATGGTCCGCCGATAACAATCAGGTCACTTCTAACCCATTCTTCAGGTGTGCCACGTGACTCTGATTATCCATACTGGGCAGACCCTGAGTTTCCATTTCCAACAAAAGAACAATTCATAGAAAAGTTGTCAGATCAGGAAACTTTGTACCCTGCTTCAACAGTATTCCAATATTCCAATCTTGGTTTATCGTTACTTGGGTTTCTGATAGAAGAAATCTCAGGACTCACTTATGAGGAATATGTAAATAAACATATCCTGATTCCACTCGACCTTAAAGATACTCGCCCATTTATGCCAGAATCATTAAAAAAAGGAAGACTGGCCACTGGATACAGTGTGGAATCAAGAGCTGGAAAAAGAGATGAATTGCAATTCTTCCAGGCCAAAGGCATTGCGGCGGCAGCTGGTTATACATCAACTGTTGAAGATCTGGCTAAATTTACCTCCTGGCAATTCAAAATAAGGGAAAACCCTATCGACCCCATTCTTAATGGCAATACGCTGAAAGAAATGCAGAGAGTTCATTGGATTGACCCTGATTGGAGCAACTCCCGCGGATTAGGTTTTGGAGTTTACAAGACCGAACAAACTACCATGGTCGGTCATTCAGGCTCATGTCCGGGATACCTCTCTCAAATAAAAATGGTCCCGGATAAAAAACTTGGTATTATTGTATTGATCAATTGCCAAGGTGTGGATTCATACCGATTTATTGATGCACTTTATAATATATTGCAGGCTTACAAAACAACCAATGATGAGACAGGTGAAATAAAGCCAGACCTCGAGCAGTATAGCGGAATATACCAGGATTTTTGGGATGGAGAATTCATAATTGTTCCTTGGAAAGACAAACTTGCACTTTACTCCCTAAAATATATGTACCCTGATAAACCAGCTACTCTAATGAAACACATTGAAGATGATAGGTTTAAAGAAATAAGGGATGATGGTAGTTATGGTGCAAACATCCGTTTTGAAAGGAATGATAAAGGAGATGTTAATAAATATTGGATCCATAGTTTTTACATGGAAAAAAAATAGTCTGGAAAGTTATTGAGTAAGCAGCTATATAGCTTAGGATTTTTTTCTATATTCAGTATATGTTTAATTTGTGATTAAAATTATACTTGAATATGTTTGGAAGAAAGAAGAGAAATGCTCTGCTTATTTTTACCTTGCTTTTGCTATTCCTATGCAAAAACCATGCTTCTTCACAAAGGGGACCCAACTATATTAATGACTCTATTGAACTTTCTCAAGTTGTAGACAGTGCCATCTCTACATATCAGTATGACTATGAAAAATCCATGCAAATTGCACTTGAAGGTCTTTCCAAGTATGAAAACACGCAGTATGTTATTGGAAAAATATCCCTTTTACTATTACTAGCTGAGATACACTACTATTATAAAAACAGTTTTGATAGCAGCCTCATATATTTGAACAGGATGAAACAGCTTTCTGATAGTATCGAACTGCCCAGGGGTACCGCTTGGTACAATCTAAACCTGGCCAACATTTACTACTACCAGGACATCAATTATGAGAAGGATAATCTTGGGAAAGCTTTGGATTTTTATATTCTTGCCAAAGAACAAGCAGAAAAGATAAGAGATACGGTTATTGTCATGGATGCGCTTATTGGAATTGCTGATATACGTATGCGGCATGAGGAATATACTAATTCACTTGCAATTCTATATCAGGTACTTGAGTATGCAAACCGCACCAAGATACTTCAAATGCAATTTTTGGTTTATGATGATATAGCCAATATATTTAAACTGACTGAGCAGTATGACAGTTCTTATTACTATTACCAGAAAACACTCGAGGTTGTTGAAAAATTGGGGAATCAGTTTGGAGAGCTTGTCACAAACTTAAATCTACTCTATGTGGCATACATGATAAATCCTAACCAGGAAGTGCTTCCTGAACTCCGTGCCATATTGGAAGAATCTAGCAAAAGTGGTTTCATGAGGTTGTACCTGGATACAGGACATACAATTTGTACGATACTGGAAGATAAAAATAGATTTGAGGAGGCTTACTTGCTTTATCAGCAAATTACAACTGTAAGGGATTCGATATACAGTACTGACATGGTCCGAAAAGTGGCTGAATACGAATCAGCTTACAAGCTCATGAAGAGCAAATTAAAAAATAAAAACCTAACAAACCAGAACGAGATAAGTACCTTGAAGCTGAAAAACCGGCTAATTATTATTATCCTTGCCATTTTTATGTTTGTTCAGGCTGTAATTTTATTAATCATCATATACAGGAAGTACGGAACAATACGCCAAAACCTTCAGACAATTAAGGATCAGGAACGAAAAATCTTTGAACAGGAAAAGAAATTAATAGAACGTGAAAAAGAGGTTATAGAACAAAAACTCAGATACAGAGATAAAGAGCAGGCTATAAAGGCTATGAAGATTTTTCACCATAATCAACTGATAGAAAAATTTGTAAAAAATCTAGAAGCCCTAAAGTTATATATTTCGAGAGATGGGAACAAAAGGAACAGCATATGCCGATTGCAAGACATGATCAATGAAATGAATTATACCAATAACGATAATGTCTGGAAAGAATTTGAAACCATCTTCGTTGAATCCAATCCAGGTTATCTGGAGAAACTTCACAAAAGGTATCCAAACCTAACTTTAAACGAAAAAAAACTCTGTGTTTTCCTTTATTTGAACATGAGAACCAAGGACATATCCTCTATAACACAGCAGAGCAACAAAAGCGTTAATGTAGCCCGAACACGCCTTAGGAAAAAACTGAACCTCGAAAACACAAATATAAACCTGTCAAGCTTCCTGCAAAGTATCAAATAAATTCCATTCTTAGCCAATATTGCAGCTTACGGGTTGTCAATTACCGTTTCCAAGGTTTTGCAATCGGCCATGTTGCTCTCAAAATATTAGAGTGCTTAATAAAGCCTTACGCTTGATGAGCACTGCCAATACAACAATACGGGCATCGCTGCGTTTTTCCCTTGCTACGGTTAAATTTGGCGAAAAAACCACCAAGCATTCTGCCTCAAAATAAGTGTTGGTCAAATCGTACAGAATAAGTTTGACTTCAAGGTCGAAAAGTTCATAGGTGTGCTTGAAAAGGTATTGTTCCAATGAAGATCTCACTTTGTAAAGCTTGTGCGATATACCATAGAGCAAATCCTTTGTTATGCGGGACCTGTTAACACCGGCTATTTTACTGTTCAAAGAATTCACTATTATAAAAGAAACAGTTTTTAATTCCAAAGCCGGTATACAGCTCGGCTAATGATGTGGATGGCAGCAAGGGCTATTTTGTTATGCTGTTTCCAGATCTTCCAGCCTTCCAAAATCAATGATGATGTTGTGCCGTGCCCATTGAGGCGATGATATTCACAGAGTCTGTAAACACAATAGCGTTCATGTGTTGTTTTGCTATATTTCTGAAAGGGCTTAATGAACATGCTCCAAAATTACCTATTACCTTAATGTTCAGCAATAAGCCAGTGAATCAACATTTTAAAATTGAAAAACATCAAAGTCATATATGATTGAATCAATGAACGAACAAGTTTTGCAAAATTAAAATTTTTAGTAAAAAGACGGGTTTTTAACCAAATTTCCTGTATTCTCAGGATAAAAGCTGCAATATTGGTTAACCTTGGATACATTATTCCGAAATCTCCACTTTACTATTGATTTATATGAATAAATCATTAAAAAAAATCAACTGAAAAAATGGTTCTTAAGTAATAAAGTGTTTTTTCATGTAATTTATAATTTTTGTCGCTTTTTATCTTTTTATTTAAAAGAAATATATTCAAATATATACGTATTTCGTATTTTGTTTCGTTTAAAATGTCCTATATTGTTGATTTTGTGCGTGTTAACTAGAGTCTTCTAAAATTCAGGAAAATGGCTTTTGTAGCACAAATATAGCACTAAATGATATTGTCAGATCTTCTGATTAGCATACTTTTACATGCAAAATATACTAGTAAATCACCTAACCTGAACCAGTAAATATCTCTAAATAATTTTAAGTAAAATATATATGTTACAACGATCTTTATTCATTCTTTTTGTTCTACTTTTTAGATACAGCCTCGGTGCTCAGGAAATTGAAGTAACGGGTACAGTAACTGATGCCGGTTCAGGTGATGCTCTACCAGGAGTAACGATTAGAATTCTAGGGACAACAGAGGGAACCATTACCGATATGAACGGTTTCTACACCATCTCTGCATCTGCGAACGATAAACTGGAATTCAGTTTTATCGGATATTTAAACGAAGTTATTCCTGTTGAGGGCAACAAGAATATCAGCATTTCTTTAGTTCAAGACATAATTGGTCTTGACGAAATTGTTGTAGTTGGATATGGTGTTACCCGTAAGGAAGCTTCTACCGGATCTGTAGGAGTAATTAAAAGTGATGAACTAAGCAAGATTACTGCTACCAGTCCCGAGAAATTATTACAGGGGAAAGTACCCGGTGTTCAGGTCAATAATTACTCAGGTCAACCTGGCGGAGGTACTGATATTTATATCCGAGGAATTAGTTCCCTTAACTCAGGGAACCAACCTCTGTTTGTTGTGGATGGAGTTCCGGTAAGTTCGGGAGATTATGGATATTCAACAGCCAACAACAATATTCTTTCTACAATTAATCCAGCTGATATAGAATCAATGACTATACTTAAAGATGCAGCCGCTGCATCAATATATGGGTCAAGAGCTGCTAATGGTGTAGTATTAATAACAACCAAATCGGGTAAAACCGGAGAAACATTGATTTCAGTAAATTCAAAGTTTGGATTTTCCACACTGGCAAAATCCGGAGATTACCGGTTTATGACACCAGAAGAACTCTTAACCTACCATAGGGTTGCTATAACCAATGCGGGGTTTGACCCGGACGATCGATTTGACCCTCAGCACTATTTTCCAGAAACACTGCTTGATGTGCCACAAACCGACTGGTTCAAACAGGTTTTCAAAACAGGGTATATCAAAAATTTGGATTTTAGTGCTTCCGGTGGGGATGAAAATACCCAATATTACTTATCAGGAGGATATTATTCAGAAGAAGGAATCATGATTGGTTCAGATCTGGAACGGTATACCATGAGCCTGAATCTTGACAGGGACCTGAATAAAAAGGTTAAGATAGGCACCAAAGTAAAGGGGTCATATTCTAAAATTTCTGATTTGCCACAACAGCTCTATTGGGCCAGTCCGATTTATGGCGCTCAAAATCTCCTCCCATGGCAAAATGTAAGGGATGAGGACGGAAATATTAACTGGGATTTACCTTCCAATTTCAACTATAACCCGGTAGGTGTGGCCCAAGTGAATGACCAGTGGGATAAGGTTTACAGAATGCTAAGCAGTATATATCTCCAATGGGAAATCGTCAAGGGACTTAAATTTAAAACAACTAACTCACTGGATTACATCGACAGTCAAGGTCGGAACTTCCATAGTCCAGAAATGCCAGATGGTGCTGTTGCAAATGGTGAGATTTGGAATGGTATTTCAAAAAACACCAATAAGCAAACCTCAAACACGTTTGAATACACTAAAGAGATAAACAAGGCAGGCCGAATAAATTTATTGGTCGGACAGGAAGCTCAACTTACCAATTATTCACTTTATGATCTCACCTCCCAGGGTATTGGAACACAGATACCAGAGATATCAAATACTACAAAAGAGCTTAAAGATATCCATCAGAGATTCTGGGAAACCTCTCTGGTATCATTTTTCGGAGTAATGAATTATAACTACAATGACAGATATATTCTTACAGCCAGTCTTCGTGGTGATGGCTGCTCAAGGTTCTCACCAAGTAACAGGTGGGGCACATTTTATTCTGTCGGAGGTTCATGGAACATACATAACGAAAGTTTCCTTCAGTCTACAAGCTTTTTGAATTACCTAAAGCTACGTTTGAGCTATGGTTCGAATGGCAATTATAATATTGGAGATTACAATTTTTACGGTACATACTCAGCAAGCGAGTATAATAATAATGTGTCCAGTTTTCCAAAGCGGCTACCTAATGATGAACTCACATGGGAAATGAACCATGAGTTTAATACCGGAGTTGAAGCAGTAGTGTTTGATCGGTTAAATCTGAGTCTTGAATATTACAGAAGGATTACATCAGACATGCTACTTTGGGTTCCATTACCAACCACTACCGGATTCAACAGTCAGTTAAGAAATACCGGCAGCCTTAGCAATACAGGTATAGAGTTAAGTGTTGGGTACGATATCATCCATAGTAATGAAATTAATTTGAGTGCTAGCATTAATCTTACCCATAATACTACAAAACTTCTGGATCTCGGTGGAGAGCAGGAGATTATGGACGGATGGAACAGGATACACAAACTTAACGAAAGCTTCTCGCAGTGGTATGTATATGATTGGGCAGGAGTGAATCCTTTGACAGGTATGGGGATGTGGTATAATGAAAACGGTGAACTTACCGAAAAGTATGAAAATGCAAGGAGAGTGACCAAAGGACAGTTGCAACCAAAATATGTTGGTGGATTTTCCCTTGAATTTTCTTGGAAAGGATTATCAATAAGCAGTGTGTTAGATTTCAAGACTGGCCATTCTGTTTACATTATGGAATCCACCTACACCAAATCTGATGGATGGTATATTGGTCATAACCAGGTGGCTTCCCAATTGGATTATTGGAAAAAACCGGGTGATAAAGCATTCAACCCTAAGCCAATTGCTAATAATACCTCAAATTCAAATGCATGGAAGAGTAGCAGGTGGATTGAGAAAGGGGATTACCTGAGATTTAAGAATGTGAATATTAATTACAAACTACCGGATAAATGGATAAGCCGTATGAAATTAAAATCGCTGAATGTATACATGGAGGCTAATAATATACGCGCTTGGCACGATGTAAGTTACTGGGATCCAGAAAGATCATATAATGGAGACACTTATTCTACATATCCTCAATCCAGGCAACTGATATTTGGAGTCAAAATCGGAATTTAAAATGATAGCGAGTAAAACTATGAAACCAAAAAATATATTATTTACAGGACTTACTACTCTTGCATTAATGTTAGGATCATGTGAGGATTTTTTAACAAAGACACCTCCTTTTGAAACTACTACTGAAGAAGCATTGAACACTTTTGATGGATTGGTCTCAGCAACCAATGCGGCCTATGCCCCACTGTATTCTTCGAATTGGTACGGAAGAGGATTTATAGTTACTTCTGACCTCAAAGGAGGAAATGGGAAAGCTAGTCCTATTAATACCGGAAGGTTTAGGTACGAGTATACCTGGTCAAACAACGATTCCTATACTTCCTATTTATGGACTGCTGCCTATCAAGCCATCACAAGAGCTTGTAATGTGCTTGAATACGCCGAAAAACTGGATGCCTCATCTGTTGAGCAGGCAGATCTGGATCAATTGAAGGGTGAGTGCTTTTTTCTTAGGGCACTTGGGCATTTTGACCTGGTTAGGATGTATGCACAACCCTATACCTCAGAACCCAAGTCACTTGGAATACCGATAATTACAAAAACAGAAATTAGTTATCCGGAACGTGCAACAGTTGAAGAAGTATATTCACAGATTGTATCTGACCTTGAAAAATCGTTGCTCCTACTCTCTGTATACCCCAGAAACAATGGAAGCAATGGAAGCAATGGAAGCAATCTTGCCTTTGCAACTAAGGACGCTGCATCTGCCCTTATGGCAAAAGTTTCTCTATACATGGGTAACTGGCAAGATGCATCAGATTATGCAACGAATGTGATCAACGGAAATTTTGCTCTCTACAATACTTCCAATTATACAAGTGTTTGGGGACAAGATGCCCAAAGCGAAGTTATTTTTGAAGTTTTTGGAAAAAATGGACAGGAATACTACCCGGGTTTTGATGGGATTGGAAATATACTCTCACCTTATGGCTATGGAGATATTTGTGCCACAGATGACCTACTGAGACTTTTTGAAGCTAATGATATACGCTTGCAGCTATTTATTGGCCATCCTGACTATCCGGGGTATACATGGGCAGCCAAATACCCAGGCAAAAACAACTCCGGAGTAAATAACATACCCATACTCAGGTTGTCTGAAATGTACCTGATCCGGGCAGAAGCAGCTCTAAACTATTCTACCGGACAAAATGCACTAGAAGATTACAATAATATACGGACAAACCGTGGATTACAAGCTGCTACAGAAGTTACACTAAATGATATATATAACGAAAGAAGAAGGGAGTTGTGTTTTGAAGGCAACCAGCTTTGGGATCTTTCAAGAACCGGAAGGGGACTGACCAGGGATCCCAAAGAAATCCTTATTTCTGAAAAAGAAAATATAAACATCCCATTTCCTGATTACAGGTGGGCAATGCCTCTCCCTGTTAGGGAAAAGGATGCTAATATTAATCTTAAACCAAATCCAGGTTATAAATAAGGAAATATTTCACAAACAGAATTAAAATTATGAGTTACAAATATTTAATAGTATCACTTACAATCTGTATTGCATTGTTGAATTCCTGCGATGTTAATGATCCAATTTATGCTCCTGATAATATTTCTTATGTTGCATTCTCGAATTCTGAAGCCGCAGTTAGAGAGAACAAAGGGAAGTTGGATATAGAACTATACCTAACAACCTACTCCACCTCACCTGCTGAATTTAGTATTTCAAGCAATTCCGAAGGTCTTGATTACCCTGCAGTAGAGGGTGTTGATTATAATTTGCCCACGGGGAAAAAAGTGAGTTTTACAGATGGATTGGGCTATGCTGAAATAATTGTTGATATTATAGACAACGATGAAAAGGATGGAATGAAGCAATTCTGGATAGAAATTGAGTCCGGATCCGATGAGTACCAAGTTGGGATAGATGGAAAAGACAAGATTTTAGTAACCATACAGGATGATGAACACCCCTTGAAATATATCCTTGGAAGATATCGTATTGAAGCGGAATCATATTATGGATCAGACTATAATTTAAACCACAGTATGCTCCTGATTGAACCAGACGCTGACACCTCAAAAATTCAGATAAAAAACATTATTGTAGGTGCTTCCCCATCCCTCTCACGGTCACTGATAGGAAACGTCAATACTGAAAAGGGAGAAATAACAATAAAATCTGGTCAGCAATGGAGCGACCCCAAATCCAACGGATATTATTTATCGTTTTATAAGGGAGATTATGAAAATGCGAATGATCAGGGACCCGAACCACTTGATGAAACCTTCATTCTCACTTGGACTGGTTCAGGCTCAGATTTGGTAATCACTGGTTTCGACAACTGGGGCCCCAAATGGATGGAACCGAGCGGGGGATTCGATTCATGGTGGTGGTGGGACTACTATACAACAGCTACTCTTACAAAAGTTGAAGATTACTAAATACTATTTGTTTATATAAATATTTGAATATGAGAAATTTAACGTACTTATTTGGCATTTTTGCATTACTTGTATCTATTACTTCTTGCGAAAAAAATGAGGAATCTGGTAAAACTGTTGATTCAATTGTGGGATCGTATGCCTTTACAGCTGAATCTATTTGGAGCAGCGCTGATGAAAATTGGGATATTGTGGATACTCTTACAATTGAAAAAATCAGCGACAGTCAGGTAAAATTAATCGGACTAATTCCATGGGATTCTTTGGGATCAAACGGAGGAAAGATGGTGGTTTACAAAGAACTTACTGCTAATGTTGACCTTAACTCAATGGAACTAAAAATACCGGTTGGACAGCAGATTTCCGGAGCTAACGGCAATGGTTATTTCACTTATTTCTATGCGGGTGATCCAAACTCAGAAGCAAATTATGAAATTGATGTTACAGACGATGCATTTGTTGTTGCAATAATCAAAGATAATGGCGATATAAAGCTTATGGGACCCTGGGGAATTAAATGGGTTGAACCTGACGGAAGTACCTTTGATGGAAAATGGTGGTGGGATTTCTACTCTGTGACTAATATGACAAAGATTCAGTAATAAAAAATATCTTCCAGCCTTATGGTTGGTAGTATGTATGAAGTTCTTATTGAATACAAGAAAAGAGGGTGTCCAAAAAATCCATTTCAAGTCATTCTGAGCGGAGTCGAAGAAATAATTAATTGTTACTGATAATCAAAATATTTCGACTCTGCTAAATTTGACAAAACAAGGATTTATTGACTTTATAGACACCCTCATCTTTTTTTAAAATTAGTTAGCTATTCTATCATCTTGCATATTTAATAGCAAAAGAAAATAGAAGGTATTTGGTTATTCATAATTGAATATCTTGAAAGAACATTTATATGTATGAAAATGCTCATACAATCAATAATAATCAATATTTTTGTACTACCAAGTGAAAAATCAGAACTATATGATTAATAAACTTAAGCTCTGCCTAATTCTTCTTACAGGTATAGTAATTGCCAGCTCATGCGAAAAGGATTCTTATACAGCAAGCTCAGAAGCAGAAATTTTTAGTTATAGAATCATTGATACAGAAACTGAAGGGATTATAAATAGTTCTGATAGTACAATCCTTCTGAACTTTCCTACGGGCATGCTTTCAGCTGAAGATTTAATAGCCGAGTTTGATATTAGTGAAGGTGCAATGGCCAGTATCGGACCTGCAATACAAGAAAGTGGCAAAACCTCAAATAATTATGAAAAACCCCTTACCCTTCAAATAATTGCTGAGGACGATATAACTGTATCAAACTGGCAAATCATTGGGATCAATAATGATTATACTTTTGATTGGGGACTAGGAGGTTTCCTGCAAGAGTCTTTCAGTTTTGAAAGAGATTATGATTGGTATTTAGATCAAGCAAATACCGGAGAGTTTAAAGATATTAATTGTGGTCCTACTTCAACAGTAATGGCGGCAAAATGGGCAGATAACAGTTTCTCCCAAACTCCGGTTGATGCCCGTTCAGCCTATCGCCCAGAAGGTGGCTGGTGGTATACGGATGATATCTGTCATTACCTTACAGATAATGGAATACCCAACACAATAGTTACGCTGGGCAACAGTGTATCAGCAACTGAACAAATAATTAAATCAAAACTGGATGAAGGATATTTGGCCATTTTGTGTTTGGACATGTATTACATAAGTTCCAATGCCATTCCGGAGAACAGGGTAGATAAATTTTACCGTACAGATTGGCGTGACTGGGGCCATTTTATTGTTACAAAAGGCTATAAAGTTATTGATGGCAATTTGTTTTTTGAGGTAAACGATCCCTTTAATTATGGTGCAAAATATCATGACGGCAGCCTAAAAGGAAATAACAGGTATTATAGAAGCAAGGATGTTTATGCAGCAACCAAAATATGGTGGAATTACACCATTTGCGTATCAGAAAAAAACAATACCAAAAGTACTTTGCCAGGGTCTTTGAACTTATCTGAGATTGAACACAAGTGGGGCCGCTAGATGAAATGATATAAGGTCAGGTTGTTTATTTTTTGATCTATAAATATTTTCAAAATAAGGTTTCTTCCCTTTTAGGTAATTGACGGAAATGCCGATGCTGAGGTTATCGATTTGTGAAAAATTGCAACCCAGGAAACATATAATAAACAATAATGGCTTATCAAGGAGCTTGAAGCAGATCTGTTTGCCCATGTTCAATAAATGACCAGAATTTAAGGATTAAAACATCAATTTTAGATTCTCCGCCATCTCATTTTTCAATTGATTTTAATTTCATAATTAGCTTGTAATTCATATATTTAGCCATTAGTAATTAAGTCCATACGCTAATCTAAATTATGTTTGCTATAAAATTCAAACGTTTAGTTTTTGTTCTAATAACCCTATTCCAATATACTTCATTGGCTGTTGCTCAAATTGTTATCAATGAAATTATGCCTGCTAATATTTCCAGTATCCAAGATGAGTTTGATGTGGACAAACAAACATGCCCGGTAGAAGATTGCGACTGGTGGTTTGAACAGATGGGACAAGCTACATGCGATGGCAATTATCCTGATTGGATAGAACTTTACAATATTTCGGACAATAGCATCAATTTAAGTGGATATGGATTGTCTGATAATCCTGATGAACCCCTCAAATGGACATTTCCTTCAATTACTATCGGGGCAAAAAAAAGGTTGGTTGTTTTTGCTAGTGGAAAGGACATAAAAAACCCAGCACCCCTAAATTACATGCATACCAATTTTAAAATAGACAATGATGGTGAAACTTTACTATTAACGAATCCTTCCGGAACTATCATTGATCAGGTTGCAATGGAAGCGGTCCCACCAGATTTCTCATGCGGCAGAAAGACAGATGGAAACCAAAGCTGGGTGGTTTTTCAGCATCCAACACCAAATAGCCCAAACCAGGGGATTATTTTCAAAGGATTTACAGAACAGGTAAATAGTTCAGACAAAGCAGGATTTTATGATTCTGCCTTAAGTGTTTCTCTATCATCTACATCCAGTACAGCCCAAATCAGGTATACGACAGACGGAAGTACACCCGATAAAAATTCATCTATCTATGTATCATCTATTGATATATCAGGTACAACAGTACTAAAAGCCAGAAGCTACAGTGGAGATACCATTAAAAGCGAGGTTATGACAGCAACATATTTAATACATAATCAGTTCTCTATGCCAGTGGTATCCATATCTACAGATCCGAAAAACCTATGGAGCAAAGAGACTGGAATATATGTCCATGGCAATTATCCTGAATATCATGAAAGGGTGGCAAACTACTGGCAGGACTGGGAACGTCCGGTGACCATCGAGTTTTTTGAAGTGAACGGAAACCGTGAATTTACCATAAATGCAGGCACTAAGATTCTGGGTTGGGGAAGCCGTGCCAACGCCCGTAAGTCATTATCCATATTTTTCAGGGACAAGTATGGTGAGAGTAGGTTGACATACCCCATTTTTGACCATTTGCCTTTTAATACTTATAAATCGCTGGTGTTAAGATCGGCTGGTGGAGATTGGCAAGGCACACTTATACGTGATGTATTTGCTTCTGACCTTGTGGCCGATAAAAACCTCGATTACCAAAAATTCAGACCGGCTATTGTGTACATTAATGGTGAATATTGGGGCATCCACAACATACGGGAAAAACTAAATGAAGATTATCTGGATTCGCACTATACTTTGGACAAAGACAATGTAGATATGATCAGCCGCTATTGGAGAAGTTCAAAACCCATTGTAATTGAAGGAACAGATGCAGCCTACCTGGAAATGGAAAACTACCTTTCAGAAAAGGACATGAACACATATGAAGCATATGATTATGCAAAATATGTTATCGATTTGGACAATTTAACCGATTACCTGACCACAGAAATTTACTATGCCAATTACGACTGGCCAGGCAATAATATTAAATGCTGGAAACCCCATACTGCAGGAAGTAAGTGGAGGTGGCTCTTATACGATGTTGATTATACTATGAATTCGCATCAATCTCAAAACGACTATACCCATAATACACTTGTGCATGCAACCACAACAGATGGAGCTGGCTGGCCGAATACACCGATCACAACACTTCTGATACGTAAAATCTTGGAAAGCAATGAATTCAGGAACACCTTTGTTAATCGTATGGCCGATTACATGAATACCCGGTTTATTGCAGATACAGCTATTGCAAGGCTACAAGGATTTAAAGACATGTATGCTCCCGAAATTCAGGAGCATATAGATAAATGGGGGCCTTATGGTTCTACCTTAACTTCGGTAAACCAATGGAACAACAATATTTCCGATATTGAATCCTTTTTTGAAAACCGCAGCCCATATGTCAAAAACCATATTTTAGAGTTTTTTAATCTGGACTCGTGGAGCAATTTTAGTATGAATGCTTCAGGTAAAGGTAAAATCAAGATTAATTCAATTATTCCTGACAGTTACCCCTGGACAGGGCAATATGTAAATGAAATACCTGTAATACTTACAGCATTGCCTGATTCAGGGTACAAATTTATCGGATGGACTGGTCCTACGGCTATTGAAAATAATCCACACCTTACTGTTTCGATATCAGAAATACCGAGTATTACAGCAAATTTTACTGCAAGTTCTGCAAATCCATCAATAATAATCAATGAGGTAAATTATAATTCAAATAATACGCTAAATGCTGGAGATTGGATCGAACTCTACAACCCATACTCATATGATGTGGATTTATCAGGATGGAAGTTCAAGGATTCAGATGTTTTACACGAATTTATATTTAGTACTGGCACCCAAATTGCAGCTGACAGTTACCTAGTGATTTGCGCAGATTCTTCAGATTTTGAGGAGGCATTTCCAACTGTTAACAATTATATTGGCACCTTCAACTTCGGACTTGGATCTGATGTAGAAGTACTGCTTTTGTATAATGCAGATGATAACTTAATTGATTCTATTAGCTATTCCTCATCCAGTCCCTGGCCCACCCAACCGAATGGTTTTGGACCTACATTATCATTTATCGAAACATGTACTGATAATTCCTATCCAAATAATTGGGGATATTCGGTTGGTTATGGAACACCGGGAGCCAAAAATCACGTAAACTTTTACAATTCTAAAGTCAACATAGAGGAATATATCAGTCATACAGATAGTGATATCATACTGGATCAAAACTACCCTAACCCGTTCTCTTCTGTCACATATATCCCTTTATATTTAACCCATGCAGATAAGGTTACCTTCTCAGTTATAGATGTCCAGGGAAAAGAAGTTGACCATATTTTTAGTGGATATATGAGCAATGGAAATCATGTTATCGAATATCGGGCAGATCATCTGCCACATGGTTTATATTATTACAAATTAGAAAACAGCAAACAGGTAATTACCAAAAAAATGGTGAAGTTGTAGGCATTTGCGTTTTGTTTTTAGGATATGAGTATGAAACTTGCTCAATTTGCATAAAGCCCAATATCATTTCGACTGCCCAAAAGAATCATTCCAGCATCTGCTTTTTAGAAATCAAATAAATTTATACTTATCCTGGTAGGTGTCAAATATCCTAATCATTCTAAATCGTCAGATACTAAAAGAAACTGTTAGCATACTCTAAATAATTTTCATAAATTTATTAGTCTAATCCCTCCCAAGTATCTATCTTAAACTTCTACCATGAACAACAACAGACGCGACTTTATCAAGCAGCTAGCCTTGGCAACAGGTGGTTTAATGGTTGCCTCAAAAGGATATTCTTTGGATAACCAGGATAAATGGGGACAAATTCTGCCTCTTCGGAAACTTGGTAAAACAAACGAAAACGTAACCATGCTCGGTGTAGGTGGCTACCATATTGGGTGGACAAGCGAAAAAGATGCCCAGGAAGTTATTGAGGCAGCCATGGAGGGTGGGGTACGTTTTTTTGATACAGCTGAATCATACCAAAGTGGAGAAAGTGAAAGACGCTATGGGAAATACCTGATTCCAAAATACAGAGACGATATCTTCCTGATGACCAAATCGACTGCCCAGAACGGACAAATAGCCAGAAAACACCTCGAAGAATCGTTGACCCGTCTAAAATGTGACCATGTTGACCTCTGGCAGGTCCATGCCCTTGGTACACCCGAAGATGTTGATAACAGAATAAAAAATGAAGTGCTTGATGTGTTTGAGAAAGCCAAAGAAAAAGGAATAGTAAAACATATTGGATTTACAGGACACCAGAATCCTTTTGCGCATAAGCGTATGTTAGAACAAACCAAAGAAAAAGATATACTGGAAACCATTCAAATGCCGATTAATGTTATCGACTCCCACTTCCATAGTTTTATAGAGAATACGCTTTCTATTGCCCTTGAGCGCAATTTTGGGGTTATTGCCATGAAAACACTATCGGACGGACACTTCTTCAAGATAAAGCTAATGAATGGGGAGACCAAGTGGACAACAGAAGATCCGCTGGTCCCAGAATATATCTCAATTAAAGAAGCCCTTTATTTTACTTGGTCATTGCCGGTAAGTGTATTGGTAACAGGAGCAGAAAACAAAGAACTGATTAAAGAGAAAATTGAACTGGCAAAAGGATTTGTCCAATATTCTGAAAAAGAAAGAAAAGCTTTAATAAAAAAAGTATCTGATAAAGCTGGAAATATAGTGGAATATTATAAGAAGCTGGAAAGTTAAATCCAGTCAAATCCTTAGTATATTTTAAAATCCCAAAGTCAGGCAAGATATAGGATAACGCAATATATCACTAATTCAATATTTAATAACCTGAGTTCGATATAAAATTAATGGCTCAAATCGCTTATAAATATTGAGTTTCAAGGAATGTTTGCGAAAGCATAGCGGGCTATGGTAAGCAAATATGACGCAGAAAATCGGTATTTATAAGTGAAATTCATA
>JBNKPU010000213.1:0-15970 GCA_050295515.1 Bacteroidales bacterium | reverse complement strand
ATAAGCGACTATAAACGACTACAAGCGGCTAACAACCGTTTTTTTGTTTTTTGTTTTGTATGGCGATGTTTTAGTGCTTGTATACATACAAAAAGTGTAGGCTTTATCTAAATTTTGGTCCCCGTCGACTAAAAATGTGATGAAAAGGTCAGCCGTTATATGCTTATGGTTTTAACCCGGATTATGTATTAGAACTTCGTTATGAAGGTTGAAAGTGCAAAAATAGAAGGACTTGCTGAGATGAATCATAGCATCGCTATGGTGAACCGACCATAGGGAGTTCATGAATGCAATAAAAATAATTGAGTATGAATATTCGAAACAAGTAAGTGAAACGACTTATATTGAAGCAATTTCAATATGGATTAGATTTTCTAATGCATATTTCGGGTTTAATAAATGACCAAATCATAACAGAAAAGGAGATTGTTTAAAAACTGTGTATTCAATTATTCATCGCCTTAAAGTCCAACTTTGCTTCCTTCACAATTAATAAATAAGGCAAAATAACCACGGCCCTCCACTTCAATCTTGGTTTTGATTTATTGTTATTACCCGATGGTGAAAACCATTATCTAAAGTGAATGTAAGCAGCTTCCATTTTATTGCAGAATTAAAGAGTAGATGATTGAAAAATATAAGTACTTGTTATGCTTATACAAGTACTTATATTTTGATTGCTTTTAATCATTTTTTATAACAATTCTTTTATACCTAAACTGGCTGCCATTGCTGATCTTTACAATATACATACCATTTGGCAGGCTTACAGGTAAATACAGTTCTGGTTCATAAGCTGCTGATTTGCTCAAAACCGTATTGCCCATAATATCAAATATCTCAACATTATTGTATTGAAAATCTTCGGAACAAATTATCATCCTATCTGATACCGGATTTGGATATATGTTAATCCCATTATCGTACATAGTTTCGACACCTGTGATTAGTGCATGAATATCTATGTAGTTTATATTAAAACCGGCACTTGTAGCGACTAATTTGAGATAATGTTTTCCCGGGCTTATAGTCATGTTTTTAACAACCGATTGCCAATTCTGCCAGCCACCAGAACTTGGAACATCAACCTGGCCAATTCTTTTATTGTCAAGATAATAATCAAATTTACCATCACTGGAGGGTGCGGCAATCCGGAAAGATATTTCAAAATATGTCGCAGAAGAGTTGTTTTCTATACCATATTCCATCCAATCTCCATTATCTATCCAACCTACATTTAATCCACCACCGTCATCGCTGGTATTCTCGGTTTGAATGCCCGATTGTACAGAGTAATTTTCTGCCTCAACCCTACCGGAAACTTGTATCCATTCAGGTTCGCCAACCAAATTTGTAACCGGAAAATCACTGAATCCTTCCAATAAACCCAGATCGGCAGCGGTTACATTTCCGGGAGTGTAACTTAGGGTGGCATTATCGCCAAAATGCAGATTGTCCGGCAGAGTAAATCGGATAGTATTGTGAAAGCTATAAAAATCTAAAAACGAAACATTTTTGTCGTTTACCTTAAGGGTAAAAGTGGAATGTTCCGTTACCATGGACAAAGGTTTTGAAAATTCAAATATGCCAGTTTTTCCGTCCGATTCAATTTTCCCGGTATTAATGGTCACAGGTAAGCTCTGGGAACAATTTGTTACCGGAAAACCGGAAAATGTTTTTAGCAAACCACTATCGGAAGAAGATATTTTGTTGCCCGAATAGGAAAGTGAAAGACTGTAGTCTCCATAAACCTGATCATCCAGGGAAAATAACAATAGGGTAGAATCATTATCGAAATAAGAACTTTGGAGAATAGTAATATCAATATTTCCATTGTATTCAGCGTTCAAAGTCAAAGAAGAAAAATCTGAAGGAAGCAGCATTTTCTTGTTAAACTTTACCATGAGCGTATCGCCATCTTCATTCGTTTTAAGTTCAACCATTCTTGGGGAAGCCCCTTTCAGCAGATTGTCAACCAATTCATTGCTAATTTCAACCAGGTTCTTCTCGTATACGGAAACAACATTGCCATTACCGTAGGATAAGGTAACTTCATTGTCTTTTAGAATACTTTTGCTTAAATGGATAACCAATTGATTTGTATCGCCCAAAACAACACTGTCAATTGTTACAGCCTGGTTGTCGACTTTTACCGCGAAGCCATCGAAATTACCTGAGTCTATTATTGACCTGTTAAAAAGCACCTTTATCTGCTTTGGATTATCTTCGGTTACTAATGCAGACTCGAATTTTGGGGTGCCATCGTCCGGGGCACACCATGAATATTCTGACCACCAATGAAATGCTGCCCGACCGCAATTAACATTCGAATAGGTCCATTGATCCGGGCTCAATCCCTCATCAACACCTCCGATCACTTCTCCTATCATACCGGCCATCCAACTGATATTGCCCGCTTCGTCATAGAGTTTCTTTATCGTGCTTCCGAAAACTTCCGTTGTTCCTGTTCGTAGGCCCTGGTCTATACCCATGGTATGCCAGGAGCCCTCGGTAACGATGACCGGATACTTGTCAGAGCAAAGTTTCCAATCATTGTTAAAGCTGTTGGTGATTTCTTCTGCATCATTCGCCCCTACGGGATACCGGTGCCCGGCGTAGCCAATGTTGGTGCCTGTTATAGGGTATTTGGCAAAACTTTTTAATTTGGCCTGCCAAACCAAGCCTGGTACCCAGATGATATTTTCAGCGCCTGTAGCCCGTATGGTATCAACTATATCTTGCATATAGACTGAAATAGCTTTGTCATGTTCATCTTTCCAGGATCCCCAGTCGTCATTCCCCAGTTCACTCTCAATATCAACAGGTTCATTGCAAATTTCGAACATCACGTTGTCCACATTTTTGAGACCAGGATATGACGCTATCCATTTCCAATACGCAATCAGGTTCGCCTTGTATTGAGCACCCATAAATTCGGGGGATGGCACACTCCCTATAAGGACGACATATAGTCCGCGCGACCTGCAATAATCGATGTACGGTATGTACAAATTATCCCAAGCCCGTTTGAACAGGGCTGTATCAACCAGTCCATAATCGTCCCAACCATCCCCTGGAGCTCCTATGCGAACGAAACTACTTTTCCAGCCATGGTCATAACCGAAGAGTGAACTGGTGTCCGTTAAAAATTCAGCCATCTTATTAAACATATTAAGAGCGCTAGCACAGTCTTCTGGTGTGAATGTAGTAGGATTGTTAAAAAGGCGCCCGTTAAAGTAACTGTCATTGGGCTGCATCCATCCATGCAACATGATGTTTTTTCCGGTAGGGTCTTTAAGCCAGCGTCCTTCTATATGCAAAGGAGGCGTTGGCATACCATCATATGCAAACATTTCAACTGAAATTAATCCAATAGTAAATATTATTAAAAGTTTTTGTAGTGTTATCATTCGTTAAGTTATTTAATAAATATTGTTAGAAGCTGATAAAATATCAGAAATTGCATATTAAACTCACTCTATTACTAATATTTATAACTGTTAATTAGCCATCGTTAACGATTCAGTTTGTGAAGAGAATTCATCAACTGCATCTTCTTCGGGAATATAAAAAGTTGTATATTTCATAACACCTCCCGGTTGCCAACTTTTAATGTAGCTTACTAATTCATCAGATGCAACTTTGTAATTACTCAAATTGCCATTTGCATCATTATAAACAAGTTCAACTCCGTTGTCACCTTCTTTGGGTTGGGCCCAATTAATAACCATAGCTGTATCGTTTTGATCAATGCTGTTTACAGCCCTGTTCATAAGGGTTGCTTGGTATTTATCACCATAGACATTACCAATAACCTGTACTTTAATAGACCTATTTCCCTCTTTATCAAGATTATATACATTAAAAATGTAGGAACCTTCATCAATGCTATTGATTTCAATTTCCATTGAATCAGTAGGAGCGTTTAAATTTGTTTCGGTGATAACACTATCAGCCCCTTCATTCCATTCAATAACATTTTCATGAATATTTGAAGCACTAATAAATATCATCTTAACAACAACCCGCTTATTTCCTGCCTTAACTTCTGTTAAATAAGGTTTTGTCGCATAAATTATCCCACCCTTCTCAATATATTTTTCTTGAACATCATACATCGATTCACAGGATATTAAAACAAGACTCAATGATAGCAGGATAATATATATTTTACTTATATTTTTCATATCTTTTTTTATTTAAGGTTATTCCACTATTTCCTGTCCCCAGAATTCAATTTCAGAGAAGTGTATGAAGCCTGTATTTCCCCAAGTTTCGTTCACTAAAATTCTTATATATCGCACTGCAGGGTCTTCAATAGTAAATGTAAATTCGTCTCCATCAAGTGCATGTTGAGCATCTTCATCGGCAGTACCACCTTGTTCGGTTGGCCTTATAGCAACACATTCTTTAAACAGGTGCCAATCGTCGGTATTCATAATAGAATCTTGCGGAATAGTATTGGTGCCCCATACTTCAAAAAGTCGTGGATTACCGTGTCCATACAAAAATATTTCGTCTTGACGCTGTATAATATTGATTCTGCTTAATTTTGCTTTTACGCCCAAATCAATTGTAAAAAATTGGGGCCAACCAGTACCTGCCAATGAATGATTGAAAGTTGAAATACTATTATCATAAGCATATTCAAAGCGTCCTTCCCAGCCATTCATATCAGTGTCGCCTGGAAAATCGGCATTCGAAAACAAGGTTTTATCCAATTTATATTCATACATGGGTGTAACCTGCTTAACAATAGTATCAGAATAATTAAACCATTTATCATGAATAACAATACCAAATTTTGATTCCTCGGGATTAAAACCATGAAGCGAATATTTCCCTTCAGTTACACCCGAATATACAGTTTCAAATGATGCTAATTTTCCTGTTGAATCAACTGCCAAAACCTCAAAAACCAATGGTGCATTGATTGGGTTTGTCCACGTATACAATACTCCCCCAAAATCAGGTGTAACAGTTAAAGTTTGTTGCACCAGTTTTACCGGAGGATTTAATGGTTGGATTTCAACATCAACCAGTTCCGATTTGTTTTCGCTGCGATCGACAGTATACAATGTTACCTGATGCTTTAGCGTATCGCCAAATCCTTCAATATAAATCATATTAATAAAAACGGAACTCCTCGATTCTGTTTTTTCTCCATTTGATAAAGTATATTCAGCTACAACATAAAGTAAATCGGTTTCATCTGGCAGCGTATATGATATTTGAGCTCCACCCGGAGTATTCTCAACAATAGGATCGATAATTGGCGAAGGTGCCACACTATCTTTTACCATAGGTTCTTTTTCAAGCTCATTACAAGCGTTAAAAAGTATAATGAGTATTAGTATAATCCATGTATTTTTCATAATAATTCTAACTTTAAATTTCAATTTGAGTATAATTACCATCCTAAATTTTGAACCAAATTGGGATTTTTCAAAAGTTCATCTTCTTTAATAGGCCAGAAATAGTCTTTAAACTCAAAAGTGGGAATATAAAGGGTTGCAATTTTATAAAAATCATTACCCCTTCCAGAAATATTCCAACCTTGAATGGGTTTATTCATGTATTTCTCTGATTCTTTCCAACGGCGTAAATCCCAAAATCTTGAGCCTTCAAACGCTAATTCAATCATTCTCTCGCGGTGAATAATTTCTCTCATACCCGATTTTGATGCTGGTTGACCCGGATTTGAAGAATGTGCCTGCCAACTTTCAACAACGCCTTTTAATCCAGCTCTTTCCCTTATTAAATCAATGTATTGATAAACATCAGCATCAGGTGCGTCTTTTACTTCATTTAAAGCCTCGGCATAAAGCAAATACAAATCTGCTAGACGAATTATTGGGAAAGGAAATTCGTAATTACTGAAATATGAATTACCTGAGAAAGAATTGTTTGGATTAATGAATTTTTTTACAAAATATCCGGTTGCGGAAAATTCGCCCTGATTTCTTTTTGTAGCAAGTTCACCAGCCCTAACCTGTACGTAGTAATAAGTTGGATCCAAAACATAAGTTCCCCTATCGAAAGCAATATCGGCATAAAACCGGGCTTCGCGGTCGTAATGAAGAATTGCAGTTTCTTGTCCAGATTTCACATAGTCTTTATCTGCAGTAACAGCTGTACGAAGCTGATAACGATTTGAATAGTCAAAATCTTTGTCTTCTTCAATAGGGACACCATTTTTGGAATAAAATAGCTCTGCCATTTGTAAAGTAGGTGCATAAAACTGAGAAACAGGGTTAGCATTGGTAACATTTATTAGTAGTGGTTGTAGCATACTTTGATAACCTTGACCAAACCTGTAATTCGTGGCTGACCATATTACTTCAGGACTTCCCTTTTCGGTTACAATGGAACGTAAATTCAACTCTAACATCATGGCATCTGAATGTGAATTTTTGCTGGCAAAGTCGTTGTACAACCGTATATTGGCCTTTTCACAATAATCGATCGCTTCTTTTGCTGCATCTGCAGCCAGTTGCCATTTATTTGGATCATATTCTGAATTGAATAATTTTGCGCCCCTATTGTCGGTTAATGAACTAAAATCGGAGTTTCCATTAAACAGCGGACTGGCAGCAGTTACTAAAACCCTTGCTTTAATAGCTGTGGCAATAGGTTTTGTAATTCTACCCAAATCAGAAGTTTCAGATAGTACCGTCAAGGGTAAGTCAGGTATTGCCTCGTCAAGTGTTTTTACAATGAAGCTAAAAACATCATCAACCGGTTCGCGATAAGTTTTAATTTCGCTGGATGATGCATAAACAGGCAAATTTTTATCGATAATAGGAATGGGCCCGTAACATTTAAGCAACCAAAAATGATAATATGCTTTCAGAAATTTTACTTCTGCAATCCATTTTTTTCTTTCCAAATTCGATAAGTCAGCAACTTTATCAATGTTTTCAAGAAAAATATTACAATCACGAATTCCGGTAAACATAGATGTTCCACGTTCTTCACCATCCCAATAATTTAAGTATGGAGTACGACTGTTTTGATATCCCTGGGCAATAAGTGCAGCGTGAACCCAACCATCGCTTACTTCTTCATTAAACCAAACCTCATCACCCGATAATAAACCCGGATTGATCCAAGGATCAGAATAAACGGGTAAATATGAATAACAAGTTGCCAGAAATTTCTCTGCATTATATTTGTCAGAAAAGGCATTTTCAATAGTTGCCACATTATCAGGAACCACATCCAAGAATTCGCATGATGTCACTGACAAGAATAATATGAATACGATTAAATATTTATATAGTTGTTTTTTCATTTTACCTGATTTTTAGAATGAAACCTGAAGTCCTAAATTAATAACCCGTTGAATAGGATAACCCAAACCTTCTCCACCCATCTCAGGATCCCAGAGTTTGAAATGACTTAAAAAGAATAAGTTAGTTCCACTGGCATATATCCTAACACTCCCTAAATGAAGTTGCCTAAGTTTCTTTTCACTAAGCGTATAACCCATTTCCATTGATTTTAAGCGAAGAAATGCACCATTTTGCATAAACCAAGTATTTGTTTGGGTGTTATTCCCTTCACTTCGATACGATAAACGTGGCCAAAGCGCATAAACATTTCGGTTCGATTCGGACCAATGATCATCGGCATATGCTTGCAAATAGGCATTATTCTTCATTCTACTGTAAACGTCGCCATTTTCCCACCAATATTGATAATTAACAAATGGGCTGGTTGCTTGAGCATTGATCCAAAACGATGATCTGGCAGATCCCTGAAAAAATAGCGAAAAATCAAAGGCTTTATAACCAACAGAGGCTCCAAAACCATAAATAATCTCTGGGACTGTTGGGTATCCAATTGGCACTCGGTCGAGTGAAGTAATTTTATCATCCCCATTGATATCTATGTATTTGATGTCGCCACCCATTGCGATACTACCCAATTGTTGTTCTGGTGAATTGAGTACTTCCCAATCGTCCACAAACAGTCGCTCAGCCACATAACCCCACTCTTGTTTAATAGGTTGGCCCACATGCGACAACCATGGTGTAGCGCTATAATCAGGTTCTTCAAACTTTTCAAATATACTACGTGCATAGGTAAAATTGCATCGAGAAGTAACCCAAAAGCCATTGTTGAAATTTTGCTGATAATCTAATGACATATCGATACCCTTGCTTGATGCTTCACCAACATTAGCACGAGTATTGGCCTGCAAACCAAATGTTGACAGCTTGATACGGTCCATTAGAATATTGGAGCGGTATTCGGTAAATAAATCAACATTCAATTCCATTTTACTGAATAAGCCCATTTCAATACCAAGGTTGGTTTTTCGTGCAGTTTCCCAGGTTATTTTATCATTAGAATAACGCGAAATTGAAATACCATCGCGATGATAATCTCCTTCAGAACCCCAACTATATCCTCTGCCAGCATCATTCATATTTACGTTTGATAAGTAGAAAAACCTATCCCTGGCGTCTCCAATAGCATCGTTACCAACTAAACCATAGGTAAATTTCATTTTAAACTTTGAAAAAACATTTGCTAATGGCTGCCAAAAATCTTCGTTTGATACAAACCAACCGGCACCTACCGATGGGAAAAATCCAAAGCGTTCTTTTGCCGAAAAACGTTCGGTACCATTGTACCCAAAATTAAATTCAGTAAAGTAGCGTTTGTCATAAGCATAGGTAAAACGCCCTGAAACACCAAGATTTCGGCTGGGTAATGATTCTTGCAAATTATCTTTGCCTCCGTCTAAAGAATGTCGTAAAACTCCAACCAATAACCCGGTTACAGTATGTATGGCATTAAATTCCTTGAAATAATCAATGGCCGATTCAGCATAAAATGTTGAGCTAACTTGTTTGTCACCCATAACGTAGTTGAGATATTCATAGCCTTGTTCAGAATTTAACAATTCCAATTCATATTCATTTATATGTGTATCATAGTCATTAGCCAAATAATAAAAGGGCTCATAATTACGGGTAATGTCGAAATATGAATTGCGGGTTGTGTTACCCAGAATACGAGCTTTTAAACCATCAGTAATAAATGATAAATCTTGTTTAATCTCAAACTGGGCCAACATAAGCGATCTGCTGGACTCTTTATACCCTTTTACCATTTCGGCATATGGGTTAAGGTAGTTGCCATCGCCAGAATTACCAAATAATATGTGGTTAACATATTGGTGTTCTGCATCGGTCTCGTAGTATGCCGGAAAAAGTACAGGATTTGTACGCATTATCAAACGATACATATCGGAACCGCCATTAATAGGGCCACGGTAATCATCAAAGCTACCATGCAGGCGCACGATTGCCTCGGTTGATTTTGATAAATTTATATTAACATTCGATCGTATATTATAACTTTTTAAGCGAATATTGGTGTTAAAATCGTTGCGCTTATCAACTTTTAAAATACCGTTATCGTTCGAAACTCCAGCCGCTAAATAATATCGGGCAACTTTTCCACCACCACTGGCATTAAAGTTAAAACGTTGGTTAAGGGTATAATCTTTTAACAATTCACTTTGCCAATCGGTTGCAGGATAAACATTAGGGTTTGTACCATTTATGGTATTATCAACTTTTTCCTGCGAGTAAGGTAATGGTAAGAGTGGTGACCGTGTTGCATAAGCTTCGTTATGAGCCAACATATAGGTTATTGGGTCAGCTAATTCTACATTTCGGGTTGGCTGTGATAGTGAATTTTCAAAACGAACACTAAATTTGGCGCTTCCTTCACGGCCTTCTTTTGTTGTAACCAAAATAACCCCGTTTGCGCCACGGGCACCATACAATGAGGTTGCTGTGGCATCCTTCATAATTGAAAAACTGGCAATATCATCAGGATGTAGACGGGCCAAATCGGTTGTTGATAGTTCAACACCATCTATTAGTATTAAAGGGTTATTGTGCACACCAAAACTGGTAACACCCCTGATAAAGAATTGGGCATTATCCTGCCCTGGTTCACCACTCCGTTGATAGGAAATGATACCTGACATCCGGCCAGCCAATGCTGTTGTTAAATTGCTAGAGGGAACTTTTAATTCAACCGGATTAATTGTTTCAATAGATGCAATTACACTCTCTTTCTTCTGTCTTGAAAAAGCCACTACAGTAACATCATCAAGTTCCTCTGTCTTGTATGTTAACTGAATGTCAATTCTTGTCTTCCCATCAATTGAAATTGTTTGAGGATTCATTCCAATAAAGGAACAAATCAGTTTGTCGGTAGGTTTTGCTTTAATTGAGAATGTTCCATCGTTGTCGGTTATACTACCACCACTTGTGCCTTCAATAGTAATTGTAGCCCCGGGTAGTGGTAAACCAGTATTGTCGGTTATAGTTCCCTCAACAACAATTAGTTTGCTTTGGGCTTTTTTTGAAGAACTGTTCTCTTCTTCTTTTGTATTCTTAATTACTATTGTCTTGTTTTCAATATTATATTTGTAACCTAGCGGTACGATGTATTTATCAAGGAATTCACTAACAGTTACATTCTTAAGATCAACAGTCATTTTCGGTGAATCTTTAAATAAATCGGAACGATATATTATTTCAAGATCACTTTTTGAAGAAACATAGTAAAGTATTTCATCAATACTTGCATCTTTAAACTTTATGTCTAAACTGGCTTTTTGCGAATACACATTCGCTGTAGCCATTAGTATTGCAAAAAGCAATAAAATTCGAGAAAGTTTAATTTTTACCAAGAAAAAGCCTCCCTTTTTTAGGGCAGCATGAGTACAGGATTTTTTCATAGATTCATTTTTAGGTTAGCGTTATTTTAGTATATAGTTAGGATAATATAAGGTTGCTTTGAATGAATAAGAATCCTATTAATTTACAATTACTTGATTATCTTTAATTTCAAAATGTATTTCATTAGTTTTTTCAATAAAAGATAATACCCGCTGAAAGGAATCGGTTCTTTTGATCCTTCCTGAAAAACGAATTGATTTTATATTTTTATTTTTAAATTGGTATTCGAAATTGTACCATCTCGAAAGTGTAATTAGAATGTTTTCAATTGTTTCATCCTGAAAATTGTAAAAACCATCTTTCCATGAAGTGAATAAGGAAACATTCACATCATTGATAATTACACTTTGTGTTAGCGCATCAAATTTTGCCTGATTACCGGGTACTAACTTGGTGGTAATTTCTTTGTTTGCTTGTGATGTAATTTGCACACTACCCTCAACCAGTGTTGTTAAGATTAAGTCTTGGGGACCAAAGGTTGATACATTGAAAGCTGTACCGGTAACCTCAATAATTTGTTCGTTTGAAACTACTATAAATGGTTTTGATCGATCTTTTTTTACTTCGAAATAAGCTTCACCAATAAGCTCAATCTTTCTTTCATTTTTTTCGAATGAGGTTGGAAAGCGCAGCATAGTTTCTGAATTGATCCATACCTTTGTGGAATCGGATAGCACTATAAAAAACTCACCTCCCCTTGGTACGTGTATAGTATTATAGGCAATTTGTTTGCTTTTTTTCTTTTGAGAGTTGTATACCAATGTTCCCTTTTTGCTTTTAATATTTACTCCGCTTTCTTCAATACAAAAATCTGAGGTGTCTTCCAATAAATAGCTGTTACCATCGCTTAAAATAAGTGTTGCTTTATCAATCCCTGGTTTAAGCGCTAACGAAGGGGGGGTGTCGGTGTAATTATTAAAGAGTGTAATAAAGAAGAATATACCTATAATTGTTGCTGCACAACTGTATAAAGCAATGCGTTTTATTTTGCGCTGCTTTATTTTCTTTTCAAGCTTTAGCCAGTTAATTGATGTATTATCAACCGATTTGTTTGATTCAAATTCTTTCGCACTTAAATAAAATTGCAAATTTTCAGTCGATTCATTCAACCATTTTGTCAGTAACTCATTTTCTTCGGGAGAGATTGAATTATTCAATTTCTTCCAGATATAAATGTATTGTATTTGTGTATGTTTCGTCATTCACAAGTAATGACACCAAACATTAAAAAAAAGGTGACAATAAATTGAAAAAAAAATAATAATAATTAAAAAATATTCAGTTTCATCATTTCGTTGAGCAATACTTTTAATTTCTGTTTTCCACGAGATAATTGGGTCTTTACTGTATTTTCAGAAGTTTGGAGTAAATTGGAAATATCTATAATCTTCATCTTTTCAAGGTATTTGAGCCGGATAATTTTACTCATTTCACGCGGAAGCAATTCAATAGCATTATCTAAAGTTTTATGTATTTCTGCATCAGTAAAAATATCGGGATCGTTGGTGGCTAATAATGACTCAATATATAGCAGCTTGTGCTTGTCGTAAATTTTTAAATTACGCAGGTAATTGTAACATCTGTTCCTTACCGATTGGTAGAAGTATGCTTTAAGTGATGTTTTAATTTCGATTTTATGAATATTTTCCCAGAAGTTGATGAAATTTTCCTGTACAATGTCTTCACCTGTTTGAAAATCGAAAACATATTGCTGTGCAAATAGAGTTAGGGGTCGGTTGAATTCTTTGAATAATTGTTCAAATGCTTCAAAATCCTTCTTCTTAATTCTTTCGAGCAATTTTTTTTCGTAATTATTCATAAGTTTACTTTTTATAATAAGCACCTAATAATTTTGTAAATGTGTAAAAAATTATTGAGTGCATAAAAGTGAAATCATAATTTTTGTAATTGCATCACCTTCTTTAATATTTTTTTTACGTATCAGTTTTCCTATATTTTGTTCTATTTTTTCATGAAAATTCTCAAAGTGCTGATCACATCTTGAAGCAAAATCATTTTCTCCATTTTCTTCCCTATTAAGTGCTTTCACTCGGTCTTTGTATTTTTACTAACTTCCTTACAGCGTAAAATACATCACTAATCATTGGTTTTTGTAATTATAGTTATCACGTTGGTTTCAATAGGTTGCCTGTATTATCTTAACAAAATGCAAATTACAAATCGCCTGAAAACAACAAGTTATTCAACAGTTAATTTGTAAACAGAAAATTAACAGCTTGGCGTTTAGTATGCCCGGGCACTCGCTAAATAAAAATAGACAAACACACAGGACCGAAGCTGGGCGAGGGGTTTAACCGGTAATATGGGGCCATTAGGAGCGGGTAGGGGATATGTTGAATTTTGTCACTATTGCCAAAGATTTAGAATTTTTAATAGTCCTCCTTTTAAATTCGAATTTCCATAACGATTCTTATATTCATCGAACCGCCGTATACGAGGTCCGTACGTACTTTTTATGAAGTAAAAAGTCGTGGTGTGAGAGGCTCTCCGGTAGTTTAATAGCCTATCGGCTGCGTACTCGATTGTGCTTTCGTGATTTTTCTGTATTATTAATCTTAAATTTTCTGTAAACATTTTTTATTGTATTAAAGCACATTAGATATCCATCTAATTTATCATCCAATTCAAGTATTAACTTTATCACCTCATTGGCTTGCATGCTTCCTGCAATAGAGCAAGTAGTATTGATTATACCTATATCAGAACAATTTGATAGTTCGTTTTCGGCATATTCGTTCAAAGAAAGTACATCACTTAAACCAACCTTATTTTTTGCATGTAAAACAGTGATATATCCTTCCCAGCCACCAACGGCACTATATACTAGCGGTTTCTTATGTTCTTTGCATAAGCGATCTATTTCTAGTCTCGTGTGTAAATTATCTGTACAGTCGCAAACTATTTCATATTCATTAAACAATTCATGACAGCATTTATCTTCAATCCGGTTACAGTAACCTTCAATTTGTACCTGGGAGTTTAAATTGCCAAGCTTATTCGTTAATACAGAAACCTTTGTTTTTCCAATATCCTTTTCCGAATACATGATTTGACGGTTTAAGTTGGATAATTCTATATTATCAAAATCTACTATCCCGAGCGAACCGATCCCCATGGATGTTAAAAACGATGCAACATAAGTCCCTAATCCACCAGCACCCACAATTAGAACTTTTGTATTGGATATTCTCTTTTGTCCATTAATACCAAATCCATCAATATTTATATGGTGCTTATACCTATCAAGCATCTACTTCCTTTTAATCTGTGATGTTATCGTGGTATCTGTAATTTTATCGTCTTCTGCTAGTAGAAAAGCCTTTGATAAAATAACAGACAAGCCTGCATCTCCTTCAAATGGTAAAAACAGATCATTCTTACTTTTCTTGCTTCTGTCAGGAACAATACACAGGTACTGGTCATTTGGCTCCATCAATATATTGGTGCTGCCAATATGTATCTTATAGGTTCGTAATTTCCCATTCACGATTAAAAACTTATCCTTTATAAAAGCTACTTTGCTTATTTTTAATCGTGGAACTAGGTTTTCTAGGATGCTCTTTCGTGTTTTAGCAATCTCCGATAAATCACCAAAGGAATAACTTTCCCAATAATCGTTGTATTTAGGTATACCACCAGAATCTTGCCAGGTAGGATCATTTCCAATACTGGCTACACCGACAAATAAATCCACATCCCGGAGAATTTCGGATAGAACAATATCGGGCACATCAATTAGATCGATGGTTTTATTGGTGGTTGTGCTTATAAAACGAACCTGATCGGTTGCTATATAATACCATATGCCTGTATCATTAAATGCATCATCGGCATTTACTTCGTTTACCCAATACTCAGCTTTTACATTAAATTCTGGAATTTCAATTGAAGCGGATTCATTGTAACGCCCATCGTCATATGCTCCCATTAAGGAGTAGCTCCATCCACGTATTTTAGCAAGAGAATTAAATTGATGTTGTTTTAAAATATGGGCTGCCATCCTGTTGCTATATGATTTAGTATTTATTTCAGCATCGGTAAGTATATATACTTCTCTGTAAACCTGCTTAATGGGCTGCTGAATATTTTGATTAGCAAATAGCTTTCGCCATGCTTCAATTTCCTTAATGGTTGATTGAATCGGGTGCCATAAAGAAACTTTCTCCACACCTTTAAGAACAATAGCGTTTCCAGCTATATCTCTCCACTCATTGTCTTGAAAAAAGACAGTTATTTTTTCATCACCCTTATGAAAGTTCCACAATATTTTTTTTGCTATGTAGGACATTAATCCATGATTCAAATAGAGATGTTTGAAGTTTTCCCAATCCCAAATCCTATTTCCCTTAAACATCCTATCAAGCCGATCCCTTTGGGTACTTGTTGTTTGGTTAATTTGTTTAACAGAGTCTTTGACTTTTTTTAGTTTTGCTTTGTGTTTTTCACTGACAATCTTTGGAATTGACTTTTGTTCGCTACCGTCTGGCTTAAACCATTTTAGAGTGGTTTTCCCAATTTTCTCAATTTCAATAACAGCTTTGAACTCTTCGAATTCAATTTCTTTTTTACCATCGGTTAATCCAAAATCATCAACGGACAAATCTTCTATCTCAGAGATGGTTACACCTTGTTCATTTGCTGCTTCTTGAAGATATTTCTCAATTAACTTTTGAGTACTACTTTGTCTAATTCTGAGTTTCAAGCGAGAAAGTTGACCTATTCCGTCCAGTCCTTTTGATTTATACAAAACATACAAACAGGCATTTCCAACAGCTGCAGCTGCCGGGCCTTTACCAGGGATTTTCTTAAATGCCCGTTCAGCTAATTTTGCAATTGTGTTAATTGTTTGATTATTATAGAAGTGACTGCACATCCAAACAAATCCTTTTATAGCATCGGTATTTGCCGGAGATATAAATTCAAAAGTACTAAACTGATAATCCCGATCTTGAAAACGACTTGTATGGACTTCTTCTTTTTCTTTAAGGTTTACAATAAAAAATAACCATTCATTTACTGTTTTCTTAAACTTATCGTTTCCAACTTCTTTGATAAGTTGTTTTGAGTCGTTTAAGAATTTTTTAGATGGTTTAGAACCGCTTGCTTTTTTTGCAAAGGTCATAAGTTTATACCAGGCTGGTTTATCCATGTCTGGTAATTCGGCGATAATGTTATTT
>JBNKPU010000212.1:0-35267 GCA_050295515.1 Bacteroidales bacterium | reverse complement strand
TCGAATGCCTTACGTGGATAACAATACGAAAAGTCCATGTCCACAGCACTTTTGTATTGTAAGGAAGGCATTTCACGAATTACCTTTTTATATGCAGTAAGCTTATCTTCTTCACTCAATTCAGGATCAGTAGCTATATCAAACAAACACTTGTCTCCTACATCTTCCTGCAAGTAGATATCCTTGTTTTCATCCATGTAATATATTTCTGGCACAGGAACCTGGTGCTTTCTGAAATGCTTGGCCAGATATAAAAAGGCCCTGTTTTCATCTTTGTCTTCGTTGTAAGTGCCAATAGCAGGTTTTCCTTCACCGGTAATCCTGAAATACATCCTGTTGGAACCCGACAAGGGCAATCGTACTACCTCTAAGGCCTTTTTTCCTGTGACCTGTTTGTAATATTCCTTTAATAAGGGATTTAGCGTTTTAATGTCCATTTTGTATGATTTCTGTTGTTGCAGAAGCAATTATCTCCCAAGCTTTATGTATGTGCCTTTCTTCAACCTTTGTTTGTCCACACACAAAGCGGATTGCAAATTTACCATCTATTTCAGTATGTGAAAGGAATATTTTCTCACTTGCGTTGCATGCATCCAGGATGGTTTTATTTGTGGCATTCAATTTTTCATCCAGGTCATCCTTAAATCTGAAACAAATAATGTTAAGGCTGCGTGGGGCCAGTAACTCAAAACGCCTATCGTCCAGTACCAACTGCTCGAACAACTCCCCTAAACGAATATGCTCCCTGATCATGGCTTGTAGGCCTTCCACACCATAATGCCGGATTACAAACCAGAGTTTTAATGAGCGAAACCTCCTGCCAAGCTGAATTCCCCAGTTACTGAAATCGAGCTCCTCTCCATGCCCAGTTTGCAGATATTCAGGAACGAGGCTAAAGGTTCGAGTAAGTGCATTTGAATTGCGGACAAAAAAAGCTGAATTGTCAAAATTTGTAAAAAGCCATTTATGCGGATTGAAAACAAAACTGTCTGCCAGGTCCAACCCCTCGATAGTATTCCTAAACTCTGGCAGTATTAATGCTGATCCGGAATAGGCCGCATCGATATGGAACCATATGTTATGCTTATGGCATATTTTGCCTACGGCTTTTAAAGGGTCTATGGCTCCGCTACCTGTAGTTCCTAATGCCCCAACCACACAGGTGGGTATATATCCTGATTTTATATCCTGAATTATAGCTTTTTCAAGTTTATCGGGAAGCAAGGCAAAATCATTATCTACAGGGACCTTAACAAGGTTAGTGCTTCCAATACCTGAAATCCGTACTGCCTTCTCGATTGAAGAATGTGCCTGTTCGGAACAATATACACGCAACACCCTGTCACCAAAACCATCTTCATTTATTGTATATGAGCTTGCTTTTTCCCTTGCTGCTAAAACAGCACAAAGGGTCGACACCGAAGCGGTATCCATTATAACTCCCTTAAAAGAATCTGGCAAACCTATCATCTGCTGTAACCAACGCATAACCACCTTTTCCAGTTCGGTTGCTGCCGGTGAGGTAATCCACTTCATGCCCTGTACTCCAAGTCCTGCCATGAGCATCTCTGCCAAAACTGAAGGTTCGCTGGTATTTGCAGGAAAGTAAGCATGGAAACCGGGGTGTTGCCAATGGGTTATCCCGGGCATAATTATCTGGTTAAAGTCATCAAGGATTTGCTTATAGTCTTCAGTTTTTTCTGGAGGTACAATAGGTAGCTGCTTTTCAATATCTCCGGGACTTACCTGGGGTAATACCGGGTAATCTTCAACATGTTCGAAATAATCGGTCAACCAGTTGGCGATCTCGTGAGCAGCAATATTAAAATTTTTGTTTCTTGGCATATCAGGGTCAAATATTCACAGTAAATTATTATTATTAAGGTTTTAAAAAAAATGATTTTCTCAACACCTCTTTGAAATCATAACTTTTATTAATAAATTTAGTCAAAACCAATACGAATGCCATGCGATTAGAGATATATGATTCTAAAGCTTTAAATTTTGTTGAGCTTAACATTACTGGTGGAAATGAGACATTAGTGCGCTGCGACAGAGAATCCAAATATATCGACAGTATTGTATTCAATCTTTTCTCCCCTTGCTTTGAAACTGCCAACAAGCTCTATGAATACTATGGACCAACCAAATATAATTCGCGCAAGATTATTCCTTTACGCAATGAATTATTGAAACACAAGAAAGACCTGGAGGCTCTGGAAACCCTTGAGGGCTTTGTCAAACACATTTCATCTCACTTTTTAGGTATCGAGTTTTTGGATGAGCTTAAACGTTCAGACAAAAAATGGGAAGAGAATTGGAAATCGCACTGCGCTAAATTAGTTACTCTTAACCAGGAAATGATTGCCCTCACAGAAAGATGCGCCTTTGAAGAAAGGATACTTTGGGTGGTGGGTTATTAAAGTGCTAATTGGTTAATTTGAAAATGCCTTACCTGAAGTAGCTTATTGCATAGGTGAGTACTTATTAGCTTACAAAACATTACATTACCCTAACTCCTCTTTCAAAAAACACTTATACAAATTAACAAAATATACAATTCAAAAAATCTTCCTTAATACAAGATCTAGAATAAACTACTAGCTCTATCATATTGCATGCTAGTCCTAACCTTAGCTTTCAATTTATCTTAATATACATAACATTTTTAATTGTCTACCTGTCTTGAAGCCTCTGCACCTTTCCCATTCGCTGCATAGAGAAGGTCTTTTCTGTTTCGTCGATATACGTATATAGCTCAATGGCTTTTTGTTTGTATTTTATTGATTTTTCCTGGTCTGCAAATTCTGAAATATGTGCCAGCAGGTCAGCCAACATTTCCAGGTTATCAGCATTGAACCCAGTCTGTTTTTCAAAATAGGCATCAAACTCTTCTTTTTTGAGATCAATCAGCTCTTCCAATTGCACATTAGATTCCAGGGCCAATCCTTCAGCAATTTCTGCAATCTCTTCTTCTCCATCCTTTGTATCCTTCTGTTCAAAACGTCTTCTGATAAGCATGCGCAGCATTGCTCCTATTTTTTCAATTTCGCGCATCATGAAATCTCGTTGTGGCATAGTTTTTTGGCTAAATGGGTTCTACTTCTCAAATATAATTATTAATGCGTTAATTGGTTAATTTGCTTCCACTTCCCAACCATAGTATCCTTTTCAAGTGCTTTATTAAGCAGGTTTAGAAACTCACCCCTCTCCAATTCGACTGCCCCTAAACTTTTCATGTGATCTGTTGGCTGTTGGGCATCAATAAAATGGAAATCGTGATTCTTGCAAAACTCTACCAGGTGAAAGAGGGCAAATTTACTGGCATCCCGCTCATGAAAGAACATGGACTCTCCACAAAAGACTTTTCCTATTGAGACTCCATATAATCCTCCTACCAACTTTCCATTCAGAAATGTCTCAAAGGAATGTACATAGCCCATTTGGTGCAGTTCTTTGTAGGCATCAATCATTTCCAGGGTAATCCAGGTCCCATCTTGTCCCGGACGAGGCACTTTGGAGCATTGTTCAATCACCTGATCAAAAGAGGTGTCAATACACAGTTCGTACTTATTGCTGCGCAAGAGTTGCTTCAAGCTTTTGCTGACCTTAAAATCTTCAGGAAAAAGCAACAACCTCGGATTGGGCGACCACCACAAAAAAGGATTTTCATCGCTGAACCAGGGGAATATTCCCTGCATATAAGCCGACAGCAGAAAATCAGTTGACAGTTCACCTCCAACAGCTACCAAGCCTTCGTCATCGGCTTTTCGGGGGTCAGGAAATTGCACAGTTGGTTCCATAGTGCAAAGAAAAGAAGAAAATTCTATATATCTAATCTGGCATAAATGGATAAATCGAAAAAAAGATTACTGCAACATATGTTTATCCAGTTCATTCAGGGCAAATGCATAAGCACCTAAGTATACAGCTTTAGAGGTATCCAAACGTGATGTACCTATACCTATGCGCTTCTCAGGATCGTACATCAGCTTTTTATTGGAATATGGAACCGGTATTTCCCTTTTTTGACCTTTTAAGAAAAACTGTAGCTGTTCATTATCATGCAGGTTGTAAACTTTCTGTGATAGCCTGGGAATTTTATCGCCGTCATAGGTTTCGATTGTTCCATTCATTTGCTCAAGAACCTTATCCACCAGAATCGGATACGAAGCCGACAAGCCCCCTCCTATTACTATAAGACCATCCATAAGGGTAATGGCATTTGCCAGCGCATCGGCCAACACGGTTGCCATTTCCTCAAATGCTTTAAGGGCGGCTTGCTTATCGCCTGTTTTCTCACCAGTTGCAATATCATAGATATCTTTGGGGGTGATGTCATTTTCTACCTCGACCGTTGAATTTTCTTTATAAACACGCTGAATGGCCCTAATACTTATTCCCTCTTCGGCAAAACTACGGGTAGTGGTTCCGTTTCTGAGCAACCATATTTCACCTGCATTTGAATTATCTCCAACAAACAGCTCTCCATTCCTTACAATACCGGCACCAAATCCAGTCCCCAGGGTCACACCAAAAAGATTGTTGTATCGCTTGGGGCTTCCTGATGACCTTAATTGTTCGTTTACCCAAGGAAGAAAACCACCTATATACTCTCCATATGCAAACAAATCTCCATCGTTATTGATAAACACCGGCAGGTTAAATATTTCCTGAAGCATTGGACCAAGTGCAACTCCCCCTTTAAATGCCGGCAAATTTGGAAGGTCGTCGATAATTCCATTTGGGTAATCAGCAGGTCCGGGAAAAGCAAAACTTATGGCAACAGGTTCTTCATCGAGTTGTTTCTCGACTGCTTTAAACCCATCAACAATGGTTTTCAGGCAAAGATCCAGGTCATGGGCATTGGACGGATAACGTATAGAATCAATCACTTCTTTGTTTGCCTGAATTGCTGAAAACACAAAATTGGTACCCCCTGCATCCAGGGTCATTACTATGCGCTTATCTTTATTAATATTCATTATTGGTTACTTTACTTTTTTTAGTGAGACTGCTAAAATATAGATTAAACAAACTACTGGGACAATAAACCCTGCCATTAAGGTAAATAGATCTGCCACAGCCCCAAAAATTATTGGAACAATTGCTCCACCAATAATAGCTGTAACCATTAGTCCCGATATCTCATTTGTCCTGTCAGGCATACTATCCACAGTTATAGAAAATATCAATGGAAATATATTGGCAAAACCCAGTCCTATAAGGGCAATAGATATAAAGCCAGATACTCGGTCGGGGCTTACAAACAAACCTGCTAATCCGACTATTGATAGCAGTGCAGTTATAATCAGGAATTTCTTTGGTGATATCCAGTTGAGTATTACTCCCCCCAAAAACCTGCCTGCCATTAAATTGAGAAAAAAGAAAAGCGTTCCGATAAGTCCAAGTTCTTCAATATTAAACTGGAATTTATATTCAAGGTAGTTGGGCAGTTTTGCACTCATGCTCACTTCTGCCCCAACATATAAAAATATACCCAAGACCATCATTAATATGTAAGGGTTGCCCAAAAGCTTAAGACTAGAAGACAAAGAAGCTACACGAACATTTTGTTCTACTCTTTTTTCATCTATTTTTACAAAAAACAAGTATATAATTGTAAGTAAAACAGCAACTAAATAGATGGGAAACAATATCTTCCAGTCTTTTCCAAGATAGTTTTTCGCAACCAAAGGAATCAAAGCACCAGCCAACGAACCTATCGCTTTAATGAACTGTCCAAACGAGAGGTTTCTGGAATATTTGCCTTCGGGAGAAACATCGCGCATAATTGGGTTTCCTGCGACCTGTAAAGCTGTTGCACCGGTGCCCAATAGCAACAATGATCCCAATAAAAGAATAAATGTTGAATAGTTGCCTACGATTGGTAATACCAATCCAATAAATGCCAGGATCAATCCCAATAGAAGCACAAACTTTTTGCCCTTACGGTCCTGATAAACACCCAATGGAACCGATAAAAGGCCAAACATAATGAAGCCCATAAAAGTGACGAGACTTGCTGCTATATTAGATAAGTTATATTCATTTTGAACCTGACTGGTAAGAGGCCCGACCACATCGCCAAACCCCATGCACAAAAAGGCAAAAAATACCGGAATTGATTTAAAGCTATTTTTTGACATATTTGGTTTTATTAAGATTTACTTTGGATTGTTTGGTTTTTTATTAAAGGTTTTGCCCAAAAACCAATACTTAATATATATGCCAAGGTAACGAACAATACCAGCATACCTGCCCTTAGCCCAACCAAATCTTTGAGCCAACCGATTAAAAAGGGTACAACAGCCCCACCAACAATTGCTGTACACAGGATACCTGAAAATGTTCCGTGGTATTGGGCTATACTATTAAGTGCAAGAGAAAATATGATCGACCACATGACTGATAAGCAAAAACCAAGTGCAGGAAAACCCAACAGAGCCATCTGTGAGTTGCCGAACAATGTTAAGGCCAATACTGCTATAGCAGATATAGAAAATACACGAAGCACAATTTTACTATCCATGACCTTTAACAATACCAGTCCCAATAAGCAACCAATGGTAAGCATGCCCCAAAACCAGGCAACTGTTTTTGCTCCTTCCACTTCAGGTGTAAAACCATGGTAGGTTCTCAAAAACTCCGAAATCCAGTTTGCAATGCCTTGTTCCGTACCTACATAAGCAAATATCCCCAAAAAGAACAGCCATACGGGATTCATTCTGAAAAGTTTAAGGTGTATATCCCAGGCACCGACCATTTCATCCTCCTGACGATCGACCTTTGGAAACCTTGAAACAACAATAAGAACTACCATAAAAAGTGTAATAAAGGCAAACAACCAATAGATGGATACCCAGGGTAGATGGTCTGGTGTAAGTTTTTCAAACACCGAAATCAGAAATCCCTTTGCTGTAGCAGTCGAATTCAAATTTGTGACCAAATATGAATATACAAAAGGACTGAGATATGAAGCCCCACCAAATACCAATTGGGCCAATACAGAAAAGAAAGCAAAATTGGCTTCCCCTCCTGTTACCCTCAACAAAGGATTGATTGCCACCTGCAATAAAGCCATTCCACTGCCAATAAGAAAGAGACTTAGCAAGAATATGCTAAAAACAGGTTTAGACGCAAACAAAAGGGCACCTAATGCAGCCAGCACAAAAGCTGCTGACATGGCCAGCTTTTCCCCTTTGTTCTGCACAATCATTCCAGCCGGAATTGACATTAAGGCATAAGCTACAAAGAATGAAAAGGGCAACATACCGGTCATTTTGCCACTAAGGTGATAACTATCGCTGACATTGGGATTTATAGATCCTAATATATTTGTCAGGAATGATATTACAAAAAACACAATAAAAATCAGGATAAGAAGATAATAGTTACGCTTCATAGTATTACTCAATCTATAATTAACAATTCTAATTTCATGGCCCCAAGTTTTTCCCTTATCTCGTCGGGTATACCTCTATCTGTTATTATCACATTAACATCATCCAGTGGAGCGATGGTCATAACACCTTTTGAATTAAACTTGGATGAATCGACCAGTGCAATTACTTTTTTTGCATTTTTAATATTTATGCGCATAAGGTGGGCCTCTTCAATGTTTGAGGTCAAAAGCCCCCTTTCTAAATCAATACCATCGGCACCTATAAAACACTTGTCACAATAAAAGTCACGAAGTATGCTTGCTGCCTGCTCACCAACAAGCGACAAGGAGTTTCGTCTGAATACCCCACCAGGAACGATGACTTTTGCTTTTGGAAACTCAGCCAGCCGATAGGCAATATCGATTGCATTTGTAACTACTGTTATTTCGTTTTGTTTCGGAATATTGTTTACCAGTTCCATAATGGTTGTTCCTGAATCCAATAATACGGTTTCTCCCTTATTGATCATATTTACTGCAGCCATCCCTATCTTCTTTTTCAGGTCAAGGTTTTGCCTACGTCGTTCATAAACAGAAAGGTCATGCCCCATAACATTATGTTTAAAGGCACCTCCCCTTGACCGGACAAGCATATTTCGTTTTTCAAGGTAGCTCAAATCCTTACGGATTGTCACCTCGCTTACCTGAAACTTTTCACTAAGAGAGTTGACATCAACCTGTCCGTCTTTCTCCAACAAATTAAGAATAAAAGACCTACGTTCTATGGTGGAATTTTGACTCATTTTAATGGTATTTTACTTGTTATTTAGTTTCGTTTAACAAACCTACTATTTTACTTCAAAACCTTACGAAAGATACAAGTGTTTTTTTTAACTTTGAGTATACTTTTCATGAGAGTTGAGAAAGCAATATATGAAATGTAAATTTTAATAGAAATAATATGAAAGAGAATGACTTAAAATATTCAGCATTTGCCTTATGTAAGGAGATGATGGAAACTGTTGAAATTATTGGAAACTTCAATCCAGAAGTTTCATTACCTTACGTATCAATTGTACAACAAATAAAAAGAATTTTGATAGCCGGAGAAGGAAGCAGCAGGATTTTTCCTGGCAAACACCTTCGGGATTTATCTTTGAAGTTTGATATACCTTATGCAATTGTAACTGAGGGTGCATTGCAGTCCATGGAATATAATTTAGAACAGCAAGTTGTCTTTGGAGTATCCAATTCAGGAAAGACCAAAGAAGTTGTCGCATTATTTAATTATCTGAATGAAAAAAGCCATACAAACCATTTTGGTGTTACAGCAACACTCCATTCAACCTTAACACAGCTCAGCAACAACCATACACTCTTAAAATGTGGAAAAGAACTAGCTGTTGCAGCAACCAAAAGTGTAGTTGAACAAACCCTGTTTTTTGAAAGCTTGTTATTGAACCTTCTGCAACAGCCAATGCAAAATCTCACTGCACTGGCACTTGACTTTAAACACACATTGGAGGTTCCAATTGCAAGCGGTCTTATTGAAAAAATGAGCAATGCACCATTGATTTATTTTTCGGGCAGAAACAATGGCGTTGCTGAAGAGTTAGCACTTAAAACCAATGAGATCACACGGAAAAAATCTACCTACCTTCAAGGAACTTATGCATTACATGGCATAGAAGAAGTTATGAAAGAAGGTGAAGTCCTTGTGATAATAGAACCTTTTGAACAAGAGGAGCAGAAATTTTTAGATGTTTTACAAAAAGGAGCAGGTATTGAAATTATTGCTATTTCATCAAGAAACACACTTTTTCCAACAATAAAAATTCCTAAAAACAAGCAATACAACAATTATATTGAATTGGCAGCAGGCTGGAACCTCTTAGTAGAAACTGGATTAAATCTTGGCCTGGACATCGATAAGCCCACAAGGGCCCGAAAAGTAGGAAACGAAGCATAAATTAATCCGGAAATATCATCTGTCTTAAAATTTCTTTGAGTCAAAACAAATATAGCCATACTTAAGAAAGTATACAGAATCGAAAATTTTTCATTGTCTTAGATACCTAAAGAAAGTTCTGGATTTAAAGCACCTTTTGAATAACATCCATTAATTTCTCCAAGACAATAGGTTTCTCGATATAGTCATTAAAATTAAATTTCATGAATTCAGACTTCTCTTCATGATGGACGAAGTCAGTTTGAGCAACAATTATTTGATCAGGTATTAATTCTCTTATATGTTTAGAGACATCAATTCCATTCATTAAAGGCAATTTCAAATCCATTAAGATTAAATCATATGTATTATTGATGTTTATATTGTCCATTGCTTCCGCACCATTCTTTGCCCAAGTCAGCTTTGCTTTTGTGTTTGCCAGATAGAATTTCAGTACCTTATAATTGGCTTCATCACCTTCAACAACAAGAATTTGTTTGTTTTCTAAATCAGGCAATTCTTTGATAATTATTTCTTCTGCTCCAGGTTCATCTATTTTTAAATTGTTTATATTGGGTAGGGTAAAATAAAAAGTTGTCCCCTCCCCAAATGTTGATTCGTACCATATCTTGCCCCCTAAAGCCTTAACAATGTCAGAACAAATAGACAGACCAATCCCAACACCTTCAAACAGCTGTCCCGTTATTGACTCTACTTTCATGAACCGTTCAAAAATAGAGTCACCAACTTCTTTTTGAATACCTATTCCTGTATCTTTTACATAAAAGGTTATAAATTCATTGTCTTTTTTGTCTATTCCAAATTTCACAAAACCAGTTTGTGTAAATTTTATGGCATTACCAAGTAAATTGGACAACACCTGTTTTAGCCGCAAAGGATCGATTGTACATATCAATGTATCCCCAAAGCTAACTGCATCCATAATTAGCTCAATTCTTTTGGGTTGTGCTTGTAGTTGGAATGAAACCAGAAGTTCATTCATGATATCAATCACATTCACAAGTTTGTTTTTAACAACCAGCTGATTTGCCTGAATTTTAGACATTTCTAAAATATCATTAATCAATACAAGAAGACCTTCACTACTTGTTTTGATATAGCTAATTAGTTCTTCTTTTTCTGTATCAGACAGGCCCGGTTCGCTAAGTATCGATGAAAAACCTATAATGGCATTCATGGGAGTACGTATTTCATGGCTCATATTAGAAAGGAAGGCACTTTTCAACCGGTCACTTTCCTTGGCTTTTTCCATTGCGGTTACCAAGTCAGCTGTTCGTTCTTTCACCAAATACTCTAATTGGTTATGGTGTCGGTTAAGTTCATTGTTTTGAACTTCAATTTCTATAGCCTGTTCTTCCAGGATCCTGTTTGCCTCTTGTAATAATTCTTTTTGTTGCTGAAGTTCTTCGTTCTGCATGGAAATTTCTACTTGATTTTCTTCAAGGATTGTGTTTGCCTTCTGTAGTTGAGCTGTTCTTTCACTAACCTTTCTGGCAAGTAGTTTTCTTTGTTTTCTTAACTTATAGGTTCTATATTCGATAAAAACAAGTATCAAGAGCAATGCCGAACAGATACTTACTATTCTGAACAATATTGTTTTCCACCAGGGAGGAAGGATTATTATTTTTATAGATGTTCCCTCTTCATTCCAGACACTATTGTTATTCGATGCCTTTAGCCGAAAGGTATATTTACCAGGATCCAGATTAGTATAAGTAATATACTGCTTGTCATTATTGATATAATTCCATTCTTTCTCAAAGCCCTCCATTTTATAGGCATATTTATTTTTATTGGAATAGGTATAGTTTATTGCAACAAACCCAAATGAAAAAACATTCTGGTGCCATGATAATGTAATTTCTTCTGTCTCGCTAATCTGATCCTGTAGTGGTGATCCTGAAACACCTGGCTGAACAGACTTGTTGAAAATCCGGAAATCTGTAATATAAACCTTTGGTGGATAATTGTTTTTCATCATACTGTCAGGATGAAAAGAGTTGAAGCCGTTATAACCTCCAAAATAAATATTCCCGCTTCTTGTTTTTAAGGATGATTGCTCAAAAAATGCATTCCCTTGCAATCCATCATTTTTACTGTAATTTTTAAATTCATTGCTTTTTTTATTGAAACGAGTAATCCCCTTTTCTGTTGATATCCAAAGATTTCCTTTGTCATCATCTTGTATTGCATGTATTGTATTGTCAGGTAAACCATTCTTTGTATTATATACCTCTAAAACGGTGCCATCCTGATCAAACAAGAAAAGCCCTCTACTTATGCTTCCAGCCCACAACCCACCTTCTTTATCTCTACAAAACGTCCGGATATTATTGTCCGGAAAACCATCATATACAATAAACTTGTTTGTTAATGTATCAAATAAGTTTATTCCTGCACATGTATTAAACCATATATTATATTGAAAGTCTTCATTGATTTGCCAGACCAAATTATGACTTATGGAATTTGCATCTCCCGGGTTATTCTTGAAACGTTTAACCACTCCTTTTCCTTTGGCAAACAGCTCAACCCCTTCATTATAGCTACTTAACCAAATCCTGTCATTATGGTCAATCATTAAGTTCCATATAGTATTGCTTGCAATACTTGAAGAATCATTAGGATTATGAAAATAATGATAAAACCTATTTTCTTTTCTGTCAAATCTATTCAAGCCTTCTTCCCAGGTCCCGATCCAGATATCACCATCTTTATCTTCAGAAATACAGCGTATAACATCACCACTGATTGAATATGGATCGTATGGATCATGTTTGTAAATTTTTTTAAAGCTTCCTGTTTTCGGGTTAAAAACATTCACTCCTCCTCCATCAGTCCCAACCCAGATCATTCCTTCAGAGTCTTCAAAAAAACACCCAACAATGTTATATGAAAGGGAATTCTTTTTTTTATTATTTCTAAATAATTTGAAATTATTACCTTCCTTAGGATTATAAACATTAATCCCACCTCTGGTTGTACCTACCCAAAGGATACCTTCCTTGTCTTGATATATTTCTCTTATTCCACTACTGTTTAGTCCCTGATCGTATTTTTCATCGTATATGATATACTCAAAGGTACTGGTGGTCATATCATATTTATTTATACCCCCCTGGTCTGTTGCAATCAATAAATGTGTATCATCTGATTGAATTATTTTTCTTACATGATTATTGTTAACTCCTTGATTACCCATTTTTGTGCCGAAATGCTTAAAACTAGAAGTAGTTGGATCAAATGAGAACACCCCCTGTCCATTGGTTCCTATCCATATAATACCTTTTGGATCAATAAACAAATTCTTTTCACAGATACAATTCAAATCTGCATCAAGATAATGTGCAAAACTGCCAGATTCAGGCTCAAAACGGTAAATACCTGAACTAATTGAGGCTAGCCAAATATTACCATTTGAATCTTCTTGAATAGATGTAATGTTGTTGGCAGAGCAATCTCCATCAGGACATTCAATTTTGTAGCGGGTAAATGTATCATTCTCAAAATCCCATTTTATTAAGCCTACACCATAATTATAGGCAATCAATAGGTTACCCTTTTTGTCCTCAACAATACATTCAACAAAATTTCCAACATCAGGTGGGTTATGTCTGAACACTTTGAAAGAATTTGATTTGCGATCGTACAAATTTAAACCATCTTGTGTGCCAATCCATAAATTATTTTTACTGTCTTCGTAAATGCACTTAACCCTGTTATTGCTTAATTCACCAGGTAGATCCCCAGTATTCTCATATATTGTTATATTACTGCCATCATACTTATTAAGCCCCTTCTGGATAGTGCCTATCCACAGGTAATCTTTACTGTCTCTGTACAATACTGTTATATAGTTCTCTGAGAGTCCATCGTTACTAGTAATCTGTTTAAAGGTAACCTGTGAATATGCATTAATAGAAATTAAAATTAATGTGATGGCAAAATAACACTTCGCTGACAAGCTAAGGTTTTCGTTTGTTGTTTTCATGGTAGGAGGTTGAAATAGTTATTATACCCAATAGTAGCAACAGAGTTCTTCCTTTTGAAAAGAAAATGAGAGTGTTTTTCTTACCAAAAAAGCAATATTTAATAAATATCTTGACGAAACACTTTTTTCCTTTTCTAATTTCCTGCTTTTATTATTAAATTCAATTCAAACCGAGGTTATTTTGGTAAATAGCACAGCATACAGCATGATTTCTGATGCTGTCAAACATAAGCACCAAAAAAAACAAGTTATTGATTTCCAAAATACTAAAAAATATTCATCTTATCAAATTATATTCATAACAGAAAAAGCTTAAGAAGGTCTAATCTTGAGAACCCAATTCGTCATTCTTGATCAGGCAGGGAGCCCTAAACAAGAATCCTTCAGGCTGATGACTCTCAATACAACACCAACTCCATAGGTAGTATCTCCTTAATTGTCATCCCTGCAGCTGGCTCCTCGCTATAAAAACACTTTCAGTGTTGTTTCTTAACGGAATGTCATCACTTAAGCAGCTTTCACCATTGATAAATCTTTAAAAGCTTAATCACGTTAAGGGGGCTGTCAGGTTCGACCTGCAAAAATTACTGACGAAAGAGTATTTCAAATAATCTTAGCCACCCATTTTAACAGCAGCAAACAAAGTGCCCAGTACTACAAATACAATTCCAACAGAGATTAAAAAACCTACAATATCCTGTTTGTTCCATTTGTACATTTCAAGTGATGTATTTGGAAACAATAAAACATCTGTTGTTTGCTGTGGATTCCGGATTGCTTCGACAACGTCTTCTTTATCTATGTCATGTCCCAGTCCACGCACCCTGGTCCTCATCTTTAAGAAGAACTCCTGAACTTTTACATCGGACTGTGCAGGTGTCAATAAAGAAACAATAATCAGCAACAGAAAAGGGAAAACCAACCGGATGAGCATCCGCAATGTTTCATTAAATGCATAGGGTTTGTATTGAAGGTCGACCCCTGCAAACTGAAGGAACATAAGTTCGGGAAACAAATACCCACGGGCTTCTAATTCTCCATTTTTATTTAAAGCAGGCTCTTTTGACCAAAATATTGTTTTTTGAGGCAACACAAAAGTTTTTGTAAACTTCTGTCCAACCACCAGAGGTTCCGGACACTGACCTAGGTCTATACCATTCGCAGTATCCTTCACCCATTTTTGTATTTCAAGCTCCCTTGTTTTTACATCCATATCCCGGGCTGTATATAAGCGTTCAATTGGGGCAGGTTGGGTCTTTAACATAAATTTTTCGTTGGTTTTAAGAGAAGGTAACAGTTGGGGCACAACTAAAGGGAGCAGATAAAAAAGAATCAAAGTTACCAGAATTGAAGTCCAGGCTCCCTGCCTGTTTGCCCTTCGCCATTTTAAGCCCAGCCAGAATGCTGCAGCGAATATCACAAAAAACTCCCAGATAAACTTTAATATTTCAAGTATACTGTCGAACTGGGTAGCAATAATAGCCCCACCAATTAAAAATAATGCACCAAAAGCACGACCAGCCCATACATAATGATTTTCTTTACGGTTTTTCATCAATGGTTTGTACACATTGTGCAGTATCAATCCTGATACCGTTAACATTAGTGTACTGGCAGTTGACATTAGGGCAGCCATCATAGATGTTACCATAATACCAACAAGACCAAAGTTTAAGGACCCCAACAAATCATGTGTGGCATACCCCCAAACCAAGTCTGGATTTTGTACCTTGCCAGTATAAAGCAAAATTGCTGCTAATCCCAAAACGCCCCACAGTATTGTACAAAACCGTTTCATAAATCCACCTGCCACAAAACCAAACCGGGCCGAATATTCATCCTTTGCTGCCGCATTTGTAACCAATTGATTGGGCTGGGTTACTACAGTAATACCTGCAATTACCGAAGCTGTAAGTATAAAGTACCAGGTAAAATCAATCAAGGTTGGGGCCCCAAAAATCTCAAAAAAGGATTCCGGCAATTTTTCATGCAAGATATTTAGTGCAGTTTCATTGTTTCCACTACCATATATCGCTTTTATTTTTACCCACGAGAATGGGATTAGTACAATAGATAGCACAATAATAAAGAACCCTTGAAGCATGTCTGTGTAAAAGGCAGCTTCGAGCCCACCCATAACAGCATATAGGAGCACAATTAAACATACAATCCATATCAATAAGGATTCATTTATGTAAGAAAAAACACTTTCGGGTTTTTGCAGGCGCAGTTCAGCAAGTCTGTTTTTTTCAACTTGATCAAGCTGGTTATAGTCCATTGATTCAAGTTCATTCAATTCCATGGCCAAAGCATATTCCTGACTTTCTGCCGGAGTAAAATCCTGTTCCATTTTTGGCGTAATGGCCATAATGGTTTTGTTCATGGCCGTATATCCCACACTCAATAGCCCCATCATTCCAATTGTACCAATAATTGCATAGGTTGCGGCCATTTTTTTTGAGGCGTACCGTTCTTCGTAAAAGTCGCCCATGGTTAGTATGCGCAAGCGTCTAAGCCAGGGAGAAGTAATCCAAAAAAGTGGTGTTGAAAAAACCATCAACAACGAACTCCAGATACCTGCCGCACCGTTTTTAAAGGTTGTGGTTGCAACGCCAACCGGACCGTCAGCAGAGGTTGCCTGGCCAAAACTGGCAAATGTCTGTATTAGTTTCCCAAACTTTCGACCCCCCAACAAATAATCTTCCTGGTTTTTGATTCTTCTACTTGCCCATACGCCTATGCCAATTATGATTAAAAAATAAACGATAATAACAGCAATATCAAGAAATCCTAATCCGTACATATTCATTTTATTATTTAGCCACTAACGCACAAATGATAAGAATCGAATTTATACATCAATGGTTTATGGTTTTTTATTTTATTTCAACTTCATTACAATTTTCGAATACATGGTCATCCTTCTTTTCCGGAAAAGCTGAATCTCCTTCGAATCCCCGAATCAATAACTTATCCACCCCATTAGCATAAATAGCATGGCCAAAATAATCGGCTTTTTTTTCACCCCAACTCACCTTACAGCTACTCATTTGGATATTACTGGCATCTTCAAAATGGAATCCCGAAGTATTGGTTGCCATAATGCCTACCGTATCGGATGGCCGCAAATCATACTTTCCCCCCACGTATTTTGAGGTTTTCTCAATTTCTAAATTAACTCTGTCAAACAAGATGTTGCTTATCTTATCCTTTTCACCACCGACAAAAACCCCATTTTCGCTTTTAGCAGTAATATTAAAAAATTGAATATTCCTGACTTTGCCAACTTTACCAACAGTCTGTCCCTCGTCAAAACGCCAGTTGGCATCGCGCTCATTCCCAGGTTGACGCTTGTAGGCAGTAATGTAAAGCGGTTCAGCTTTCCCCCACCAGACCTCATCAAATAATCTACTTTGAATATCAATGTTTTCAAATCGTACATTTTCTACTATGCCTTCGTCCCTGTTTTGAATACCAATGGCCCGGTTGCTCGACAAGATGGTGCAATTGGAAAACGTTACAAAACGAATTGCATCCATATTCTCACTACCAAGTTTGATTGAACACGAAGTTGACTTCAGAACACAATTCACTACTTTAATGTTTTCTGTTGGTCCAAATTCTTTATATTCCCTTCTCGTTTTCAGGCAAATACAGTCATCCCCCGATTCAATATAGCAATCGGATATAATCACATTCCTACAATGGTCAGGGTCTATTCCATCTGAATTTCTTATTTTGAGGTTGTTGTAAATTTTTATACCAGAGATAAAGACATTCATACAACCAACCAAATGAAGGCACCAGTATGCAGAGTTCCGGAAACTGACATCTTTAATGGTAAGTCTTTTAAAATTAACAGGTGTAAACAAATGCGGCCTTCTATCAAACTTGTCAAATGGTTTTAAAACATAGGCAGCCTTTTCTTCCTCACCCATGAATGCAATTCCGTTACCGTCCAGTGTACCTTTTCCACTAATTGTAACATCTACGGCATTTTCACCCCCAATCCAGATGCTGCCTTCGCCATAGTTTTCCCTAAATGCACTTTTGGTGTAAACAGATTCATCTGGATTGGCCAGGATGCATGCATCTTCTTCAAGGTAAAGGTTAATAGATGATTTTAAATCGAATGGGCCAGCCAAAAAAACATACCCGGAAGGTATTAAAACTGTTCCTCCTCCATTTGCTGAACAGGTATCAATTGCTTTTTGTATTGCCTGTGAATCATCAGTAATACCATCGCCTACCGCACCAAAATCCAATATATTGTAATTCATTATCTATCTGGTTTTAAAAGTTTAAATCTCCTGTTAGTATTTTTAAAATTGAATCGTTAAGCAAATCTTTCATATCAACAACAAAAAAAAGTTCGTTGCTCCGTGCTGCGCGTCGGTAATAATAATCTTGCTCACTATTGCGGATATTTTCTTTAAAAGTTTTCCAATACAACTTACGGCTGCCGCGCGTAGTATGCCATTCTGTATCAGGACGTAGTGGATTCATGGCCTCCAGAGCCAGTATTTTATCGGATTGCATAATATCAGTGAGCGGAAAAGAAACCAACCGATTAAAATAGATCGGATTTTCTGATGTACTTGGGGGCACCGATACCAGGCTTCTCACTTTACCTTCGGGATACAGCTCATCATTTACAAAATGATTGGTGTACATCCACAGCTCCACATCATAATAACGTAATTCTGTTAAGGCTTGTATCAAAGCAATAGTCGTCAGTTTATGATCGGGATGTACATCAATTGCCGGGTATGGTGTAACAATTACCGAAGGTTTTTTGGTACGAATAATATGTTTCATATCGGCAACAAGCGATTGCCAATTTGAACTTCCTGGCATCATATCCAAAAAGGATGATATATTTTGCGACCGATTAATATTAATATCGTCAACACCTGTATACCTGGCCTTTGCCAGCACACTGGTATCGGAATACATTTGCTTTAACGAGGCATCAAAATAGCCAAGGTTAACAATGTTTTGAGGGTCCACCCCTGCAAGCAGAGGAACTGTAATACTGTTCCAAAGACGCAATTCGGCCTTTTTCAGGTAATGAACAGTATCATTGGTATACAGTTCATCATACATTTTTTTTCCAGCATCGCCAATAGTAATAGTGGCAACAAATACGTTTTTATTCGAAGAGTATAGACCATAAGCGGCAATTTCTGCATCGTCAGGATGGGGAGCCAGAACAACCAGGTTTTCACCTTCTATTTCTGTGTTTTTATAGAGAATGAGCTTTAATTGCTTATCGGCAATACGGCAATGATCAAAAGATAATTTTATTAATGTATCGCCACGGTTTACAAAACTGCTCAAATTGATATAGCGTTTTCCTCTAGCTCCAAATTCAAAATATTGACAAGCGGTCATCCCTTTTGCATTAACCCTTACTTTTGGTTCAACTATTCTGCCAGCCAGGGTTGTTCTGATATCAACCTCAAGAAATGCAGTATTAAAACTTTCAGAAGAAACGGGCAATTTTAGTATGCTTTTTACTAGGATTACATCAACAATTTCCGCATCGGTGCTTTCAAAATCGTATATATAATCCGAACGCTTATTATATTCCTGCGACAAAGCAGATTTCCCAGGGGATAAAATGCCCAGAAATAGAACCAGTATAGAAATTTTTATCGAACTTGTGTCTGTCATACTAAACGAATTGCATAAAGTACCAATTACAGTTTTACTGGCCGGATCAAGTACGAAAATTCATATTTTTTATCCGTTAACCTGTATTTATTCAGTGGGTGTGCTCCCCAGCTTGTATTCCCTCCGACTCCCATCTGTTTATAATCTATATTGATATAAAGTTCACCACTTTCGTGCACATCAACCGGATGTTGTTGTTTTTTAGTGAGCCCTGGATCAAGGTCGTCATCGGAGTTATTGCGGGCATTAAAACATATCGGGGCGCCAACAGCTTCAACAAACAATCCTTGCCCGCTTGAATTAGTAAAAGATACTGATCTTACATCGGTCCTGTATCCATTTTCCTGGGGGCGCGAATAATCAAACCCAAAATCGGCAACCTTGCTCGTATAATGTCCAATGAACGAAGAAGTATTCCTGTCGCTATAATTTTCCCAAGGCCCTCGGCCGTAGTATGAAATATTTTCAAACCCTACCGGCAAACGCATTTTCATTCCAAAGCGTGGAAGTTCAGGCAGATTGTAGATTCCCTTATCAATACTGGATGTTATAATAACCGAAGCATCATTCTGAATGAAATATGTAATTGAATAGTCGATATCCAGACCAAATATGCCGTATTCTGCAACCACTTTAAGTCCTTCTTCATTTTGCTCTTTTATGTCGACTGATTTAAGCACCTTATTGTCATCGACAGTTCTCCAGATATTTAGCCTCCGCTGCATATTATTTCCAAAATCGTTGTCGAGGGGGGCACGCCAAAAGTTTGGTGCGGGAGAACTGTTAATTAGCCGAGTTCCTTTATAGGTGTAATTTGAAAGAGAGCCAGACCTGAGGTTTATTTTCCCCTCTACATCTCCACTTTTAAACACAAGCTCCTTATCTGTTTTAGTGATCAACAGTTCTCCTTTAGACGGTCTTTTTACAAAGAAATTATTTCTTGGAAAAGCAAACTGTTCCGTTGCTATAACATGGCCTTTTTCAACAAAATCGACCGTATATCGCTGACAGGCCTCTACTATCAGGAAGAATTCGCTACCTGGTTTATGATTGATGGCGGGCAATTTTAATAAAACTTCCTTTTCTGCGAGAGGTTTGCCTGAAACTTTAAACGTATTTGATGCAAATAGCATCCCGTTTTCGAATAGTTTCCACTTATAATCGTAAGCATCTAAGTCGGTAAACAAGTTATAATTGGTCAACTTAATCTGTCCTTTTTCGATGTCAACAGCTTTGAACCAAATAGGCTGGTAAACCTTTTTAACTTCGTTCAAGGCAGGATGAATTGTTCTGTCTGCATTAACCAAACCATTGTCGCAAAAATTTTCACTGTGCTGCCAGCGGTAACCTCCCAGGTCGCCACCATAAATCCAGAACTTGTTACCTTCGGAAGTATAGGCTTCTAGTCCCTGGTCAACCCAGTCCCAGATAAAGCCACCCTGAAGAATTGGATAATTCATGAATAAATCCCAATATTCTTGTAAATTGCCTGTACTGTTTCCCATGGAATGGGCATATTCACATTGAATTAAAGGTTTTCTTTTCGTTGAATCTTTAGCGTATTTCTCAACTCTGTTCGGTGAATAATACATCGGAGCCATAATATCGGTAAACGCATTTTCCCTTGCCCGTTGAAACTGTACAGGCCTATTTGATTTATCATTTGCTTTTAACCAATTGTATGTGATTTCATAATTGGGTCCAAAATTGCTTTCGTTGCCCAAAGACCAAATAATGACACTTGGATGGTTTTTATCTCGCTCAAACATTCTTATGGTGCGATCTAGCAGTTGCCCTGTCCATTCTTCACTAAAAGAGGGATGAATGTCTTTTGGCGCTCCGTCAAGCCCGTGGGTTTCAATATTGGCTTCGTTTACTACGTAAATACCATATCTATCACAAAGTTCGTAAAATGCAGGGTCTTGAGGATAATGACTTGTACGAATAGCATTCAGGTTGTTTTGTTTCATGAGCTGGATGTCTTTCAGCCTTGTAGCATAATCAACATAATGCCCATATTTTTCATGATGCTCATGGAGGTTTGTCCCCCTAATAATAATAGGTTTGCCATTTATCAATACCTGCTGGTCCTTTATCTCTATTTTCCTGAAACCAACCTGGCATCCAGCAGTTTCCATTAACTCTCCATTACTGTTTTTAAGCTGAATTTGAACGGAATAGAGATTTGGAAATTCGGCACTCCACTTTTCAGGGTTTAATATTTTCTGTATCAAAGAAACCGAATCGGTTTGTCTCTCCTTTAAAGGATCCAAGTTGAAGGCCTTTGAAAAAATATCTTTTCTCTTATTGTCATAAAGGGTCACTTGTACAGAATAGCTTTCTGAATTTTTTGAAGCAAGGTTTCGTATTTTAATCCCCATTTTTAACAGTCCGTTTTTATAATCAGATTCAAGGTCTCCAACGACAAAAAAGTCTTCAATTGACACATCCGGACGGGCAATCAGATATACATCCCTTTCAATACCAGTAAGGCGCCAAAAGTCTTGGTCTTCGATATAGGATGCATCGCTCCATTTAAAAACCTGGATTGAAAGCTGGTTTTCGCCAGGTACCAGGAATGAGGTAATATTAAATTCAGCAGGAGTTTTTGAAACTTTGCTGTACCCAACTTTCTTTCCATTTAAAAAAACTGTAGCAGCGCCGGATATTGACCCAAAATAAAGGATAATGTTTTTGCCTTTCATTTTTTCATTGACCTTAAAATGAGTTCGGTATGTTCCTATTGGCAGGTCGTTGTTATCAACATAAGGTGGATTTCTGGGGATAATATAACCGCTGCTCACATAAACCGGCACTCCAAATCCTTGTGTTTCCCAGCTACCGGGTACTTGAATAGCTTTCCAGCTAGCGTCATCCAAATCTTTTCGATAAAAATCAACAGGACGATCGGCTGTTTTTTCAGCAAAATGGAATTTCCAGGTTCCGTTTAATACCTGAATATTACTGCACTTTTCAAGGTCTTTTTCATTGTATTCATTACTACTGGTATAAGGGATAAAATATGCCCTGGCAGGTTCTTTGCCTTCGTCAATAATTTTCGGGTTTTCCCACAGATTGGTTTGGGAATAAGTATTAAAAACAACTGCAGATAGTAATATAAAAACAAAAGCTCGTATCATCAACTAATTATTTATTTTCCAAAGATTAATATTTGGTTGTATCCCCATGTTCAGCTCCAGCTTTGCACCGGCATTTATAGCTGAATGGTTAATATAGTATTTTGTCAAAGGTTTATCGTTCAGTTTGGCAGATTGAACATAGGGAGAATTTACTCCGTTATTGTTTGTTTTAATAGTAAACTCTTTTGCATTGTAATACTTTGAATTAAGATGAATGGTTATGGTATTAAAAACCGGACTTCCTATTTCGTAAACCGGGTCTTTTTCACAACCACCACTCATTTGGAACAAGCCTATTTTCATTAGAACAGCCAATGCTCCCATAAGACCTTGGTCTTCATCGCCCTGATAGCCAAAATAAGGCGACATTTCAGTAAAGACACTATCAACTACTGTGCGGCTCCAATATTGAGTTAACCAAGGTGCTCCTGCATGATTGAATATATATGCTGAATGGCTGTTCGGTTGGTTTGAATAGTTGGTCCAGGTACGTCTATCGTTGACATACTTTAGCCCGGTTAAAGCTTCTTTTTCCGGGTGTTCGTTGCAAAAACGATATCTTCTTGTACGTTCAAACTCGCTATTAAGACGCGATACAGCCGAGTCAGCGCCTCCTATCAGATCAAAGAGGACTGGCAAATTATGAGGAACAAACCAAGTAAACTGTGCCCCATTTCCTTCTATAAATCCATTATCGTATACCATTGGGTCATAAGGGCTTTTCCAATTTCCATCTTTATCTTTAGGAACCATAAACTTCAGTTCCTTATTAAAAAGATTGGTGAAGTTATTTGAGCGTTTCTGAAAATAAGTATAGTCATCCTCTTTTCCAAGTGATTTAGCCAGTTGAGCCAGGCACCAATCATGGTATGCGTTTTCAAGGGTAATTGCAGCACCATCCTGATGGCTGCCATAAATTGTGTCAGAGAGTGGATAAGGAACATACCCATTTTCCATATAAAAATTCAGTCCACCTCCTTTTGACGAATTGTGTTCATACCCCACTTTGCTCATTAAACCACCGGGCAAATGATTCTTTTTTAGACCTTCATAAGCCAGGTTGACATCAAAATCCCGAATTCCTTTTTGCCAGGCACTTACAAAAAAAGGTGTACTGGAGGCGCCGGTCATTACAAAGGTGTAGTTGCCTCCAGATGGCCCCCGGGGAATAAGTCCTCCGTTTTTATAATATTCAACAAAAGAGTTGCAAAACTCTTCTGCTATTTCTGGATAGACCAACTGCCATAAAGTATTCAATGTCCATTGTGCCCCCCAAAACGCATCAGAGTTATACATATTAAACTCCGGTTTTCCCGATTCGTCCAAAGGCAACTGATGCACTGCCTTTTTATTGCCTGTTAAATCAGCATAATTGCCATCAACATCGCTCATTGTGCGCCTACCTTGAACAGCATGCCACAAATCGGTATAAAAGCGGCTCTGTTGCTGCCTTGTACCTCCTTCTATCTCAATTCGCGAAAGCATCTTGTTCCATTCATCGCGGGCATCAACAACAGTTTGATCAAAATCCCACCCCGGCAATTCGGAGGCCATGTTTTTAACGGCACCTTCTTCACTGGTGTATGAAACAGCTACTTTCATGAGCAAAGCTTCTGAAGTTGCCTCATCAAATTCCAAAAGGATATTACCTCCTTGTCCTTTCCATGTTTTTGAAATTGAAATTCCTTCGGCATTTGAAAGATATATTTTTTTGATAGGTTGATTGAACTGTACTGAAAAATAGACCGGTGTTAGTTTTGGCCTGCGAAAAGTTGGACTGTTCACTACAAAACCCTTGATTTCGGTATCAGAGATTTGTTCAAAACCACCTTCGATCATTTCTGATGGGCCCAGTTGCTTTGAAAGTTGGAAAATAACACCTTGTTTAGCCCCTCTGTTGAAAAGATATCTGTGGATACCAACTCTATTGGTAGCAGACAGCTCTGCATTGACCTGGTATCGTTCAAGAAATACCGAATGGTAACCCGGTTTTACGGTTTCTTTATCGTGAGAGAATTTGGAAGACCAATCATTGAATACAGGTTCCATATTATCCGCTGAAAAAGTTACCGGCATGACAGCCACACCAGACAGCTGCCAATTATGAATGTGGCTAAAATCACGTATCGTATCAACATCATAACGATAACCACTTTTCCATGCCCCATCTATTTTTGTGTCAGGGAAAAGGCTAACCATACCGAAAGGCCTGCAAGCTGAAGAGAAATAGAACCACCGTGACCATGCAGAGCCCATTTGCGGGTATACCATATCCACTGGCTCCTGTATTTTTGACTGGGTACAAGATACAGATACCAGGAGTATAAGGAGTATCTGAATCATATTCGAAAAAAACAGCCTTATTATTCCCATGTTACAATTCCTCCATTATTCCCCGCTGGTAAATTTAATTTTTTTTGTTCCAGGTTTATTATGTCTTTGTATACAATAACAGGCATTGCACTTGTCGAATCTATTGACAGACTATCTATTTTCATATTTTCGACATCATCAAATATGCAAGCAGGACGATAATCTTTATTTTTTAAACCAAAACGGATGTTCTTCAAAGACAGGTTACTGGCATGGCGAACATACAATGCCCAACAGGGCAGTTCACCAAACATCGAAAACTCAGGATAGCCCGAACTCTCTTCTGGTACATCGTCCAGCTTTTGCCAATCAAAAAATGCAGTTTCTTTGGTTCCTCCCCCCTCGTATACTACCTCTATATTTTCAAGCCTAATATCCTCCACTTTATTTCCGGGAAAACCAGTAATTGAGGCAGGAAACACATTATGAGGATATTTTTTGCGCGGACCTTCAAATGGATATCCAATATCTGGTTTTCCAGAAGGAATTTCAGCATAAAGGTTTCCTATATAAACATTGCGCAAAATTCCAGGCTCACCTTCAACATTTCTATGTCCTAATCGGATCAAAAAAGCATTTCCTGTATGAATGGCACGAATATCACGGACATCAACATTTTCAAGTACCGCACCATCGACACATTCAATAGCAATAGCCGAACGGTAGGTATCGTAAATTGTCAGGTTGCGGACTTTAATATTTTTAAATCCACCATGTGAACCTGTTCCCATTTTAAATCCACTGGCACTTGTTCGAAGTGTGCAGTTTTCAACGGTCACGTTTTCACATATTCCTAATATTTCGCCTTCAGACTTAAGACAAATACCATCATCTGCACAATCAATTCTACAATTGGATATGTAAACTTCTTTGCTGTTGACAACATCAATTCCGTCGTTGTTCCAATACACACTGCTTTCAATGGTTATTCCATCAATGGTGATAATCTCAGAATTTCTAAATGTAAGTACCCATGCAGCACTATTTTTAAGCACTATATCATTAACCTGAATGTTATGGCATTGTGAAAATGCCAAAAGCTCGGGACGGGATTTCTCCCTGGGCCTTTTTATATCGAACTTGTCATCGGCAAGAATACCGGCGCGCAATAAGCCATATAAATTTTTAATGACTTCATTTCCCCTTCCATCAATTACCCCTTCCCCTGAAACAATGATATTTTCCACATGGGTTCCTGAAATAAATGCATAAGCAGAATCATTGCCATAGTCGGACCTTGAAATACTTCCTTGTAAAACAGATCCTTCTTCCAGGTGTAATTCTACATTGGATTTAAGAAAAAGTGCCCCGGAAACAAATACTCCTTGAGGAACCACGACCTTTCCACCACCATTTGCTGAAGCCTCATCTATTGCTTTCTGTATACTTATGGCATTGTTTGTCTTGCCATCTGCAACAGCACCATAATCAACAATATTGCAATCGTTTTTACTACATGCAGTAAAAGTGAATGAAAACACGCAAACGAATTGTATTATTGATGATGGCTTAATCATTTATTAAAAGCTATTTTACCTGTGATTTTTTAACTATAAGTTTGCAATCCTTATTTGACTCAGGCAAAAACACCTCCAATAATCCTTTATAGCGCTGGGTGTGCCTGACGGGTTTTCCATCAACAAACACTTCGTAATTGAATTTCGGCGAAAGGCAAACAAGCATACTCCTTTTATGGGCTTTTGTAGCATTATCAAAAGAAAGCGTAGCCTCATATTGTGAATTGTCTGAAGAAAATTTTTGTTTTTCAATCCAAATTTCAAAACCTGTTGTTACCGTGCCAGGTTTATAATAAGCTGAATACCACAACAATACTGGTGACGACAAGGCTCCAAACTGATGCCAGCCGGCACCACGAGCTGTTTTAGCAAACCAATGTTCGTAAGTAAAATAGGTTTCGTCAGTTTCGCTTTTCCACACATTTAATGCTTTATCGGCAATTTTCCATGCATAATCGGGCTTACCCAAATCGAGCATGGTTTTCCACATAAACCACTGGTGAGGCATCCATACTGCCCCATTCCAATACCCATCGATAAGATAATAGGGAGCCTGTTTATCAACAACGCAAATTCCGGCTTTGCTCCACATATGATCCTTGGAAACTATTTTGCTTGTTAAACTTTCTATTTGGCTTGGAGTGCAAATTCCTGAAAATACCGGATAAGCACCATCAAGTCCCATATTATAATTGGCTCCGCTTGGGGCATGGCGGAAAAATTCAATGGGTTTGCCTGATGCATCATGGACCATATAACTAAAATATCCACTGGTTTCATCCCAGGCTGTCTGTTGCAAAGCCTGAGTGAATTTTTTAATATCGGCATCGTATTCTTTTATGTCTGTTCTGTTTCCTGTTTCTTCTGCTGCTTTACGTAAGATTTTGGCTACACGTATTATATGGGCTGTAGTAATTACCGGAGACACGGTCGTTTCTAAATGCAAATCACGTACAGCTTTTTGAGGTGGGTAATCGTCCCACCCCCCTGAATTATAAAAATAATCCCATGTTTTTAGCAGGTTACTTTGAAAACTGTTCATGGTAGATCCTTGAGAACTACCAGCCATAAATTCATAATATTGTTTTAACCGTGGATAAAAGTAATTTAGCATTTCCTTACTTTGGGTTTTGTTCCATAATTCTAAAAAGGCATACATCTGTACCGGAACCGGTGACCCATGATGGATAAAGGCAGACTGGCTTCCTACGGGAGTGGTGTAAGTATTTAAAAATTGAATGGATTTGTCGATATCAATTTCAGACAGTCCCAAAGAAATAAATCCTGCATCCCACGTATATAAACTGTTCCACCACTTACCGGGTGTAAAATGCCTTATGTACTCGCCCTGGGTGTAAATCGGATATACAATATTTGATTGCAGAGCAGTGCGCATCATATTTTGACTAAATGTATAAGACTTCCCTTGGGGCAAATTTTTTTCAAAGACTTTATCGGAAGGTTTTTCACCGGCGATAAACTGTTTTTCATCCTTATGAAACCCACTTAACAATTGCTGTACCTCTTGTTTGCTTCCCGTACAAATAATTCCATAAACGTTCCGGTCGCTATTGGGTTTTAATTCAACAGGGCGCATAAATACATTTAAATAATGTCCTTTTTCGTCGCCTGGAAAAATAAGATAATTGTGTTCGTGCACATACTTTTTAAAGATAACATCCAGTTCTGAATCAAGAATTTCACGCACCATACAGTCCTTAAAATCCCATGCAATGCCATAGTAATTTTCAACATCAGGATAATGCATTACAATTGTTTCTCCTTCTACATCTTTTTCAAATTCAGGGGTAAAGTTTTGCTTCTGTGGTTCAATGGAAATAGCATCGGCTTCTGGACCAATAAAAAAACCATCAAGTTCCAAAGCTCCATTTCCTAAGGTTTCAAATTTTAAACTGGCAACATTCGTATTTGTGGTAAAGGGGATTTCAAGTAATTGAAAACTATTGGTAGCTTGCAATGAGACTTCTGTATTCACCAAACCTGAAATTTTCAGTTTATTGGATTCGCTTCCCTTAATTCGGTAACGCAGGGTTATTTTACCACCTTTTGTTGCTATGTCCGAAGGTATTTTATAGCTTACCCAATCGCCTTTTTCATTTCCAAAATTCTGTGCAATTGCTCTTCCTTTAAGGTAATCTGAATTGCGGTCTTCGCCTCTAAACCAACCATTATATACCAAATTATCAGATGGTCGCGGTGCTGCAAATTTCAAATCAGCATATTCCAATGCATCAAAATACCGGGTAGACTGCGGATACTTGGCTTTAACATTTGCATAATTTTCGGGGTAATTAATAAAAGCTGCCAAATTCAGTTGCAATTCCTGGTAAAGTGGAGTATTGTTAACACAATGCATGTCAACCAACACAGTCGTCGAATCAAGGACGGAATAGGTAACATCAACAAATACTTTATCTTTCCATTCCAATTCATACCGATAGGTAATTTTTGTAAGGTCTTTGTTAATGTCCCAAGGGTAATAACTCGATTCAAAAAGCACATTGGGAACCAGCACGCGGTTACGGTAATATCCTGGCATAGCAGTAACATCGAAACGCAGGCCTTTGCTCACTTCAGGAATATGTGAAATTCCGGCATATTTTTTTGAGTAAGGGCCCCATTGAGGGAGGCTGATTACATCGTGTGTATTGTCAAGTTTATCGAAATATGGTTTTGTGAATTGTTGCGATTGTGCAACACTAATAGTTGCAAATAACACACAAAAAACTGTAACTAAATTGAATTTTTTCATAAAGCTATCTCATCCCTTTTTACTATTCTACAACTATGTATAGTGTATTGCTAATTACTTTTGTAGTTATGTTAATATTGCTGGTAGTAAAGTTCGTAAAACTACCCGATATATTATCAGCCTGAATAATAGCAAACTGATCTCCCGATTTCACTTGTAAGTTTTCATTAAAAGTAACAACCAGTGTACTATTTTCTATTTCAGTTGTGTCATCGACAGTAATTTGCGCAACATTGTTTGAATTAACATGGACCAAAACAGTTCCGTCTGCCAGTTTAAGTTCTCCTTGTATATGTAAGGGATTCATAATTTCAAGTGTACCTTTCCCGGCCAATGTAACATTACCACTACCTAATGCACTGGTTGAAGAAGTTGCAAGTGTACCATTATCGATTTGTGTTCCCCCGTTATAAGAGTTATTGCCGGTTAAAATTAATTTTCCCGTTCCTCGTTTTATTAAACATCCATCCCCATCAATATCATTTCGCCATGAATCCAGTGCATTAAACCTGCCAAGCGATGCATCCATATTTACACTTACATTGCCAATAAAAGAGCCATATCCATCTGCCGCCGAAAGCAAATCAATTCTTCCCCAACCATTTGTTTTATCAGTTATTTTATATCCCGAAGGAATTTCGGTGGTATAAATTACCGTTCTTCGTTGATTATCGGTTAAATATGGAAACCGCGATTTTAATATTGCCTCCGCACCTTTAGGAACAATTGGTGGCTGACCGGCTTTTGTTGAATCCTGAGTGAAACCATAAGTTAATCTAAAACGGTATGTTTCTTTGATCTTTTCCCTGTCATCGTAGTAATTGTTATTAAATACCTCAATGTTGACCTTATCTCCATTGATATAACCGACAGGATTATCAACTTTTGAATGGGCATACTCATCCAAGCTTAAGTTAGCACTATCAGCCTTTGCATTAAAAAAATCATATAGTGTTGCGACTGCCTTCTCTGCATCTAAGGAAATATCAGGATCATTCAATGCTGAACATGCTATTGAAAGAGCCATAATCTTTCCCCCAATCACATCAACAGGCGAGTGCATTCCTGCAACAATGCGACTTTCACCCAATTGTGATCCTCTGTAAACCAACTCGCTAAATCTTTCAGGAAAAGCATAAGCATAAGCTAATGCAGATAGAAAACCTGCATTAGTATGTCCGCTCGGATAAGCATTATCTGTTCTTCTGTTTTCTGTTGTATTTGTATATAAATCCTGAGGAGAAGGATTGTTGTCGTCATATATTATTTTGTGATCTTTTCTTGAGCAAATTAATCCGGGAACTATTTTTACACTGCTTTCATATAGGTCAAAAATCTTGAGTGTTTCCTCACCAGTATGATTAATGCAACTATAGGTGGGTTTTTTAGTTATAGTATCGTAGGTAGTTCCTAAGAAATTGACGACACCATCATCATTCATTCTCCAGGGCCTTGGAGTTGAATACATATATTTTACTCCATTTGAACTGGAATTTATATTTCTAAAATCACGTGCAAGTCGAACAACTGCTCCTAAAGTACTGTTTTCGTCCCCTGCAAATATTGGATTGTCGTTAAATGCACATTGATAATGAGCATTTTCCAGAACCTGTTTGCATGTAACCTGGGGCAAATCAACATAAGCCCCCGAATATTTGACATAATCCTCGGTTAACGGTCCAAAACCGTCAATAACGCTATAATATTTAGCCCTGTTTTCGTCCAGAAAAGCTGATATTGCTTCTTCATTTGTTCTGTTGTGCGTAACATTTATAACATATTGAATATTTTCTCTCCAAACTACTGAATCAATAATCGGATTATCTATTATGCGATTATCTTTTCCAGGACCATTTGCTGATGCAGCACTTTTATAGGTATCGGTAGTTCCATTCCATATATCATCTATTCCCCTTAAAATATAAGCAATCGGATTATCATTAATACTTCTTTTCTTTATCTCATCGCTATTATTATTAATGTAATCAACCACCGGTAGTGGGTACGAAACTTTTGGTGATTCAATAATGTGTACGTTTTCACCAGTTCGTGATTCTTTAGAAGCAGATGGAACATTACATCCTGTTAAGGTTATTAAAAAAAGAAACGAAGAAATCCATGAAAACCTAACAAATACTTTCATCTTTGACTATAATTGATATATTTTGTTTAATACAACACCCAACTTATCGACCTCAGGTCCAGAGTTCCATCACTCATAAGTCTTTAAAATCCATTCTCTCCATATTAATCGTAAAAACGCAGTGAAAAACCTTTCCTCATCTGATCAACAACAATAAAAACTTCCTCATAGATTTCTCTCTGTTAAAAATTTTACTTTATACTTTTTATTTCGTTTTGATTTGATTGTATTTATAATCTTCAATTTTGTTTTAATACCCTTTAGCTAAGATAACAGCTGGATTTATAATACCCATTTAAACAGGTGGATATTATTCATCCAGCTTAATCTGTTTTATAACTTTTTATAAGGAATAAGTATCTATAATTTAGTATAGATCAATCCAAGTTTATCTACTTCATCGGCTGCGTTACCATAGAATCCGGCTAATTTCCAACCAGATGGTATATTAAATTCCTTGGTATCTGAAGTTTGACTACCACATGACAATAATCTTCCTGTGTTAGTCTTCATTTCAATGTAAAAGATTCTGGTGTGTCCGTCAACCTGACCGGAACACATTTTTACATAGTTTACGTATTCACCAGGAATTAATATTAGGCTATATTCTGTTCCACCAGATCCACCGTGTGAAAGCACTGTGCCAGTTGAAGCACTCAGCAATTGCCATTGAGCATTGGAACTGGTAGTATTGGCCCATTGACCACATGCAGCACCATTATTGGTATAGCCCAAACCGTCAAGGAATAGGTCTGTACCCTGGTTTTGTATTCTATAATAGAGTCCGTTGTATGGCTGCAGTGCCCAATAAGAATTTGGATGAGTAGTATTGCTGGCATATTGTGCACAGTCTGATCCATTGGCTGTTCTTCCGAATCCGTCGGCAACCAATCCTGTTCCTCGATTAAGCAATTGAAAGTAGCCTGAACCTACATCCTTGAGAAACCATTGAGCATTCGGATGGGTAGTATTGGCATATTGACCAATAGTAGATCCATTGGCTGTTCTTCCCATGCCATCAAGCAGCAAACCTGTAGCTTTGTTCTTTAGTTGATAGTATGCACTTCCATCAGAGAATGCTACTCCAACATTATCTACCCGGCTTCCGGCTCTCATGGTAAATCCAATAGGTGTTGAACTTGCCGAAAGGTTATCAAGATCGGAGAAAGGAGTTCCGTGTGGACCACCAAACAGCTCTGACAATATATAATCTGAACTTATAGAATAATCAAAATTTGCAATTAATGGATAGTGGTCAGAAAGTGGTTCAGTACCATCAGGAGATACCCAGTCTGGATCATCAAGCTGGTATGAAGTAGGGTTTAAATTAATGTACTGACTGCTTCTATAGAATATTTTATCAACTACTTCACAAGTAACATCGTTGAAGTATGGCCAGTTGCAAGCAAGAGCATTGTCTCCCTGAACCGGATAGTCGCCATTGCGCTCAACCTGGATCCAGACATCTGTTAAGCCGTTGTTGGTGATAAGCTCCCGGATATTGTCACCGGTTCTTGTGTATCTGCAGTTCATATCACCCATAACGATCACGGCATTGCCCTGAGAGTTGTTGGCTATAAAATGTGATAATTGAGTAATGTTTGCTCTTCGGGCTGACAAGTCGGCATCAGTGTCTCCTGCATTGGGGTGGGCATTATAAAAGTCGATATACACACCTTCGTCAAGCCTGATTCTCATATATGTGAACCCTTTTGGTGTAAGGCAATCTGTGCCATTACAGTTGTCCCATTTTACGCGGGTAAAATCAGTAAAGGGAAAATTTGACATCGAATTTAAACCATCGCCAAATGGCACGCCACCACTTGTTGACGTACGATATGGATGCTGATCTGTACTATATAGTGCTGCATGATAATTAAAGTCCTCCTGTACATTAACAATGTCAAAGGCATTTGCCAACTCACCAATAATTGGAGTATAAATATCCCTATTGGTTGCGCTTGATAAAAACTGAGGTAATCCGGCAACATTATACGTTAGGACTGAAAATTCTCCAGTTGATGAGGCCGATTTTAAGGATTTAGCGGGTGATTGGAGATCATTAATATCTCTTTTTATATCTGAAAGTTCTTCTTCTTGGCATTTAAAAAAAAACAAACCGATTACTAGTAATAAATAAATTTTAATGTTTTTCATGCTTAAGTTTATTAGAGGATGGACATTGAAAATTACTATAGATGAAAAGAACTTATTGTAATAAAAGAAAAGAGATGCTGAAACGCAGCATCTCTTTTCAAAAGGGAAATTACTTTTTAGTAATTTTTTGAATAAAGTTTGAATCTTGAGATTCAACAGACATGAAATATATTCCGCTGTTAATATCCTGTATTGATAGCGACAGGGTAGTTCCACTTAGGTTAGTCTGGCTCCATACAATTTTGCCTGTAATATCCATAATACTTACAGAATTAATATCTGATGAACTGGAAATTGTGATATAATCGGTAAATGGATTAGGATATACCTTAATAGTCGAAGCTATGTTTTCATTCACTCCTGTAACATAATTGTTTGTCACATCGGTTGGACCGAAAGCTTCAACCATACCACCTTCTGAGCTTTGTAGGTTTCCAGGAGTATAAGAAACTTGAAGTGCTGCTGAACTACTGTTGATAGCTGTTTCTAATGTAAGAACAACTACTTTTGAATCAGTAGCGTCAAGGCTGACAGATGAAACTGTGATTGCAGTTCCACCTTCAGTAAAAGCAAAATTGGCAGCTTCTGCTGAAGGATCGGCAATATCAAGATCAAAAGTTAATGAAACTGTTGTGCCATCTTCACTTGAAGCAGCAGACTGCAGTTGTGGAGAATCAGGAACGATTTCAGCATTTACTGTATCAATAATAAATATAGCCCTGATGTCGAAATTAGAAACAAGACTACTTTGAACCTTGCAAACATATGCTCCAGTATCGGTAGGCACTACTGAAGATATCGTATAGATGGTATCCGATGAAACAGGTGATGGGTCTGAGCTATAGAACCATGCATACGATTCTCCATCTTTTACATAAAATTCAAATGCTACTGAATCACCTTCATCCAAAGTGAAATGTTGATCCTCTTGAGCTAATTGATAATCGTCTGTAAAAGCGGCAAAGGTTGTAGCAGAATCATGGTATTGTATTACATCATCAAAAGTAAAGAAGTTACCAGTCAGTTGAACTTTTGCCTGACCGTCTGGCAGGTCAACAAATGGTAGGGGTCCTTCCAATTTATTTTCCTGCAGGTATAAACGTACTAGTCCGGTTGCTCCAGTAACTGTTGAAGGCACTGTACCAGTAAAATTACTTTGGTGTAGGTATGCTTTTGTTAATGAAGGCAGTTCAAATAGTTCTGCAGGTATTTCACCTCCAAGATAGGACTGTTGGAAGTTTAACTCATATGCATTTACCATGCTTTCGATACCTGCAGGAATACCACCGGTCAAGCCAGTGAATTTTAACTGCAAACGGCCTATTTTTGTACAATTCCAAAGTTCAGCGGGTATTGATCCGGAAAGGTTTGGTGCATCCTGAATTTCGAACCTTGTGAGTTCAGTCAGTTGACCAATCATTGGAGAAAGTGTACCACCATTGCCACCAAAATTGACTTGGTTAAAATACAATTCAGTTACCCTGCCTCCTGTAACTACAACACCTTCCCACTTATCTATACTGTCAGTCAACCAAGTGGAAGTATTTGTCCAATTAGCACCATCACCAGCTTCGTAAATAGCTGCAAGGGCCAGTGAATCACGTTCACGTCCCGTATAGTTCAGGCTCAATTCATAAATAGTGCGGATATCAAAATTTGTAACCTTCGAAGATTGTGCTTTACAAGTATATGTTCCTTCTTCATCCCAACCAACTGAACCAACTACAAATGTTTCTGAGGTTCCAATTGGATTTGTTGCATCGTCTTTTAACCAAGCATAGGATTCTCCACCAGTTACTGTCCCAGTCAATGTAGTATCAACTCCTGGTTCAACTACCACATTAACGACTTCCTTTGCAAGTTGGTAATCATCTGTAAAAGCGGCAAAGGTTGTAGCAGAATCATGGTATTGTTTTACATCATCAAAAGTAAAGAAGTTACCAGTCAGTTGAACTTTTGCCTGACCGTCTGGCAGGTCAACAAATGGTAGGGGTCCTTCCAATTTATTTTCCTGCAGGTATAAACGTACTAGTCCTGTTGCTCCACTAACTGTTGAAGGAACAGTACCTGTAAAATTACTTTGGTGTAGGTATGCTTTTGTTAATGAAGGCAGTTCAAATAGTTCTGCAGGTATTTCTCCTCCA
>JBNKPU010000211.1:0-15277 GCA_050295515.1 Bacteroidales bacterium | reverse complement strand
ATCATAGCATCGCTATGGTGAACCGACCATAGGGAGTTCATGAATGCAATAAAAATAATTGAGTATGAATATTCGAAACAAGTAAGTGAAACGACTTATATTGAAGCAATTTCAATATGTAATAGATTTTCTAATGCATATTCTGGGTTAAAATACTGAACGTAGTTTTGGTTCATTACGCTCTTTTATTTGAAACATTTGCACACCCTGCCCCTTCCCAAACCTCAGGCTAAAAACACATACTTTAGGACACAAAACAAACCGGATGTGGACACTTTCTAAACAAGTTTTTGACAATGCATTTCAGTATTGTCTATAATATTAAACTGTAATAAGCAGTAGAAGAATCTATTTTTTTAACTAAAAAAGATTATTCAACGGTGTTACAGATATAGAAATTTGTGCTTCGAACAGCACAACAGATTTTTAACCAACCCTAATGGCACAAATATTGAGGTTTGTTCCCAAATTTTTCACTATGTCAAAATATTTTAGAATTGTAGCTGTTCTTTTTTTGGTTTTCACACTAAATTCATGTTATACCCCAAGCAGTTTAAAGCGTGTTGGGTTTCCATCTGTTAATAATAATGTATGCAAAACACTTACAGGAAAAGTTGTGCTTTATGCAATCTTTGTCGATTCAAAATATACAAATCCATGGAGTAAATATGATATAGAATCTACATTGGACTCCATTCAAAATGCCATAAACTGGATTGAGGATAAGGCTGATCAAGACAGTATTTTTCTTGATATTACATTAGATTATCATCAAACCAAAACAGGTAGGATTCCAATTAAAAATGATTTCACAAAAAAGACGTTATCATCAACAGTATATAAAAAACCTTTATGGTCTGGTATACGGGACTTGTATCGATGGGCAGATAAAATAGCAGCCGAGGCTGGTAAGTCGTTACCTAAAGATACCAGCAATGTTACAAACATCAAAAATAACCTTAAAACCCGTGAACGTTTAATAGCGCGACTAAGGGATATTCACCGCACCGACAAGGTGGTTCTTATGTATTTTGTGAACAATTATTATAAGGATGAGATTTCCTTAACATTGGATATATCTGATGATAATAATGTTGAGTTTTCAATAGTAAGCTTTAAAAATCCTTCTGTGATTGCACATGAGTTCTTGCATGTTTTTGGAGCATATGATTTGTATTTGACTCCATTTGACACTAAAAAGAAAGTCCAAAAGAAGAAGGACAAACTCATGGAGATGTTCCCCAATGAGATTATGGCTTTTGCACATAGAAATTTAAATAGCCTGACAATAAGTGACTTTTCAAAGTATTTAATTGGGTGGAGAAAAGAATTACCTGAAGAATATCAAAAGTTACTACTGGACAAAGGATATTTTGCAGTGGAGTATTAAAGTATAACCTGCAACAACAACAATAAATTTTGAGAGTTGCACAACCGTCAGATACGAATGCACGACTGTCTGATACACATGAACCATCGCCAGTTGAAACTACGTCAGTATCAGCTGCAATTGTGTCAGGTGCAGATTGCTCACTGGAGACTTTCCAAATAACTCTTGAGCTACAAACATAATATCTTGCATCTGTATTATAAAACCTTTTTACATGCTGCTAGTTTATTTATGAAGAATTATCTTTGCTGCGCAATAACAAGTAACTATAAATCAAAATAACCTATATGGACCCAAAAGTGAGTATAATAATGGGAAGCACTTCAGACCTTCCTGTAATGAAAAAAGCTGCAGACTTTCTAAACGATATGCAGATTCCTTTTGAAATTAACGCGCTATCTGCCCACCGTACACCTGCCGAAGTTGAATCCTTTGCCAAGAATGCTGAAAACAGGGGCATACAAGTTATTATAGCTGCTGCCGGAATGGCTGCACACTTGCCAGGTGTTATTGCCTCTATGGTAAAAATTCCGGTAATCGGGGTGCCAATTAAAGCAAGTCTTGATGGGATGGATGCACTGCTTGCCATCGTTCAAATGCCTCCAGGAATTCCTGTTGCAACTGTTGGTATTGATGGAGCACAGAATGCCGCTATTCTTGCTGCACAAATTATGGCTACTGCCGACAAAGGCCTGTCTGCAAAACTTGCCGAATTTAAAAGCAGCCTGAAAACCAAAATAGTTCAAGCAAACGAAGACCTTAAAGAGGTAAAGTACGAGTATAAAACGAACTAGCACCTCTAGCCCTGTCATGGTTTTACCCTTGATAGGGCTCTTTTATCCGATAATTTTCCAAATCAACCTGGTTTTTATTATATTCGTACCGTTAAGTAACGTATCCAATAATTATTATAAACCAAACCATATTTTCAATGCGTGTCTTCTACCTACGCACGATACAATTGTTTATAATTGTATGTTCAAACCAACAGGGATTGCATTCTCAAACTTTATTCATCCCTGATGCCCAATCTGCCGGAATGGCCAATGTGGGTGTTGCCACTACAACTGCTTCCCCCCTTTGTACCAATCCTTCTACAATGTCTTTAATGTCTGATATTCATCTGGGATTTAGTTATCAAAATAACTTTATGGTCCAAGAACTAAATACAGCATCGGCCGCAATTGCCTATCCCGGAAAACTTGGTGCATTTGGAGTAAATATCGTTTATTTTGGCTCTTCCTATTATAATGAACAGAAATATTCCTTGAGTTACTCTAAATCGTTGGGGAATAAAATTAGTGGAGGACTTCGCTTCAACTATTTCCAAACAGATATCTCTTCTGAGTACGAAAAGCCAAAGGCTGTAACCGGAGACCTGGGCATTTTAATATCCCCGACCGAGCATCTGTCAATTGGCGCACTTGTTGTCAACCTTACTGGTGCGAGATATTTCCTATATGAATATAAAGAATTAAAACAGGGTTTTATTACCGGGGCAGCCTGGACCGAAAAACAATTTTTGATTACAGCTCAGGCTGAGATCTATCAAAACCAGGCAACTACCTTAGGCCTTGGAACCGAAATTATACTTATGGAGAAGCTCAACATAAGACTTGGTGCATCTACGAAAGAAACAAGCAAATATACCTTTGGAATTGGATATGGTTTGGATATCCTGCAGACAGATATAGCTTTTGCTTTTCATCCGGTACTGGGATATTCTACATACATTACTTGTCATATTATTATAGGGAAAAATAGAGTTTGAAAAAGTCGGTTCTCATATACCTTTGTTTCATTTTCAACACAACACTGTTTTCTCAGGAAAGCAATGCTGAATTGCAGTCATACATAGAAAACAGTATTGAAGGAATTGCCAATGACGAAAACCCTGACATTGATGCTGAATCGATTATCGAGGATCTTCAGGGTTTCTATCAAAATCCGGTCAATATAAATACTGCGACAGAAAACGAATTGCAAAAACTTTGGCTATTGAATGATTTTCAGATTAAATCGCTGATCGATTACCGGAAAAAAGCCGGTGAAATTGTAAGCTATGCCGAATTGACTTATCTCTTTGGATTTACAAACAAAACGGTTGACCTTATCCGTCCATTTATTGTTATTGGTGAAAAAAGATGTGTTGATACTTTACAGTTAAAAAAGATCATTGAAAAAAGCATGTATGAACTGATAGGCAGAAGCAGCTATTCATCACCGCTGGATAAACAAAACTCAGGTATGCCCTTCAGCATGTATTATCGTTTTCTGGTCAACTATCGGAATAAAATCAAGTTTGGCATCATAGCAGAAAACGATGTTGGCGAGAAAATCAGTTTTGGGCCAAAACGAAAAGGATTTGATTTTTATTCAGCTCATCTGGCATTCAAAATAAACAAAGCCATCCCTTCTGTCATTATTGGGGATTACCGGGTAAAATCGGGACAGGGACTGTTAACCTGGAATGGTTTTAGTCCGGGAAAATCTGTCGAAATTCTTGCCATGCAAAAACGTGGTCAGGGCATGCATCCCAACACTTCGAAAAACGAATTCAACTTTTTTAGGGGAGTTGCCCTAACCTCAGGTTTTGGGCCTGTTTCTATTCAGGTATTTGCATCTAACAAAACTCAGGATGCCTCATTGGATTCACTTGAAAATTTGTATGGTGCCCAAACAATCTATACTACCGGATATCATAGCGACTCCCTGGAGTTGTTAAGAAAAAATGCGTTAAATGAAACAACCATTGGCTCAAGAATTGGCTGCAACACTTCCAGGGTTGTCTTGGGACTAAACCTGCTGGCAATTCAGTATGCCTTTCCACTATTGCCCTCCGAAAAAATATATCAGCACTATAATTTTACAGGAAACCAATTCTTGGGAGCTTCTTTTGATTATAAGTTTATGCTGAAAAGGATGCAGTTTTTTGGCGAAACAGCCCACAATGGAAAGTCCTTTGCCAGTATCAATGGAATCAACTTGTTAATCAGTGAGAATTTCAGTGCAACAGCACTTCACCGTAACCTGCCTCCACAGTACAACTCACCCTACTCAGCAGTTTTCTCAGAAAACAGCAACATGAACAATGAGTATGGAACCTTTCTGGGTTTTAACTGGATAACCAACTGGAAAATAAATCTCTCAGCCTATACCGATGTATTTTCATTCCCCTGGCTAAGCTATAATGCCAATGGACCATTACACGGCGTAGACTATATGGCCCAGCTTACTTTTTCACCATCTTATGATTTTAAGCTGGTGATACGGTATAAACGAAAAACCAAAGAGAAAAACCTTTTTTCCGAAGAGCAAACCAACAAAATACTGCACCCTTTTGAGCGGGAATCATTCAGAATACACCTGCAATACAAGCTCAGCGAGAAGCTCACCATGGCCAACAGGTTTGAATGGAGCCAAAGTGGGTATACCGGAATAAAATACAATCCTGGTTATCTGATTTATCAGGATGCCCGGTATCAGTTTAAGGACAATATTGCCCTGCTTGTAAGGTATGCCTGGTTTGATGTTAAAGACTACTACTCGCGCATATATGCGTATGAGCATGATGTTTTGTATGCCTACTCCATGCCAGCATATTATGGAACAGGCCAAAAATTCAACCTGATGATACGCTATAACCTCAACCAAAAATTTACACTATGGCTGAGGTATGGTTATAGCAACTACTTGCGCAATGAATTAGTTAAAGACCAAAATATAAGGGTACAGTTCAGGCTAAGGTTTTAAAAATCAAATGACATCAATTTGGTGATTGATTGCCTTCTGATTTTCAATCAGCTTTTCTTCTTCGAGTGGCACTATAAATATTGATTTGTATTTTCCATGGTCTATTTCCATAAACTTTCAGGATAGGCCCGGTTTTATTATTCCACCAATAACATTCTGTTGTATTCTTAAATAGAGCCTCCTGAAAAACACACTTTTAGCGCATTATCTGCATGTTATTTGGATAGATTGAGTTTTACGTGCAAGGAATTCTTCAATATCGGTGTAAAAATTGCGGGAAACACCCAAATAAAATTGGGTTAAAAACACTTAATTATTGAGGAAATTACCTGCAACTTGAGCCCTTAATCAGCGTATATTTATATAATAGAATTGACACAAAACATTTCGATATAAAGATTTTGATGTAGGATTTGGTTGGATTTAGGTAGAAAGGCTGTTCAGAAATGGGCAGCCTATTCTTTTTGCACCATCCGAAGGCTTGCTGAATATAGGTAATTCATTATTTTTGAATAAAAGTTAGAAAGTTGAAAAGGATCAAATTCATATTTTTACTATTTATTCTTGTACAAACCCTCATGCAAAATATCCAGTCACAAAATACCAATATTTACCTTTTTCCTGGCCAGGGTGCAGATTTTCGCCTTTTTAAAAACCTTGAATTTGATTCTTCTTACACCATTCAATATATCGAATATCCAATTCCAGAGAAAAAAGAAACCATGCAAAAATTTGCCAGTCGCTTTGTAGAACAAATTGACACTAACAATAAATTTATACTAATTGGTGTATCACTTGGGGGTATGATTTGCACCGAACTGGCAGATGTACTTCAACCAGAAAAAGTAATCATCATTTCAAGTGCAAAAACCTTTCATGAATTACCAGGCAGGTATAACTTCCAGAAAAAAATACCGCTTAATAAAATTGTTCCTAAGAGTATTTTAAAAGGAGGCGCGAGAGTTTTCGCCCCTATTGTTGAAAAAGACAGAAAACAAGAAAAGGAAACCTGCAGGGATATGCTTAAAAAAAAGCATCCTGTGTATATGAAAAGAAGCGTCGATATGATTATTAACTGGACAAGAGAAACGTATAACGCTGATATTGTTCATATCCATGGAACCTCTGACAGAACAATACCTATTAAAAATGTACAGGCAGATTATACGGTTGACCAGGGATCCCATATGATGGTATTGACAATGCCTGAACAAATCAATCCAATTCTTAGGAAAATTCTTGCTGATTAATAATGCGGCACAATAACAGTTTGTAAATCTACAACCCGACATTTAACAGATTTTTCACACCTATTGTCAAAAGAAACTGGCTAAAAACCCCATTTTGGTCTAAGTTTGCTTAAAAAATATTAAGGTGCTACGAACCATACTAATTTTCTTGCTTTTTGCCTCTTGTACGCTACCTGGTAGATTTGAATTTGAGGTGGGCGATATTCTGTTTCAGGATATTGACTGTGGTCCTCTATGCGATGCTATAGAGCAAGTGACACAAGGAATTGATGGTGCGAAATTTTCGCATGTAGCCATAATCATAGATACAGATTCGGGACTGGTTGTACTCGAGGCCATTTCGCAAGGAGTGGGTTGCACAAGTATTGACAGCTTTCTTGATCGGAGTATGGATGAAGAAGGCAATCCTAAAGTTTTAGTTGGCAGATTGAAGAGGGAGTTCAGAAAACTCTTGCCTGATGCAATTTCTGATATGAAACAATACCTGGGCAGTCCATACGATACCGTTTTTGACTTGTCAAACCAGGCATACTACTGCTCTGAGCTTCTTTATTTTGGATTTGCCATGGCAAGTAATGACAGTAACTTTTTTAAGTTAAATCCAATGACCTACAAGGCTCCGGGTGAGGAAGAATTTTTCCCTGATTGGGTGGACTACTTTAATAAGCTCGGTGTGGAAATACCCGAAAACCTTCCAGGGCTTAATCCTGGAAGTATATCGCGATCTGATAAGATTGAGATTGTTTATGCATTTGGATTTCCGGATGGATATAAAGAAAAAGCAAATTGATCAAACAAGCATAAATCGTAAGTGTATGTACAGTATAATTGGAAATCAGTTTAAAAAACCCAGCGGGATATTAGGAATGTTCATCTCTCGTATAATGGAAAAGGGGAATGCAATAGCTTACAAAAAACTCTTTGAGAATATAGAATTGGAACCTGGCGACAAGGTCCTTGAAATAGGGTTTGGTCATGGATTGGGTATTCAATACATCACAGAAAACCATGACCCAATTCTTGTAGATGGCATTGACTTTTCAAAGCTTATGTACAATAAAGCATATAGAAAGTTTTTACCGAAAATCAACCAAGGATTTATTAACCTCTACTTTGGAGATTTTATTAAAGGTGATATACCAAAAAAGTATGACAAAATATTTTGCATCAATGTGATATATTTTTGGCAGGACCTGGCAGAACCGTTTATGAAGATTAAATCGATGTTAAAGCCTGGAGGTATGTTTTGTATTTATATGTCAGATAAAGAAGAACTGGATAAACATCCTTTCACTAAAGAAAACATTTTTAATAAATATTCATTAGAAGAAGTACTTTCCTCGCTCACTAAGTTGGGATATGCCAATGAATTTATAAAGCTTGAAACTGGAGCTATCGTTAAGGCTTGTATATAGGTTCTCACCTACTCCGACACCTTATTGGATTAAGAAGGTTGAGGTAAATTTTTATCCATAATAAATTCTTTATCTTTATTGAAAACTTGTTGCCAAATGCCAATTCAAGAAACAATAAACTGGCTATTGGATGGTGACGTTTCAATCCAATACCAGACCCGTCGGGATATTTTGAGTGTGGACGATAAAGCCCTACAAAAAAGTATAAGGTCAAAGGGATGGGGAAAGTCTTATTTGGATAAAAGGAACAAAAACAGGCATTGGGGCTTGTCGTTTTACCAGCCCAAATGGACTTCATCGCATTATACACTGCTGGATCTTCGAAACTTATGTATCTCAAGGAATGTACCTGAGATAACAGAAACACTCCAACTGATCTTTACAAAAGAAAAGGGTATTGATGGAGGAATAAATCCAAGTGGGACCATAAACCAAAGCGATGTATGCATCAATGGCATGGCCCTTAATTATGGCTCCTATTTTGGGGTTGATGAAGAACTGATGCATTCGGTTGTTGATTTTATCTTGTCACAGAAAATGCCAGATGGTGGCTTTAATTGCCGGCTGAACCGTTCAGGTGCCAGGCATAGCTCAATGCATACAACCCTTTCCTCAACAGAAGGCATCCGGGAGTATTATCTAAACGGTTATACCTACCGTCTTGATGAACTGTTGGAATGTGAAAAAACCAGCCAGGAATTTCTATTGCATCATCATTTGTTCAAATCAGACAAAACAGGTGAAGTTATTGATCAAAGATTTACCCGGCTCACTTATCCCAGCAGGTGGCGCTATGACATATTAAGGGCTTTGGATTATTTCAGGCATGCTGGCAGGCCTTTCGATCAGCGCATGCAAAGCGCTCTGCAAATCCTTGTTTCTAAAAGGAAGATTGACGGAAAATGGTACTTACAGGCCAAGCATCCCGGAAAACAACATTTCGAAATGGAAATAGCAGGAAAGCCCAGTAGGTGGAATACCCTTAGGGCATTGAGAGTTTTAAGGTGGTTTGGGATTGAAAGTATCTAAGATATTTAGGGCTTGTTGAAAAACACACTTTTAGCACATTATCTGCATGTTATATCGATAGAATGAGTTTTACGTGCAAAGAATTTCTCAATATTGCTTAAAATTGTATGCACCTTAAAAGTTAAAAATAAATCCGAAAATGTTAGACAGAAAGCAGCAATCTACTTCCTTGCCTGAATTCGAAGTATGCTTACATGTCTTCATTTTGTCAAGTCGCATCTCACTACTTTCTGACTTTTTCAGCAAGACCTATTTAATTCATCCAATCACAATACAAACTTGAGATGCACATAAAAACTCCTGCCAGGCCTATAATAGTTCCCCCAATCCAAATGTTCTGAATAGACTTTGTTAAATAGATTTTCAACTCCTGCACTTAATCTGGTTTCAATCTTTGACCCCTTAAAACTATAGCCTCCTCTTATATTTAAAATTGTATATCCAGGTGTTGCTTGTTCTCCATAATTCAAATCGATCCTATTCTGTTGTGCGGATGCTTCTGCCTCAGCCAGCACAAAATAATTTTCCTTTTTATAGGCAACGGAAAGTATATTTTTCAAAGGAGCAATTAAAGGTAAAGGTCTCCCCAAACCTGACTCTCCATAATTATATTTGATCAGGTAAACTGTTTCAATATGCTGAAGCGGATTCCATACAGCCTGTAAATTTGCTGCATAAACCTGGGCATAATCCAAATTTGTATACTGCTTAATGCCTTTAGCATATAAATTCAGTGCCTGAAGGTTTGTGTCAACTACGCCTAATACATAGTCACGAATTTTGTACGCATATATGTCAGCATTAAGTTTTAGTGTAGTAGAAGCATATTCTATCTTGAACCAGCTATTGAATGATTTCTCCTTTTGGATTTCAGGATTTCCTAAATAATCATACCCATCGTGGGCATTGAACAAATAAAAGCCAAACTGCTCAGATAAAGTAGGCAGTCGTTCTCCATAACCGACTCCTCCGAGCAATATCACCTTTTTACCCAGATCAAAAGCTGTATTTAGGTTAAATGATTTTGTGATTTCTCCATAGGCCTGGTCGATATCGTAGCCTAAAATAGAAAATTGTAATTGTCCAAAATCTGAAGAAATCTGGGATTGGCTATAATCCAGGCGTGAATTAATGCCCAATTGCCAGCCTGGACCCAGGGAAACTTTGTCCTCAATATATATTCCTGTTACCTGTCTCCTATTATCCGGCCAGGTTTCGACATACATAGGTGGTTCACCCGGATATGAAAGGTTATTCATAAACATAGTCATCTCTGCCCTTGCCTTGTTCAAAAAGGACTCCAGTTTGACGGATATGTTATGCTTGCTCCCTAAAAACAATTTACCCTGCATAAAGGCTCCATAAGTATTGCTCCAGCCAGGCATGTCCATTTTCATGTATACCGAATCTGTTAGATTCGTATGCTTGTTATCGATTAAAAACAAACTGTCACGCTGGGAGTCATCCATCAGATGGTACACTGCGTTGGCATAGGCTTTTAGCTTGAAATCCTTAAACACACCGAATAGTTCAGACTCCTTATATTCCAGCGCATAAATTCGCCCCTGCGCCAATGAAACATCCATAGGCAATGCTGGATAGCCAATGTCATAGGCATCGTCGAGTAAAATATCCAGCTTAAGCATGGATGAACTTGTAAGCTTAACTACAAATGCATTATGCAAGTTTAGTTTGCTATATTGGGTAAATGGTACCTGCTTGCCCTCCCCATCGGTATATGGCTCATAATCTTTATATACTCCATTGATTTTCCAGGCAAACCTGGTACCTGAAAACCCTACTTTTGCCTGAACTGTTTTACCTGCTGAGACTGACTCTAAACCTCCACCAAATTCCATATCCCAGTAAGGGGTTGTTGTTGAAAATTTTGGCTGTGCCAGTGCCATATCGTAACTGCCACCAACCGTATTGCCAAACAGATTGCCGTTGGCCCCGTAATTGATAGTCAGCTTGCCCAAATTTTCTGGTTCGATATAAGATGTGATTGGATCCATTTTATCTGTACAGGCACCAAACATCTTCATGCCATCAATAGTAATGTTTACCTGTCCGCCTGAAAAGCCATGAATTGCCGGCTCCAAAGCATAAGCCCCCCTGCTGACCAAGGACATTCCACTTAGACGGGCATTGATTTCATCAAGCGATGTCAACTGGCTGTTCCTGTATTTGTCTGCCATCTCATTTTCATCAAGTGAAACATTCTGCGAAACAACAATCTCTTTCAGGTTTAAAGTATCAAAAATGGTAAATGGCCTATCTTGTGCCTCGAGCAATGAACTATATATAATGAATAAAATGAATAAATGCTTTTTCATTGTTTGCCGAAATAAAAGGGAGACTGACAGCAATTCTTGTTTCTGTTTTCACAGTTAGATTTGCTTGTCAGTCCCTGTATTATAGAATTGGGAGTATTATATCTAATATTTGAGTGCAAAATTTTACATGTTCATCAAAGCGAATGAAATAACACCTGTGTGGATGCTTCACTCAGTCTTTGTTTCACCATGAACGTTATTGTGAAAATCTTCAAACTTTACACTAGAATGTAATATCCAGATAAGCCACATCAGTTATTGTCTGTCCATCTTTAGTGACAGTTATGTTCACTCTCCACCAACCTGTCATGGTAAAATTGACCTTGCCTTTATAATGTCCATCAGAAACATGTACCGGATTAACATTATTGGGCGAACCGTGGTCCATTGATGGCATCTCTGGTTCAATTTCAATTATTAAATCCTCTACCGGTGGAAAATTCATCATATTTTGCTTATAGTGCACAGTGAATTCCAAGTCATTAACTCCAACCGTAGGTTCTGCTGGTTCAACCAGGGAAAGAAAATAAACTGCACTGTCGATAGCTGAAACAATATTTATCTTTTTGGGCTCCTCTAAGTTCTTAACAAGAGGAATATCAAAATTAGCTGTATCTATCTCTCCGCCAATATCCATTGCAACCGAAAGCGACCATCCTTCATCAGGGTTGCTTGGCATAATAAATACTATGGCACCCTCGAAATAGCCCTTTTCATTTACAAGCAGGTCTGGATTTTCAACTGGCGCTGCATGCACCTTGTTCATCATGTGCATCAATGGATGCAGTTTTAGCGCTGCCTCATTGATTTTGCTGCCAGAACTTTCTTCTTTTATATCAATATAGATTTTATTGTATCCCTCAAACAAAGTGTCGGAAGCAAGAATTTCTACAGAATAAGCTCCGCTTTTTGAGACAGTTTCTCCAATAGAGACCAGTTCTGAGGTTTTTTTGGGATCAGTATTGTTATTGTCAGAACATGAGAACAAAGCAACAACAGATACTACCAACGGTAGCATTATTTGGTATTTAAAATTCATTTTTCAATTGTTAAGTAAGCAAATTGAAGGGTACAAATTTACATATTGCACTATGTGCAACAGTTTATATCTATTACCCTACACCTTACCATAGGTTAATCTAATCTTATAGTGTTTTTTGTAAAAAAATAAATGTAGCCACCAGTAAGCACAACCATATTGGTTCACTTGAATTATTATTCCAAGAAATATTTTATAGTCATTGATAATCTGGCAACAAAACAGATCGTTTAATCCGGTGGGTGAAAAATGAATATGAAAGGAAGGTATTTATAATTTGATGTGTAGAATGAAATATGTTTCTCAGCAGAAACAAGTAACTCTTGATTGGTCAGAATATTGTTTACATGATGCCAAAGCTGAATAGTTTCATCGGGGATCCTAAGTGGTGCAGCAGGTTTTTCTTCCTCTTTGCTTTGTTCCTTCAATTGTTTATTGAGATGACATTTACCGTTACATTTCATCTCTGCCTTATCTTTGTTTACACAAAGAACCTTGGCAATGTAATCTTTGTTCAATGCATATTCGACATAGGGGAACACAGGCCTTAGAATATAGGCAGACATAATTAAAGTCAGTATTGTTCCTCCCAGTTTCATTTTAGTACAACAAAAAACATTGAAAAGGGTTTAATGCAATCAGTAATCAATACCAGTCTATGCAACAAAGCAAAAACTAATGCCTTGTGTCTCCTAAATAATGGATATTCCCTTTCCAGTACCTTCCTTTAGCCATCTTTTAGCTTCATCAATAGACGAAAAAGCTTTTATATCTAATTTATTATCTTTCCGCTTCTGTGTAAAATCGACATAAAACTTTACGGCTATTCTTCCATATATATTCTTAGGCAATATAAACGCGACCCGTTTGGTTCCAATTTCATAAGCACGGTCATTTACATTTTTATTAAGCCATCTAATATCATTGAGAATAACCATTTTTAATTTCCTGGTATCATTTAACCATTGGGTATCTTTATTGGTTTTAGATATCTTTTCAAGAAAGTCCATGCCTTTCTTAAAAGGATCCCTGAATTTGTCACCTTTGGGAAAAGCCTCTGGAGTCCACACAACACAAGGCACTTCCGGATCAAAGGTTATTGTAGCTTCTCTTCCTTTATATATCATATAAATCTAGTGGAATTGATCACTCGTACAACCTTAAATGTAAAGATAAAACAATTATGACCAATTAAACCAGCAAAAAACGCCCATCTGTTAATTTTTCATATGGATATTTAACGACGTTTACTTGGGAAAGGTCTTAATTCTAAGGTATATATAGCATTGGTAAAGGTTACTCCTAAATTAACCCGCTTAATGTAATGGCGTAACTCCTTGGCAAGGATGATTGACTCCAAGGGTTATAGCAAGCAAAAATAAAGCAATGGCATCATCAACAATATAGTTATGGCTTGCTGAAAAAGTCAGAAAGTAGTGAGATGAGACTTGACAAGATGAAGACGTATTAGCATACTTCGAAATGAAGGCAAGGAAGTAGATTGCTACTTTCTGGCTAACACTTTCGGATTTATTTTCAACTTTTTAGGTGCAAACAATTTTAGCCCGGATTATGTATTAGAGCTTCGTTATGAAGGTTGAAAATGCAAAAACAGAAGGGCTTGGAGAGATGAATCATACCTCCGCTATGGTGAACCGACCATAGGGAGTTCATGAATGCAATAAAAATATGTGAGAATGAATAACCGAAACAAGTAAGTGAAACGACTTATATTGAAGCATTTTCAATATGTAATAGATTTTCTATTGCATATTTCGGGTTTAAGCAATATTGAAAAATTCCTTGTACGTAAAACTTATTCTATGCTTATAACATGCATATAATGGGCTAAAAATGTATTTTCCAGCAGGCTCTAGTTACATATTCTATCTGCAATAGTATTGACAATTCTCCTGCAAAAAGCACCTTCCGTTACCGGAGCTAAAACAGATTTATTGAAGGCCTCCATTGTTTTTTCAAAATTGCCTTCCATAATAAAAGAATAACTTGGTTAAAATTAGAAGAATGACAAGAGAGAGGAAATAAGAAATTAGATAAATGGCACATCTGAACCTGTGCCAGCTTTTAGCCAGTTTTTAGCCTCAGCCATAGATTTAAAAGCTTTGATGTCCAATTTGTTATCTGCCCTTTTATTTGTAAAATCAACATAAATTTTGATCGCCCATTTCCCGAATATATTTTCTGGGAGAACAAAAGCAACACGTTGTACACCAATTTTATAGGCCCGATCATTTACATTGGAGTTGAGCCATTTGATATCATCCGGGCCAACAGTTTTAAGATTTCTGGCATCGTTCAACCATTGAATCTGTTGATTTGATTTATATTCCTTTTCAAGGAATTCCATCCCTGCCATAAAAGGCTCTTTAAACTCATCACCTTTTAGGAAGCCTTTTGGAGTCCAAGTAACACATGGAACATCGGGATCGTAGGTAATGGTGGCTCTTTCACTTTCATAAATCATACGCGAATAAATTAATCTATTAGAAATCCTATTTTATGCATTTTTGTTTTGTTAATAAAGATAGGACAAAAGCAATTCTATTTGTATTAAAAAATAATTAAGAAAAACTGGAACCACACACCATGTAAACTTTTCGCCTATATTTACACATGACCCATCAATTGTATATCTATCTACGTATAAAATTGATTTTCTGCGCATTTCAAAAATTAATAAATCCCACTTTGCTCGTCTAAAAAACACTATTTAGAATCTTTCTAAATTAACTGCGTTATAGCATTAGTGTAGCATAGTATTATTATTGTAGCAATATAATAGAATTTACTCCAACAGATCCTGATAAAGAAGACTTTATCTCAGAAAAATCCAGCAATTAGTCAAGCCTCAAGTTTCATTTTTCGTTCTTTACTCCCTTGTCTCCCGATGGAAAATCGGGACAGACTCTAAAGAAGATTGCTGTCCTGAGCAAGATGATCCCTGCCTGCATGCTTCACGCAGGCAGTTTTTCTGCAAGAGCTGAGTCATCTGCTAAAGGAGCCGTCCGCCGGCGGAAACTGTTCTGCTGGGCATTAGGGGACTT
>JBNKPU010000210.1:0-8084 GCA_050295515.1 Bacteroidales bacterium | reverse complement strand
ACTAATACTTTCTGTACATGGGAATAAGGTTATTTCTGAACGGAATCCTTCTACAGATATAATTGTCTGGTTAAAGACCAAAGAAGGGAAACCTGTACCTGGGGTTAAGATTTATGTTCAGGGGCGAACGTCAGATTCAGTCCACATACAGTCAATGACTGATTCAACCGGCACGTCGATTATAACCCTTAACCATATTGAAGAAGGGGGTCCATATAGTCTTACATTCTTTATCCGCGAAAATTTGTACTATGCCAATCCGGTTACTTTCACCTACCAGGTATGGGCAAAGAACTGGGTCTTTATTATGATTATTGGACTTGCAGGAGGGCTAAGCCTGTTTTTTCTTGGAATGTCCCTGATGAGCAGTGGTATGCAAAATGCTGCTGGAAATAGACTGAGGGGGGTATTGAATAAAATTTCAAACAATCGGTTTGTTGCTGTTGGAATAGGAGCGCTAATTACCAGTTTAATCCAAAGCAGCAGTGCCACCAATGTTATGTTGGTAAGCTTTGTCGATTCACAGCTCATGAAGTTTAGACAGACCATCGCCATTATTCTTGGTGCCGCTATTGGCACTACAATAACAGCCCAGATCATTGCTTTTAAGATTACTGATTATGCATTAATCTTTGTTAGTGTTGGATTGTTTGTTCAGATGCTCTCAAACAAGAACAAACTAAAGGAAACCAGCAGGGCTGTCATGGGATTCGGGATCTTGTTCTTTGGAATGCATATTATGTCTGAATCTATGGGTCCATTAAGATTGTTCCAGCCATTCATAAACTTGTTGATAAGGTTTGAGAATCCAGTTTTGGGTATTATTGCAGGAGCTGTTTTTACTGCCCTTATACAAAGCAGTAGTGCATTTATCGGTATTCTTATTATTCTGTCTATGCAGGGTTTAATCAGTTTTGAAGCATCGGCTTCAATGATTGTTGGTGCGAATATTGGAACTGCTATAACTGCTATTTTAGCTTCGATTAATACAAACAGGGAGGCTAAACAGGTTGCCCTGGCCCATACATTGATTAAACTTTTAGGTGCGTTTCTATTTATTAGCCTGTTTTTTGTTCTAAGGCCATATATAGAGACAAGATATACTCTTTTCGTGGGTATGGCTACACCCAGACAAATTGCAAATGTCCATACTATCTACAATATTGTTTTGTGTGCGATTTTCTTGCCATTTACAAACCAGGTAGCCTCGCTGGTGAACTGGATCTTTCCGCTAAAAGAATCTGATATGTTTTTAAAACTGCAGTATATCGATTCTAACTTGTTACAGGCACCCTCCTTTGCAATTGAAGCTGCCAGAAAGGAAATAGACCGTATGACATCGATTGTCCAGGATATGGTTGAACAGATTATTATCCCTTTTATGTCAAGAGAAGATAAGGTATTAAAGGATATAGAAAAATCTGAAAAGGAAATAAATTTTTTAAGGGATAGCCTCAATGATTTTTTAGTTAGATTGTCACAATCTAGTATTGGAGAGGATGAAGTCGAAGAAGCATTTATTCTTATGAATGTTGTTGGTGAATACGAACAGATTGCTGATATTGTGTCCCAGCAACTAAAACAAAAAGCTAAAAGTTGGTGTTTAAGCAAATACCAGTTTTCTGATAAAGGAAAAGAGGAATTACTTCGTTATCATCAGATGACTTTAAAAATCATTGAAAAAGCACGTAATGCCTATACCGATTTTGAAATTGCAAAAGCACGAAAACTAAAACAAAAGTATCACGACTTCCGGAAAGAATATTTTGAGTTGGAGCGTTTACATTATGAGCGGCTTGTTGAAAACAATGAAGAGACCGTTTCAAGCAGTAAAACCCATCTTGAAATTATTACTCTCCTACGAATTATTAGTAGCCATGCTACCAATACGGCAAGAATAGTACTAAGAAAAAGTAAAAAGAATTAACAAATGTCTGGAATAAACCCTCATATCGAAGAAAGCTGGAAAAAAATATTGGAAGTTGAATTTCAATCTGACTATTTCGCAGAATTGAAAGAATTCTTGGTTGCTGAAAGAGAAAAACATGCTGTGTATCCTCCCGGAAGTCAAATATTCAATGCGTTTAAATATACTCCTTTTAAAGATGTTCAAGTAGTTATTATTGGGCAGGATCCTTATCATGGCAACGGACAAGCACATGGCTTGTGTTTTTCGGTGCCCTATGGAATTAAACCACCTCCTTCTTTGGTAAACATTTTTAAAGAACTCAATGCTGATTTGGGCATACCTGTTCCTAATCATGGCAATCTCGAAAAGTGGGCTAAACAGGGTGTTATGCTATTAAACGCAACACTAACTGTTAGGGCAAACCAGGCAGGATCGCATCAAGGTAAAGGATGGGAACAGTTTACCGATGCCGTTATTAAAAAACTTTCTGAGGAAAGGGTTGGTCTGGTTTATATTCTTTGGGGTAAATTTGCCCAGGCTAAAGAAAGTTTAATCGATACAGGAAAACATTATGTTTTGAAAGCAGCTCACCCTTCACCATTTTCAGCGTATAATGGTTTTTTTGGCTGCAAACATTTTTCGAAGACCAATGAACTTTTAAAGAGACATGGGTTGCCTGAGATTGACTGGAAACTTGAGCCTGAAGGATTATTTTAATAGGGTTGTTTAAAAAGCTACTTTCTGTAGGTTCTTATCAAGATATGATAACCTAATACCACCGTTGACACTTTCACAAACTAGGTACAAATTTTCACCTAGAGAATTGATACTGGCATGTTGACTATTCAGAGGATAATTTTCAATGATATCCCAGTTTGAATTATATTTTAATATAGAATTTTTAGTTTTGACAAGTTGCGATCCATCTATGAGGTAACGGATTGGTTTGGCATCAAATAATCCGGGCAACTCTTTGATAAGGTTTAGGTTACAATCTTCATCAATGGAGTAAACCATGGTTGAGTTTGTAGCTTTTGAATAAACCACAAGGTTAATACTTAAAGAAATATCGTTTTTAGTAGCAAATAATATTTCCCTATCTTCTGGAAGGATTCCTAAATTAAAGGCTTTAGTATTATAACTGAGACTAATATTCTTAAATTTCTCAATATTCAGTATATCAGATTCCTTCTCAAAAGAAATATAATATAGCTTATCATCTATATTAAAAATGTATTTTTTATCGTCTTTGCCTTTTCCAGAAAATGTTTTAGTCCAAAGTAGGTTTAAGTCTGATGTATAATATTCGACTTTGAAATCGGAATTTTTGTCTTCAAAATAATGCGCAATACCCCTTGAGTAGCTAATAAGTTCAGGAGAGAAAAAGTCCTCAGGATAAAAAGTTTCTTCAGTGGATTTAAACCCTTCAGTTTTAATGCCGCTATTATCCTCGTTGAAACTGAAAATCTTACCATTGATTGTGATACTTGTAAAAACATCGGTTCCTAACGATTCCTCACTATCATAAATTCCAAGTAGGTTGAAGTTTTTATCAAATTTCAAGAAGGAAGAGCGGTTTTCACCTTTAAAGATTCCTTCTACAATTATTTCGTTGTCAATGAATCTGCTCCTAAAGGAATAAAACTCTCTATCCAGGTTTACAAAAAGCGAAGAGGCGTAAACATTAACATATTGGATGCTTGAATCCTTCTTTATACCATCTTGGTAGGCAATAGCTTTAATTTTAAAATTGCCACTTGAAGTAAAGATGTGGCTAGCGCTTGAAGATTCATAGATACTTCCATCACTAATTTCCCAGGTAATATGGCTAAATCCTGTAAAGTCAACGGATAAGTCCAAAGGTTCTTCGGTAAAAATGACAGGTTTTAAATCAAGTTCTGGTAAGACAGAATTGTCAAACATAGCATCATCCTGACAAGAGTAAAGTAATATTACTGCTGCCAATCCAATTATAATTCTATGTACTTTTCCTGTTTTCAAAACTATTCTAATCTGTTTTAGTGCGCAATTTAACACAAGATTAAATGCCGAGGTGGTCATATTTGACTAATGGGAGGTTTTTCTCAATGAAAGTATATATTTGGTAATTAAAGAATTTTAGTCTGGGTTAGAATGTTGATAAACATCAGGTGATTTTGGAAATATTTCAATAAAATGTTTGCAAACCTTTATATTTTCTAATTTAGATGATCAAATAGGTATGCCATAATATTCCAGATTCATGAAAAAGCTTTTATTCCTTATTTCGATTGCGGTTTCCATCAATATTTTTTCCCAGCAAACTAAGTATGCCCTGCAGATTATTGATACACTCTCATCAGAGTATTTTTCTGGTAGGGGATATGTCAATAATGGAATGGGGAAAGCAGCAAATTATCTAAGTGAAGAGTTTAAAAAGCATGGGCTTTTATCCTTTTCAACTGATTATTTCCAAGGTTTTGACCTACCTGTAAACACTTTTCCGGAAAACATGCAGCTGATAATTAATGGAGAAGAATTAATTGCGGGAATTGATTTTGTAATAGATCCTGCAAGTCCTGGAAGTAAAGGGGATTTTAGAGTAATAAAAGTAAGGGCAAAGGAATTGTTGAATCAGTCGGTTCTCAAAAAGCTTCTTTCCAAATCAAGCGGAAAGTACATAGTGATCGATAAAAGAGGTTTGGAAATCGAAAAAACAGAACAAGACAACCTGAACCAAATAATTCAATACTTAAAGTATAATCAAGAGCTAACAGTTGCAGGGGTTATTGAACTGGTAGACCACAAACTTTCATGGTATCCTTCAACGCAGCTTGGCCCAAGGCCTGTTTTTGTGGTCAATGCACCAATCGATCTTAAAAAAATAAATACTATTGGTGTTGATGTAAACAATAAGTTTATTCAGGATTATTCCTGCTCCAATGTTATTGGCTATTTCAAGGGTTCCAGTCAACCTGATTCATTTATTGTCATAACAGCACATTACGATCATCTTGGAATGATGGGCAATAGGGTGATGTTTCCAGGAGCGAATGACAATGCAAGTGGAATTGCTATGATGCTTAATCTGGCAAAACACTACTCGGTGATTAAGCCTAAATATTCTATTGTTTTTATAGCATTAGCGGCAGAAGAATCGGGTTTACTGGGAGCTAAGTATTATGTTGAGAACCCTTTGTTTGATCTTTCAAATATGAAGTTCCTTATTAATATTGATTTGGCAGGTACCGGAGATGAAGGTATCAAAGTAGTGAACGGGAGCGTATACAAAGATAAATTTGATCTGCTTTCAAATTTGAACATAGGAGGGCAATATTTACCTGCCGTAAAGGTTAGGGGCGAAGCATGCAATAGCGACCATTGCATGTTCTATCGAAAAGGAGTTCCATGCTTTTTTATTTATACCCTTGGAGGCAATCCTGCCTACCATGATATATATGATGTTCCAGAAAATTTACCTTTGGATAAATTTCATGGGTATAAACAATTAATGATTGAGTTTATTGATTCTTTATAAAATAGTATAATAGTATATGTGTTATTCTAAAAATTATTTTAGTCAGGTTCAGTTTTTTCGGCTAGCTTTCTCACTTTAATTTCCATGCCTCCCTGAAAATGCGTTGCAGCGGTAATTTCTCCGGCTTCATTTCTTTTGAATTGAATTTTTGCATCTACAACTTTCCAATAGAACATGTCATTGTCTGCAGGGAAAATTTCAAAATTCGGCTGACCTGTCATTTGGGCAAAAATTTGGTTGCCTTCAACAGTTACTGTCAATATCATCCCTTGTCCATAATCATATTTTCCGCTAAAATTTTGCAGTTCTTCAGCCGAAATATCTTTTGTAAGCAAAGCTTCTTGTGGTTCTAACTTGTCTTTCAAGATAAAATTGCCAATGGTGGTAGATACTACCTCCGGAGATAATCTTTCGTAAAGTGGAGTACTGTTTGTAAATACAACGATGTTTATCTTTTCATCTACTGCCCTGGACAGGTAACAAACAAATCCATGCAGGCCACCACCATGTCCAATAGTTCTTATGCCACGATAAGGTTCAAGTCCCCACCCAAAACCATATGCAGGAACTTCAGGTTCTTTGCCATTGCTTAATACCGATGGTTTAAAGGCCTGCTCAAGGCTTGCATCTGACAATACTTTGCCATTGAACAGTGCTTCATTCCATTTATACAGGTCTTCAACGGTAGAATAAAGGGCCCCGGCGCCTCCTGCCCAGGACATGTCCCAGTCAAGTGCAAGTTTATATTTTGTTCCATCATATTCGTATCCTAAAGCTTCATTGTCCGGTCTTGCCTGATTGCTGTAAATTCCGGTATTGGTCATTTTTAACGGATCAAAGAATTCTTCTTTCAGGAACAAGTCCAATGGTTTCCCACTTACCAGTTCAACTATATGGCCCAGGATAAAATACCCCGAATTGTTGTACAACCATTTTTCTCCAGGGTCAAAATCATATTCGTCTGACATGATTAACTTCAAGACTTCGTCGGTACTTGTTTTAGTGGTTACCTTTTCTATAAAGTCAGGGCGGTTTGTATAACTATGTATGCCAGAAGTATGGGTCAGTAACTGATAGATGGTGACTTGATCGCCCTGTGGAAAGTCCGGAAGATATTTACTGAGTTTATCATCTGTGCTGATTTTGCCTTTTTCCTGAAGTTTTAGAATGGACGAAGCAATAAATTGTTTGCTTACCGATCCGATCCGGAACTTTGTAGTTGGTTCGAAAACTTTGTTTTGCTCTATATTGGCATAACCCAATCCTTTTTTATAAATAATTTTTCCATCTATAGAAACCAAGATAGCAGATCCTGGGGTTTTACCCTGGTCAAGTAATGGTTTATAGAGTCCGCTGATATACTGGTCCAGATCAGGAAATTTGGCAGTAGTGTCAATTCCTTTGCTGACAATAAAATCAGCAATGTTAGCATAACCACTTATTTTTGCTGCCTGCCAGGCATTTATTCCCTGATCATTTCTAGCTGAAATATCATCGACATATTGGCTCAGCATTTTAACAGCATCAAATTGCCCAAGACTGGCTTTTTGAACCAGAACTTTCGATATGTTTTTCTTTACCAGGTGATGTATCGAATACCCATAGCCACCTACACCATTGAGTATTTTAACTAAAAGCGTGTTTTTGCCCTTTTTAAAGGAGGCTTCAGCAAAATCTTCATCGAAATTATGGGCTCTGCCCACAAAAATGCTATGGATTTCCTTACCGTTTAACCAGATTTTTATAGCATCGTCACTGCCTATTCCCAGAAGCACTTTCTGGTCCTCTTTAAAATCTACTTCGGCATATGCATACGAAAATACATTTTCTTTTTCTCCGAAGAGTTTGATTAGATCAATCAGGTTTCCGGGCGAATCGTATTGCTGCCAGGCATATTCCTTTTGCTGAAAGCTTATAGGATTCTCTAAATCGATGGATGCAATATCAGAAATAGCCAGGTTTTCATTAAAAGAATTCCTATATGCTTCATCTTTCGAAAGATCTTTTGTCTCAATAATTTCTATGGGACCGAGAATGTGCCAGACTTTTATAAAATCACCTTCATTGAATTGAATAGGTTCTTTTTCACCATAAAGAGTACTTGTTCTTTCAGCGAGAATTTCAACATTATTGCAGATTGCAAAGCCAATGATCAGGCTAATCAATTGTAAGGTGTGCTTGGTTTTCATGTGTCTGGTTTTAATTGATTATTATCAAAAGTATTGAATTTTAACGACATAAGCTGTTGTGCAGTAGATATTATTTCTGAAGACAATTGTCTACCTTTTTTGCAAAAAAAGCTCCATGGATTTACATAGATTATATCCTGATGCAACTGGATTAGATCTTGGAGTCAATACCACCACACCAATTTCTAATCATCACTTGGGTACTAATCTTATTTGGCATTTTAAAGGTGAGGAAAAAGGTGATAAATGGGAACCGGAAGTTTTTCTATATAGGGGAAATGGATCAACTTTTAAGCCAGGTCTTGCTGTAAATGTAATGGCAGGTATTATATTAACCTGAGTTCGATATAAAATTAGCGAGCTCAAATTTCAGTAAATGATTGATTTACAATATAAATTTTTGAGACATAGCGAGCTATGGTGATAAAATTTAGAGCCGTAAATCGATTATTTAATGAAAAGCTATGAA
>JBNKPU010000209.1:0-16096 GCA_050295515.1 Bacteroidales bacterium | reverse complement strand
TGAGATGAATCATAGCACCGCTATGGTGAACCGACCATAGGGAGTTCATGAATGCAATAAAAATAAAGTGAGTATGAATAACCGAAACAAGTAAGTGAAACGACTTATATTGAAGCAATTTCAATATGTAATAGATTTTCTAATGCATATTTCGGGTTTAATGTTGTTTTTTAACAGTTGTCCCTGTTTTTTTACGGACTGCCCTTATGCATACCTGACAAATGAGCCAGCCAAGCAATTGTAGCTCATCCTGAAGGTTCGGGATAAATTATAAGCAGTCATATTGAGAAAAATCAGGTAGAGAATACCTGTCATTTCAGCGGAAAAGTATATTTTTGTTTCAGAATAATATTTAAATCAAAACAAAACAATGAATATACCTGATAATCTAAAGTACACTAAAGACCACGAATGGATCCGTGTTGAAGGCGAAATAGCCTATGTTGGGGTAACCGATTATGCTCAAGGCGAATTAGGAGATGTGGTGTTCATCGAAATTGAAACTGAAGGTGAAGAACTTGCAAAAGAGGAAGTTTTTGGTACTATTGAGGCTGTTAAAACTGTTTCAGATCTTTTTATGCCTGTAGGCGGAACAGTGGAAGAATTTAATAGCACCCTTGAGGATGAACCTGAAAAAGTCAATAAAGACCCTTACGGAGATGGATGGTTGATAAAGGTTAAAATTTCAGATGTTTCGGAGCTGGATTCATTATTGGATGCTGAAGGTTACAAAGCATTGATTAACGCTTAAGAAAGCAAATAAAGCATAAAAAAAGGCAATGTTTGGAGCATTGCCTTTTTTTATGTTTAAATATTTCTATCGCTTATTTCGAGAAAGCAAGACTTGTTATTATTTCATAGGTCTCAAATTCACCATCCTCATCCAGGTCTGATAATCCTCCTTCAGTAAATGTAACCAACAATGCATCTTTGCTTAAAGCAATTATTTCCATCCTCAACTCATAGTCTGAGTTTTTATCCATTAATATTTCTTTCCCATTATTCTCTAATGACCATGTACCGGAATATTGCCCTTCTTCAAAAGTCTGGACATAAGTTTTATCGTCTTTGAAATTGATTGACCAGTCTAAATCAGGAGTGTATGCCGATGCAGTTAATTCAGCCTCCTCCTGAGTATAATCAAAAGTTGCGACCAGATAATCGGCATAGGTTGATCCATTGATAAAGATCTCGGTTGAAGATGAACTCATTTCCCATAACCCCACAACTGTTGGATTGCTGCATTCGTCTTTTTTGTCTCCACAGTTTGAAAAGAAGAATACTGTAACAACGAACAAAATGGAGACACTCTTAAAATATTTTTGTAACATGTCTATTTGGTTTGAATACATGTAAATGTAAAAATAATAATTGATTGCTTTGCTTTTTTTATACCAAATTAGATAGTTCGGTTACCAATATCAGATATTTGAAAACAAAAAATGGGACCAAAAGTCCCATTCCTCGAATATTATTCCTAAAAGATTATTTTGTTAAAGTTAAATTGATGATACTTTCAAGGGTATCTACTGAACCATCGTTATCCATATCATAGGTGAATGTTTCTGTTACCTTACCAACTAACTTACTTGAAGTTCCTTCACTTATATTGAACGTCCATTCATCTTCGGTACCTTTGTCAACAACTAACTCTTTTCCTCCAGATTCTATTACCCATGTGCCCTCATATGAACCATCCTCATCAGTTGCCAAATATGTTCCATCTGACTTGAATTCTATTGTACCTGAAATTGTCATACCCTCACCACTATACTGTGCAGCCATAGCTTCAGCTTGTTCTTTAGTCAAACCAAATGCTTCAGCTATAAAATCAATAATAGGTACTCCATTTACTGTAAAATCCGATTCTGAAGAAGAAACTGTCCAAGTCCCCACCAATTCGGCTTCTGTTATGGAATCGTCGATTTTATTTTTATCGCAACTTACGAGAGCAAAAGCCATTAATCCTGCCAATAAAAAATACTTGGCTCCTTTAAATAATTTAGTCATAGTTTTATTATTTAGTTAAATCAATATGTGTTAGAACACATATTTGATCTTTAAGTTTAATCCTTCTTCCAAAATATCGCACTTTTAGTCTTTGTGAGTATTTATGCCACAAAGCATATACGTAAATTATTGTTATATTGTTCCAATAATGAAGTTATATATTTATTGAGATTCCGATCTATAGTAAGGAGCCTAGTTATGACATTGTGCTATTTTCAGCACAAAAAGCCTGTCTATGTTTAAAAAGTTATTTAGCCCAAAAAATGCATTAGAAAATCGGAAAGGAGGGCTAATGTTTTCGACTATTGCTAAAATTCCATCAAGCCAAGGTCTTCTTTTTGTATGTACTTTTTTTATGAAGCATTACGGGAAAAACCATTCTATTTCCAGTACCAGAATGAGTAGCTTGAACGCCATAGTATAAACGGATGAACACATTGCCAATATGCCTTATAGCCAAGGGAGGGTTTTTTGTAGCTTAAATAGACGAAAAATATGATATCACAGAAGCCTTTACATTTTCTGCATATGCTTTATCAAGCACATAAGCCCCAACCTCTACCAGTAGTTTTCCGTTCATCGTTTTAGTGTTTTCAATAATGGGGGGCTGTGAAACCGCTACCCAGGAGGAATTCATCACCGCTCTTTTTAACAGTGAAGTAAGATGATTTACTTTTGTGGTTTCAGGAAATTCAAACTCCAATGTTACTTTCTCGAGGTATTGGTTCGTGCTGGTTTTTGAAATTCTTTTCCCATAAACAAGATGGTAGGTAATTGAACAAATATTTCCATGGTTGTCTTCGATATCCATTCTAAGATGTCCTGCTTTCTTAACAATCCCTTTTGTTTCTTCAAGTTCGATATAGCTGCCTTCAACTATTCTATTTTGAAGTTTAAGAATAATTCCAGTAATATAATCCCTAATTAGCATAAAAAGAGGAAAAGCTACCAGAGCAAATACAACTCCTATTGAAATAAGAGCAAAATAATTCCTCGAATCATATATTGCCTTGACTATCCAAAGTAAATATGCCATCCACATCAATAATTCAAAAACAGGAATAATATGCAGAAATTTGGTTTTTTGTATTGAAGGCACTTTTATGCGTTCACTGATAAAGTTTATAAATCTGAAACATGCAAAAACCAATACTGCAATAAATAAGAACTTGGCTATCATAATCCTTGAATTAAATTAAACCTTTATTTTCACATACATCTGTAATAAGAGGCTCCACATTTCTGCCGATGGAGTACATATTGTTTGATTTCTTAACAATTAATCCTGCATTACTCAATGATAAAAGAATACGGGCAGATTCGTCATCATTCATAGCCGTTATCCTTGATAATTTTTGAGTATCTAAGTTTTTATGCTGCAAAAATATCGAGAGGAGCATAAGCCAATCATTGGGAAGTTCATGCAAAATACCTGCGGTTACTCTATCTGGCTTTTTAATCTCAATCGTATCGGCATGAATATTTGTAATGCTTGCTTTCCATGTGTTTATGGCTGCACCGGGTATTCCTTCACATACACTAAAATACCTGTTAAACAATACCGAGTAGGTCAACTGTGGAATTTTTTCTTCTTCTCTGCCTTTATATAATAGAGTTAATCCGCTTGACTTGTGCCGTTGAAGGATCAACTTTTGCAGTTCTTTCGTATTAAAAGCACTGCAGGAGATGGTTGCCAGGCTGTATTGGTTTATTTGATAAATCTGCTGCATCGCATTAAAGGCATGCTTATTACAGTTGATAATGAAAAATACTTTGGTACTGTACAGTTTTATTAGTTCGAATATCTTTTGTAAGGCTTCGCCACCCCCTGGCCTTCGCTCCCACCATAGTTCCAGGTCGTTGATAACAATAACACTATCGAAGGGCATGTTGTTAAAAATACCCGAAAAAGCATCATAATTACCGGTGTGTTTTTTTAATTCGGCATGTAATACTTCGGAATTGGTTGTTCCTTCAGCAGGAGCATTTACCCAGATTGTATTTTGTGGTTTAAACAAATGGCTTACGGCATACCGGGTCAGTGTTGTTTTACCTGCCCCATGAACACCTGTAACAATAACAGCTCCTCCATAACCTCTCTTATGCCTGTAAAGCGCTTCTTTTATTGTTTCCATTTCTTTTGTTCGCGGTATCCAGAATTCATCGGTAATTTTTGAGCTACTGCTCATTAGGTTTCTGTAATATACCGGAACGGTACTATAAACCCTGGTATCGGGCAACAAAGCATCAACCAAATCGAGAATTTCTTTGGTTTGTGTTGTCCAGTTTTTTTTCTGTTCGAGGTATTTTTTTGACAATATTAAACCACTGCTGGCACTGTTCAGCACATAAATCAATGCACTGTTCACTTTATTCTTAATATTGTCTGATAAGTGCGCCAAAGAAATTGAGAACTTTCTGCTTTTTTGTTGTCGTTCGCCACTATGAATATTTTTGCCAGCATCCATTACCGAATGATAGAACAGCTTTGAAAAAGCCTCACTGATATACCCGTCTGTATAATGATGCATGCGCTCAAGGGCTGTTTCAACTTTTACTTTCTCTTCTTCAATTTGCTTTAAGAGTTTCTTGAACAATGCAACATCCGAATCAACTTTTACAGCTTCGGCAGCTGCATTTTGTAAGTTCCTTTGATGAAAAAGCAACATGCTATTGGCTTCTTTCGATTCAATTAATGCTCTTTTTACCGCGGCTTCAAGGTTTTCATATTCATGGTACAAAGGCTCATGAAACAGTATGTCCAGGTAATAAAAAGCTGATTTAGAAATATTAACCGACACCTGATTGTAATCATTGAAAGGGATAAGTTCACTTTCTTTATAAATCAATTCGGGTAATATTTGTTCTTCCGGTAAATCATCCATCAATAACAATGCTTTATCATACGCCTCGTTCAACGCCTCTTTAAGATTAACATCATCAGGAAGCATTACCGGTTCAATATCATCCTGTGTTTTTTCTATGATGGATTTAAGGTTTTCGACAAGCAGTTTTTGCTTTGAAAACAGGGAATCAGTTATTAGTGTGGAAGCCCTACTGTTACCCTTTAAAATGATATTTTTAAACAGGGTTTTCTTCGAAAGAACCAATATATCCAGGTAAAAAGTATTGTTCAGTAATTGTATTCCGGCTCCCCAGGTTTCGGCAAACGAAGAAAGGTCCTCTTGGTAATTAACAGTTTTCCCTTTAATTTTTTTTCTGACATTTTTAAGGTTTTTAGGATTTTTAAGATTCTCGGAAATTTCAATACTTATTTCACGCAAACTACTTAATATGGAAAAACTGAAATATGAAATTGTGTTCCCGAAATGTTCATTAACAACCTCAAAATCCTTAAACGCAGATGAAAAGCCATCAGCAATATTACTGTTAACTACCGGGGTTTCACGCAATAGTTTTTCAAATTTATCATTTGTTTCCAAAACATGTTTTTGCAGTTCTGTTAATATCCTTTTCGACTCCTGTTCAAACACTATAAATTGCTCATTTAACGTGGCTTTTGTTTTAGTTTCGAAATAATATTGAAGCATCTTCTTATAAGGAAACTGTACCATCCGTTCTTTCTTCTTGGCGACAATAAAATAAGGTACTGTTATGGTTTCAGTGGCTTCGTGAACATAATTTCCCATCCTTGCAAATAAGGTTGACACACCGTTTTGTAGTATTGATTCGCATTCCAGTATCCTTTTCTCATTATCGTTCTGGATGGTTTTTAATATATTTCTAAGGTATGCGATATGATTTCTGTCTATTATTTTCAGGTGCTCATGTTTTTCAGCTTCATGTATTTCTTTTTTTAGGGTATTAAAAATATGCATTGAAATTTCGTGCATATTTGAAGATATAAACTGCATCTGTTCTGATGCTTTTGTTAAAGTATGTTCGCAAAAGTCATTACCAATTGCCAATAATTCTTCATCAAGTTTTTCTACCTTGTTTTTTACAAGCTTAATTTCAATTTCAGGAAGTTTAACAAGTTCTATTGAAACCTTGGGTGTATCTGTCCTTGTTATGGGAATAGGGCGATCTAAAAGGTTGATTTCTTCAAATTCTTCAGCAGGGCTCAATAGCAAAATGCTTGCAGGTATTTCACAAATCGCATTAACTTTCTGAATGTACTCAGGGTAGTACGAAGAACTTTTCTGAGAGAGACCAAGCACAATTAAAGCTGTATTTACCGATTCGGTATTTATAATTTCTTCTTTTGTACGTGAACCAAAATCATCGCTGATAACTTTCACTTCAGCATTTATACGTTTCTCAAGCAAAATGGCATTGGTATTCCTATACAGGCCATCATGCAGTGATGTGTCGCTGTTGATTATTATAATCCTAACCCTGGCATCGAGCCAAGTAGCATCAGACAATAAAAATCTAAGCATATTAAGCGAGAAAGATAGGTGACTGCCTTTGCCATTCCACCAAATATCTATGCTTTCTTTATCCTTGAACCCGCATTTTTTATCATAATCAAGAAAAACCGCATTTAACTTTTTAGTTGTTAGGTCTTTTAGCATTTCAGATAGAAAACCTGAATTCTTATTGCTCTTGCTCCATCCCATAAGAACGGTGTTAGGCTCAAAACCACTGAAACCATATACATTGGTTACCGATTTAATACCTTCTTCAATCGAGTCGCATTCCAATTGTCTGGTAAAATATCCACCTACTTTGTTCTTCTCAATGCTCTCGCCTGGCTTTTCAGCTATAGCTGACCCCTCGCCAACAGAAAGATTAAAATCGGTTAGGGCACCAAGTTTGCCTGTAAGTGCCAGTCCCATTTCAACGAGATGTGGCCTGGCCTTTTCCCCTCCACTAAAAAGAATGATATTCGGACTCCAGTTTCTTTTGTCTGCTTTGCTCATACTCAGTTTTAGTAAGGCTCTTTTTGCAAAGTTTTTCCAGAAACTGCTCCAAGCATCGCCACTTTCGAGTATTAACTCCTTGCGCTGAAGAACAAAGTATAATAATCCTAAAACCACAATTGCGCCTGCCAAGGCTAGAAAGTCGAGCAATACCATTACAATAAAAGCCGACAGAGTTCCCAAAACACTCACAAACCGGGGAATCTTAAAAGCAGGGCGAAAATCGGAACTGGACCAACTCTCGATAGCCGAAGCCAGGTTAAGAAAAGCGTAGGTTGTAATAAAAAACATAGATACTATACGGGCAATTACATCCAATTCACCAATTAAAATTCCTGCTTCTGCAATAACAAAAGCAAGTAGCAAAGCATTTCGCGGTTCGTTGGTTTTACCTTTTCCTTTTGCAAAAAACTTTGGAGCAATTTTATCCATGGCAATGGCTTGCAATATACGTGGCGCACCCAATATACTGCCCAAGGCTGATGATAATGTTGCCCCCCATATTCCGGCAATAACCAAAGCCGGTACCAATGATATTTTAAACAGTATTTGCGGGTCGTTAACCAAAGCTTTGGCATCTACTGTATATGCATAAAAAAAAGCGAGTCCAATATAAACGATAAAGCCAATACCAACAGCCATCATGGCACCAACAGGCAAGGACTTTTTAGGGTTCTGAAGGTCGCCCGACATAGATACACCGGCTTCAAATCCGGTAACTGCCGGGAAAAATATGCCAAACAAAACCATAAATGGAGCGGAAGTTGCCAATGGAGCTATATTTACCTCTTCCGGGACAAAGTCATGTTTACCAAAGAGAATAGACAATAGGGACAGGCCAATGGCAGCCATAATAAAATATTGCGATTTAATCGCAAGAGAGGTGCTTATAAAGGTAATTGTTGTAACTGCAAGTAAAACAATAGATCCGGTAAGTCTAATTGTATTGATATTATTCTCCAACCCCCAGTACTGTAAAAAACTCTCCGCAAATCCAATAAGGTATAAACTTACACTAAAAGACAATCCAACAAACAGGGCCAATCCCAAGGTTCCTCCAATAGGCAAACCCAGGCTCCTCGAAATCATGAAGTAAGTCCCTCCATTTTGGACTGGTTTATCCGTTGACAAGGATGCAACGCTTAAGCTTGTTGTGATTGATATTATATGGGCTATAACAATTATTCCAATGGTATTTATCAGGCCTGCCTGACCGATAATGGCAGGAAACCTTAAATACATTATTACACCTAGGATAGTAAGTATTGAAGGAGTGAATACCCCACTGAAAGTGCCGAATTTTTTTGCTTTTGCCATTATTGATTTATTAATACAATAAAACTACAAATAATAAAATCGAGATATCGCTTATGACCTGAAAAAAACTCAATAATCCTATGGCTAGCATTACAAATGAATGAATTTGGGTGGGCTAGTCTTTTTGTCAGAACCTTGATTTATCCACTTTCGCTTTGCTTTAGTTGACAAGGATGCTGAAAGGATTCCCATGATCAGGAATTCAACCGAATTTATAACAATGTAAGCTTATGGTCTAGACCCTAGGCTTACGATACAATTAAGATTACAGTTTGGACTTAGCTGATTTGTTGCCTCACAATTGGGTAAAGTCTAAGAAAATCCAATAAACTCCCAACAACTCTAATAATCTAGGAGTTTTCTATAAAACTCCGAATGACTATTTGCCCACCAAAGAATTACCCGGAAATCTCCGGCTATCCGTGAAGGATTTTGGTAGACGTACAAGGCCGAAGAATTACGTCTAACCTGCAAGGATTTAGCCCAAGCGAATTAAATCCTATATTGTTAGCGGGCGTTTTACTTTAAGTTCCATTTTTCATCTTTGTATTTCCACATCCTTTTCCAAAATTCTTCTTGAAATTTTACTCCATCGTATGAATCAACGAAACAATGATATTTTGAATTCCAAATTCCCCAACATTCTACATCGCTATACTTAAATTCTCTTTTCTTTATCCTCTCTATAGTAAAATCAGTCGAATATATGGTGGTGTCGTTTTGCCAAACAATCTCATTCTCACCAAAAATCCAAATTATGTTTTTGTCAATAATTGAGTAATTCAAAGTTAATGTTGTACTATCATATCGATTGATAATAATTTTATTTCCTGTTATTTCATATTTTTGGTCATATAGTGAATGCCCTAAATCTTCTCCATAGGAGTATAATGTATCGTCAGAAAAAAACACTTCACAATAAGCACTATCTTCAAGATATTGCCAATCTCCAAAAAATGGATTATTTGTTCTCGTTTTTTTTGGTCTGTCAAAGCTGGATTCACAATCTACCCTCTTCTCATAACACTCAATTTCCTTCAACTCTTTAAATTCGTAAGGTATAATATAAACTTGTTGAATTGCCCATACACCATTCTCTTTTTTGAGTTTTATATCACCTTGAATATATTCTGTTGAATCTTGACATTTAAAGGACTGTGTCCTGAAGCTATATTTAAGTTTATCTCCTTGGAGATGTATTTCAGTCGGCAATAACCAGTAATTTACATAACCAGTTTTTAAATCAGAAGCATTTGTAATGATAAATTTAGGGCTATTGTCATTTATTATTATCTCAGTATCTATGTGGTTTGTATCTAATATAAAAACTCGATTGGTATTATAAATTGGATGATTTTCAAATCGTGAATATTTAATCAGATTCGTTTTAATCAAAGCGTTTGAAATTATCACACTTGTAATTGACACATACTCATCTTTATCAATACGTTGTCCGTATAAATTAAGACCAAAGATAATTGTAATCAAAATTGTTAATAGTCTCATGCAGTGTTGTTTTTAAAAGCTCGCTATTGGTTTATGGTATGGTGTCTTGCGGGATTACGAAGTTATTTCCTGTCAAACCGTGATGTGTTTTGATACGAGAACGGAAGCTCAAATTAAGCACTTTACTCGGCATTACTTATACAAAATGTTGGGCGCTGGCATTACATTATTTAATTATTACAAATTCTCTAAAATTATCTTTATCTATCACGTTGCTCTCTGCATTATATGATTCAACAAATGTTTTAGGCAATTTAGTAGTCTTCTTTTTATTCCATTTAAATTCGTATCCAGTTATATTGCCACTGTTTTCTTCCACATAATCAACTTCTTGTTGTTGTTTGGTTCTCCAAAAATATGTTCGTGCAAGACTCTGCTTATACTCGATTTGTTTTATTCTCTCGGCTATTAAAAAGTTTTCCCATAAAACTCCTTTATCTGTTCTTAATTCTATTGGATTAAAATTTCCTATGACCATATTACGAACACCATTGTCGTAAAAATAAATCTTCTTATTTGTCTTTATTTCATTTCGAACATTTCTACTAAAACTACTCAATTTGAAAATAATATATCCCTTTTGAAGAATATCAATGTACTTACTTATCGTGTTTTTATCCACATTAACAATCTGTGCCAATTCTGAATAATTCACTTCACTTCCGACCTGAAGAGCTAATGCCTGAACCAATTTTTCAAGTACATATGGCTTTCTAATATCCGAGTATGATAAAATATCCTTATACAAATAGCTATTTACCAAGTTTCGAAGTACACTAATTTCATCCCCAACATTATTCAGAACATCAGGGTAGAAACCATAAAGCAATCTATTTTCTAATTGCTGTTCTGAATTCAAATATCCATGATGGTTTTCAAATTCTTCCCACGAAATTGGAAATAATTGATATTCCCATTTTCTGCCAGTCAACGGTTCATTTATCTTATTGGTTAAATCAAAAGAAGATGAACCACTTGTAAATAATTGAACACCCTTGAACCTATCTGTAATAATTTTCATTGTTAGTCCAATTCCCTCTATTCTTTGGGCTTCATCAATAAACACAAATTTATATTTCCCTATAATTGCTCGTATTTGTTCTGTATTCGGCTCAGTCAATAGAGTTCTTGTTTTCGGATCATCTCCATCAAGCAGCAAATAGTCCTTTGATTCAAGTATTGATTCAATCAGAGTTGTTTTACCTACCTGCCTTGGTCCAATAACTACTATTGCTTTACCTGAACCTAATCTTTTTTCAATTCTTTCTCTTAAGTATCTTGAATACATTCTCTTTTTTACTCAAAGATAACACTTTTCGTGATGTTATTCACTAATAGTTATGTAATTGCGTGAATTACCTCATTCCTCCTGCTTGCGCCCAACATTCCAATAAACGCCATTGTGTTTATTTCTTTTATATCCCCACTTTACTTCTTAATCAAATATAATTGATACTGTGCCAATATTCAAGCATGTCCCAGATTTTCAACGACAATACAGACATGCCCTTTTTATTGCCCCTCCAGATATACATCAGCTTATGTTATTGTAAAATTTTATCTGGCATGTAACATAAGGTAAAAGAATTGCTGTCAACACCTCCATATAACGAAAAATAGCTTTAGTTTTCCTGTAGCATTCATTGAGGCTATTCCTTTTGCTTTTTAATATTCACAAAAAGAAGGATTGTCGCCCATGCTACAAGTAGTATTTGTGCAATAAAAATAATTTGCACTATATGATAGACTTCAGAAACAATTAAAAAGGTAGAAGCTTCAATTAAGTATAAAGCCAATAAAGTTAGTGGAAGGTACTTTACCCAGCTTCGCCCTTGTCGAACCACTAATCCAATACTGCTGATTACGATTAGATTAATTAGAACAAGGGATAGCTTGTTTGATTCACTAGAGATAAACATTTTAGTGATCACAAACGAAATGATAACAAGTCCAAGTGTTATGAACAACAAATTGGAGGCTTTGATGAAATTTGAACGAAGTGTATTTTCCATAATGCATAAATTTAAACTCGTATTTATTCTATGAGCAATTATTTAAAATTACTGTTAATATTAAAGTTAACCAAATGAATGCCAATGACCTTGCATTGGTCTATAATCTGAGTAGCAGCTAATAAAAATTGCTCCGATAATAAAAGAGTATATATGTTTCATTCTAACAAGGGTATAGTATTCAACTGCTTAGAACAAATAGCTTTTTCCAAAAAAGGTACTGTTATTGCCCCTGCTGTTTCTTTTCTTAGAACTCATGTTCATCTATTGGGCATACAATATATGGTTTTTATGCTTTCAATTCCAGTCCATTTTTAGAATTCTTTTTTTTTCACATGCGTTTATTATTATAGGTATTCATGAACACGCTTTACTTGGTTCCTTGGATGAAAAAGCAAGCAAAAAATCAAAAAACCTCTGAAAATCAGAGGTTTTTTTCATTTAGGCAGGGTAATTGGCACTACTTTTTCAGGATCAATCCTATTTTCTGGGGATTTGATGTTTTAAGCATAAATATTTGATAGCCTAAACAAGAAGAAGTAAACATTCCTTACCCCTCTGAACTGTAACCTAAAAGCTTTGATTTTGGCATTGAATGATTCAGCAGAGGCATTCATGCTCCTTCTGTTTAAGTAGTTTAAGATAGTCTGGTAGTGCAGTTGTATTTTCAGGGTATTTTTAGTGCTTCATAGGCGAGTCACAATAATCGGCTCACCTTAAGGGTGAATTTTATATTGATTTGGATGTGAAAAGCACCATAATGTAAAGACAATCCCTTTATATTTATTTCGAATTTTAGTCGTTATCTGAAGATTCTCTTTCACAAAGTGCAAGTAAATATATTTTTATCTTCGTATAATCTACCTCAGTTAATTTTGCTTTTTCTTTCATATTAGGTAAAATATGGTTCCATTGTTCTGATGAATAGTTAAAAGGCTTGTACAGATAGTGACAACTGCCACATTTACTTTTATATAAGGCATACCCCTCAAAAATATAGGCACTATCGGCTTGAGGCCATTTACTCTGTGCCGAAGAAATTTGTGCTGAGGAAGGAACATAAAAACTGGAGCTGCAATAATACAATAGGAATACAGCACCAACTATTAAGATAATTTTAAATGCTTTCATTTTCATGGTCTAAAGTGAAATGCCGATTAATATCCTTGCCACAAGTTTTTCATGTTCATCTAAATCAATACCTCCAGTTTTTAAATTGGTTAATTGTGGCATAACATTTATTATCGCAAAGAAATTATTTTGTGCATAAAAAAGGGTGGGTCCCAGATAAATAACAGAATGTTCAAGTTCACCTTTCACAAATTCGTTCTTATTTCTTGCTTCAAGTCCTAAACCAAATGAAGGTTTGAATAAGTACATGTATGCAAGATCGTTTTCAATAATATATTCTCTTTCAATTTCGATTTCACCCTCTCCACTTTCTTCTTTCTCAAATTCATATTCAAACTCAAACTCATTGACAAAGTTATATGCGAAAATACTATTAGGCGTTTTTTTATCCAGTAGCAATTTCAATTCTAATTCCACCTCATCCGGAGATATTCCATACTCAGCGTACAATCCAAGTCCCACAGGTGCTGTTGACGGATTCATTAAATTGAATTTCCACTCATTAGAAAATGAATAGCCCGAACTTTTTTCCAAACCAATAATATTGTCTGTTGAATCAGTTATAGCCTGGGTAACATGATTAGCATTCATATACAATGCTGTTTGAAGCTTATCTGTTAGTCCGGTTTCAAATTCTATCCGGGTCTCGTACTTAATGTAATAATTATCTTTCCCGCCAGAAACAGTTACCCAAGGTTCCATATCAATAGCTCCTTTGGGTATTGTAACACTTTCGTATGTCCATGAAAAATGCCTGTCCTGAGCTAAGACAACAACTGAAATTCCACTAATAATTAATAATAATACAAATGCTATTCCTCTTCTCATTCTATTTTTATTTAGATTAATTTCTAATAATGAGTGCAAATATAGCTTCATATCCAGTTGCCTTCAATACCAATTAATTGGGATATTAAGACCTTCATGTGTTTTTTCAAACTGTGTATTAATTTTGAAAACTGAATATTTAACAGCAAAGCTTAGGTTTCTGCTATTATGGAACATTATGATTCATCATAATTGGATATTGGTCAAGGATAAAAATGGGGATGGAATAATACTATTCGTTATAACGAATTGTGTTTCATAGTCTGAAATAAGTTGACGCTTAAAACATGGGCAACTTATTTCAACTATATACTTCAATTTTTAAATCTAAATAGAAAGAGCTTACTGAAGTATAACCATAAACTACTGTAAAATATAAATCGGGATTTAAGTCCTTGCTAACTAACATTATCTCAGCAACATCACCTTTATTTAGCTCTTCAATAACATTACCTATAACATCGAATATTTTAACACGTCTAATCTGTTCAATTATATCTATGCAATAGAAGAAAGCGCATAAGTGCTGAACTAGTGCATTTAGAGCGTGTTAATTCCGACATGGATGAGCACACCTAAGCGGTGAATGAAAGGAACCGTTTTGGTATGTGAACCGATTTTACGAGCTTGCCGAAGGCAACCACAGTCAATTAGGCATTGTTTTTTATTTTAAATGCCTAATTTGGGTTTAATTGAGTCGATTAACATTAGAGTAGTTTCTCCTCCACCCCAAGCCGTTTCACCACAAATGGCTTCCAGTGCATTACTCATATTAAAACCAACACGCATATTACCTAACTACTTCCTATACTTTTGGTAACTGAACCATCTAAAACATTGAAAAATAAGTCACAGAAAATCAACTATAATGCCCAGTCGAGTTACAACTTTATTAAGTCTATATAAAACACATCGTTTTCTCTAAGATCTAACTCCTTAAAAAATAGTTTGTCGGCTCCAACTTTTACAATTTCTTTAATGAAAGGAGAACCATCGTTTTGTTTTCTTAATGTTTCAACTTGTTGCTTTGTTAACTGATTAGGCTTACCCATATCAACATAGGTAGTATAAACATCGTTGCTACGATAACCTACTTTATAAATTTCCATGGCATAAATTCCCTCAGGTACATTCTTAATCTCTACCTTAAGTGTTCCCTTATCTTTTGAAGGCAAATCACGCACGTAATATTCCTGGTTATTTAATGAATCGCCTGGATGAGTGTAAGTAAAATCATAAGCCAAAACCTGGATGTTTCCATCTATATCTTTACACACCCATGAAGAAGCATCGCCGTTTTCAAGTTCGGTTTCTCCAAGACGATTCAAGAACTGGTAGGCATAAAATACAGGTTTTTCAATTCCTTGAGTATTCAACATGCCAAATCCTCCATGAAAAGGTGTAAAGCGAGGAGCCGATTCTTCAAAAATATCGGTAAATACCCAGTAAGACATTGATTGAGCTGCATCGCCAACCTGCTTTAATTTTTGTAAGACATAAGCTGCTTCGTGGTAGCTGTCGTGTATTGGATCGGATGGGGTATATGATGCACTCCACTCTGTATAATGTAACTCCAAATCAGGCATTGCTGACTCTGATATTTCTTTACGGGACTGAAGCACATCACCACTTACTGCATACTCTTGAGGTGCAAGCACGGTACCTGTATTTCCGTATTCATCAAGAAATCCGACATTAACACCGTATGCATGGGCACTAACAAAATCAATGGGCACATTATTCTTATCACAAAAAGCAACCATTTCAGGCTCCCAGGCAGCACCAGCCGTACCTGGCCCACCTACTTTATATTCGGTGTTCACGCTTTTTACTGCGCTTACGCTGTATTTATAAAGCTTAAAGTATTCTTCCATTGTACTTGTCCAAAAGGCTGGTTTTAAATTGGGTTCGTTCCAAACTTCAAAATACCATTTCTTAACCTCTTCTTCTCCATAACGATCGGTAAAATGCTGTACCACATTTTTAACTAAAGCTTCCCATTTATCGTAATCTTTAGGAGGCGTAACATTACCTTTCCACCAAAAAATGGTTTCTTCTCCACTTGCCAGGTCATTAGGCATAAAACCCAATTCAACAAACGGTACAATATCAATGCTCAATAAAAAGTCAAACAAAGCATCAATATACATAAAGTTATACATAGGATTCCCATCTTGATCTTCTCGGTAAACTCCCATATCGTCGGTAAACAATCCATGAAAACGAATATAGCGGAAACCACATTCCTGTTTCACATAAGCCAGTTGTTGTTGCCAATCGGCACGTAAACCTTCATTTGCACGACCTGCACCTACACACTTATTAAACATTCGGTTTAAATCACCTTTCTCCGAATTAAAATCTATAACAATTTCTCTTTGAGTTTTTGCTCCTTTTTTAGTTTTT
>JBNKPU010000208.1:0-19998 GCA_050295515.1 Bacteroidales bacterium | reverse complement strand
TAGAATACCGTTTTGACATATCCTCATATATTAACAATCCTACCTCATGGATTTCAAATGGATTAGCCATTGTTTCAATAGCACTTATTTTTCTGTTTGTTGTAAGCAAGTTCGAATCTGCCTACAATCAGATCTACAAAGACAAATCGGAACAGGAAGAAAACTACAGGTCTTTGTTCGAACAAGCTGCAGATGGCATTCTTATCTGCGATGCTCAGGGCAAAATAATCCTGGTCAACCAAAGTTTTTGTTCCCTTGCAGGATTTGAACCTGTTGAAATAAGCGGAAAGAATATTGAAAGCTTTTTTTCAAATGAGGAACTATTGAAAAGCCCCATCCGCTATGACCTTGTTAACCAAGGAGAAGTAGTTGTTAGTAAAAGGCGAGTTCCAAATAAAAATGGTGAGTTAATCGAAATCGAAACCAGAAGCCATAAACTAAGAGACGGAAGGATTCAGATAATTATTCGTGATATTTCGGAAATCAATAAAATTAGATCGGAATGGACGAGGGAAAAAGAACTCAACGACCGGATATTAAACATTATTCCAGGAATATTTTTCTTGTGGGATTTAAACACGAACATACCAAAGTTGATAAAATGGAACAAAAACCATGAGCTCCTAATTGGTAAAGACAGTTATGCTTTAAGAGGTATAGACATTCATGATTTTTTTGCAGAAAAAGAGTCCCCAAAGCTTGACGATGCATTAAAAAACATACGTGTAAACCAAGAGATTACTCTAGAGGCTTCAGTAAAAGCAGCAAACAATATTGAGACCCCATATTTTTTGAGCGCCAAAGCCATTAGTATGAACAAAAAAAAATATTTGCTTGGAGTTGGCCTGGATATTTCCGATCGGAAAGCCTTTGAAGCTGAGCTTATAAACAGCGAACAAAAATTCAGGGATATTTACAACAGCACCAGTGATGCCATTTTTATAGTCGACTCAAAATATAGGGTACTGACTGCCAACCAGGCATTTCTTTCATTATTGGAAACAACTGAAGCTGCACTAGTAGACATGAACATCTTTGAGTTTGTTGTAAAACCAGAAGAAAAGGAACTTATGATGGAAAGAACACGAGAACTAATGAAAAATAAAAATTCGCAATTTGAGTACATCGTTAAAAACACCAAAGGCCGCATTTTTCCACTTGAGACCAGGTCAAAAGTAATAAACTATTTGGGACAGAAAGCAATCCTTACATCATGCAACGATATTAGTGAACGTGTATCTCTCCAAAAAGAAGTTGTTGAATCAGCTATAAACGCTGAGGAGAAAGAAAGAGAAAGAATAGCCAGGGAACTGCATGATGGATTGGGTCCATTATTGTCAACATGCCGTATTTACCTTCATAACCTAAAACACCTTCGAGAAGAGGATGAAATAGAAGCAGTAACGAATTTAGAAGAATTGATCGACGAAGCCCTTCATGGCATAAAAGAAATATCCAACAATATCAGCCCTCACATTTTAAGGAACTTTGGTATTATTCATGCTACAAAAAGCTTTATTGAAAGGTTAAGCGAAAAATGCGCTGTTGATTTTGAGTTTAACTTTGAACCCTCCGAACGTTTTGATGAAATCAAGGAAATAACAGCCTACAGAATACTTACCGAATTAATAAACAATACTATCAAACACGCTAAGGCCACTAAAATCAAAATAAAAATCAATAAAAATAACAGCTCCTTAACAATATCATATAGCGATAATGGTATCGGGTTCAACTTTGAACAAGTCCTGACACAAAGCAAAGGACTCGGAATCTCAAATATTAAGTCACGGATTAATTCGGCTGGAGGAACATTGATCTATAACAGCAAACCCGCTAATGGAATTAATGTGAAAATTAATCTACCTATAAACTATGTAACATGATTAGAATTGTTATTGTGGAGGACCACACCTTGTTTAGAAAAGGGATTAAAAGCCTGCTTGCAAAAGTCCCTGATTTCGAAGTTGTTGCTGAATTTACCAACGGTAAAGAGTTTATAGATAATATTTTTGAAATTACGGTTGATGTAGTTCTAATGGATGTTGAGATGCCCGAAATGAATGGTGTAGAAGCAGCAAGGCTTTCAAACATTAAACGGCCAGAAATACAGATAATAGCCCTGAGCATGTATAGCGACCAAAAATATTACTCCGAAATGATCAGGTCGGGAATATCTGGATTTGTACTCAAAGAAGCTTCGCCGGAGGAGTTGGAAAAAGCAATCAGGGATGTAAATACAGGACTGGGATTTTTCTCACCAAAACTTCTTCAGAAAGCGCTCAATAATATAACCCAGCAGGATAAGATTAAAAAGAACATTGAAAAGCTAAAACTTACAGAACGTGAAACAGAAATCCTCGAATTTATTTGCAAAGGCCTGTCCAACAACGAAATTTCCAAGAAACTTTTTCTAAGCCCCCGGACAGTAGAGAGCCATAAGTCTAAGGTTTTGAAAAAGACAAACACCAAAAACACTGCAGAATTAATTATATATGCTATTAAGAATGAGTTGGTGGAAATATAGCAAAAAGATTGGAGTTCAGATCTTCTCTTAAGCTGAATTTTAACTGAAATTGTGAGCCGTTCATTAGGAGCTCGGTTATTCTATTTTTTCTAGATCGTTTTTTTAACCAGAACTATAAACAGGCTTGCTGAAATAGAAGGACTTGGTGAGATGAAACATAGCACCGCTATGTTGAACCGACCATAGGGAGTTCATGAATGCAATAAAAATAATTGAGTATGAATAATCGAATTAAGTAAGTGAAACGACTTATATTGAAGCAATTTCAATATGTAATAGATTTTCTAATGCATATTTTGGGTTTAAGCAATATAGAAGAATTCCTTGCACGTAAAACTCACGCTATCCATATAACATGCAGATAATGTGCTAAAAGTGTGTTTTTCAGCAGGCTCTATATAATTTTTATGTACTATTATCATATAAATTTATCCTTTCTGACATGATGACTATATTGCCGAAAGCAAAATATAACAGCTCAATGTATCTATTCAATATATAATGGACCTAAATTTTTTTGATGGGTTAACTATATTTCTTGAAATGCCTGCAAATACCAAATGACATTGGACTTCTTTCAAATTAATGTCCAACATCAAAATATGCTAATAGCTTAGATTATTTAATTGAAGGATCTAGGTTAAAAAATAGAACCGTCACTTAAGTAATTTCCCTGATACTATTTCAGGATTTTCCCTAACAGAACAGTCAAATACCTATTTCTTTTTGTCTTTTGATATGTTATTTTTACGTAAGGATTAGAATAGTATGAACGAGAAAATAAACATTATTGTTGTAGATGACAATCCAGCATTTCTTAAGGGCATAGTTACGTTTCTATCCAAAGAAGACCGTTATAATGTTGTTGGAGCTTATGGCATGGGTGAAGACTTACTGGAGTCTAAAAGTCTTGGCCTTGCTGATTTGATATTGCTCGACATTGAAATGCCAGGAATTAACGGTATTGAAACCGCAAAAAAGGTAAATTTCAAGCATTCCCACATCAAATTAATAGCCATTACGATGTATCAGGAAAAAGTATATTTGCGACAACTTGTTGCTGCAGGTGTAAATGGATTTTTAAATAAAACCGAAGTACCTGAGAAACTGTTTTCTACTATTGAAACAGTTATGCACAACAAATTTACATTTCCTGTTAACATGAGTCTTTAATTGATTAAACAATAAGTGATCAATTATTAATACAGTCGATGAGAATAAAAAAACTCATCAATGGACAATGAATTTGAATCATTTTAAAATGACTGGACTATGAAAATGTATGATGCAAGAAACACGAGTGCTTTTAATATTTTAAGACAACTTCAAAAATTAGTGAAGTCAAATACTGCACGAATAAGATCAAATAACAGGTTTATCAAAAAAAACATTAAAAATGGCACCCTTGACGAGATGAATGACGTTCTGAACAGGATTACCTTTGAAAACAAAAATCTTGCAGATGAAAATACACAGTACATGGAACTACATACCAGACTTTTATGCTTTTTAAAAGCAATAAGTAAAAAACAAGACCCGAACATGATCAACAATGAACAAAAACCGGAACAATACCATATCGATGATTATCTGGAAAAAACCGTTTCCGGGGAATTGAAATATAACAGGCATCATCCTCTTTACAACAATAAGCAGTTTAGGCATATGCTAATTGAATATTACTCCGTACTGGAAGAATATGAGATCTGTGCCGAATTGCTTCGAATCTGACAGCAAAACACGTATTGCCACTCAAGGCTTTTATGTGTATGCCTTATTTAGTATTTGCTCCTATATATATTCGCTGTAAACCTATATCCCCCGCTAAGACGAAGCTGTGAAATTAAGGAGTACTCTCAAGAATCCCCCTCGACTTTTCCAATCCGGAAGGCTTACCCAACAAATACAAATAGTCGCCGTGTAGGAACTTAACATCAGATCCAGGATGATCTATAATCTTTCCATCTCTTTTAATGGCCAGCAAGGTAACACCGGCAACTACTCTTAGCTTGATTTCGGAAAGTGACTTGTCAATCACAGGCGAACCGTCCTCTACTTTAACAGCCTTGATTTCAAATTCAGGTAAAGCTTCCAAAAAAACATTTTTAGATTTAGTATTCTTGTCCAAGAATATTCCATAATATCCAGTCCTGATGTCTGAAATGACCTTGGAGATATCATCCTCCGGCATTAGTCTTCGTTCCAAAACCTGGTGGAACAGCTCTAAAACAGTTTCAAACTTTTCAGGCACTACATGGCTGGCACCTTGATTATAAAGGTTCTCCAAATCATTAATGTATTTTGCCCGGGCAAGAATATGTGTATTTGGATTTAGTTCCTTGATCCGCTCAACAATGGCAGACGATGCAATAATGTCCCCCACAGACACCACTACTATTGAAGCCCTTTCGACATAAGCTTTATGCAGAACAGGTATATTCAGGGCATCACCATAAATTACCGGCTCGCCATTTTGTTGTTTTTCCCGGACAATTCCCGGGTCAAACACAACACATATATGTGGCACATTATAATTTTGGGCCAACAAGGCTAGTTTTCTCGCCCGTATATCTTTTCCAATAATGACCAAGTGGTTTGACAATTCTGGAGCGGGTATTTCTTTCAATGGAAACAAACCATCAACCCAGAATTTGGGCAGGGGCAGTCGAAGCAATACATCTGCAAAAGAATTCGCCAAAGATATAAACAATGGCGTAAGAGACATACTCATTACGGCCACAGCCAGAAACAGTTGGAAATAAAAATTGGACAAAAGGCTTGTGCCCTCCCCTATCTTTGCTAAAATAAAGGAAAACTCGCCAACCTGGCTCAAGGCAACCCCCACCATTACAGTGCCCCGAAATGTATGCCCAAGCATAAAACCTGATGCTCCTGCAAAAAAAGCTTTTGTTGTAAGTACAAGAGCCAAGGTCCCCAATACAAGCCAAAAGTTTTCAGCCACAAACCCCAAGTCGAGCAACATTCCTATAGAAACAAAAAAGAAACTAGTAAATGTATCCTTAAAAGGGATCAGGTTACCAAAGGTATTGTGGCTGTATTCCGAACCCGAAATCATCAGTCCGGCTAGAAATGCCCCAAAGGCCAATGACATTCCCATTTTTGAGGTAAGCAGGGCCACAGCCAGGCAGAATAAAAAAATGCTCATCAAAAAGAGCTCCTGATTGCGACGGTGGACAATAAGATTCAGAAGCCATGGGACCAACCAGCGATATCCGACATAAACAAATGCAATTATAGCCACTGTTTTTATTGCCAGAGAACCTACCTGACTTGTAATATCCATATCATCTCCAACAAGTATATTTGAAAATAGGATTAACGGAACAAGCATAATATCCTGAAAAATAAGAATGCCCAAAACTGTGCGCCCATAATTTGATGTCAGGTCAGAACGTTCCTGAAGCATTTTTAGGACGATAGCAGTACTACTAAGTGATGTAAGGAATCCAATAAACAAGCCTGATTTCCATTCCAGATCATAAAAGCGTGATATCAATAGAATAATACCAGTTGTAAGGGCAAACTGCATCAGCCCACCAAAAAACACAACCTTTCGTATTTTTATTAAATGTTGCAATGAAAACTCAAGTCCAATCGTAAACATAAGCAGTACCACACCGATTTCTGCCATTAGCTCTATCTCATGCTGAGCAGACACAAGGCCTAGCAAGTGGGGACCTGCAATTATGCCTGTTACCATATAGCCAATGATTGTCGGTATCTTGATCTTGGTGAATATCAGATTTACAAAAACCGATAATGCAAAGATGACTACGATATCCTGAAGTACAGAAAAATCCATCTCCATAATAGTGCTACTTATTTTTTTTCTAGTTTAGTCTCAGCAAGAAAGCTCCAATTTCTTCGTTATGCTTGCTTCAATATTAGTCATCCAGTTAGCATTTGGAACTCTCAAAAAAAAGCTTTCGTGATCAGAGACCTTATATTATTGCATGTACAATACAGTAAAGATAGCAACATAAAACAAAAAGAAATTCAACCTCAACCTAACAAAATTGATAAAATATTGCCCACTTATTATTCTGAAAACCTGATAATACCTAAATTTGAGCTGTTATGATTACAGATATTGCCCTTATTGTACTTGCAGCACTTATCCTCAACTTTGTTTTCACAAAGCTGCAATTGCCCGGACTACTTGGAATGGTGCTTACCGGAATTTTGCTAGGACCGAGTGCGTTTAACCTCATCCATCCGGAAGTTATTGAACTATTAAAGGAATTTAAAACTGCAGCTCTTATCGTAATCTTAATACGGGCAGGATTGGGCATCAATAAAACCACCCTTCAAAAAATAGGGAAACCAGCTTTACGCCTGAGTTTTATACCTGGTGTTATCGAAGGTACAACAATAATGTTTTTAGCTCATTTTACATTAGACTTCAGTTATATTGAAGGTGGCATTCTGGGGTTTATCATTGCAGCAGTTTCACCTGCAGTTGTAGTACCACAAATGCTTGACCTTAAAAGCCTTGGCTTTGGAGAAAAAAAAGGAGTACCAACCATGGTTCTTGCAGGAGCCTCGCTCGATGATGTTTTTGCCATTACTATTTTTGGTGTGTTTATTAGCCTGGCTGGAGGAACAGCGATCAATTTCATAAAACTGCTAGTTGGTGTTCCATTGGGTATAATGCTTGGAATTGCCATAGGTGTAGGTATCGGGTTTATGTTAATCTGGTATTTTAAGCGGTATCATTTGCGTGACACAAAAAAGGTGATCTTATTTATGATTATAGCTATATGCTTTTATGAATTTACAGAATGGGAAAAGATTAAAAGCTATATACCAATTGCCAGTCTGCTGGGAATTATGGCCATGGGATTTATCATCCTGGAAAAATACCCAAAATTGGCTGCAAGGCTTGCCATGAAATTCAACAAAGTGTGGGTATTGGCAGAAATCCTACTATTTGTCTACATTGGCACAGCAGTTGAGCTGGAAGCCATTGACAGTAGATTAATTCTCACAGCACTACTTATACTATTTGTTGGACTATGTGCTCGTAGTTTTGGGGTTTGGCTATCCTTATTAAAGTCTGGTTTAAATGGTAAGGAAAAACTTTTTTGCATAATTGCCTACTTACCAAAAGCTACAGTTCAGGCAGCAATAGGGGCTGTTCCATTAAGCATGTTCTATGAAGGCAAATTGGGGGATATGACAGAAGCAACAGGACAGACCATCTTAGCCCTGGCTGTTATAAGTATTGTTGTTACAGCACCTTTAGGAGCAATAGGAATTAAACTTACAGGCACCAGGTTTTTGGAAAGGAGTGAGGAAAAAACTCCAAAGTACTAAGGCTGAACAGGAATTTTTAGCACCGACCAAAATTGAATTTATTCTGAATTGAGAATTTTGCCTCTGTCTCAACAAAGCAAAAAATCATGTCGTTATCAAATCTAAGAAAGAAAGGTTTGAAATAAGTTGTACCTTAATTAAAGAAAATAAATCCCAAAATTTTAAATGGAAAATTGTACCTTCAATGGAATTATTTAATATGGAAAAAGTCGATCAATAACAGATAGCATTCGACCTATGGCAGACGCAAAAAAACATATTTTATATGTGGATGACGAACAAGTCAATCTTAGTATTTTTGAAAATAACTTTTCGGAAGATTTCAACATACTTACTGCCACAAATATTGAGAATGTATTCGATATTCTCAAGAACAATGAAATAAAAGTTGTCTTGACCGACCAGCAAATGCCTGAAATTACTGGCATTGAGCTCATAAGAAAAATCAAAGAATTATACCCTGAAACAGTTTGCATAATTATTTCCGGATTTACCGATAAGGAAGTGTTGTTTAAGGCTATTAATGAAGTTGATGTTTATTGGTTTATTGAAAAGCCCTGGGACAATCAGCAGGTAATACATGTTATTGACAATGCCATCAAAAAGTATGACTCCGAAAAGGAAAAGCAAAGAATAAACATTGAACTTAAAGAGGCTTTAAACAAAGCTCAGGAAAGTGACCGTATAAAAACTGAATTTCTTAGCAGTATATCACATGAAATCCGCACCCCTTTAAATGGTATAATTGGTTTTTCCAGCTTAATGAAATCTGATGTTGGCGATAAGAAGCAATACTCAGAGTACATAAATATTGTTATTGAATCGGCCCACAATTTAGTCGATTTAGTCGATGACATGATTTTTGCCTCAAGAATACGTGCTGGTGAATTAAAAGTGATCAAGCAGGAGGTTAATATAAATGATTTAATAGAAGAAATATATCATATGTTTCGTTCTGAATTTAATGAAAACCCAGATATTAGTGTCCATCTTCACAAGTGTCAGCAAGAGGTGAACTATATAATTACAACAGATAGGAGTAAGCTGTCCAAGATTTTTATTCAACTTATAAGAAATGCCATAAAATTCATAAAACATGGACAAATTGATTTTGGCATTTATAATGAAGAAAAAATGATCCTTTATGTAAAAGATACAGGATCGGGAATTTTCGAAACAGACTTGAACTATATTTTTGATTATTTCAGACAGGGCAAACAAAAACGCCACTCCAGTGAGATCGATGGCGTTGGCATTGGACTTTCTATTGTAAAAGGGCTCGTTGAACTGTTGAAAGGAAAAATATGGGTTGAATCGCAAAAAGGGGAAGGTACTGCTTTCTATTTCCAGGTCTAAGATTCGAAAGCACACATGACAGGTTTTAATCTTGCACTAGAGTTCTTTAAATATCTGGCTCACTAACTTTTCTGCTGTTTCAACCAATTTAGGGCAGATGGTATCAAACACACCAGCTTTTTTAGCTTTTTCCTGCTGGTAGGACTGACTTAAATTATACCCTATCAAGGTAGAACAAGAAATACTGCCATGTTCTTTCTCGAAGGCCAGTATAAATTCCTGGGCAATCTTTTTTGCTGCCATCTTTCCTTCCAGATCATCAGCCTCTGAATGCCCAAACTTTAATCCCAATGCTGCTAATCCCCCACTTACAGCACCACAGATATTATCTGTATTGGACACTCCTCCACCAAAAGGAGACATAAGTTTAAGAGCCAGTTTTTTATCCTTTAGGTAATTCAATGCAAATGGAACAAATACACTTTGTGCACAATTATATCCTTCTTTAAAATACTTAACTGCTTCCATGATAAAAAGACTTGGTTTTCTCCCGAAAGTTACAATCAAAAAGTGAATCAGAAAGCACAAAAATGAACTTTACTCACTTAAAACTAACTATTTGATAGTATACCTAAACACAGGAAGCTAAAAAAGGCTTATTTCTTAGGATTTAAACTCAACTTTATCGTCAATGACAAATGTAGTATAATCTGTTATGCAGATTTTGAAAGATACATTGTCATAAATTGCTCCTTGCTAGAATTATCCAGGATTTCATTTATCCATTTGATAAAATAAAAACCAACAAATAATAAACAGAAGATTATTCCACCAGTAAATATGGATATTATCAGACCATTTCCACCTTTCGTTGGAACAATAGGATAATTCTCAATTAAACCTGGGCTCAAAAACAACAATTTTCTTTCATACTGATTCTTTAATAAAAACAGATCAGTTGGTGTTTCATTCATAAAAACATAATCTAAGTCCTTACTGTTGTGTAACGCAGATTTGTTTTGATTTTCAATTTGGGCCAAAATATAGGATATAGTGCTTTCATATTCCTTCTTCTTGTATTCCAGGCTTTTATAAATTAATTTATTGTGTAATAAATAAGATTGTAAAAACCCCTGAAATTCATCTTTATATATTTGATCATATGCTATGACATTTAGTACTAGCCTATTTGGCTGATCATCCACCACATTAACTTCAACAGATTTGATAAGTTTTAGAACTTTTGCAGAATCTGACAGCTTCTCAATTAGGGAATCCCGATGAACATTACCCACTATATCATTTAGCTGTTTTAATTCCTCTTTTACGATATCTCCAGATATTTCGTGACTGTTTATTGTAATTTTATATAAAAAGGTATCTTTTTTAAGTATATTGTATATCCCCCCAGCAAGACCTCCACACACAAGCATTACGATTAAAATATTAAACTTTCGTTTGATAAATGATAAAATCCTCACTACCACTTCCAACAAGTCTATTTCTTTAACATCACTCATTACAACTTTTTTTTTTGAAGATGCAAAGAAACAAAAAATGGTTGCGCAAAAAAAAACAAATAACAGAAAAATATACTTAAATACTTTTTATTTTTAACTAAAAACAATGATTATTTGCGTATTTAACGCCATTAAAATTTAAAATAAATTATTGTATAACATACAATAATTTACAGTTCTGAAATTCTCGTTTAATTCATATCTAAAATCATCCTGCACATGAATTAGTCTATATTACAGCCAAAATTCCATGGTGTTTTTGCTTTTCTTTTTACAGGATGCAAATCAAGGCATATTGAGCCTCCTTTTAGAAACACTGGAATATCCTGCCAAGATTACTCTATTTATATTCAAGCAATCACTTATTGGCTTTACCCAGACTTTCTAAACAAAGGTCTTTGGCTATTTTTTATTTAAACCAGCAATGGCAACACGCTGATTATTAGTGACCGCATTAAAACAATCGCTGAGATGGATACATGTTAATGGATTTAGTTAAACCCGGAATATGCATTAGAAAATCTATTACATATTGAAATTGCTTCAATATAAGTCGTTTCACTTACTTGTTTCGGTTATTCATACTCACTTTATTTTTATTGTATTCATGAACTCCCTATGGAAGGTTCACCATAGCGGTGCTATGATTCATCTCTCCGAGTCCTTCTATTTTTGCATTTTCAACCTTCATAACGAAGTTCTAATACATAATCCAGGTTAAAAAAAATCATCTCAGGACAAAATGGCTTATATAACAAAGCCTGTAAAAATGGTAATAACCAACATTACAGGCTTAATATTATATTATCAAAGCTGTTTCAACCCATAATGGCTTCAATATGATTTTCCACGTCTTTTTTCAATAAGTCAGATGGAATCAGGTTTCCTTCCAAAGGCTCTCCATTAAGGGTTAGTTTTACAATTCCCTTTTGCACATGCTCTGGATTATTCACCTTTATGCTCAACTTTGCACCCCTGAATACCCTGGACGCAGAAAAACCGTCCCAACTTTCAGGAATGCAAGGGTCGATCAGCAGACCTTCATAATCAGGACGAATACCCAATATATACTGAGCTGCAGCATAATATGCCCAGGTTGTTGTTCCACTTAACCAGGGATTCCTTGATGAACCAAACCTCATATTATATTTACTGTTGGTGGTCTGTGCATATACATAAGGCTCAGTTTCACGGATTTCAGCCTTATCGTTAAACGCTGAAGGCAAATAGGCTTTATAATAATCGTATGCCTTATTCCCATTTCCGACCATGGCTTGGGCCATTACAGCCCATCCCTGGGTATGGCAAAAAATAGCACCATTTTCCTTCATTCCCTTGTTAAACAATGGCGCTTTTACTACCGAATGTTCTGTTTTCTCATAAGGTGGATCCAACAACATAATTCCATATTCTGTGGCCAACCTGTTGCTTACTTCTTCCAGCACCTGTTTTGCCCTGCTACCTGTAGCATGTTCACTCAGAACAGCCCAAGTCTGGGGATTAAGGAAAATACTGCCTTCATCATTGTCTTTAGAGCCAAATTTAATTCCATCAAATCGAAATGCTCTCATGTACCATCCATCCTCCCAGGCATATTTTTCAATATTCTCATCAAGTATCTTAAGTTGGTCAGATGCCCAATCAATCTCTCCGTTTTCATCGAGCATTTCACAGATTCCGATATAAGTTTTAAGGGCATATCTTAACTGTAAGGCAACAAAAACAGTCTCACCTTTTTGTCCAAGCACCAGACAATCGTTCCAGTCAGCCGCCAAACCACATGGTAATCCATGAGCCCCCAACCTGTCGAGGTTAAACTCAATAGCTCTTCTGAGATGCCCTAAAACTGTAGCTTCACCTTGATCAGCATAAGGCAATACTTTTTTGTAAAAGTCCACATCGCCAATTTCTTTAACAAATGCAGGAACAGTATTAAACAACCACATGCAATCGTCTGATCTATATTCTTCTTCTGCTGGCGCTTTTTCTGATCCGGGATTGTGGGCAAAAGGCTTCACCACAGGCATTGCTCCTCCAGTACTCACCTGGCCGGTAATCATAAGTTCCAGTCTTTTTCCGGCTTCTTCTGGTATATTGTGCAACACTCCGATCATGTCCTGCACTGTATCCCGATAACCTAAGCCATCCCGCTCACCACTATAGACTAGACTTGCTGCCCGTGACCAGGCATACGTAATCAGGTTATTGAACGGATTCCACATATTGAACATACTGTTAAAAGCCGCATCTGGTGTTTCAGCAGTCAAGCCCTCAATACGTTGGTGCCAATAGTTCTTTAGCTCATCAAAAGCGTCAAGTACAGCAGCTTTATGTTGAAAACGGTCAACAGCTTTTCTCCCTTCTTCTTTTGCAGCTCCTATTCCAAGTACAATAGTGAATTCTTTGCTTTCACCCGGTTCAAGGTCAATATCAATTTGAAGACTGCCACAACCATTGTCCCCTTCGGTAAGTGAATTTGAGCATTCGCCTTTCACAACTGCATCGGGATTTGCATAGGTTCCATATCTTCCAATAAATTTTTCGCGATCGGTATCGAACCCGCTTACATCAGCGCCTGCAACGCCAATAAAAGAATGCCTCCCCTGATCTTTCTCCTGAAAGTTCTCTGGTTGTGGAGGAATAAATAAATTTGATCCGTGGTCAATAATATTCTTTTCGTATGCTGTCTTAATAATATATTGGGCATATTGCAGGTTCGTCATATCATCCCAAGCATTCCAATTGGTGGCAAATTCAACATAGGTAAATGCTCTAAGGCTTCTTTTCTTTGAATCTTTATTAACGACTTTTAAATGCCAACACTCATAATCAGAATTTAATGGGACAAAGTAGAGTGTTTCAGTAGAAATCCCGGAATACTCAGAACTGATTTTAGTATAAGCTGAACCATGCCTGCATTCTGATTTATATTCTGACAAGGGTTTGCCAACAGGTTGCCAACTTGCCGACCAAAAATCTTTGGAATCACGGTCATGCAAATACATATATCTTCCGGGCTGGTCATTAGGAACTGAGTTAAACCTTAACCTCAAAAACCGTCCCTGGGCCGATGAATGAAAAAAACTGTATCCGCCGGCATTGTTGGTTATCAATGCACCATAACGTGTACTTCCCAAATAATTACTCCAACTCCGGGGTGTTGCCGGGTCAGTAATTACATATTCTTTGTTCTTATCGTCGAAAAATCCGAAGTTCATTTTTTAGTGAATTAGTATTTATCAGTTATTAGAAAATAGTAAATAATTTTCAGTATTCAAGAAGAAACCATCAGGTAACAAAAAAATGTTGCACTACATTATAACCTGAATCTCATTAGTACCCTCAAGTAGATCTACTGGAATAAAATTGCCCTCTATGGTAGAACCATTTAAGCGAAGTGATTTAACTCCTTTTTGTTCTCCCTGTGCATTTTGTATGCTGATATTTAACCATTTTCCACGGAAATATCTTTGGACTGTCAGGTTTTTCCAATCTGAGGGAATACAAGGATCAATGGTTATCCCATAATATTCTGGCCTTACACCTAAAATATACTGACTTACTGAATACATAGCCCAGGTAGCAGCTCCACTTAACCAGGGCAAACGCGATGCTCCATATCGAGGACTGTATTTACTGTGTGTACTCTGACAATATACATAAGGTTCAATTTCCCTGATCTCAGCTTTGGAGTTCATAGCTGCAGGAAGATAAGCCTTGAAATAGTCATATGCCCGGTTTCCATTGCCAACCATAGCTTCGGCAATTACAGCCCACCCCTGGGTATGACAGAAAACCCCACTGTTTTCTTTGGTCCCCTTATTAAATAGGACAGCCTTTATAACACTAAGGTCTGCTTTAGCATAAGGAGGGTCGCACACCATTAGTCCATAATCGGTGAACAACTCATTATTAACATGCTCCAATACCTTTTTTGCTCGACTATCAGTAGCATGTCCACTATAAACAGCCCAGGACTGAGGATTTAACCATATACTTCCTTCCTCACTGTCAATATCTCCATATCGCAACCCAGTATCTTTTATGGCCCTGATGTACCATTCACCGTTCCATGCATGTTTTTCGATCGAAGCATCTATTTTTTGGAGCTCTTTAGTTGCCCAATCTATTTCACTATCCTTATCAAGCAATCCTGCGATTTCAAGATAATTAACTAACGCATATCTAAGTTGTAAAGCAACAAAAACGGTTTCTCCTTTTTGTCCCAAAACCAGGCAATCGTTCCAATCGGCATGCAAACCACAGGGAAGTCCATTGGCTCCCAGTCGGTCAAGATTAAACTCTATGGCCCGGCGCATATGCTCAAAGACAGTAGCTTCACCTTTATCTGAATATGGAAGTACCTTGGAATAGAAGTCGATCTCCCCCGTTTCCTTCACATATGCTGGTATAGTGTTGAACATCCACATACAATCATCTGATCGGTACTCAGACTCCTTTGGTGGCTCTTCGTTTCCTGGTTTATGGCTAAATGGTTTGACAACAGGCATTGCTCCACCTGTGCTCACCTGCCCTGTTATCATCAGCTCTAATCGTTCTTTTGCTTCCTCAGGAATAATATGCAATACACCAAGGATATCCTGCAAAGTATCCCTGAAACCTAGTCCATTCCGTTCACCACTATAAACCAGACTTGCAGCCCTTGACCAAGCATAGGTAATAAGACAGTTATACTGGCTCCACATGTTGACCATACTATCCAGCTCATGGTCTGGAGTTTGAATAGACAAATTGTTGAGTTTGCTGTGCCAATATTCTTTTACTTTCCGGAATTCCTCTTCAGCCTTGCCTTCAACCTGGAATTCTGCAACAGCAGCCTTTCCTTCTTTTGCAGCCTCACCAATTCCCATGACCACAGTAAACTCTTTTGTTTCTCCTGGTTCAAGATCAAGGTTAACCTGCAATACACCACATCCATTATCACTGACAGCAATAGAGTTTGTACACTGTCCGTTCTCAACAACCAATGGATTGGCATAGGTTCTGTATGGCCCAATAAACTTTTTTCGGTCTGTATCGAAGCCCTCAACTTTTGCACCGGCAATGCCCATAAAGGTATGGCGCCCTTGTCCTCCTTCTTCAAAATCATCAGGCTTAGGAGGAAGGTGTAGGTTTGTACCATGATCAATAATACCATCCACTACATCCATTGTAAGGATGTATTGAGTATACTGGAGGTTGATCAGGTCCATCCACATATGCCAGTTGGCTACATACTCCACAAAAGTAAAAGCCTTTATGGAGCGTTTCTTAGTGTCCTTGTTAGTAATTTTAAAGCTCCAGCATTCATGAATTTTCCCCAGAGGAACAAAATATTTAGTTTCTGTTACAATATTGTTATATTCTGTATCAAAAACAGAATAAGCAGTACCATGTCGGCATATTGTTTTGAATTTATCCAGAGGCTTACCAACAGGCTGCCAGCTTGCCGACCAGTAATCCTTTGATTCTGAATCATGGAGATAGATATACCTGCCAGGTTGATCCATCGGAATAGTATTCGGGCGCAACCTTGTTATTCGGCCAGATGCAGCAGAATTATAAAAACTATATCCACCGGCATTATTTGTGATTATCGCCCCATACTCTGTAGATCCCAGATAGTTGCTCCATGATTCTGGAGTATCGGGGCGATCAATAACATATTCTTTATCTTTATCGTTAAAATATCCGTATTGCATTTTATAAAGTTTTATCAACCAAAAATTTCCAGCTATTACATAAAAGTCCTTTTGAACTACAGTAAAAAAAAGAAAACTTTATCAAATATGAATTTAGAATATATTAATATTTCTATACATTCTTCTCTACCGACTCTCCCCGTCTTTTAATTAGCTCATCTTCTATCTCTTTAACCCGAATATCGTTCAAAGGATAGAAAAGCATCAATACAATTGAAACAACCCCCATACCAGCAGGAATGAGGCTAAACAACAAAAGCAATCCCCTTAAACTTTCCGCGCTTTGGGCAACGTTTGGTTGAAATCCTAGTTGAGCCATTAAGTTCAAGGCAAGAAACGCCCCAAATGCCCATCCAATTTTTTGTGACATTGTTGAGGCTGAAAAAATAAGCCCAGTGGACCTTGTCCCACTTTTCCACTCGCTATAATCGGCTGTATCGGCATACATAGCCCAGACCAACACGCTTAATGGACCTCCTGTGATAGAACCTGTAATTTGAAAAAAGAATATTAATCCCAATCGCTCAGCATCTAAAAAGTAAAACATTACGGTACTGAAAATGGCAATAATAAAAAGTATAACAAATGCTTTCTTCTTGCCAATTTTTTTAGCAAACCATGCAACAAGTAATGCTCCTATCAATGATGAAACTTGTCCAATAGTATTAAATGCCGATGCCAGGGCAATAAAATCAAAAGTTCTTTCACCAAAGAATGGTAATTTAAGATCCTGGTTACCTATCACATACTTAAAATAGTGCACTGTAACACTACCCCGTATTGCTACAAACAATATGAAAGTAATTGTTGTTGCAAGTAGGATTACCCAAGGTCTGTTCGTAACAAGGTTCTTCAAATCACTCCCAATAGAGTTAACTTGTTCTTTTGTTGGAACAACACGCTCCCGCGTTGATTTAAAGGCAATAAGAAAAAACAATATTGCAGCAATACCATACACCATAAAGGTTCTTTGCCACCCCTTAGCCTCGTTTATAACAACTACGTTATACTTTAGGTCTTTACTATCTGCAGAAAGAAAAACCTGTGAAATATCAAAATCATATTCATTAAATCCGACGTTTTCTATTACATCGCCAATTTTATTATTTAAAAATGGTGGATTACCTTCCTTTAGCGCAACCATGTATTTAAGATGATGTACAAAGAGCCCTCCCTTATTATCCGATGCAATTATTTCAAGGTTTGCTATCCCTTGCTTACCTTCAACAAAAGAAAAAGCACTTCCATTTATACTTGGTGATAAAACTTTTTCATTATCACTCTGAATTGAAAATGCAAGTTCATCACCATCAGGATCTTGAATTAATTCTTTTAAATCCTTAGAATAATTGCCAAATCCTTCCTGTACAGTAATAAAGTCAACTGAATCAGCCAAAATAGGTTTGCGATTCCCTTGTTCCTGAACATGGATATAAAAAGATTGAGTTGTTTCCCCCCACTTTTTATCCTTTGCCGACAATGTTATTTTAGCACTTCCTATACCTTTTTCAACAATTGTTATAACCTTGTCTTCCAAACTAACATGAACCACATCTTGGTTGTCGCTAGTAACACTATAGGTAAAAGCATCGGCATCATACCCCTTAAAAGCATCACTGATGCTGATAGTTTTCTCTCCAAACCCTTTATCAAGTTCAACTGTAGATATGGGATTATTTATTTGAGGAAGATTACTTTCCTTTGGATCAACACGAAACGAAAAATCAGTTTGCTCCTTTTTCCCATCAGGAGTTTGTGCTGAAACAACAATTCGGGCATTGCCTTTTTTAATTTCCTTTATTACCAATTCCTTTTCTATAATATTAGCCTGCAAGAAAGAAGCATTATCTTTTCCTAAGAATTTAGTCATTGGAAGCAATGTTGCTGAAACAATAATTCCTCCAGCAAAAGCAAACATAAATTTGACAGATGAAGCTGAGGTTCTCTCCTGAGAATCTTCTGAGATAACACCCAGCATAGATGTATAAGGTATATTGATAGCTGTATACAGCATCATAATAAGAATAAAGGTCACATAGGCCCAGATGATTTTACCCGACATGCCTAGGTCAGGTACTGTAAATGTCAATACCCCGATAACCGCGAAAGGAACACTTAACCACAATAAGTATGGTCGGAACTTGCCCCATTTAGTGTTGGTCCTATCTGCAATAATCCCCATCATAGGATCATTAAAACCGTCCCACAAGCGGCTTAAAAGGAACATTGTGGCTGCTATATAAGCAGGGATTAGGAATACATCAGTATAAAAATAAGTAAAGTATAACATGAAAGTCATCCAAAACAGGTTGGATGCCAAGTCTCCAAAGCCATATCCTATTTTTTCACCTAAGGACAGTTTTTGTTTAATTTTATTCATTTGTCAGGTAAGTTTAATTAAATCAGGTCGCAATTTAGCGATTAAGAATGAATAGGAGTGTAATTTTGATTCTAAAAAGAAGCCCATATGTTAATTGAAGTAGTAGAGAGAAATTCTTGATGTGTAATAATACCACTCATTTTTTATTGTATAACAAACAAAAATAAAAATGAGTCTATAAACGTACACTTTCTTACAAATTCAGTTCCGCTTTGTTGCGAAAAAATTATATTTGCCTTTTCAATATTTCAACAGCACCTATGGAATCAAAAGTAATATTCGGGATAAACATGAGCCACGATACTGCATGTGCAGCTATTATTGATGGAGAAGTTAAAGTGGCAATTGAGGAAGAACGGTTAAACGGTGTTAAGCACTGCGATGGAAGATCACCCTATGGTCGGATTATACCATATTTATCTATTAACTACTGCTTAAGCTATTTAGGAATTACAGCAGACCAGGTTGATTTGTGGGTGGTAAATTCAGTATCACCACATATAATTGAAGCATTTAAACTTCAATTAATAGGTGTACCCAAGGAAAAAATTATTGATTTACCGGTTCCAGGCCATCACCTTGCTCATGCTTATTCTGCATTTCACCCAAGTGGATTTGAAGAGGCGGCCATTTTGGTATTGGATGTCAATGGTGGATTACATGGTCCTAATAACACCAAAAAGGAAAACTACTCAATATATCATGGCAAAGGGCTTGATATCACTCCGGTTAAACTGGATAGTTTATCACACGGCGAACTAAATGTACCTGAGCTATATACAATTTTTGGGACAATTCTTCAACTAAGCCCTTCAGAAAAGGGGGATTACGGAAAAGATGACGCTCAACGTAGTGGTGGTAAACTAATGGGATATGCCGCTCAATATTTTAATGACGAGCTTAAGAAAAAAGTTGGTATTGTTGACAAGTTGTTAAAAAGACAAGTTGATGAAGAATTTTATCTGGAATACGACAAAGTTGTAGATACTAAAGACAACCGTTTTGTTGTAACTATAGATAAAATGATCAAATACCTTAAATATAAAGGCAAGGTAAATTATGTAGAGCATAATTTTGAGCCTGATAAATATTTCGGTTGGAGTTTGCACAAGCATGTGCACTGGAACTATAGAGACACCTCTTTAAAAGACCATGAAAATGCAAAATTTGCTTATGAAGGTCAAATGTTCTTAGAGGAGACAATAGTGAAAATGGCCAATGTTGCCTATGAACTTA
>JBNKPU010000207.1:0-69347 GCA_050295515.1 Bacteroidales bacterium | reverse complement strand
TAAGAATTCTGATTTGTGTTTTGTTAATCGGTATTGTTCCTAAATTGGAAGCCCAGTTAACACCACAAGAAGCGATAACTCGGATGGGTAGGGGGATAAATGTTGGGAATTCACTTGATGCTACTCCAACAGAGACTTCCTGGGGAAACGGTCCCATACAGGAATACTATTTTGATGATATAAAGAATGCTGGCTTTAGTTGCGTAAGAATTCCTGTTACCTGGAAATACCATACCTCCATTTCATCACCTTATTCAATTGATTCAATATGGTTAAACAGGGTAGATTCTGTTGTTACCTGGGCTTTAAACCAAGGGCTCTTTGTAATATTAAATGCACACCACGAAGATGGGGTAAAAGCAGTAAACAGCATGGATGACGCCATGGCCCGAGCAGATACTCTTGCCAAATATGATAGTATATGGAGCCAGGTAGCTAACCATTTTAAAGAAAGATCGGACAGTTTGCTGTTTGAAATTTTAAACGAACCACAAGACATGCATCAATCTACCCTGGACTCTCTGAACACAAGGGTATTATCGATAATAAGAAAATATAATCCTACACGAATTGTTTTATTTTCGGGAACAGCTTATACTGGTGCATACGATCTAATAAATGCTTCCGTCCCAGACACAAATGATGCATACCTAATGGCTTATTACCATTCTTACGATCCATGGTCATTTGCCGGTGAAGGAAAAGGAACTTTTGGCTCTTCAGGCAATATTTCAGAATCGAATGACAGGTTCAAGATGGTGAGTGAATGGGCTGCAATGAACAATGTGCCTTTGACACTGAACGAATGTGGTGCAGTGAAAGATTGCGACTACAATTCGAGAATGAAATTTTATGCCACCAATGTAGAGCATGCGTTAAAATATAATGTCGCTATCAATTTCTGGGATGACAACGGAAAATTTCAACTCTATAACAGAGTTAACAGAAAATGGGATGAGTTCAAGGATGTTATAATTTACACCTACCCGGAATCTCCAACCCAATTAAGCTATAAAATTATTGATTCTTCTGCCATTTTAAAGTGGGTAAACCGAACGGATGAAAACGATAGTATTGTCATTGAAAAACGATCGAGTGGTGTATTTGATACCCTTGAGGTAGTGGCCCCTGATGCCGATAGTATATATCTTCCAAATCTTGAAAAAGATGTATTCCATTATTTTCGTTTAAAAACAACACTGCACGATACGTTGATGTACTCTTATGCAGTACGGTTTATGATTAGTAGTGAAACTGGTATTTTTAATAAGCCCGCCAGTCGTTCTGAAAATGTATTGAAAATTTACCCCAATCCGGCAAAGGATATACTATATATTCAGACTGAGACTGTTATTCCAGGTGCCAATCTTTCGATATATAACATCCAGGGACAAAAAATTACTACCTCTCCATTTATGCAAAACGAAACAATAATTGATGTTTCAAGCTATTCGAAAGGGGTATATTATATTCAGGTTGAAAAAGAAGACAGAGTAATCTATACAAATTCAAAATTCATTATAAACTAGTAGGTCTAAGATATTATTAGACCGGGATATCAATTATTAATAATATAGAATGAAAATAAAAGAAGATTACAGGAAGGTTCTCCTATTAGCAATTGCCATTGTTGCAGTTCTATTTTATTCGTGCAATAGATCAAACATCAACGATAATACGGACTTAAAAAGTTTTGAAATAAAAAGAGGGGTAAACCTAAGCCATTGGCTATCGCAGGATTTTGAGTGGGTGCCCAAGTATTCCCTCATCAGTGAGCATGATATCAAGTTTATTGATAGTATTGGATATGACCATGTAAGGATTCCAATAGATGAACAGGAATTGTGGGATGATAATGGTGAACCTATCGAAGAGGGTTTTAATTCCTTGCATAATTGTTTGAAATGGTGCGACAAATATAATTTGCGGGCAATTGTTGACCTGCATATTATACGTTCTCATCATTTTAATGCAGTGAATGAAGGAGGTCACAATACACTTTGGGTAGATACAGTGGCTCAGAACAGTTATATCAATCTATGGTCTCAACTTTCCGAAGCACTTCATACATACCCTGTAAATATGGTTGCATATGAATTGTTGAATGAAGTAGTAGCTCCGGAGCATGATGATTGGAATAAGCTTCTGAACAAGGCAATTGCAGTAATTCGTAAGAAGGAACCAAATAGAGTTGTGGTTGTTGGCCCTAATATGTGGCAAATTGCGCCAAATCTTCAATATTTAAAATTACCGGAAAACGACAGCAACATTATTTTAAGTTTCCATACTTATAATCCATTGGCATTTACGCATTACAAAGCTAACTGGACACCAGCCGGTGATTTTCCCGGAAAAGTTACTTATCCAGGACAAATAATGAGCGATGAAGATTATAATAAATACATTGACACTACAAATGCTGAAATGGTAAATGCATTTGCCGATGCCCGCGACTTTTTTAACAAACAAAGGATTGTTGAAGGCTTCAAGATGGGAATTCAATATGCAAAATCAAAAAACCTTCAGCTATATTGTGGTGAATTTGGTTGCTTGGCAACCGTTGACAGAAATGAAAGGCTTAGCTATTATTCCGATATCGTATCTGCTTTTGAAGAAAATAACGTAGCCTGGTGCAATTGGGAATATAAAGGGGATTTTGGTATTTATCATTTTGATACTATAAATAAAGTATCTCTTTCGCCCGATTACGAGTTAATTGATATTTTACTAAAAAATTAATGATCACATAGGTGGAAGATGTTTGAAATATATACATCTTCCATCCTTATTATTGGTTCATTATTTTTATTGTATATCAGCGGTAATATTTCTAAGGTACCTTCAATGCAATGATCAAAGTATTTAGATCCCAATTCCGAGGACTTAGGAATATACCTTTGCTTTATACAGGCTCTGTAATTTACGCTTGAGAGATCAAATCCCCTAAGAATATACTTGATCCATCATATATAAAAGCCAATTGCAATTTGCCTTTAATATCCTGTTTTTTCAAGAATACAAACAAGTTTAATGCGTTGATTTACAGTGTTTGTGTGAGTCTTTTTTTTACACTCCTCAACCCTTGATTCGCATAATTAAACCCGAATTATGTATTAGAAAGTAATGTGATAATCTTAATGCCAGATACAAATAAGAAGGGCTTGCTGAAAAAGTCAGAAAGTAGTAAGATGCGACTTGACAAAATGAAGACCTATTAGCATACTTCGAATTGCAGGCAAGGAAGTAGATTGCTGCTTTCTGGCTAACATTTTCGGATTTATTTTCAACTTCTTAGTTGCAAACAATTTTAAGCAATATTGAAGGATTCCTTGCACGTAAAACTCATTCTATACTTATAACATGCAGATAATGTGCTAAAACTGTGTTTTTTAACAGGCTCTAAGTACAAAAAATTAAGAATTATAGCACAGCAGAGCCCAAAAAGGCAGTGGCGATTGATTGTCCACTGCCTTTATTGTGCTGAATTGAAAGACTTCCTGCTTAATTATTCCATTTCTACCTGGATTTTTGATCCGTTTTCCCAGTCTTTGAACTCATTCGTATAATACAAGTAGCCCGAGCTGGCCGGAGCCGTATAAGTGCCAGGAACTTCTGCTTTTAAATCAAGCTGGATTGCATGCTTTTCACCAGGCTTCATATCCCTGTAATATACTACTACATAGTTTTTGCGTACTTCATAATAATCAAATGCCTGCTTTTCCTGCAATTCCTTGAGCTGCCAGGGCTGGGCGCTTAAACCTGCCGGAATTCCAATAAGCGCAATACTCATGGGCTGGCCCGATTGTGTTACATTGCTCAATGATGCTGTTAACCTGACTGTTTCACCCACTTTTACAGTGCTTTGGCTGAGTTCTGTAGTTAAGTCTACAACACATTCTCTGCTTGAACTGGGGGTTAGGCTGGTCCAATTAAAATTGAGTGAATAAGGCAATGCCTCTTTTGTGCCTTTAAATTGGACATGGACGGTATTGGCTCCTGGTTGTAGCAATTTTTCAAGGCTGTCGATACAGATTTCACCTACATCGCCCTTTTCATAGTGCTTGCTGGCAGCAAATTTTCCATTTATATACAGTTCGATAGTCCCGCTACTTTGTGTGTGTTTCGAATATTTGGCAAATTCTGTTAAGGCCTTTAGTCCAAGAACGGTTCCCTGAGTAGAGCCAAAACCACCGCCACACCTCGAGCCTATTATGAAGTCTGAGACTTTCCGCATGTCTGTTATATTAGGTTGTGGTGCTTTAAGCAAGGCCAAAAGATAAAGCGAAGCGGTTTCAACCTGAAGAGACAATCCTCCAGAACGGGTTATCGAATGATCAATTTTAAGTGTAGAAAATTCATTTTTGCTGAGCTTTTCTTCCATAATAATCAATAGTCTGTTGCCATTGGATTGCTTGTCCAGATTAAAACTGGCAATTGCCATAAGGCTTAGGCGGTAAGGATCTTTGCTTCTCAAGGCTTCAAGATAGGCAGCCTCGTATTCTTTATCCATGTTGTTGAACCCAGCTTCACTTAGGGCATATACAACATAGGCATTTACAACTTGCTGGCTGGCACGTCCAAACTGGTCAAGGGCCCTGCTGTTCAGTTTAAAATTGCCGTTTCCATCCCTGCGGTTGAAAATCCAGTTTGATGTTCTTTCCAGCATTTTTTCATCAACCATACCGTATACTTTATGCATGTCGGTAAATTCCATCAAACCATAGGCTGTTAATGATTCATGAGCAGGTGAAGAGCCGAACCATTCATACCCTTTTGTAGTTGTTTCAAAAGAGGTCAGACGTTTGTATCCTTTGTCTATGAGGTCCAGGGCTTTTTTGTACAGCGTTGGGTTAACGGTTCCAGTTTCTTCCAGGTATTGCAATACCATAATATTGGGGTAGGTGCTCGATGATGTCTGCTCAAAACAACCATACGGTTCGCGCAGTATAGATTCGATACCAGACATCAGGTCGCTGGTTACATCAGGAAAGGCTGTAAATTTCCCCTGCAGGGAACCCTCAAGTGGATCGGATATCATAACAATATAGTTTTTATCCAGTTCATTGGCCGAAATAGAAGCCTTAGAAGGAAATCCTTTGGGTTGAATCTCTATTTCCTGGTTTACAGCATCTTTTAGTCCTTTTGCTTTGAACCCAATTTGTAAGCTATATTTGCCCTGTAAAGGCTCTACAATGCATTTTACCAAAAGGGTTTTTGTGCCATTGGCTGTTATGGTGAGGTTTTCTGGAGTTTCTTCGAGTAATTTAAGCGAAGCTGGAATCTCTACCGTAAGCTTACCTGTAATATCTTCATCGGTATTGTTTTTAAAAATTACCGGAAGTTTAACAATATCTCCATAAGTCAGGTAGGGAGGTATTTTTGTTTCTATCGTAAACGGCAACTGGGTATAATAGGTAGATTCGCCCCTGCCAATAAGTCCTTTGGCACCAACGCCTTCTGCAATTGCCCTAAAGGTTGTAATCTCATCAGAATTGTAGAAACTGACGGTAGTTTCACCATTTTTATCTGTCCTAACATCCGGGTTCCAATAAATAGTTGTCCTGAAATCGCTGCGTTCTTCCACATTTTGGCTGTTCTTATATGAAGGGCTATAGAATTGCCGGACCCGGGAGAAAGACTTTGTGGGCACATCGGCAACCTTGTACCTTTTCTTTGGGTATTTTACTTTTTGCCTGAAATTGTTTTCATTCTTTTTGGTATTTATAACAATTACTCCCGACACACCTTTGGCTCCATATAGGGCAGTTGCCTCAGCATCTTTAAGTACACAGACCGATTCGATATCTTCTGCATTGAGGTGGCCAATGGGGGAAAGTTTTGAATCGGGAAATGTGTTTAAAGGAACTCCATCCACAACATAGAGGGGTTCATCAGATGCAATGGAGCCAATGCCCCTGATCATTATGTTTTTTGCCTCGCCGGCACCGGGAGCATAATCATTAACTTCCAATCCGGCAATCCTGCCCTGCAGGGCCTGCTCAATATTGCCGGCATTGATCATATCCCCTTGCACGACTACTACGGACCCTGTTACTTCTCTTTTCTTCTGAACTCCATATCCAACTACAACAACTTCATCCAAGCCTGCCATATCGGGTTCAAGAACAACGTCAAAATTTTCCTGTATTATTTCTTGTTTTTCGATGTTGGCCGGGTTGTCAATATCGGCTTTTTCCTCGATTTTTTCATTGATAATTGCTGGCAATAGGTCTTCTGTAGCATTATCACCTACATAAGGGGATTCGGGTGTATAGCCAGGTTTGTCAAATTTTATATGGATAAGGTTTGGATTTATGCCCGGTGCCCTGACAATCAATTTTTTCCTGGCAAAAGGGTCCACTCTCTGGAACAGGAACTTTCCATCATCGCGTGTATTAACCAGTGCAGCTCTTTGCTCGCCTGATATTTCCAATAGCGTTACAGTTGCTTGCAAGGGTTTGCCAGTACTTGATTCAATAATAGAACCACTTACAGAGGTAGCCTTTTCAGCAAAGTGTTTGGCTGTATAGTTTTCACTCATCACTTCTTCCCAGGTAAACCTTCTCCAACCTTGGGTCAATAAGAGACAATCAAGGGCTGTGTCAGCTTTCTCTTCTTCTTTGTCAAAGTAAAACGATGGTTCTTCAATTTTACCTTTTAAATCGCTGGACATTAACAAGTAGGAGAGTATATTGTCCTGTTTGTCGTCTGCAAAGCTTATGACTTTATCGTTCACCACAGCAAGGGAAAGGTTTGCTGGCACAGGTAAACTGTCTTTATCTAAGGTTTGCACCTTCAATTCAACCATTTCGCGCGGAAGAAACTCTTTTTTTGCCGGGGTGATGTTCACAACTAATTGTTTTTCTGGTTGAACAAAAAATAACCTTTCGCAACGGGGCACTTCATAGCTGTCAAAGAGGGTTAGTTGAAAAATACCTGCAGGAAAACCAGCAGTATTGATTTCAAGCTCATGTTCTCCGGCATTAAAATTGAAACTCTCTGAATAATGGATTTTTCCTCTGATTTGGCCAATCAATATTAACTCTTCATCACGGGGCGATACGATTTTTAGTGTTAGGGTGTTTTTTGTTTTGCTTTTCTGGTTGAGCAAATAACCCTTTTTAAGGACATTGGGCAAATAGTAGCGTTTGTCAATACCTTTCGGACGGGTTATTTTGGCATAATAAGAGCCATGTTGAGGAGTTATAAAAAAAGTGCCCATTCCCTGGTGGTAACTACTGAACCTTGCAATCTCGTTTTCGTCGTTGTCGTAAATGATGCCTTCTATGTCAGCGGGCTTGCCAAACTCGTCCACGGCTTTAAAAGCACAGTTGTTTTCATAATTCTTAAGCAGTTCGCCCCCTTCCGGAAAGAACTCTATATCGATGTTGTTTAAAACAATAGGTACTGACCTTGATATCGATTCGGTATTTCCCTCGTAGGGTATAGTAATATTCAAGATTCCATCGTTTGAGGTAAGTCCGTTGGGCAGGTTAAAGCTTAAAACAGCTTTCCCATCCTTATCTGTAGTGCCACTTTCCTGCAATACACCTGATCCAGCTATGGAAAGCTTGTAATTGAACCTGATGCCGGACAGAGGGGCATCTTCAAGGGTACGTACCGACAGACTGGCATCTACCTTATCTGCTGCACCATAGGCTTCTTTTTCAAAATCTATCTTCATGAGCAGCCTGGGAAACAGGACTTTCTGAACCTGTATCTCTTTTTCGAAGCAATAATCATCGCCAAAATTTTTCATCAAGTTGGTATAGGTTCTAAGTTTATAGATACCACCAGGCATCGATTCTGTTATATCGAAGCTTCCATTTGCCCCTCCGTTAATTATTGGCAGGGTAAGTTTGTTTTCGACATTTCCCTTTGGATTTATCAATTCGGCATAGACTATTTCGCTGTTTTTGGTAGCTTCATGTGAATTTCCATCCAGCACAGATGATTTAAACCAAATAGTCTCCCCGGGTTTGTAAAAGCTTTTATCGGTATGCAGGTACGCTTTTTCAAGTGGCATCCTGCTTTTGTGTTTATTGAGTTGTATTTTTAGATTATGTATAAATGCTTCGCCTTCCTGGTTGTAATAAGCAAAGGATGCCAGTACTAGCAAAAGTATTGCTGCAATGATCCTATATTGTGTTTTTAATGCTTTCATAGCTTTATTGTTTTAGTGATAAGTACTTTGTCGTCAGTGTTTTTAACAACAGATTCTTATAATCTGATTTCGAGTGAAATGCCATAGCTCTTGCTCGAAGGCATGTTGAAATAATCCAGGCTCCTGCCGCCAGGCTGGCCAAATAATGCACTTTCAGGGTCGACGCCTGAATATTTCTGGACAAGTACAATATTGTTTATGTGCAGGCCAATTTTTATTTCCCTGAAAGACCAAAAATTGATGTTTCTTAGTGAATATGAAGCTGACAGATCCCTGATGCGTAACCAGCCTGCATCCTCGATATATTCTTCGGCTACACCGGCTACTCCATATCTAACCCAGCGATTAGTTTCAAGGCTGTTGTTCGGGTTGGCAAAATCGACACTTTTGGTATTTGGGTTTCCATCGGCTGTATTTCCAGCAAAGACATAGTTGCGTACATCTCTCTGTTCAGCTGTTGATGCTGAAAGTCCATAATAGTCCAGACTTGCCTTTGTTCCGTTCCAGATCTTACCCCCGTGTTTCATTTCCCAGATAACAGAAAAATCGAGGTTTCTATAGCTTATGTTGTTTAAAAGGCCTGCTGTCCATGTTGGGGCTGGATTCCCCAATACTTTTTTTTCCGAACCAACAAGAGGGTAACCTGAACCATCAATCAGGATTTCACCCGCAAGATCGCGCTGAAAGGCTGTACCCACAAGCACACCCAGGGGCTCTCCTATAGTGGCATTGGATGAGACAAACCCGAAACCGGCCAGGGGTATCGATTCCAGCCCATTGTAAAGGGAAGTTACCAGAGTCTGGCCCGTGGTCAGGTTCAGTTCGTTCATGAACCTCCAACCCCTTGAGTGGAAATTTGCATTTAAAGTGAATTCAAAGCCCCGGCTTCTTAGATCGCCCAGGTTCTTAAGCCTTATTTCTTGATCAGTTCCGTAATCGGGCAGTATGGCATCAGTCGTGTTTTTATTGTACCAGTTGATGGTTAAACCCAGTCTGTTCCAAAAAACGACCAGGTCCATACCGATATTGAGCGTCCTGATATTTTCAGGTAGAAGTGTCTGGTCATATACTATTTCCCGGGTAGGGAAAAAATTGTTCAGTTCATCTGCAGATAAAGCAACAGACGAATATTGCACAGCATCTGAAAACAGGGGAGGAGCTTTAAAATCATTTCCAAACGATCCATATAGCTTAAGATGGTCCATAAAATTCAGGTTTCCTCTGAAACCGTATATTTCTGACAGGATCACCCCACCTGAAATAGATGCACCAATAAATCCCTTATGATCTCCAATATCTGAAAAGAAAACTTCTTGTCCTTGTGCAGAAAGCAGGACAATATCTCTGTATTTCAGTTGCAGTTTTGTATTTACCCGGTTAGTAGTCCGGGTATTATCATAATTGTAGGGAGTGCTTTCCTCGTCTATAAGAATTGGGTAAGATGCATGATGCTCGCTATCGAGCCCTGCATGTTCCTTATTGAACTGATAATGCATGCGTCCTGTGAACCGAAAATCACCAGATTTGTATTCGAGCTTATCCACAGATATATCTGAACCATAAGACGATATGTTGTTTGTTTGTTTGTAGAACCTTCCTTCAGGAAAGAGGAAAGATCCGCTGTTAATGCCCGCTCTCTGTTTTTTTGACTGGTTGTCGGCATGTGTTACAATGTTGAGGCTGACCTGATCATTTAGCTTATAGCTAGCTTTAATTGAACCGAGAGCCATTCGGGCATTCAATTGGTCCTGTGAGTTGTTGATCAGCCAATAGGGATTGTCAGTGAGGTTTATAGCAGCACTTCTTGGACTTTCCAGGTACGTATAATAGGCTTCGCTGTTGTTTGCTGCCTCATTGCCTAAAGCATTTGAGTTATCGAAGGTAGGAGGAGTAAGCAATACCGATTTTAAAATATGGTACCTAATACTTCTTCCCCCGCTGTGCTTGCTTTTTACATCCGATAAGGTGAGATTTCCTTCCAGTGTCAGTTTTGAAAAATCTGTCTTAAAGCCTGCTTCCAACGTGTTGCGTCCAAATTGTGACAAGGGAATAATATCTTTCTGGTGGTTGTTCCTGAAAGCAATATAATACTTGGTCTTGCGGATAAGGTGTTCTATCCTGATATTGTTCCTGAACTGCATGCCATTTTGAAAAAAAGAATAGGGATTGTATGTGTTGGCATCTTTACCTTTTCCCATAAACAAAGGAACCAAGCTGCCATTTTTGTCATAGGGATATTTTGAACCATCGAATTCGAGTTGAGAAAGGGCCGGTCCCCAGGCAAACAAGCTTTCACTTTCGGGTCCCATCCATTTTAGTTCGCCATTTACAGGGCAGCCCTGGGCATAAGTATGTTGAAGTTGGGGCAAAGAGTTTACTTTATTTATCAGGCAGGTTGATGAAAACACGATTTTAGGTTCGTAATACCTTTGCTCTTTGTGGCCCTTAAAAACAAGGAACTCACTTTTGTTATACCTGCGGATGCCTTTGTATTTCAGATATTCAAGAGAAGTACTATTTCCTGTTATTTTATATTTCAATTGATTGGACATAATGGCAACACCATTTTTAGGGTCATGGTTCAAGCCCGTTGTGTCAGGCTCCGCCCCATAGTACACTTTGGTCTGAGGGTATATATTTTTGTTCTCAGGTGTATTTCGGGCATTTGCCATTTTTTTAACAAGTTTGGCATTGCCTTTTTCGGTTACTTCGAACTCCATTGGCTGGTATCCAATATATGAAACTACCAATATTGAACCTACCGGTGCTTCAAGTGAATAGTTGCCATCAATATTGGCTACAGTGCCCTTGGCAGTTCCTTTTATCTTGATATTGGCACCGATAAGGGGATTTCCTTCATGATCACGGAGTGTACCTTCTACAACCACCGTCTGGCAGTAAATGGCCAGGGCCATGAGTTTGAACATAAATATGAACGCGAATTTTTTCATGAGAATATGTTTTTTTTAGTAGACAATTCCCTGAAATGTTCCCCCCAAAAGGTCTATAAGTAAAAAAGCATTTTTCAATCTCTACTATCTACTAAGCGAGAAGGCAATATTTTGATTTTTTGTCAAAAATGAATTCTAGAAAAACTATTGAATTCTCAGAGAGGTTAGAATTTCATAAACAACCTTTATTACCATAACTGACAATAGAGGGCAAAAGAGCATAAACCAGACATTTAAAAATGGTTTTAATATAAATTCCCTCATACACCTTTAGGAATAATAAACTAAATATGAGCTACGAATTATTTAGATACGAAAATAAAATATTGATCAAATTGTAGAATTAATAAAAAGGATTGCAGAAAGAAACGATTATAACAATGACACTATATAAGCAGTTTTCAGGGTGAAATGTTACGAAAATACTTTTTTTTGTTACCCAGGTACAATTGCGCATGAATAGATTCTCTCTATATTTGTCTTACATGACTTTTGTGTTGTATAAAATCAAGATATTATTAGAAGTAAAGTAGATTCTGAAAATTATATAATTAAGTTCGAAAACATCAAAATTGTAACATAGTATTTCATGTTTACAAAACCTAAAATCGGAGTCAACATTAACATGTTAATTCTTCAACAAATGAAATAATACTAAAATCCATACATAAATAAATCTGAAACCCAACTTAAAAATGAAAATAAAAACCTAAATGTAAAATAAACCGTTAATTGTCTTTTTTTTGAACTATTGTGCCACCTGCTACATTTTATTAAATGAATATGCTTCTTTTATTCATGTATACTTAGGCTTTGGTTTTTCTAATTGACTTTTCGGCTAAAGAATATTAAACATAACAATTTGATTTTACTATTTCCTTAACGTAAGGTTTAAGAAATGACTATGTATTGTTATTGCAAAAATTTACATGCACAAGAAATTTAAACAACTATAAAAATGGAGACAAAAAAGGCAGGAACAAACTCAGGAGTATTTGCGATACCAGGTTTGTCCTGCCCGGCTCCTAAACCCAATCCGCCATCGCATTGCTATGGCGGACAAAGAAGAAAGGTGGTGAGGTGACAAAGATAAGGTAAATAATAAATATAAATTACAGATTTCAATATAGAACTTTTGGGCTATTCAAAATTGTTTGCTGTGATTGAAAAAATTTAATTATGCATTAATGCTTTATGATGGCATTAATAATATAGTGTAAAAATCAATTATCTAATAAAAATAGAGAAATGAAACAGAATAACAAGAAAAGAACATTTTTTGCTGCCTTAGCACTAGCTTTATTTGTTAATGTAGCTATTGGATTGGCATTTAACAATATGAATACAAGTGACCAAGACACTAATCTTCATAGCTTATTTAAATTGGCACTAGCTCAAAATGAGAATGGAGATACTCCAAGGGGGGGAAGTTGTCAGAATTGTGCTTTTTGGCACCCTTACCAGCATAAATACATCCCGGGTTTATATATAGCTTGTTATCTAAACGAAGGGACTACATGTGTTGACACAGACTGCGTTCCAGGTACTTGTTATTGATTGAAATTAAAAAAAACAATAAAGCCTAAAAAGGTTCTCCTTTTTAGGCTTTTAAAGATAAAATAAATGAGAAATTTAGTTATTGTGGCTATTGTCATTAGTTTTGCTTCTTGTTCACAAAGCAATCAATCATCAATTAAGAAATCGGAGAAAGTAATAAAAATTGATTTATCAAGGGGGGCAAATAATGATTTAAAAGAAAAATTAAACATAATTGATGTCAAACAATTGGAGACTAGTGAACTGTTATTAATTGGTTCGGTAAAAAAAGCTATGTTTAAGTTTAACAGATATTTTATTCAGGACCTACAGACTCATTCGCTTTTGGTATTTGGACCGGAAGGCAATTTTATTCAACGGATAGGTGCAAAGGGACGGGGAGAAGGTGAATTCATTGAGCTAAGGGATTTTTCAGTAACAGAAGACAGTCTTATATGTTTGTTGTCTTATCAACGTATTCTTATGTATACTTTAAATGGAAGGTTTGTTAAATCTGTTAAAATTAAAAATAAGGACGAGTTTTTAAACCCACTACAAATGGCAAGTTTCAACAGTAGTGTGTTTTATTTGTGGCAAGGATCTTTTGGTGTGCAAAGAAATGAAAAATCAATGCCTTTTTTAATCTATACAATGTCTTCTAAAGGAAAAATGCTGGAGAATAAATATCTGCCCCTGAAAAGAATAATCTATGAAGGTAAACAGTTTAATTCATGTTATAATGGCATTAACCTAAGGCCAACTTTTGGTTCGTATACAATTTACAAGATTGCAAACGATTCTCTATTTGAGAACGTACACATCGATTTTGGGGGCAACACCCTCGACGATGCCCAGATTGACAAAGGTTTTAGTAAAGAGGTTGCCTTACAAATTCATGACTATAATATGAATAGTGACTACGCTGTTGGGATTGACAATTTCCATGAGACTAAAGATTACTACTATTTTACCTTTATTCAAAAAGGGGAAATAAAACAATTGTTTTTTTCAAAAAAAACCGGCGGATTTGTATGTGGGGGAATGAACCCATTTACACAAATAAATTGCACAAACAACAACAAATTTGTTTGCATCCTGGAGCCATTTTATTTAAAGGAGTTAGGCAGTCTTTATGCTGATGGAATGATATCAAAACAAACATTTGAAGCTCTTGAGAAAATAAAGGTTAATATTAATTCCAATCCAATTTTGCTAATATATGAATTAAACGGGTTATAGGTATGAATAATTCAGTGTTAAAAAAGAAGGGGGTTGTAATTTTTATTTTTTTATTCTTTTTCCTCCTGTGCTGTAATTTGCTTTTTTTGTATTTTAAGGAAAAGTATCAGCGAACTCAACAAAATATTAATCAGATAAGTTTACTGAAAGAAAAAGAAGAAATAATAAGCCAGATGGAAAATAGGCTGTTTGATTTTATAAAATACGATAAGTATTATTTAGATAGTACAGCTACTCTATTTGATAAAGATAACAATAAACGGGATTTGGCTGATCTAAAAAATGATTTACCATTGCTAGTGCTCTATTCATCTGGTATTTCATGTAGAACCTGTATTGATGATCTTATGTTACTTTTGAGAAAAGAAAATGATAGAATCTCCGAGACAGGCATGGTTGTATTGATAGATAGTAAGAGAAAAGCTGAAATAGGTGTCTATGAAAGATTAATAGGTGTTAAATCTTATTGTACTTCACTGAATATACCGGATTTAGAAATGTATCAGAATTACCTTATGATGTTGGATAAAGATTTTAGTATTCATTTCTTGTTTCAAACAAATGAGATTGACAGTAACTTAACTCAAAAATATCTAAGATCAATTTCTAAGTTATATTCACGAAATAAGGATGATTTTTATAATTAGGTTTTATTAGCATTAGCGCTGAGAAATTATTAGACGTACAGTAATTCATACTTATCTTAGAATGCGCACTATAATTAAAAAAATGGTTGCAGATCAGTTTGCAAGCCAGCAATAATTTTCAACGAGTTTAGAACATTCATGTCATTTTTCAACACCGTATCTGCGACAGATCTTAATACGGCAAATCTGAAAGCTCTATTTGTTGACCTAAACTGACCTGATACGAAAATTTTAATAAGTATAAGTTCACTTGCAGTCCTTACTGTATTATTTGTTAATGTTCAAGTTTTCACAAATGATGCAAATCAAACAATAGCTTTTGCACAGTCAGAAGGTTCAAGTTGTAATTCGTGTTCAAAGTATATAACTGAATATGTTTATAATCCGAATACTGGTAAATGGGAATATAAGCAAAGAGTTGATTGCACAGCAACATTCTGCGATGGTGAAACCACCCCAGTATGTAATGATTGGGGATGTACATGTGAATAAATAATGACAGGTGCTCGTTTTAATAGAGCACCTATCTTTTAATAAGAAATTTTTTGATGCAATTACGAACTAAACTAAATCACGTTTTTGCTCCTTCTGAGCAAAGACAATTAAAACTAAAATTACAATTATGGATATGAAGATAATTATTGGTTTTTTGTTTATTGGACTACTGATATCAGGATGCAATGCTGAAAACAAAACAAATAGCAGTTTAAATATTTTAGAAATTAATCCAATAGAAGCACAAGAAAAGGTTAAGCTGTCTGAGTTTGTTGATTCTGTAAAATACATTAGACTGCAAACAGATTCAAATTGTGTGATGGGCAGGATTGCAAAATTAATAATTAAAAATAAATATATATACGCGTGTGATGTAAGTCAGATGGTGGTTTTTGTATTTGATAAACAGGGAAATTATGTTTCGAAATTAGATAAAAGAGGCAAGGGTCCTGATGAATATTTAAATTTCGCTGGAGTTTTTATTGATGATAATGAAGAATTTATTGAAGTATTTACCAGGAGAGGAAAATTTATAAAATATTCGAACTTATCCTTTAACCTTATTGATAAAAATGATATGGATCCTGTATTTTCTAATTCTTCAAGAAAAATCAATAACACATATTATTTTGCCACACAACAAAACCAGAATATTATTAATGGAAAGAAGACTAATGCTGGCCTTGTTATAGTTAGAAACAACAAAGTAAAGAAAACCTTGTTTGATAAAAAAATCGATAATAATAATCTTTCATTTTCTGCTATTAAAGAGAATTTAACAATCAATGACAAGAATGAACTGTTCGTTTCGATAATGTATGACAATAATTTTTATCAGATACAGGATTTAACAGCTTTTCCAGTGTTTTCTGTAGATTTTGGGGGTTATGGGATAGACAACTCTATAGGGAAGCAATCAATTAAAGAGCAAATGGCTTATCTTAATGAAAAGGCTGAGGGTAAAGCTTTTTTACCTGTGCTGACAATAAATAACACAAAAATTTTGGCTATAACATATAACTTTTTTGAAAGCAAAGACAATAGATATCCAGCAGAGTATATAGTTTTAAAAGAAAAGAATCAAACATTTCATGCCAGGATGATAGAAAATGACATATCCGATTTTCCAGCCTATGTGACCTTTAGTACAAGAAGCAGTAATATATATCATGAAATCTGGCATGAAAATTATCTGATAAATATTATTATACCTGCTAATGAGTTTATGTATAGTCCTGGCGAAAAATATAAAATAGTTGAAGGGCTAGGTACAATTACTCCAGAAGATAATCCAATAATTATACTTATGAAATTAAAAGATGAGCTAATATGAAAAAAAAATATTGGATTTTTTTAATTGCTTTTTATGTTTATAGTTGTAATATTAAAAATAAACATGAGATATCTAATGAAAAGGTAGATAATGTGCAAACTCAAATAGGGTTTTCAAAGAAAGTAATTGATTTTGGTACAATTTCAAATGATACTTTGGTTCATGCAATATTTTTCGTTAAAAACCTTGGACGCGAAAAATTAATTATAAAGGAAGTGTCTCCTGAATGTAGCTGTACTGGATTCATGCTTGACACTAATATAGTCTTGCCAGGGGACTCAACAAAGTTATCAATAGATTTTAACACAAAAGATAAAGAACTAGGGTTTCAACGAAAAGTTATAAGCATCAGATCAAATACGGAAAGAGAATATAACAACTTGTTTATTAAATGTAGCATAAAGGAGATGCTGGAATATGCTATACCAACAGCCACAAATTTATGACTTTTTAACATAGTCTATAGAAACTAAACGATTCTTATAACAATTTAATTGAGTATTAAAGAATATATATAGCTCATTTTAGAAAAAAAACAATCAAACAATGCATCCAATACTTCATGCCCCGAAAAACCTCAAATAGCTTCACCATAATCACCATCTTCACCATGCTCTCGCTTGCTGGTTTGGCATTGGTTTTCAAGATACCTTTGCAGCTATACCCATCGTATAGCAATTCGAGTATTAGGGTTTCTTTTGGCTATTCAGGGGCATCACCGGCAATGATTGAACAAAGGGTTACTTCGGTGCTGGAAGCACAATTGTCGCTAATCAATGAGGTTGAAAATGTGAAATCCACCTCCGGAAACGGTTGTGGCTATATATACCTTGAGCTTAACAAAAAAACTGATATGCCTAATAATCTAACAACTCTAATTAGAGTCTGTCCATAAAGTCGGGGGTTTGAGGAATAAAGTTCAAATACAAGGCGTGTGAAAAATTTAAATCGCAGTATACTTGTGTATATGAGGATTTAAATTTTGAGCAATAACGCAGTAGTTGGACTTTATTGACAAACACTAATTAGAGCAAATAATCTTAATAGTCAGGATCCAAAATTCAACAGTTATTCTAGTCACAGTACTGTTAATAGGAATATTATCTCACAAACTACTTGATGAATTGTTCCAGTAAAAATCACAACGAGAATTGGAAGGATCTAAGGTTAAAATAAAATCTTTAGAGTTAGAGCCAAAAGTATTACCTCTGGATGGTGAGGATTTAATATACATTCCCTCATACACCTTTAGGAATAATAAACTAAATATGAGCTATGAATTATTTAGATACGAAAATAAAATATTGATCAAATTGTAGAATAAACATAAATGGATACCTGCAAACCGATTATAATGAAGCTATATAAGCATGTTTTAGGGTGAAATGTTACGGAAATACTTTTTTTTGTTACCCAGGTACAATTGCGAAAGAACGGATTTTTTCTATATTTGACCCACATAACCTTCGGGGTGTGTAGTCAAGATGTTATTTTAAAATTGTACAATAGGAGATTCTGAAAGCTATTGCTTAGGTATGCACAATAAAATTGTGAGATTGAATTTCCTGGTTTTGTGAAAAATAAAATTGCAGTCAATAAAAACATGTTAATTATTAAATAATAGTAAATCCATAAATAAATCTAAAACCCAACTCAAAAATGAAAATACAAACCTAAATGTAAAATAAACCGTTAATTGTCATTTTTTTGAACTATTGTGCCACCTGCTACATTTTATTAAATGAATATGCTTCTTTTATTCATGTATACTTAGGCTTTGGTTTTTCTAATTGACTTTTCGGATAAAGAATATTAAACATAACAATTTGATTGTACTATTTCCTTAACGCAAGGTTTAAGAAATGGCTATGTAATGTTATTGCAAAAGTTAACATGCACAAGAAAGTTAAACAACTATAAAAATGGAGACAAAAAAGGCAGGAACAAACTCAGGAGTATTTGCGATACCAGGTTTGTCCTGCCCGGCTCCTAAACCCATTCCGCCGTCGCATTGCTATGGCGGACAAAGAAGAAAGGAGGTGAGGTGACAAAGATAAATAAATAGTTAGAAATTAAGGGGTTATATCCTTTTTATTTAGATTACTAGATTATTTAAACAAACATTAAATTATTAAAAAATGAAAATTATTAAATTTGTATTATTGTATTCTGTTGTAGGAGTTATGGCTTTTAACCTATCTATAAATATTAACTCCAAAAATTCAACCTTAGATCTTCGAGCGAAGAAAGCTATTGCTCAAGTATCAACCGAAGGCAAAAGCTATATTACTTTCACGCAAAATGGTATAACATACTATTTTGATGAGGATTATTACTCAGGGCAATCTACTTTCTCATTAAGCGATGCCTATGATGCAGCAGGCAACTTTATAAGCTATGATGCAACAGGTTTCAGCGATTACTGGGGTGATGATTACGGGACACCTGGTGATTATTACCCTTATGATTATAAATGTCTTACACGAGAGGAACGTACAGTAGGTTTAAATGTAAGTTCTACTGGTGGTGGTGTTACGTATTCTGAAAAAAAGGAAATTACACAATATGTGCAAAAGTGTGGAGATGGTTCTTCAGAATCATGTTTTAGTGCAAGTTGCTAGTGTGTACCAACAATAATTAGAATAGCGCGAATTGTTCAAAAACACCGAAAATATTAGATAAATACATAATATAATAAGCCTATTTTACTATTACTTTAGTAGGTGGTGTTTTTGGACAATTCTAAAAACATTGAATAAACAATGAAAAAATTAACCAAGTCAGGAAAACTCCTAATTGTTTATATTGTTCCAGTCTTCATTTTGATGTCTTGTAGCAAGAATTATATAAGTGAATCGGATGATACAAATGTAAAAAGGATAGAACTAGAAAAAATTGGAAATATGGATCCTTCTCATAAGATTATTTCCGATTATATAAAAGAATTTTACTGTATTAAACTGGATACAACAGAATATTTGAGCCAAATAAATAAAATTTGCTATTATGAAGATAAAATCTTCATTCTAGACAGAAATAGTAATGCTATTTTTGTTTTCTCGGAGAAAGGAAAATTTATCTTAAAAATCTTTAATGAAGGGAAAGGTCCAGGTGAGTACCGGCAAATTGCAGACTTTACAATAAATAAGACTCTCAATACAATAGTCATTATGAGTCAATTTAAACACACATTAATATCATATGATTTTACAGGGGAATTAGTCTCAGAAAAAAAACTAGAAAATAACTTCAGGGCTGATTTTTTAAGTTATGTTGATAGCAATACTTACATATTCAACAATCATTATAATCCTTTAATGAATAAAGGCAAGAAAAGAATTAAGATATTTTATACTGATTCAGAAGGAAGTATTATTAGAAGATTCATAACTTTTCCTAAAGAATATCTTGAAACAAATCTTATGAAGACTGAGGCATTTTTCAAATCAGGTTCTAATTTAAATTATTTAGATTTTTATGATGAGTATGTTTATTCAGTTGATAATAACAAAATAGAAAAAAAATATTTTCTCGATTTTGGAGAACATAATCTACTCCCAAGCATGTTAATTAAAGATGTTCCCAAAAATCCAGATAAATATGAAAATTACATTTTAGGAGTTGATGGTTTTTATGAAAATGACTCGACGATTGCAATTTCATTTACATTGGGAAATGGTCTAAAAAACTGTTATTATGACAAAAAGAGTGAACACTTTATCATTGGAGAAGGTGAAATTGAAGATGATATAATATTTCCTGCTTGGAATAAATTTATACTTGGAAATCACCAAGGCTATTTCATATCTTCGTTAAGTGCTCTTTATTTAAATAAATATTTCGAACAATTAAAAGAAATACTTCCAGAAGAAAGTTTTAAGGTTTTTTTATCAAATAATTCAAGCCTCGAAAAAATCCAGAACATATCACCTTTAGATAATCCAGTACTTTTCTTTTATAAATTCAAAAATTTTTAACCTGATAGTAATGAAAAATTTATCAACTCATATAATAATTGTTCTCATAGCCATTGCTACATTTTTTACTTACAAGTTTTATATGATTAATCGCAAGTTCAATGATACTAGTTTTTTTGTAGAACATGCTGTCAACAATTTATGGCTAAGCTATAAATACATGACTGATAGTATACCAAATATTGATGTCCAATATAATGATCAGAAAGGTTATTTGGAAGAGTTTTTAATAAAAGATCAGTTGCTGATATTGAGAATTAATGAGGAGCAATGCTCTGAATGCATAAGAAATGAGATAAACCTAATTAACCAATTTGTTGAAAACACAAAATCTTCAAATGTCATTGTTCTGGCCTCATTTGAAAGGCGGGGTGATTTTAAAACATATCAAAAAAGGCTTGTACCTGAAATCTTGATGATAAATACTGATAATGTTTTTTTTCATAAGGCAGAAGAGCTAGGTATTCCGTATTATTTTATTATAGATAAAAATCGGAGGACTAATGGTTTATTTTTCCCTGATAAAAAGAATAATTTATTAACGGTGAAATATTTTATTAATATAAATAAAAATTTCTTAGCGAAGAAAAATTACAATGAGTAAATACATCTCAGGAAACCATTAGAATGTTTTTTTTTCAGATTTAAGCAAATGTGTCTGATGTATGTCAACCATCTCTCTAGCTGCAGCAAGTCTTTGACTTGTGGCATTGAAAAGGGTTCGAATAATAATCTAACTGCTTCATAAGAAATCTAGGTATTTTAAAATACAATTGTACAATTTTATATGTCCCTAAAATCCTCAAATAGCTTCACAATAATAACTTTGTTTACTATGCTTTCTTTGGCAGGGCTAGCATTGGTGTTTAGGATACCTTTGCAGCTTTATCCATCGTATAACAATTCGAGCATTACGGTTTCTTTTGGCTATTCAGGGGCATCACCGGCAAGGATTGAACAAAGGGTTACTTCGGTGCTGGAAGCTCAATTGTCGCTAATCGTTGAGGTCAAAAATGTGAATTCCACCTCAGGAAACGGTTGGGGCAATATTTACCTTGAGCTAAATAAAGAAGCTGATGTGAACCTTGTTAGCTACCAAGTATCCCAAATGATCAGCACACTATATCCGTCCTTGCCCAATGGAGTGAGCTACCCCGGGGTATGGGCAGGTGGACAAGCTTCCGATCAGCGTCCAGTTCTCACATATATGGTAATGGCAGATGAAAAAAATGAAGAATTGTCCCAGTTAATTGAAGAAAGCATTGTTGACCCCTTGCAACAAATAAAAGGAGTAGGGCAGGTGCAAATGCACGGAATTACACCTTTTCAATGGAATATTTCAGTTGATATTAACAAGTTGTTAAATCTTGGCATAAACTACAATGAATTGCTTAACACGGTTAGGCTTGAGTTGATACAATTGCCTTTGGGGCTTGCCCCGGTTAATGGTGAAAATCAAAAAACAATAGTTGTTAAAGGACTAAACGGCGCATCGGCAACCGATTTGTTGAAGGTGCCTGTGCATACCAGTAAAGAAGGGCATATAACTTATCTTGGGGATATTGCAACTGTTAAAAGGGAACCGGTAATAGCAAGGAGTTATTACCGGCTAAACGGAAAGAAGAATATAACTGTTGTGGTTTATCCGGAAGAAGGACAAAACCAGGTTAAACTCGCCGAACGTGTAAAGAACAAGGCAGATGATATTGAAAAAAGCCTGCCTGAGAACATCGGAATGCTACTAATGCATGATAATACCGAATATATTTCTGGAGAAATTAGCAAGATAGTCCGCAGGACTGTTTTAGCTCTGTTGCTCTTGCTTCTGTTTACGGGTTTAATATCCCTCAATTGGCGATATATGCTGGTAATCTCGCTTAGCCTGCTGTGCAATCTGGCTATCAATTTCTTTATCTATTACTTGCTTGGTGTACAATTGCACCTGTACTCTTTTGCCGGTATAACTGTGTCGCTTGGGCTACTAATCGACAACAGCATTGTTATGACCGATCATATAAGGCACAAAAAGAATCGAAAAGTCTTTATGGCGGTTTTCGCCTCGACATTGACCACAATTGCATCACTGTCAGTTATCTTTTTTCTGGATCAAAGAGCTCAGCTTAACCTGCTCGATTTTGCAGTTGTTTTAATCGTAAACCTTACTGTCTCATTGTTTGTCGCACTGTTCTTTATTCCTGCGCTTATCGAAAAAGTACCGGTGTATACCAAAGCCATAAATGGCAAATACTATAAGAGGAAAAAGCGCGTACTTCCCATAAATAAAATTTATCCCCGTATTGTTGGCTTCTTCATCCGTTTCAGGTGGATTTGGGTTGTTGTACTTGTTTTCTCTTTTGGTCTGCCGCTTTTTTTGTTGCCGAACAAAATCGAGAAAGATAATTTCTGGGGGCACATGTACAACAAGACACTGGGAAGTGATGTTTATACAAGGTCCATTGGTCCTGTCGTTGAAAAAATCACCGGGGGTACGCTTCGTGCCTTCGTTAAAAAAGTAGACCATGGCAGGTTTTACAACGAAAGGCAACGCACCTCTGTTGTTATGCATGCTTCTATGGAAGACGGCGCTACTATTGAACAGATGAACGAGGTATTTATCGAAATCGAGAATTACCTGAAGCAATATTCGGAGATTGACCGTTTTGAATCAAGCATATATGGAACAGATAATGCCCGCATGGTTATAACCTTTAAACCGGAACATGAATTTACTTCTTTTCCTTTCTTTCTGCAGAATGAGTTAATATCAAAAGCTATTGGTTTTTCAAGCCTGGATGCCAGGATATATGGACAAGGCGATGGATTTAATAATTCAATGCAGGAAAGAGTTGGTAATTATAAGGTTGCATTATTAGGGTATAATTACGGGCAGGTATACCGATATGCGGAAGAACTCAGGGAGGGTTTACTAAAAAACCCTCGGATAAAGGAGGCTAATATCATGGGATCTGACAGTTACTATCGGGATAAAAGTTGGGAGTATGTTCTTAGGGCTGATCGGGAAAAGGTAGCCTTTAAAAATACCGCATACAGGAACCTGGCAAATTACCTAAGCCTCATCACTACAGAAGAACGTTATCTTGGTACAATAAATAATGGCGGGAATTCTGAAAACCTGGTGATATCTTCCAGTGCCGCTGGCAGTTTCGATTACTGGCAATTAGAAAATTCGGTATTGCCGGCAAATACAACCTTGTTTAAACCCAATGCGATTGCAGATATTTCAAAACAAAAAACTTCTACCTCTATAAATAGGCAAAACCAACAATACATTGTTTTTGTCGAATGGGACTTTATTGGAACATACCAGCTGGGAAAATTAGTTCTGGATGAGCTTATGGAAAAATATGAAAATCAATTGCCGATGGGATATAAGATTGAAAACAGGCAATATGTTTATCAAAGTAGCAAAGAAAAGAACAGGCAGACTGCCTTGATTTTTTTTGTTGTTTTAATTATTTATATGGTAAGTGCTGTATTGTTTGAATCGCTCTGGCAACCACTGGCAGTAATATCCCTGATTCCTGTTACCTTTATCGGTGTATTTCTGACTTTCCGTATCTTTGGAATAAGTTTTGACCAGGGAGGTTATTCAGCCATGATCTTGTTATGTGGGCTAACAGTAAACTCAGCCATTTATATTATCAATGAACTGAATAATGTTAAAAAGAAAGGATTGAAGGGAAACCGGGCTTACTTTTTAGCTTACCGGGCTAAAATAGTTCCTATTATCTTAACCATTCTATCGACCTTAATTGGTATGCTGCCCTATTTGCTGGCCGGTGAAAAAGAAGATTTCTGGTTTCCACTGGCGGTCGCTACATGCAGCGGGCTAGTGTTTTCTATAATTGGGATATTGTTTGTGCTGCCTGTGTTTTTTGTGAAGAAGAAATTGACAATTAGTAATGAGTAATTATCAATGTGTAATGTGTAATTAATAATGTACAATTAGTATTGAGTAAATAATAATCGATGAGCAATGTATAGTAATCAATTTAATATTAAAAGCATTCTGTTTTCGTTTTTACTGCTGGCAGTAGTATACGGATGTAACAAAGGAGCAAAAGCGGCTGATGATGAAACCGGAGAGGATAAGGTTGAACAAATCACTACCGCAGCTGAAGTGGAGGCAATAGTTCTTAAGTCAGATAATTTCTCGAAAGAATTGTCTGCTAACGGTAAAGTAACGGCCGTAAAAAAAGTAGATGTCAGGTCCAGGCTTAGTGAAACTATTCTTAAAATAAATGTCAATACAGGCCAGGAAGTGAAAGCCGGTCAGATCATTGCAATTTTGGACACTCTTGAATTATACCATTCTTATTTGAGACAGAAAGTCTTGTATGAGAAGGCTAAAATTGACTTCTCAGATAAACTTGTGGCATTGGGTTACTCGGATGAAAACATAGCAGATATGCCAAAAGAGTTATTACAAAATGCCAGAATGAGAAGTGGGATTGAACTGGCAAAAACTGACTTTATTATTGCTCAAAACAAGTACCAGTCTGCATATATTAAAGCACCAATAGATGGTGCCGTTGCCAATATGAATGTGAAGGAAGGGAATTACCTCGATAATGGTTTTATCTGCACTATAATTGACAACAGTAAGCTAAAAGTGGATTTCTATATTCTGGAAGAAGAATCGGTATTAGTAAATAAGGGATTAAAAGTTCAGGCATTCACATTTTTCAATGAAAGTCTAAAAGCGAACGGAACGATAACCGCAATTAATCCTACAGTTGAAAATGGTTTGATTATGGTAAGTGCAGAATTGAACTCTAGCGCTTCAGCCCTCTATGATGGGGTTACAGTTAAAGTTTATGTTAGGTCTTCACCCAAAAAATGCCTTGCTATTCCGAAAGATGCAATTGTGCTGCGAACCGGTAAGAAAGTAGTTTTTACGTACAATCAGAAAGAACAAGTATCTAAATGGAATTATGTAACAACGGGGGAGGAAAACAGTACTCATGTTGTAATAACAGAAGGTTTAAAAGACTTGGATACGGTTATTGTTTCAGGTAACCTTCATTTGGGAAATGACGTGCCTTGTGTGCTTAGTACTTTAAAATGAACAATTAACAATTAACAATTAATAATGAATGATGAGTAATTAGTAATTTGCAATTAGTAGTTAGTAATTGATCATTGAACATCGATAATTAAAACAAACTATGGAAAATCAAACTTTTAATATAAGTACAGGCATAGGGAGTATTTACATAGAAACTTTTCTTAAAATTTTCTTTGCAATTATCCTGATTTATGGATTTATTATGGTTGTGAATTTTTTCAGGGATAAATTCATTAAAAAGGAGAATCTAACTAAAAATCCTCAGATAACTGATTTACTCGGTATTTTAAATAAGTTGTGTTTTTTTACCGGAATTGGATTTGTTATTGGAAATCTTCTTTATATATTTTTTAAAAAAGCCAGTTATACAAGCATTCGCGGAGAGAGTTGGGAGTACCTAACCTTCGGAGTGATTTTAATATTTGTTGGAATTGGTTTTAAAGCGGCTAGAAAGACAATTAACAATTAGTAATTAGTAGTTAGCAATTAGTTAGCGGTAATTCTGCTAAACATGAAAGTTCAAGTAACAAATATTTAAATGTCTAATAAAAATAAAATGAAAGTAAAACACATTGTGATTTTAGGATTAATATCTTTTTTGATATTTCTATTAGGGGCAACCTTAAAAATTATTCACTATTCAGATTCAAAATTACTTTTGATTATTGGAGCATCATTTCTTATTATATCAATATTGTTGTTTGTAATAAAAGTAATATCACGGAAAAGTTTTAAGGATTTTATGAATAGTTGATTGATCCCATATATCTATCTAAATCATCTACATTTTTTAATGTGAAATTATTATAAAATTAGAAAGGAGGTATTTATTAAAAATTAAAATTAAAAATGATTTTGCACGCTTTATATGGAGCTGTTAATTAAAGTATTAAATCATATTTCAAATTATTAAAAATTAAAATTATTATGAAAAACATGACGAAAATTATTGGCATTGCAATATGCCTGATTACACTTGTAGCTATAAACTATAAAGTTTCAAGTCAAAAAAGTAATAATACTTTTGCTTCTTTGTTTGAATTGAAGTACGCAATGGCTGCCCCAGGGGAAAGTGGGCAAGGTCCATCTGGAAAAACCTGTGGATCAGATAAATGCTCTGTAAGTTATAGTATTGGAGTCTATACTGTTACTGAGGAAGGTACTTATTATCATTGTAAAACATCAGAGTCTGGAACTTGTAATTCAAGCGAATGTGACGTAAAATGTGATGCCCTTTAGTAATTAAAGATGAGGTCACAGACCTCTTCTTTTTTTAAAAAAATGTATGCAAAAATGAAAAATATAATACAATTATTTTTTTTAACGTTTTGCTTTGTCTCGTGTACAACGAAAAACGGTTATGTTGACGATAGGAATTGTATTAACATTCCAATTGTAAATATAGAGGAATTAAAACTTGGAGGTTATTCTGAAATTTTTGATAGTGTAAGAATAGTAAATTTAGAATCTAGCGATCAATCATTAATAGGAAGAATTGATAAATTACAATTTTGTGATAATAAAATATTTATTCTAGATCAAGTACAAAGTAAAACTGTTTTGGTTTTCGATATATATGGAAAATTCATACATAAAATAGGAATGCTCGGAAAGGGACCCGGTGAGTATGACGAACCCAATGATATGGTTGTTGATCCTTTAAATAAGGAAGTGGCAATATGGTGTAATACTTTTAAAAAAATTCTTTTTTATGATTTTAATGGTGAACATAAAAGATCATTGAGACTCGATTATTACATTAAATCCTTTGAAATTTTAGATGAAAATAGATATGCTTTGTATCTAGATTTAGGACTCAAGCAGATAAGTAATACTGATTTTAATTTTTTAATTATTGATAATAGAGGTAGAGTAGTATATAAAGCATTAAATTATTATACAACAGATGAACCTAGTAAAGGCGGATTTCATTTTTTTAATAAATGCCAAGGCGAAGTTTTAATTTCTCCTGGATACTCAAATAAAATATATTCAATAAATAATGATACATTAAAATGTAAGTATTCAATAGATTTTCAGGATTTTACTATCCCTAATGATTTTTTTAAACAAGGAATTAAAGAATTTAAAAAGAACCTGCGAAAATCACAGTATGCATATTTAAGTAGTTTCTATGAAACATCAAGATATTTGAACTTAAATTACGTTTTTAAAGGCAAAGTTTACAACGGTTTTTATTCGAAACAATCACATACTTTTAAGTCTTATAATTTTTGGCTAAATGATATAGAAGGTATTTTATCAGGAATGTTGTGTTATTGTTCTGATAATTATGTTATTAGTTATTTTGATCCCTATAATATTGATGCATTACAAGATATGATTGTCTATCCCTTTAATTCGTCCTTGTTAAAAGAAAGTACAAAAGCAATTTTCAATAATTTGAGTATTTCATTTAATAAAAAAGAAATTACAAATTACATTGACTCTTTAAAATTCAATTATTCTCATGAAGATATTGCAAAATTGCATAAGATAAAACCAACTGATAACCCGATATTAATTATTAAAACCCTAAAAACATTTTAACATTGTTGTATGAAACGAAATATAATTATTTTAATACTTCTTTTCTTAAATGCTTTTATTTGCGTTAAATATCTTGTTCTAAATCACAATCAACAACTATGTCAAAAAGAACAGGAAATAAATAAACTTTTGGATAATAAGTTGTATGAATTATTCTTTGAATCAATATCAAATGAATCAATTTATATTGATCCCGATTTAATGGTTACTAATATTTCAGGTTTAAAGCAACCATTATCCTCATTGTTTAATTCTGAATTTAAAATTGTAATACGTAGTTCAGAAAAGGGTTGTGGTATGTGTGTTGAGGAGGAACTGATTCGAATAAAAGAATCAGTTGACAGCACACTATATAAAAATATTATGGTCCTTACAACCCATAATAGTGCAAGGAAACTTGAAGTTTTTAAACAAATAAATAATATACCTTTTGCAATTTATTCATGTTCAAATTTAGGTTTGCCTTTTGAACAAAAAAGTGAAGGGACTTATATTTTTTTGATGGATTCTACTATGAAAGTAAAGCATTTTTTTCTTCCTGATTTTGATCTTCCAGAGTTATCGAAAATTTATTATTCAGCAATAATAAGACAAAAGGAAAATATTTGGAAATCTAATAATTAAGGACTATGAACTACCGCTAACAATGTATATGCAAAATAGGCGTGATAGTAGTAAATTTAAGGGTTGTAGCCTGCTTCAACTTCATCACGGTTTGATAAGTTTGAAGCCCGCAATAGCCTACTTTACATATACTCAACGTAATGGACAATTAGTAATGTGTGATAGATAGTTTTTATTAATAGTTATCTATTAACAATTAATTCAATGAAGGAAAACTTAATACAAAGTAAAAGTTTTGATTTAGCTGGGGATATTGTGAATTTGTACAAGGGCATAATTAAAGATCATAAGGAGTATGCACTATCCAAGCAAATCTTAAGAAGTGGAACTTCTATTGGAGCAAATATTGAAGAAGCTATTAGTGGGTATTCGAAAAAAGATTTCGCAGCTAAAATGTCTATTTCATACAAAGAAGCCAGAGAAACGCACTATTGGTTAAGATTGCTAAATGAAACAGAATTGATCAAAGATAGAGATTACAATAAATTGATAGCCGATTGTGATGAATTATAAAGAATCCTTTATGTGATAGTAAATAAATCAAAGAGCAATTAACAAATAACAATTAATAATTAGTAGTAAGTAATTGCATTTTGATAATTGAACATTACAAATTGATAACTGAACATTGATAAAACATGGTAAAATTTCTTATACATCGTCCCATAGCAGTTTGCATTACTTTCCTGGCATTTTTGTTTGTTGGTATTGTAGCATTTAAAAGCCTTCCGGTTTCTATGCTGCCCGATGTGCCTATTCCGGTTGTAACAGTTCAGGTGGAGAACCGGGAATTTGGTGTACAGGAAATGGAAAAACTTGTTACAAACCGATTGCGGCGCTATTTAATGCAATGCAATTCATTAAAAGATATTGAGTCGATAAGCAAAGATGGAAGCAGTACAATTACCTTACAATTTGAATATGGTACCAACACTGGTATTGCAGCAATTGATGTCAATGAGAAAATTGACCGGGCAATGAACTCACTTCCTGAAGGTACTAGTCGTCCGAGGGTTTATAAAGCCAGTGCTACAGATGTTCCTGCTTTCTATCTGAATTTGTATTACACAGACACTGTCAATGAGAGTGACATGGTTGTTTTAAGTGAATATGCAACCAATGTCGTCCGCAGGCGCTTGGAACAGTTAAAGGAAGTTGCCATGGTAGATATTACCGGAGTAGTTGAGCCTCAGATAAAGATAAGTCCAATTGCAGAAAAAGTAAAATCAATTGGCATCGAGCCTTACCATTTCCAAACAGCCTTTGAACAAAACAACCTAGAAATGGGTGTCGTTAAAGTTAATGAAGGATATTATAATTATTCGGTTCGTCTTTCAAACAAACAAGCAGGAATAGAGGAGCTAAGGCTGTTGCCCATTACTGTTGGAAACCGTATTTTTACTTTAGGTGAGCTTGCTGAAATCAATCTGGATGAAGGTGACAAAAACGGAATTTTCCTTACAGGAAATCAGACGGCTTTATCATTAGCAGTTATTAAACAATCTGATGCTAAAATTGCCGACCTGAAAAAAAGTCTCGATGGGGCTTTGTATCATTTACGAAATGAAAACCCAAGAATAACAATAGCTATTGCCAGGGATCAGATAGCCTTGCTCGACTATTCTATCAATGGATTAAAACAAAGTCTTTTTCTGGGGGCGGTGTTGGCGTTTCTTATCATCTTTGCATTTCTCTCCGATATCCGCTTGCCCTTAATTATGGGGCTGATTCTACCGGTCTCAATTATTGTCTCTTTCCTGTTTTTTAAGCTATTTAATATTTCATTAAATATTATTTCTCTATCTGGTGTTATCCTTGCCGTGGGGATGATGATTGATAACTCCATTATAGTCATAGATAACATAACTCAATTTCGCGAACGTGGTGAAAAGACCAATATTGCTGTCATTGATGCAACCAACGAAGTTATAAGGCCTTTGCTGAGTTCAGCACTTACAACATGTGCTGTTTTTATCCCCCTTGTCTTTTTAAGTGGAATGGCCGGCACGCTGTTTATTGAGCAAGCTATTACTGTAAGTATTGGACTGGGGGTATCGTTTTGGGTATCGATAACCCTTTTGCCAACTTTATATTTGTTGTTTTTCAGTAGAAAGAAGGTTAGGAAAAGGAAGAAAAACTACAGACGCAAAGAATTAATTCCCTTAACAGGAGCCTATAAAAAAGGATTCGATTTTGTATTTAGGTATAAGAGATTGTTCCTGGTCGTTTTTTTTGCTGCCGCAGTTTCAATATTCCCACTTTACAAGTGGATTACAAAGGAAACATTTCCAGTACTTACCCAGGATGAAGCCATTCTTAAAATTGAATGGAATGAAAATATTAACCTGGAAGCTGGAAGGGGACGTATTTCAAAACTGGTGGATTTGTACAAATCAGCGGGGATAAAAGTCGATGCATGGATCGGAAACCAACAATATATTTTGGTGCGGGAGTTTTCCGAAGGTCTGAATGTTACACATCTATGGTTGAAAGCCGGGCAAAAAGACAAATTGGATTCTATCATCAAAGAGACAAAAGAGTATTTTCTATTGAATTACCCTTTAGCTGAAATTTCAAAGTTGCCCAACTCCAACCTGTTTGAGAAAACCTTCATGAACAATGGTGCAGATTTTGAATTGCGGCTATCTAACGAAAACGATAATGCCATAGATCTTGAACTGATCAGGCAGGTCAGGGATAGCATTCAATTGCATACTGGTTATCAAGCTATCAATAAAATCAAAGAAAATGATTTTATTGTGCTTCATTACGATGCCGTAAAACTCAATCTATATGGTATAACACCTTCCAGGTTCATTAACAATCTAAGGACAAAACTGAAGAATCACCATATAGGATTTTATACAGCATTTAACCAACAAATTCCTGTAGTAATAACTGAAAAAGCCAAAACCCTCGATGAAATCATCAGTTTTGAAACGATTAAGGACAAAGACAAAAGGGATATACCCTTAAAGACATTTCTGGCCAAGGAAAAAGCAACTCAGCCCTACCAGATAGTGGCAGCAGCAGAAGGTGAATATGTTCCTTTACAATATGTGCCGGGTAATAAAAACATTAACAAACTGGAAAAACATATAAGTCGAATTTTGAGAACAAGCTTTCCCGAAGTGAAATTTGGCTTTAAAGGTCAGGTTTACGAGAACAATCGGTTAATGAAGGAGCTTTCAATCATTCTTTTAATCTCGGTTATGTTGTTGTATTTTATACTGGCGGCCCAGTTTGAATCCCTTACACAGCCTATTATTGTTTTACTTGAAATTCCAATAGACATAGCAGGAACTTTATTGCTACTTAAACTTTTTGGCAGTAGTCTCAATATTATGTCTGCCATCGGCATTATCGTTATGACAGGTATAATAATCAACGATTCCATTCTAAAAATAGATACCATCAACAGACTTCGTCGATTAGAAGGATATAGCATTATGGATGCAATTCATGAAGGCGGAAAAAGACGCCTGCGCCCCATAATCATGACAAGCTTAACCACAATTCTTGCTCTTACACCCGTGTTTTTTGGCCATTCGATGGGAATTGAACTTCAACGCCCATTGGCATTAGCCATTGTTGGAGGCTTAGGGGTTGGCACACTGGTGAGCTTATATTTTATACCCCTTTTATATTGGTTTATTTATCAGAAATCAGAAAAAAAAACAAAATATGATACGTTATAGTATTACAACAATAATATTATTAATACTCTTCAATTGCAGGGCAAATACCCAAGGAGATACCTTGCACCTGACTTTAGAAGAGGCTATGCAAATAGCCAACGACAGTTCTTTACAGGCATTTCGGTCACGCAACCTTTACCTTTCTAAATATTGGGGCTATAGAAACTATAAAGCCTCCAAATTACCCAGCATTACCCTGAATGCAACACCTGCAAGTTACAACCGAAGCATTACTTCACAGTTTGTCGATTCATCGTTTAGTTATATCCCTCTTGAAACCTTTTCTTCGAGTGGGAATTTATCAGTCAGGCAGAATATTCCTTTAACAGGCGGATCTATGTATATTAAATCAAATCTTGCCCGGTTTGAAAATATTGAACCGCGATCAAACATTAATTATAATGCAACCTGGTTTACACTTGGATATAGCCAGCCTATTTTTGGTTTTAATAATTTTAAATGGCTTCGGAAAACAGAACCCTTGAAATTTGAAATTGCCAAAAAAGAGTTTGTTCAGTCCCGCGAAAATATTAACCTGACAGTATTGGGTTACTTTTTTAATTTAGCAATGGCCGAATTGGAAATAATCAATGCGAGAAGTAATTATGCTACAGCAGATACCTTGTATAAAATTGGCCAACAACGCTTTTTGTTAGCTTCAATCGACAAGGGTGACTTATTGGTACTAAAACTCGAATGGGTAAACGCTAAAAATAATTTAATTCAGGCACAAAGTGACTATGCTGAATATAGGGATGCTTTGGCTATTTTTTTAAGAATTAAAAGCACAATACCAACTGAAATAGTTTTACCTGAAGGGCTTCCTGATTTCCAAATTAATCCACTCAAAGCCTTGAAATTAGCAAAAAACAACAATCCCTTTTACCTAAATCTTGAATACAATGCTATTGAAGCAAATAAGCAAGTAGAAAACACCTACAAAGCCAGCCGGTTTAATGCTTCAATTGATGCCAGTATGGGATTTAACCAAAACGCGAGCGAATTGCCAAATGCTTATAGAAATCCAAGTGAACAGCAATACCTTGCTGCAACAATATCAATTCCTTTACTGGATTGGGGGGAAAGAAAAAGCAGGTATTATATTGCTCAAAATGAAAGAGATGCTTTAATAATATCCAATGAGCAGGAAAGGCAAAAATACGAACAAGAAATTATTCGTATGATCAATGACTTTAATTTACAGTCAAAAATAGTCAAAAGCTCAAAAGAAGCGTCTCTTATAGCCGAAGAGAGTTACACTATTTACAAAGAACGATTCATTAAAGGCAGTATAGATGTTAACAACCTGGTTATACAACAGAATAAAAAGGACTTTGCCCTAAAATCTTATGTTAATGAATTGAATAAATTCTGGAACTATTTTTATACCATTCGAAAACTTACGATGTACGATTTTAACAAGAATAAATCGCTGGAAGAGTTATTTGATAAAGAATTGTTTGAATATTAGGTAATGCCAACAATAAACATATCTAAATCTACAACCATCTTTGATTGGCTGGAAAAAGGACTTCTATCAATATTAATTGTTTTAATCTCCTTTTTCGAAAGCAATCAACTTATGAATGGAAATCAGACTGGAAAAGCTTTTGGCTTTTTCATTTTCTTAGGTCTGATTCTTATAGCGAGAGCTTTAAAAATGCTTTTTAGCCATGAAAAAGCAAGATACAGCCTTTGTTCATTCGATGTTGTTTTGGCGATTTATTTTATATACCAATTAATTAATCAGTTTTTTGTTGCAAACTATGCCTGGACCTCGTTACATACTCTTGTTAGCATTGGATTAGCTCTTATCTATTTAATCGTAAGGACATCAAAACAAAATATGCCTAAGCTTGTCTTATTTAGTATGGTTGTTGCTGCCACCTTCCAGGCAGCCTATGGTACGTTACAATTATATGGAATTTTCCCTTCAAATCATAGTGCTTTTAATAGTACAGGGGGGTTCTTTAATCCAGGACCATTTGCTGGCTACCTTGGTTTTGTATTCCCTATAGCTTTAGTCCTGTATCTTTTCAAAACACCTATTTTGTATAATGAGGGTACTCCAAAACGGATTAAGCGATTATTTTCAATATTGAATCTAAAACTCAAACGGTTTTCCAATAATGAGGTAAAAGTTGATCAGGTAAACTTGTTGAAGTTTTTTACAATTGTTACAATGGCTTTAATGCTGATTATAATACCAGCATTACGGTCAAGGGCTTCCTGGATTGCAATTGGTGCATCTGTGAGCTATGTTGTTCTCAAGAAATACAATGTCAGGACAATTATTGTTAAGTATCTTAACACAAAATTTAAAATTGTATTTGCTGTTCTTTTTTTTATTCTCCAGTTAACAAGTTTGTTTTTGGGGATGTATCATTTCAAAAAGGATTCGGCAGACGGAAGAATGTTGATCTGGAAAGTAACTGCAGGGATGGTCAACGATAAACCTTTTACCGGCCATGGTCATGAGACATTTAAGGCCCAATATATGGAAGGGCAAGCTTCATTTTTTGCAAATAATCCGGATTCGGAATATGAGATGGTAGCTGATGACAATAGTTATGCTTTTAATGAATTTCTTAAAATTACTTTTGAGACAGGCCTAATTGGATTGCTGTTGGCATTGTTAATTGTTTTTCAATTTTTCTTCACAAAAACGACAGAAAAATCAAACATTACAAATATTGCAGCCAGAGCTGGTGTTTTATCCATCTTGGTATTTTCTTTCTTTTCTTATCCTAATGAAATACTACCTGTCAAACTAAATTTCATCCTTTTGCTAGGACTTCTAGCAACAAGTTTTAAGCAGCTAAAAACTATTGAATTAACCAGGTTTATTCCAGTTTGTAGTATCGCAGTTGTTCTGTTAATAGGTTTTCCATTCTTAATAAAAGTGCATCGATCATATAAGGACTGGAATTCGGCTAATATTATTTACCATTTAGAGCTTTACGAAGATAGCATTGAAGAATTTGAAAAAGCATATCCTGTTCAAAAACACAATGGATCTTTTTTAATTAACTATGGCAAAGCCTTATCAATGGCCGGAGAACATGAGCGAGCAATTGAAGTTCTCAACAAGTCCAATAAATATCTAACGAATACCATTCTGTATACTGCCTTGGGCGACAGCTACAAAGCATTAGGCGAGAATCAGAATGCCGAACAGGCATATATGCATGCTCATTATATGATCCCAAGCCGCTTTTATCCTTTATACCTGCTTGCAAAATTGTATGATGAAATGGGGCAAAAAGATTTGGTTGTGAAAATAGCCACTGAAGTTCTTGAACAAAAAGTGAAAATTGAGTCGACAGCAGTTGCAGAAATTAAAGAAGAAATGAAATTACTAATAGATAAGTGGAAGTAAACACAGCAAAACTATTAGATATGGATACACCTTTATAATGACAATGAAAAAAGCAAACAAATTAAAAAAGACCTCAGGGCGTTTAGGCAAAAATATTCTATGGGTTTTTACTTCGGCCTTATTGATAAGAATATTTCTATTCGAGTTTTACCTGGTCCCCTCTGCTTCAATGGCAAATACAATTTTACCCGGTGAAATGTTACTAGTAAATAAAACTACTTATGGAGCACGTTTATACATTAATTCGGAAAATGACAAAGTAACAAGGATGCCTGGTTTCTCAAAAATTAGGCACAATGAAATAGTTGTATTTAATTTTCCGGAAGCCGATACGATCTATAGAAACCGTCCCGATTTAAACTTTTATGATTATGCCGGTTGGCAAAGCTATGATAAAGCGGTTCACGACACAATAGAACATGGTGGGTTAATATACCAGGCTATAAAATTCAGACAACCTTATGTTAAACGTTGTATTGGCTTGCCAGGAGATACCATAAGGTACTTTAAAAACTCAATTTTTGTGAATAGAGAATGTATCAGGGACGTGGTGGGTTTTTTGAATCATTTAAATGATAGTCTGCCTGGGGTTTCTTTAAGCCTTCTGGATAGCATATATAATCCTCCTCTTAAGCCTTTAAGAAAATACAATTATTTTTTTCCTCATTATATTAATGAGAAATGGGACAACGACTGTTATGGACCATTGTATGTACCAAAAAAAGGTGATACGGTATTACTTAACCAGGACAACCTATCTCACTATACCAGAATTATTGTTGCATTTGAGCATAATAAACTGGATACTCTAAACGGCAGAATCTTTATTAATGGAACAGAAAAGAACACCTATACTTTTGAACAAAATTATTACTTCATGATGGGTGATAACCACTTTGGCTCTGTTGATTCCCGCTTTTGGGGGTTTGTTCCGGAAAATCATATTATAGGTAAGGCTGTTGCAATACTCTGGTCAAGGGATAAGAACAAAGCCGGTTGGTTTAAATTAAGACCAAAAAGGTTGTTTAATAATCTCAACTAATTACAAATTAATGGATATAGGGTATTACTAATACTAAAAAAACTTAGCTGACTGTTTACAATATTTAAAGATGAAAAACCACAAAAAAAACACTCCAATGAAAAATCTATATGTTATTATTTTATGCCTGTTAATGCTTTCATGCAAACAAAAAAATAATGAAGAAAATGGAATTGTTGAAGTTAAAAAGATACCCCCGGAAGGTTTAGTTTTAAATAAGTGGTATTCGGTGGGTCCCTTCCCTGAAAATGAACAAACAAACTTTATTGATACCAACAACCTTAAATTAGTTGGCCTGAATGAGGATGATTTTAATTTCGATGAGTTTATAGGTATCACATCTAAAGAACAAGTATCTGATTCAACCAAACTTGACTCCAATTTTACTTGTACATTTCATTTTTCAGGTGATAAACCAGTAAACCTGGATGAGTTTTATACTGTAAACACATCAAAATATAAAGGGAACGCTTATTTTGCCTGCATTATAAGATGTAGAAAAGATATTGAAACCAGGTTGCATTTTTCAAGTAGTGATGGACAGAAAATATGGCTGAACAATGAATTGATTTGTAAAGTAGATCAGCCAAAGCCAGTGAGCAGTTATGAACAATATTTACCCATTAAATTAAGAAAGGGTAACAATACACTGCTTATTAAAGTACATAAGATTGATTGGTTGTGGGAAATGTATGCACGTCTTGAAAATACAAATGAAACAGGGCTCAAAAGGCATTTTCGGTTACATAATCATTTAATCTTGCAACATACTATTACGTTCGATAGTGACAGTAACTATTTGGATATATTTTTTCCTAAGTGCAATGGTGAGTTGACTATATATGATTCTAAAGAAAGTCTGATACTAAAAGATACTATACAGGAAAGCAAAAAATGGTCGATGGACATGAGGTCATTACCCAAGGGATTGTATAAGGCATTTTTTAAAACAGGTAAGATTAAATTGGAACAAGATATATATAAAGGAAACATCCATGATACTATTCAAGCAATTATAGAAGTACTCGAAAAAACTACTATCCGAGAAAAAAATAAAGATGAATTGGAAGCTTTGTTGTACCGATATAATTTTTTACAATCGAACACTTATCGAAGTGATAAAAAATATGTATACATATTTAAGCAATTCAACAACCTACTTCAAGGAATAAATAAAGGAATGAATCCTTATAAAGGAGCCAAGGGATGGTATATCCGTAGCTATATTTCTGATATTGATGACAGCAAACAGTATTACATCATTCATGTTCCAAGAACCTATACCTCTGATCAAGCAATGCCACTTGGCATAATAGTTCCCGCAATAATTAATAAAAAGCCCTACTTAGAGAGCTTACGACTAGGAAACACAATTCTTGTTGAGTTTTTTCAGGATATGGCAGAAAAATACAACATTATTATTATTGAACCAGCTTCAAGACGGTACAGTAGAATTAGTAGAAATACAGTTGAAGAGGCTGAATTATTTAACATTATTAATGATGTTGCTGTTGATTATAACCTTGATAATAAGAGGTTTTATCTTGCAGGAACTTGCAGTGGTGGAAATGAGGTTTTACGTCTGGCCACTGAATTTCCAGATAAGTTTGCTGCTATCGGAATGGTTTCACCCGAAATAATTTACCCGAACTTTCCTAATAACAGGCCATACTTCAGGCATCACTATCCATCAGAAACCATTGAGAATTTGAGTAATATACCTATTTACAATGCGCATAGCATGATTGACAGACATGTAGATTTTAAACGCAGCGAGGTTCTTGATCTTATGTTGAAAGAGGGGAAATTCAAAAACTATAAGTTTGACAGGTTACCCAATGAGTTTCCAAAATATTATCCAGATGATTTCTTTGATAACATTCTGGAACACTGTACCAAATTTAGCCTTAACCTAAGCCCAAAGGAAGTGCATTTTTCAACTTTTCATAATATTTATAATAAAGCATATTGGATAACAATAGAATGTAAAGATTCATTGGGCAAAGCAAGTATCCAAGCAAAAATTAAAGGCAACAAATTAGAAATAGATAAGGAAAATATTAGTTCCTATACGATAGATTTAAAAACATTGCCATATAAATCTGGAAAGGAATTAAAAGTTGTCGACAATGGAGTTGTTGTTTATAAAGGCATGCCAAGTGATTCTATATTGTTTGTGGGTAATAGGCCTAAAACCAGTCTCATAACAAAGAATGCCGTAATAGCCGGACCATTTTCGCATGTTTTTGGGCAGCGTTTTATTGTAGTTAAAGGTTCGGAAGGCACACCTATTGAAAAGGAAAACATAAATGCCATAGCTGATACTATAGATGATTTCTGGTATGATCAATTTTATGCACATTGCATTGTTAAGTATGATTATGAAATCAACAATGATGATATTGAAAGTGCGAACCTCATCCTATTAGGTAATTATAATTCGAATTCAATATTAAAAAGTATTAAAGGTAAAATACCACTCTATATTGGAGAAGATTCTATCCAAATTGGAAAAGAATTAATTCATGGCAAGGAGCTAGGTTTTTATATGGTATACCCCAATCCAATAAATACTAAAAGGTACATTGCAATGATTGGTTATAATCATCCATGGTATTTTTCCTTAGGACAAGAACCTGGGGTAAACAAGGATATTACAAATTATGGATGGAACGATTATAAAATTTGGAAAGCCAGAAAACCTGAGTTAATCTGGACTTCTGGCTATTTTAATAAACACTGGGAAACAGAATAGGAGCAAACCGGCTAACATATTGTACAAATCAAATATTATGAAAAAAGACTTTTATCAATTATCCATTTTTGCTTTTCTTTTTGTACTTCTGATGAGTAATTGCCAACAAAAGGATCGGAATTGTGAGGAGGAGCTACAATACTTACATTATAGAATCCTCAATTACCAAAAGTTGTTCGACAATATGCATCTTTTAGAAGGAAGCGAATACAGCATTATAGGTGATGCCCATATAGAGTATACCACAACAACAAGGGAAAAATACTCCCTTGTATACCATTGTGCCAATGTTGACTTCAGTAAATTTGAAGAAAACTATGAACTTTTGTTGGATGTAAAAGAAAATTTGGCTGATACAACATTGTCTGTCGTTTTGATAACATCCTTTCAGAATTATAGGCTGATTAAGCCAAGGCTAAACAAAAAGGTGCAGGTTGGATATATTGATAGATTTCTAGATAAAGATAGCATCGGACTGTTTAAACAAGATTTCATTTGTGTGCTGGACAATAATAATATAGTACGCCAGCCCTTTTTTATGGACCAGATGACTAAGGAAAATATAGCGTCTTATCTCAATACAATTGCTCAGCGTTATACCAAAATTCCAGGTTATAGGTTTGTTAAAGAATCACAGGCTGTAATCATAGATAAAAAACAAAATAGAAAGGGTCCAATATTCAATGTTGAAATTTCTGATACGCCTTATACCAGGCAGCTTGGCTTAATGTACCGCAAATCTTTGTCCGAAAATAGTAGTATGAAGTTCGTGTTTAGTCCTCCAGTTAAGATTGGCTTTTGGATGAAAAACACGATAATCCCATTGGATATTGTTTATCTGAATGAAAAAAATGAAATTATTGAGATTTTTAAAGATGTAAAACCGTTTTCGACAGAAATACTTCATTCAAATGATAAAGTAGCTTTTGTATATGAATTCAATGCAGGATTTGTCAGTAAAAATTCAATAGGAATAGGCGATAGAATTATTTATGTCAAAGAAGTACTTTAATGAATAAGATTTTACATTTAGGTTTATAAAAAACATACTGCTAAAATATATTTAACAGTCACCATTTTATTTTAACCTGGATTGTGTATTAGAACTTCGTTATGAAGGTTGAAAATGCAAAATAGAAGGACTTGGTGAGATGAATCATAGCACCGCTATGGTGAACCGACCATAGGGAGTTCATGAATGCAATAAAAATAAAGAGAGTATGAACAATCGAAACAATTAAGTGAAACGATTTATATTGAAGCAATTTCAATATGTAATAGATTTTCTAATGCATATTCCGGGTTAAACTGCATGCACCAATATAGCCATAAACAGGGATGTTTTATATTTTTATTTAAAATAGCTTTGTAGTAAAAGTTATTCAAATAATCTTGTTTGTAAATGAATATAAAACATATAGCTCAACTTAAGGGTACAGAACTAATACTGGCTTTGTGTAATCATTTTAACTGTCTGGCACCAAATGCTGAATGGGAAAATATACTGAAAGCTGTTTTTAGTAAAGCACTATCTGCCAAAACGGATAAAGATCAGTTGATTGTTTTCTTTTCAGGTAACAGAAAATTAATTGCCAGTGCACCTGCTAAAAAAGACAGCTATGCTGATTGGCCTGTATCTTTTCAAAAAATCACCTCAATTCATGAGCGAATAAGTTTTCCTGGAGATGCCAGGGGTCTTCATCTTGGTGAATCCGACAATTTTGAACCAGAACAATCAGAAGGCGAAGCACTTAATTATCATGAAAAGGGGTATAAGCTACTTTCTCCGTTAACCGACTATTCTGATTGGTGGGTTTACCATCCTGAAATCAAGACGGAATTAGGCAATACGGTACTTTACAGATTTGACCATGGAGAGTGCGACTTTGGTGAAAGGTTTGCTTATTCGGTTGGTGAACTTTTTTTAATGCGCCTTGCAGCGGAGCTTGATATAGAAGTTGTGCTTCCTACTTCTCCTGCGATAGTGAATAATTCAGATACTGAATTTGATGCATGGTGGAACGATTTAGACGATAACTGGCAAGAATTAATCAGATGGGAATTGGAAATTGAAGAAGGTGAAACTCCCAGCAAAAATAAAGTAAAGTCAATCGATTATTTATCTGTTTCTGATGATGAAACAACAAGTCTATTGCCTTTAATACGGTTAGAAGGGTTAAAAAAGCTCACGGTTCGGGGAAAAAACATCAAGGATATTTCATCAATAGGCGAATGTTCTAAATTAGAATCGCTTTCTATTTCTGATAATGATGTTGCAGAAATAAGCGTATTATCAAAACTAACCAACCTTAAAAAGTTTACAACCAACAAAACCCAATTTAGGGATCTTGGACAGCTTGCTGGTTTAAGCAAGCTGGAGGATCTTACTCTCTTTAACACACCTATAGATTCCCTTGATGAGCTTTCTAACTTAAATCCACTTCGATCATTAGATGTATCCAATACACCGATACAAAGTATAGCTCCATTAATGAATTTAGAAAAACTAAGGTATTTACAGGTTACAAAAACTTCTATTCCTCTTATAGAGATTATTTTACTTAAAAATAAAAATCCCAATTGCACTATAAAATTTACAACGGAGGGACGAACTGATGAGCTTATCGAAGAATTGAAAAGGGTTGAAGACATTAATCAAATAGCTAAAGGTTATTGTTTTGTATTTCAGGTTATTGTCGAGCAATTAAGGTATGATGATGCTTATAACAAAGGGCTAGATCTGATTTCATTTTTTCTTTCAAAATTCAAGGAAAACCTTCACGAAATAGAGCCAGGAGAAAAAATAGAATTGTTAAAAACTTCTATTCTGTTCCTGATGAATGCAGATGAGGATATGCTTGAGTTATCTAAAGATATTTTCAGTAATCTTCTTCCTAAAGAAATAGAAGACAGCTCTTTGAGCTTTGCATTGGCAAAGTATTGTTGTCGTGTAAAGAATATAGCGGAAACAATTGATTACGCCATTAAATGTTTGCAATTGGGCAAAGAAGCAGCAAGCTTTTTTACTGACGAAGCCTTTGCTGAATATCATAGCGACACCAAATTTAAAGAAGCAATTGAAGGTTTTGAATTGCCCGACCCTGAAAAAAATCCAATAAGGTGGTGGGATGCTTTGCCAAAAATTTGGAAACATATTCTCAAACATCAGGTTGACGATTTTGAAGAAGCCATAGAGGAAAATATTCTGAAAATTCTTCAGTTAAGAAAGTTCATCAGCTATTCTGAAAACCTGGAAAGCCTTTACCCTTTAAAATACCTTAGCAAGCTAAAAGAGATTCGCATTAGAAATGGTTCTTACACTTCCTTAAAGCCACTGGGTAACCTAACAGAACTTGAAGAACTGGAGCTGGAAAACAACAATAAAATTACTGGTTTGGAACCCTTGTCAAATTTGACAAAACTGAAAAGTATTCGAATTTTTGAAACCATGGGTACACACCCCATTAAATCATTAGAAGGTTTCCAAAATCTTGTAAACTTAGAAAGTTTCTTCGTATTAGGCAGTAAAATTGAAGATTTATCGCCATTGCAAAACTTAAGTAAATTAAGGACAATAAGCTTAAACAATGCAGAAGTTAAAGATCCAACTCCTATTTCAGGCTTGGCTAATCTAGAGACAGTCTATTTGGGCAATGGTGCACTGGAAACTATTGAATGTTTTATAAAAATCCCAAAGCTTCAAATGCTGTTTATTGGGAGCAATAATATACCAAAAGAAGAAATTGAAGCATTTAAAAAAGAAAGGCCTGATGTTCAGTTGCAGTAAACCTTAAATGATCTTCTTCATCCAGACATACAAACACATTAAATGCAAAGACAAATGGTCATATCAATTATATCACTACTAATTTTTATTCTATTGTTTGAGCAATGCTCGGTCCATAATTTACGAAATGCATTTGTACTTAAAAAAAAGGAATATCTAAGTCTTCCTTACTTAAAAGATACAGTCGAATCAGAGAATTATTGCATTAAATATATCAGTACTAATTATACTAAAATATATTATCATCCTTCTCATCTGTTCTTTATGCTAATCGGTAATACAGAATATATAAAATTGGATGCAAAGGGCAAACAGGCTTATTCAATAGAAAGAAATGATTCGATGCACAATCCCTTTCTGTGCCCTTATGTTTTTACGCAAAACTCGGTTTATGATTTTACAGAAAATGAATTGGTAGAAGTGCCATTTGAAGAGGTGGTGAATGCGGAACAGGCTTTTGAAGAACTGGCATGGGAAAAAGAAATGGATAATTATTATAAGTTAGCACAAGTGGTAATTTATGGCGAAGAATATAGCAGTGTTGATGGTTGGGGATTTCCCGTATATTTTAAGATAGATAGTAATTGGATAAAATTAGTTACACCTAAGGGGTGGGTTCGAAGTGCTAACTTTGATGGTCTAGAATTTAGGTACAAACAGTATCCGGCAAAATTTGATCATATGGTACTTTTGAAAGACCCTAAATTAAATGAATATTCAGACAATACTGGTAGTAATATCGGCTCCATTTTTGAAGACAAAACCCCCTATTTGCTTACTTATAGTACAAAGTTTAAAATAAAGCGTCAGTTTTATCAAAAAGAAATGATTTGTGATTATTTCCCCTATACCCACATTCCCAATTCATGGACGGGTACAGCATGTTATCGATTAAAAATGAAAGGAGATGTCCTTAAATTTAAAGAACATACCATTAAACCCGTTTTCAACAGGGTGCAGGATTATTTCTTTTGGTACATACTACCCAATAAATACCAGAATGATTCTCAGGTTAGTTTCATCGAATATAGTTATCCGGTAAATATAAATGAAAGTGGTAGCAAGGGATTGTACATACTGGTTTCTAAAGAATAATATTTAATTAAATACTTATATGGAAATGGCAAGCGAGTACACACTTGAACTATTTAAATTAGTAGATAAAAGAATATACAAACCAGAGGATGTGGAGAAAATAAAGTCGCTATTAGAAGCTGGCGCGGATGCAAACTATCAGGATGCTGATGATCCAGAAGAAACAACTTTTGCCAGAGTGCTTGATAGCTGGAAGGATGAAATAAGACTGGAAGTAGTAGAGCTACTTATTCAACATGGTGCCGATGTAAATATGGAATTTGATACCAAAACGCCTTTAATTATGGCAGCACGGAGAAATCATTTTCAACTTGTTAACTATTTATTAGAACATGGAGCCAAGGCTGGTATCGATAATGCATTAAAAGCAGCAATTGAAAAAGATAATTTTGAGATGGTTAAATTATTTATTGCCCAGGAAGTTGATGTAAATTGCTTTCAGCCCTATAATGAATCTTTCATAGACTTTTGCAACGAAACTTACCGTTTAAGAGACAGGGATAAAGTATACGAAACTACACCAGGTATTAAAATAGCCAAGTTGTTGATTGAAAATGGAGCTGATGTAAATGGAATTGAAGGGGCAAGGGTTAACCCAATACAAACGGCAATTGCTCATGATTTTGTAGAATTAACTGAACTTTTATTAAAAAATGGAGCAAAACCAATAACACAGAATGATGCATTCCCAATTCTTTCACAGGTAAGTTCTGTAGAAATGGCCAAATTGTTTATGGCTTATGGAGCTGACCTTAATGATATTAGAGATGAGGAGAAGTCTCGTTCAGCCTTACAAAATAGCATTCAGAATAAAAATAAAAAATTGATTAAATTTTTTATTGATGCCGGTGCTGATTTATATGCAACTGATGAAGATTACTACACCGCCTTTCATTATGCGCTTTATAGCGAAGACTTAAAATTTCTGGAATTCTTATTGGAATTTTATGATTTGAATAAATGTAACCAAATAAAACCATTGTTGGAAGTGGCAGACGAACAGGTCGTAAAAGATTTTATTAAAGAAAAAATGGGATTTAAGACAGCATCAGAAACAATTGCAATAGAAACCCTACAAACTGAAGAAGGCAAGAAGATTTTTGATGAATTATTAAACGAAATTGAGACCAATAGAAATAAGTTGAAATTGGCTGAGCCTGAACTGCTTGATCAACTACCAGATTATAAAACTTTTCTCAAATCAGGCATTTTCGAGAACATCAATAACAAGTTACTTAAAAACCTTGAATTATGGGAAAAATACAATGATAAACCACTACAGGCTTTATATTTTGAGTTTGGAGGCGCTGTTTCAGACCCTTTTGATGCATATGCCTTATTTTATGGCTTTGCAAGCTGCGATGATTCGCTAAAATTCAAGGATGAGCTGTTTGATTCCAGTGGTGATATTTCCTTAAGCATGTTTTTTCAAGGCATTGATGAGCTCTTGGAGGATTATGATGAATATTACACGGAAGTTAAAACTGTTTTTAGCTATACGGCATACCTTATTTTGAATTTAGCCTTCGGAACCTTCGTTAATTCTCCGAAGTTCTTGGATTTGAATGTAAAAGCTCCCTTTTACGTTTTGGGTGCAGAACATGATGAAGAGCCGGTATTACTATACAAACAATCTTGATTATTAATTAACAGGAATTATGAAAGATGATAAACAAAAAATAATTTTAGAGGGAATTCTGAATCCTTTTCATTTGATAATAAAAAGATGCTTCAAGACCTGCGGATTGAGCTAACGGACTTTAAATTTTAAAAGAAGAAATAAATGATTATTACGATAAGCTTCGTTGGAAAGAACCATGTTATAGATTATCAGAGAAAGAAAAAGGAAAACGGATTGCTGAAATAAAAACAACAACAGCTAATACGAAAATATAAAACAGCTGGCAGAACGGTGAAACATTGAACCAATGAACATTAAACCAAAATATCTGCGGTTTGAAACGGTGCTGCTTTTAAGCCCCAGCCACATTTATATTGCTAAACTTTGTATGCAAGTTTAATGAGACCATTACCTAAACTTATATTATTATTGATGACAATTATAAAATGCAGTTTTAGATCGAATAACTCTGGATTAGAATCATTGAACGAGAAGAGAATTAAAACCATTGAAATTGTGAAATTGTCTAATAATGAGAAAAGGATCTTCGATGATAATCAAATAAAAAGATTTGTTAACGAATTTAATAAGTCAAAATCAAGAGGGTTAATGAAGTTCATACCCCAATATAAGATTATTATTATTGACAATAAAAATAAGAATCGAACCTTAAGAGTACATAAGAATACTATAAAAGAAAACAATGATTTGAGCTTTAAGCTTGGTAATAAGGATTACTTTGATAGTCTATGGACAAATTGTAAACTAAAAGAGACAATTTATTCAATTTATATTCCAGTTCAATTCATTGATGGGGAATTAATTAAAAATAAAGAACTATTAACTGTTAGGCACAAAGAAGCCATAAAGCAAGTATTCAATTTTTACAATGAGAAATGGAAAGAGCAAAATGATACATTATATATAGACTCTGAAATTGATGAAGATTTAATAGGGAATTACACAACCAAAGCGAATGATGCGAATTGGTTAAAAACACATATTAAGTGAGTGCTGTGAGCAAGCCTGAAATGACGAAATTATATAAGCGACTATTGTTGGACGAACCGACCATCAGGAATTCATATGAACACCAATTATAAGCTGGGGCAAACTTGTTAGGGCCCGTCAACGAAGAACAAGTTTAACGATCCAAGCGCAGTAAGCTAACAGCAAGGGGGTAACACAGTTGATTTATTTTGTTTTTTTGCACCTGCAAAAGGAAAATAGTAACCTAATTGCACAAACAGCAAATCTGTATACCTCTCTAGGGTAACCTGCAAATCTAAGTTTCCAAAAAAGCTGATTTTACTAAGCAACAATGCAGCTATTTGAATAATTCTTATGCAAATACCTTATTGACAACTTTAACGATATATATCATCAGAAAATACATGCTAACACCTGTTTTTTTTGTAACTTGAATGTAATCAATTTAATTCCAAGAGTATTAATTAGTAATATAAATTGTGAATTATGAAAATGAGAAATTTAAAATTAGGGCAAAAGCTTGGCTTAGGATTTGGCGCTGTTTTATTACTAGCTTTAATTGCAAATTACACGGGCTTTAATGGCTTTCTTAATGTAGCCGATAGAGTGAACAAAAGCGATGATGTATACAACATAAAATTCGAAGTGCTTGAAATGCGCAGACACGAAAAAGATTATATGCTGCGACACGATGAGAAATATATTAATCTGGTTAACGAACGTATTGAAAACATTATCCGAATTGCTGAAGAAGCTAGAGACAAACATTCAAAACAAGCGGACAAAGATGAAAAAAACAGAATAATAGATGCTACAAGGAAATATGGAACTGTCTTTGACGAATACGTGAAATCAGAAAATGAAAAAATGACCAAAATGGGAGTTATGCGTGCTTCCAGTAAGATTGTTTTGGCCTCAATTAAAACCCTCTTAGAAAGATTAAAAACCGATTTTGGCAAAATGACTCAAACGGATATTGCAAATGGACGACAAGATTTAAATTATAAAATTACTACTAGCTTAGGTGAAGTTGAGAAGTTATTTCTAGAAGTCAGGAAAGGTGAAAAGGATGTCATCATTTTTAATGAACAAAAATATTACGATAAACTACAAAATAACTTCAAAAAGACCATAGAAATTTCTGAGGATATCAATAATAGTATTGTACAAAAAGAGGATAAAGTTGTAGCAAAAAGTTTGATTGATAACCTGAATACGTATAAAGATAATTTTGATAATTTTTATAAATCCATGCAAGAACAACTGGTGCTTAATGAAGAGTTGGTAGCTTCTGCCCATGAAGTAATCGATTTATCAGAAAAAGCAGCTACATATCAAGTGTCGCGTATGTTCTCTGAGATGAGTGAGGCTAAGTTAATTTTGGTTATTTTCTCATTTCTTGCCATTTTATTCGGAATTATTATTGCTTATACGATTACAAAAGGCATAATGAAACAACTAGGGGGCGAACCTATTGAGATAGCAGCAATTGCAAAAAAAATTGCATCGGGCGACTTGACAATGGATATTGGTGTTTATGGTGGCAGAAAGGGAGCTATGGAAAGTATTGTTGAAATGACTATGAAATTGAAAGAAATCGTGTCAAGTATTTTAAGTGGTGCAGATAATATGACTTCGGCAAGCCAACAAATAAGTTCATCATCACAACAGCTTTCGCAGGGAGCAAATGAACAAGCTGCTTCAGTAGAAGAGGTATCATCAACCATGGAAGAAATAGTCTCAAATATTGAGCAGAACAACGAGAATGCAAGCCAGACACAAAAAATTTCATCTACTGCCTACACAGGAATCAAAGAAGTAAATGACAGGTCTCAGCAAGCAGTGGAAGCGAATGAAAAAATATCTGAGAAAATAAATATCATCAACGATATTGCATTTCAAACGAATATTTTAGCATTAAATGCAGCAGTAGAAGCTGCCCGTGCTGGAGAACATGGTAAAGGATTTGCTGTTGTTGCCGCTGAGGTTCGAAAATTAGCTGAAAACAGTAAAAATGCTGCCGGAGAAATTGTAAGTCTGTCACATAACAGCCTTAACATTACACAGGAAGCCGGAGAGAAATTGGCTCAAATGCTACCAGAAATTGAGAAAACAAATAGTCTTGTTCAAGAGATATCTGCAGCAAGCAACGAACAAACCAATGGTGCTGGACAAGTAAATTCAGCAATTCAACAACTTAATAGTGTTACTCAACAAAATGCTTCTGCAAGTGAAGAATTAGCCACAAGTGCGGAAGAAATGAATTCGCAGGCAGAACAATTAAAACAAATAGTTGAGTTTTTTAAAATTTCTAATGGGTCAACTGGTTTTTTACGAAACAGGCCTGGTAAAAAAGCTATTGTCAAACAACGAGAAATAGAAAGCGAACCTGAATTTGATTCATTCTAAGTGCAACAAAATGGCCAAATTGACATATCATTACCGTTGTGTGCATACAGGATAATAATATCCTTTTATGAAAAAGCCAGAAAAGATAATAGGTTTCTGGATGCATTAAAAGTGTTGGAGTCGAAAATGGAGAACAGAATGATAGTAGTTGAGAATCCAAACACGAAATTGACAAACTTTTCCTTTTGTAAAAAAGGCGAACCAAGCCTTTTAACAATTGAAAAATATTATAAAATACTAAACAACCTAAAATAGGATCAAGCAGTAAATCTGGAAGGAAAGGATGTTTTGTAATCATTATGATTTTCTTATTTCGAAAACTCGTTCAAGGAGCGTGTCCAAAATCTCTTATGTCTAATTGAATGTTACATTGTGTGTAGTCTAAATGTGTTGAATTTCAAACAACTAATCCTTCGACTCCCATCGGGGTGACAGTTAGAAGTGATTTTTTGGACACCATTAAAGACAAGGTGAAATCGATGTAATTACAAATAAAATGGACAATTAATCCCCGGGATATTCTCAACAATCTCAAATAGCAAGTAAGACTTAGCAAATCTCTTACAAACCATATAGGGCAGGGACTGTTTTCAGTTTTCAGTAGCAAATGGCTAATTGTAAAAATTAGATTAAGCAATCCTCTGCCTACAGGGAAAACTTTGTAGTTGTACTTTTTTAAATAATCTTGTGTTCTAATAAAATATGCAGTATACTTGGATAGCTTTATTATAACAATAGAGCTTTTCGTTTACCTTAACATGAAGTATGATTAAAAACTCTTTGCCGAACTGGAAAAAGGTATCAATTGAAATATATTCGGGCTGTAACAGGGATTGTAGTTTCTGTCCAAGGTACCTTGACAGGTCTGGGATAAGGAAAGATGCAGATGGCAAACAGGTCATAAAGCAAATGCCTTCAGATAAGGTGTTTGATCTTATTGACCAGGTTGCTGATTTAGGCTTTAAAGGTAAAATAGGTTTCCATAGGCTTTCTGAGTCATTCCTCGATTTAAGATTATTTGATTTTATTAGCTATGCCAAGAAAAAAGGGATGAAATATCATGATCATACGAATGGAGATATGCTTAAATCGAATCCTGTATTTTGTGACCAATTGGATGGTTTGGCAGATACCCTCATAGTTGGTTTATATGATTATAAAAACGACATTGAGAAACAAAATGAGATTGAATTCTGGAAACAAAGATTTAAAAAGACTGAGATAAAATTTAGCTTGCCATTGGACTATACGAAAATTAGGCAAAACTCAAAAATTTATAATGAGAGCAAAAAGAACCAGAAGATATTAAACCAGCCATGTTTTAAAACAGGAAATTTAAAGATTCGCTATGATGGATGTTTATCTTTCTGCTGCCAGGACGATCTATGTAATTTTAACCTTGGAAATGTTTTTGAGAGTAGTATTGCGGAAGTATGGTTTTCAGAAAAGCATACAATGTTGATGAATGATTTAAGAAATCCCGGTAGCAGGCATAAATATGATCTCTGTAGTAATTGCTTTATTCCCCAACATGACAATAGGTTACGCACAAGAATCTTGAGAAAGTTAAAACTCAAAACAAGCAATTATTAAATGTTTGTTTGCTAAATAAAAGCCTATGAATTAACATATTTCTCCCAATCCTAATACAATAAACTCCATTATTCATCAATAAAAGCACTTTTTTGGGTATCTTGTAAATTTGAAACCGACTGATATGAAGAATTACATACTAAACCTCATACTTCTTTTTTTTGTTTCGGATGTATTCGGACAGAATCTATATAATAATGAGCTTTATCCTAGGGAACACATCCTGTTCGATTTTAATTGGAAGTTTGCCCTTGGACATGCAACTGATGCTGGGCAGGATTTTAACAATGGAACTGGTTATTTTTCCTATTTTGCCAAAACAGGATATGGGGATGGGGCTGCAGCACAAAATTTTGATGACCGAGCCTGGCGTGTACTTGACCTACCACATGACTGGTGTGTTGAGCTGCCGATTGTAAACGATGGTAGTCATAGTCATGGATTTAACGCTTTGGGCAGAAATTATCCTGAAAATAGTGTAGGATGGTACCGTAAATCATTTAATATTTCTCAAGACGATTTTGGTAAAAAAATAAGCATAGAGTTTGAAGGAGTATTCCGAAATTCAATTGTTTGGATTAATGGTTTTTATCTAGGTACTGAGCTAAGTGGTTATAATAGTTTCGAATATGACATAAGTGATTACCTGAACTACGGTGGTGAAAATGTTGTGGCAGTGAGGGTAGATGCTACCATGCAGGAAGGATGGTATTACGAAGGGGCAGGTATTTACCGGCACGTATACCTGAATAAGGTCAGTCCTGTGCACATTGGTAGAAATGGTACATTCGTAACTACTGAAATTAATGATACTAGTGCAGATGTTAAGATCTTAACAACAATTGACAACAGTACTGAAAAGGATGAGCTTGTTGTATTGAAGCATACAGTAATTGATGCGGAAGGAAATCAACTAGTTTCGATTCAAAAGGACGATCTGGCTCTTCAAGCTATTTCTAAGCAAGATTATCTAAGTTCTTTGGAAGTTGTTGAACCTAAACTTTGGTCCATTGAATCACCCAATTTATATAATGTAATCACCGAGCTATTTATTGATGACAAGCTAGTTGATAAATATAAAACAACCTTTGGCATGAGGTCTGTGCGTTTCGATGCTAACAAAGGTTTTTTCTTAAATGGAGAGCATATTAAAATAGTAGGTGCTAACAACCATAAAGACCATGCAGGTGTGGGTACAGCAATGCCCGATGCATTAATCGAATGGCGCATAAAACAAATGAAAGAAATGGGAGCCAATGGAATCCGTACTTCACACGATCCTCCATCACCAGCTTTTTTGAATGCATGCGACAGACTGGGGATGTTGGTTCTGGCAGAAACCAGGTTGAGCGGATCAAACAGCTACCATCTCGATCAACTTGAGAGTTTTATGAAGAGAGACAGAAACCATCCGAGTATTGTTTTATGGTCGCTAGGAAATGAAGAATGGGCAATTGAAGGGAATGAAAAAGGGGCAAGGATTACACAAACGATGCAGAAATTTGCACAAAAGCTTGATACTACCCGTGCGTTTACTGTAGCTGTGAGTGGAGGATGGGATAACGGAACAGGAACTGTTGCCGAAGTTATGGGCTACAATTATATTGTACAAGGTGATATAGATGTACACCATAAAAAATTTCCCTGGCAGCCAAGCATAGGTACAGAAGAAACTACTACCAGAGGTACGCGTGGGGTTTATGTCACCGACGACGCAAAGTGCCATTTGAGGCCAACAAATACCGATCCTTCAAAACCAGGATGTGAGTTTGGGTGGAATTTTTACAATGAAAGGGAATTCCTGTCGGGTATTTTTTACTGGACTGGATTTGACTACCGTGGAGAACCAACACCATATACATGGCCAGCTGTAACATCGCAATTTGGGATTTTAGATCTTTGTGGTTTCCCGAAAGATATTTTCTACTATTTGCAATCATGGTGGCAGGATGATCCGGTTATGCATATTTGGTCACACTGGAATTGGCCTGGCGATGAAGGTGAAGAGAAAACTTTAACTGTGTACAGTAACTGTGAAGAAGTAGAGCTCTTCCTAAATAAGAAAAGCTTGGGCAAAAAAACTATGCCAAGAAATGGACATCTCGAATGGACTGTTAAATATGTACCGGGAATGCTTGTTGCGCAGGGATATAATAAAGGTAAGAAATCAGTCTTACAGAAGGTGGAAACTGCTGAGGAGCCTAAAGGTTTGCAATTAATTTCTGATCGTTCCAAAATTTCCGCAGACAATATGGATGTTGCCGTGATCACAGTGCAAGTAAATGACAAAAAGAATAGACTAGTTCCCACAGCAAATGTTGACCTGACTTTGGAAATTGAAGGTCCTGGAAAAATCATTGGTGTAGGTAATGGAAATCCATCCAGCCATGAACCAGATAGATACTTTGAAACTATTACCATTGCAAAAATTGAAAATTTAAAAGAATTGCCAGTTGATAACCTTGAAAATAGGATTGAAGTGAAACCTGAGATTGAAACTTCAACTTGGAAGAAAGCTTTCGACGATGGATCAAAACCTTGGGATGCTTATGAAGATACTCTGCTGGTAGTCCGGGGAACTTTTCAAATTTCAGATCTTTCTGATGAAATGACAGTTAACCTGTTTACTAAAAGTATAATGGAAAACCAAAGCATCTATGTAAATGGGGTACTGATCAAAGCTAATATAACAAGGGGATCACAAGACCAAAGCTTTGAATTGGACCATGCCATACTTAACAAGGGTGAAAACACATATGCTTTGACTGGTCAAAGGTTTAAAAAACGTCACCGCTGGGACGAACCCAATACCGATCCTGGATTGGTACAGCTGATTGAACCTGCAAGGAACTGGAAAAGAAAAACCTTTAACGGATTGGCACAAGTTATTGTGCAAAGTACTGATGAACCTGGTGAAATTACTCTGAAAGTAAAGTCACATGAGGCTACGGAGGCGGAGATAAAGGTTGGAACTAATTAATGGACTGAGGAGCACTAAGGAGTAATTAGAATAGTGTGTTTGGTACGCTGCTCCAAGAGAATAATGTGCTGCTGTGACCAAGTTCTTGCTAGAATTGATTTTTTCCGCAGGATTGGATTAGAAGTGCGCTGCTTTGTCTTTTTTCCCTTCCATAATCGTTTTTTTTACGCAGGTCGGTTTCTTCAATGCGCTGCTTCTTCATTCGGAAGGCGCTGGATAAGACAAAAATGAGCTGGTCGGTATCAAATAGTATTTAGGACTTATTTAATTTGGTCAAGAGTAAGCTATAGTCAATTTACCCCCTCCTCCATATAGCTTAATTTTTTAATACCTGTCTTTGATTTTTTATTATTATTGAGCTTGTAAGTGATTCAATGCTTTTATGCATGGGTAACCTGAAGAAAGTTTTGTTTATTTCTTGGTCTTTGCTGTGACTTTGCAGTTTATATGCACAATATAATAACGTAAAATTTAAATCTTATTCCACCCAGTAAGGGTTGTGTCAGGAAAATAATCAAATCAATCAAGAATAACCAATTGTCTAATACTTTGGTTATTATTGGCTTCAATTTTTAATATATATAAACCAGCAGCAAGTCCTGGCAGTTTAATATCTATTTCGGTGTTGTTACTTTTTTTGTTGAAAACCTCTTGTCCTGTGAGGTTAAATAATGAAATGCCATATTCACAATAGGTTTCTTTATCTGCAATAATTTTGAAAGAACCATTTGATGGATTAGGATAAACTTTTAGGGACAATTCTTCTTGCAGGGGAGTAGATATAAGAGAAGGACTACAGCTTGACATTGTATAAGAATAGGTAGGTGTTTTTCGATCTTGGTAATAAATGCGCCAAAAATAGCGGGTTCCATCTTTAAAGCTACTAAGCGGTTCAGTTTGCTCAGGTGCAAGTACAAATCCATGAGGTCCCGTGTAAGATGTTAAGTCAGATACCCATTTTACATAGTGGTTGCTAAATGAGGGATCTTCTGAAACATTGATCTGCCATCCAGAGCCCGAATTCTCCCAACTGAATTGAACCTCTTTGTTGGAGCAGTCGAATGTCTTGGATTTCATGTTAATGGGTCCCTGGGCGTATGTTCCTGCAAGCTTATCTGCTACAGCCTGTCTGGTGGCATCGTAGGAGAAGGATATATCCCCCGGGCATTCGGTTCCACCACCACTGTCGCGATGTCCGGTTATTACATCGTTGTCTTTGTCAATGGCAGAGTGATAGCTTACACCCAGCGGATCAAGGCTATACTTATCGCACAGGAAGGCAAGCATATCCCAGGTAGCTTCCCACATATCGCTCGTAGGAATTATATCGCCTGTATAATTGCCAATTAAACAAAGGCCTGCTGTGCCACTGTTTTTACCTGAGTTGTGGGCTCCTTTAACATTTTCGTTGTCCTCATCGTACCAGGCCCTACCCTTATAAACCACCCCATGGGGATCAACCAGCCAGTTGTATCCAATATCTGCCCAACCATTTCCATTAACATGGTAATCCCAATAGGAGAGAACCACAACAGCGTAATCCGATGCAGAATTAGCTCCGGCACTGTGATGGATGACCAAGTGGGTTACAGCGGTAAGTTCCATTTCAATGTTGTTTTCAGCTTGTGGACATCCCCATTCTTTGCGGTAAACAAAGAGGGGCCTGCTGAAAATTTTGGAAGAAGCTTCAGGTGTGTCTATAGCGTTATTTAGTTGTAGCTTATTTCCTCGTTTCATTTCGGTTTTAGGCAAGGGACTGCTAAAAAACAAGCTGATTTTATTCAAGAAAAGAGAATCTGTTTTTTTGTCTGTTGATACTTTAAACTGAATAAACCGAGCATTCCTTTCAAGAAAATAGAGCTCGCTGCGGTATATGTTGGTTTCTTCTTCAATCAGATCCATCTGTTTGAATTCACTCCAATTGTCCCAGTTTTCATTGTCTACAGAGGATCTGACCTGCACTTTGATCTTACTGTAGATTTCATTATGGAGAATGGTTAAGCCAAAAGCAATGAATTCACCAAATTCTTCCAAGGGAACCGAAAGTGGTTTCGAAGTAATAGAAGAAATACCAGAATCGTTCTTGTACACAAGATCTTTTTCGGTTTTTGAAATCACGGTTTCAACCTGTTTGCTTTTTGTCTGTACAGCCTTATCAAGATCAAAAAGTATTTTTCCGTTGTTTAGGGTCTGACCAAAAGAATTATTGTGTAAAAGTGTTGCTAAAACTAATACGAGAACTGAAAAGACAATTAAGTTTCTCATGCTTAAAGTAGTTTTGTGTTTAATGTAAATCAATTTCTTCTAAAAGTAATATTCTAAAAAGTAAAAATTGATACTTTAGGAAGGATTTAAAAACGATGAATAGTTTAGACTTCTGATTTCATTTAAATTATAAAACGGACTATCCTAACCAAATTATATTTTCCAAATCAGAAAAGATGTAATTATTAAAGTATTTGAAAGGGGAGGGTCAGTAAGGGTGAAGTGTAAAATCTCCTTTTGTGTTGATCTCTAATGCAGGAAAGGGTACTTTAATCATGAAGAAACTGTTGAAAATAGTTTTCAGTACCTTGTTTTTTACCGGTATTTTAGAAAAATCTATATCCAGGGACAAATAGAACTGCCTATATCGTTCTGTCTCAGGAATATCTACACCATGATAACTGCTCTGGTTGTCAAACTCACCAAACATTCCGCCTGCACCATAACCAACTGCAACATTCAGCCAATCTGGGATTTTTTGGGATGGAACAATACGGTTCATACCGCAACTTAACCAATATGTATGTCCGTTATAGTCATAAAACAATTCATTGAAACCTTCACCTAAATAACCGTTTGCCTGTGGGGCATATTCAGAGCGGTTGAAAGAAAATTTGTATTTTATAAGCTGTTCGTGAAAGATAAGTTCCTGACCAATTACAATGGCAGAACCTAAGGTGTTTGCTCCAACATCACTCCATGAAAATCCCCATCCCTCATACATGCCATCCCAAACCTCAATCGGAAATTGTAAAATAAAACCGAGTGCACCACCATACCAGATTGCCTTTTTCCTGTCAACTCCTGACCAAAGTAATGAGTGGAACCCAATATAGCTTTCGGTATAGGAACCAAACATATGTCCGAACTTATCAACTTGGTTATACCCACCCAGATCGTTATAATAATGAAAGGCAACTCGCTCGTGATCTTTATACCAAATGTATTGTAAATAAGACATTGATCCAACATAAGCAACAGAAAACCCAGATACTACTTGTATCATTCTGGCTTTGTTGATTGAATCGGGGTATTTAATACTTGTATCGGTTATGGAGGATAAGTATTCCCACTTAATACTTGAGGGTAGGTTATATCCTGATGAATAGGCTATTTGCTTTACAAAAAAGAATACAAGGATTAATATTATAGGGTTATTCTTCTTCGTCATGGTTGTTTATATGTTTATATCTGCTAAAATAAACTTTTATTATTGTCTGCGACTATGGAATGAAATGAATCTTAGATTCATATATATGTCATGGGTTAGTTGTGTTTTCTAGAAAAATCATACAGATTAAGAAATATTCCATTATAGATTGCTAATTATTAGGTAACTTAATGTTCGATATTAAAATATCTTCTTGACTAAATTATTTTGTCGAAATATTGTTAATAAAAGAATGATTTTTTGTATTTTAAAATCCATGAGAAAATACCTTTTATTTTTCTGTATAAGTGTCTTTTTTTCAGTGTTTTCTAATGCAAATATTCCTGTAAGGTTCACCCATTATTCAACCATTAATGGATTGCCTAATGATTTTATATTGTCTATTGTGCAGGATAATAATGGTTTTATGTGGTTTGGTACCCATCTGGGAATTGTGCGTTTCGATGGTTATCGATTTAATTTATACCAGCCCAATCCATTAAATAACAATAGTATAAGCTATAAACACGTTAGCTCAATGTATGCCGATTTACATGGCAATCTGTGGGTGAAATTTACTGAGAATGCACTCAATAGGATGGAGATTGAAACCGGGAAATTTTATAATTATGGAACCAATTCTGTCGGATCTGGATCGATATCAAGTTTATTGATCAATTGTTTTTTCGAGGATCATGATTCTACTTTATGGATAGGAACTAATTCAGGAGTTGAGCTATACGATAATAATTCAGATAGTTTTATCCCTATACTCACTGATAGGATAAATGATACAACACACCCTGGGAACAATGTAATCCAATTTTCGGATGATAGTTTTGGAAATATCTGGTTGCTTTCGACAAGAGGAATTGGATGTATTAAAAAAGATGGATTGTCAATACAATCTTTAGGGGAAATAGTTGATAAACCTGAGTTGGATTTTATGAATATAACTTCAATATCATCCAATAGAACGAGTAAGTTATGGTTTACAACCTTGAATAAGGGGGTGTTTTGTTACGATGTTTCCAATGGAAAATTGACCAACTACTTTAAGGATCAGGTTGGATTCAAGGCAGTTTACATAGATAAAAAGGAAAATGTTTACTTGTATTCCTCCGTGGGCAATACACTTTATTTTTTAGATAATGAAAACAACCAGGTTAAGGATTATACCAAATATTTCTTATTTGATTCGCAAGAAAATGCAGATTTCTTAAGAATGGCTGAAGATAAATCTGGCAATCTATGGATATCATCAACTTTGGGATTAGATATGTTCAGTCCAACTAACGGATTAATTCACTACAAGAATGATGTACTTCAAGAACAATCCTTATCCTCAAATACCATTAACTATATCTTCATAGACGAGACGAATAATCTGTGGGTTAGTAACTACAGGAGAGGCTTGGATAAAGCCGAATTGAACCAAAAACCCTTCAGGAAACAATTTACTAATCCAAAACAGACCAATAACGTTTTTTCAGGTACAAATATAACAGCTGTCATGGAAGATAGCCAAGGCTTTCTCTGGGTTGGGGAATATGGAAAATCTATTATCCGGATTGACAAAAACTCAGATAATTATGTGCCGGTGCAGATTAAAAACTTTCAAGTTAATTTTTCAGCCCTGTATGAAGACAGTCATGGTGATATTTGGGTGGGAAGCTATGGAGCAGGTATTGAACGTATCGATCCGAAAACACTGGAGATTACCTATTCAAGTAATTTTTCGGAACACGATGATTACAGAGAATGGTTCTGGGGTGTGCGCAAGTTTGTTGAAGATAAACAAGGAAATATTTGGTTTGCCTCAACTATAGGTATTCAAAAATGGGAGAGAAAAACCGGGAAAATAGTTCCTTACTCCTATATGTTTGATCCACACAATCCCGATCAGGGATTTTACAGAACTGTTTTTATTGACAAAGAGGGAATGTTATGGTCGGGATCTTATAATGGGGGACTTGCCAGGCATGATACTGAAAACAATACAGTTAAAAGATATACTCATAAGGATGGAGATAATAACAGTATAAGTGGTAATGGTGTTTATGTTATATTTGAGGAATCGGACAGTACATTTCTTATTGGTACAACCTTAGGGTTAAACCGTTTTAATAAAAAAACTGAAAAGTTTAGTCTGGTAAAACACAATTTGTTTAACTACAGCATATACAGTATAATTCAAGATAATCATGGAGATTACTGGATGGCTTCAGACAATGGCCTAATATACTATAATACCTATACAGGCGAGTGTGTGTTTTATAATCAGGGAGATGGTTTACCAGCAAACGAATTTAATACTACAGCAAGCAGCCTTGGCAAGGATGGAACCATTTACATTGGTTCCCCCAAAGGGCTTTTGTATTTCAAACCAGAGAATTTTACCCAAAATCCTTATCCGGCAAAGCCTACCATAACGAATTTACGTGTGAGCAACTCAACAATCTTACCAGGCGATACTTTAAATGGAAGGATCTTGTTGAACAAACAAATTTGGAAAACAGCGTATTTGGAATTAAAGTATTATGAAAACGATTTTGAATTCCAGTTTTCAGCCATGCATTATGCAGTACCAGAGAATAATAGATTTTGGTACATGCTTGAAGGATACAAAGATGAATGGGTGCCTATTGAGCTAAATCGGGGATGGGCCTCCTTTACCGGATTGGCTCCTGGTGAATATACGTTTAGGCTTAAAGCCACTAATAACGATGGTATTCTTTGTAGTCTGGAGGATGAGGTGTCAATTACAATTAAAATCTTGCCACCATTCTGGAAAACTCCATGGTTTAAAGTAGGGTTGATTCTTCTTTTGATTGTAACGGTCGTAATTGTTTTCAGATGGAGGTTCCGGCGCGTAAATAAGTTGAATACACAGTTGGAAAAAATGGTTGATAAACGTACTTCGGAGTTACAAGATGCCAATTATATGTTGATGGAGCACCGTGAGGAACTGACCAATCAAAAAGAATCATTGGAGATTACAAACAAAAGTTTGCTCGAAATACAGGAAAAAGTAATTGCTCAGAACAAGGAATTGGATTTGCACCGGAATAAACTTGAAGTACTTGTGGAGGAAAGAACTGCTGAGTTAAATAAAGCATTGATAAAGGCTGAGGAATCGGATAGGTTAAAAAGTTCCTTTTTAGCTAATGTGTCTCATGAAATACGAACTCCCTTAAATGCCATAATGGGTTTTTCCTCCTTATTGAAGGATCAATACTTTGATAATGAAGTAAGGGACCAGTATATTGATGTTATTGTGGGAAGTGGCGAATCCTTATTGAATTTGATCAATAATATTTTGGACCTGTCAAAGTTTCAATCCAATCAATTAGCTTTAAATAAAGATCTTTTTAACCTTAAAGATTTATTGCTTGAAACATTCGTAAAGTTCCAAGCTGAATATAATAATCCGAAAAATGAATTAAAGCTAAATATTGAAAGGCTAAAAAATGATTTGCTTGTTGAAACGGATGAAATTAGATTTGAACAAGTAATTGTCAATCTCTTGTCCAATGCTACAAAATTCACTTGTGAGGGGCTAATAGAATTGGGAGTTCATAGTATTACAGATCAGGAACTGACAATTTTTGTAAAAGATACAGGCATTGGAATACCAGCTAAAAAGGGAGAGGAAATTTTCGGACATTTTGCAAAGATTGAAGATGATCCGGACAATTTGTACAGAGGTGCTGGTCTTGGACTTACAATCTGTAATAGTATTATAGGTCTTTGGGGAGGAAAACTTTGGTTTGAATCAATTGAAAACAAAGGATCGATATTCTTCTTTACACATCCGGTTAGCAAGAAGCAAACGGATAAACCAAGCAAAAAGCAGAACTTAGAAGAAACAGTTGATTTAAATGGATTGAATATCTTAATAGCTGAAGATGAAGAGTCCAATTATAAGCTTTTGCTGGCTTATTTATCAGAATATGATGTGAATATATCCTGGGCCAGAAATGGGCTGGAAGCCTGCGATATGGTAAATAATATCGAGCCCGATATTATTATAATGGATATCAAAATGCCTTTAATGACAGGCGATGAGGCAGCAAAACAAATTAAATCCCATCATCCGCACATACCGATTATCGCCCAAACGGCATTTAACTTTACATTTGATGGAGATCAACTGAAAAATAAAATATTCGACCAGATTATTTCGAAACCAATTGACCACAACGAACTAATCAGAAAAATAGGAATGGTTATTTAGCAATTTTTTTGCATTGTGGGCTGACTGAGTAATATCTGTATTCAAAGAATATAGGTGGAGTAGTTGGCAAAGTAGATAATTTTACTGGCATTAAAAGCTGGAATACTTGCTTTTAATGCCAGTAAAGAATCGCTTTATAAACCAATATGAGATATTCCCAGACAAAAATCCTTTTTTGTCCTACTAACTATAATTCTCATTAAATTTGGATAATGTAAAAAGTGCTACTGCAGTTGGATTAAAAGAACTGAATGAGCTGGAACTGCAACACTTAATTTCCCATCTTTTACTTTGTCCAGTTTAAAATCAGAAATAAAAACTTTCTCTTCTGAGTTAAAGTCGTTATAGTCTGTAAACTTTTTTCCATTGAGAATTTTACCTGTAGCTGATTTAAAATCTTTTCCCAACAGGCAATCTATACTTTCGGCCTTATTTGGATTGGCATTTGTTATTGTAATGCTGACCACACCCTCTTTCATTGAAGCAGAGGCAGTAATCGCTGGGATTGATTTTTTGTTATAAGTATATTCTTCTGTTTGTAAAAATGTTGGCACAAGAATCGCATCTTGATGGACATTGTACATTTTAAAGGCATAATAAGTAGGTGTTTTTACCATTTCTGGTCCTTTTGTTAAAATGACCGATTGCAATACATTAACAATCTGGGCAATGTTTGCCATGCTTATCCGATCCGCATGATTGTTAAATATGTTCAAATTGATTCCTGCGACTAAAGCATCTCTAACCGTATTCTGTTGTTGTAAAAAACCATCTTTAGTCCCTGGTAGTTTATCGTACCAGGTACCCCATTCATCAACGATCAATTTAATTTTTCCTTCAGGATCAAATTTATCCAATACCTTTAAATGTTGCTTTATATAATCTTCAATATACATAGTGTTGCTTATAGTAGCAAACCACATATCTTCCTCAAAGTTGATAGATGATCCTTTACTTCTCCAGTCTCCAGTGGGCAATGTATAATAATGCATTGAAAGACCTTGTGTGAGATACAGTTTTCCATCTAGTCCTGCAAGAATGGTTTTCGTCCAGTTTGTATCATTTGCAGATGGTCCGCAAATAACTTTTTGGAAATTATTTCCTTTTATGTAAGCCGAGTAATTTCTAAAAATATTTGCATAATAGTCGGGTGCCATTTCACCTCCGCACCCCCAGTTTTCATTTCCGACACCCCAAAATTTCACATCCCATGGTTCTTCTCTTCCATTTTTCTTACGTAGATCCGTCATTGGACTTTTATTGCTTGAAGTAACATATTCTACCCATTCAGTTGCTTCTTGTACAGTTCCTGATCCAACATTTATACTTAAATAAGGTTCTGTTCCAATTAACTCGCAAAAATTCAGGAACTCATGAGTTCCAAAACTATTGTCTTCTGTTACTCCTCCCCAAAAAACATTGACAATTGAAGGGCGGTCTTCCTTCGGACCAATTCCATCTTTCCAGTGATATGTGTCAGCAAAACAGCCTCCGGGCCATCTCAAAACGGGTACTTTTAGTTCTTTAAAGGCTTCTACAACATCTTTTCTGTATCCATTAATATTTGGTATTTCAGAATCTTCACCAACATATATTCCTTCATAAATGCATGTTCCCAGGTGTTCAGAAAAATGCCCGTAAATTTCTTTGTTAATTTTTGTGTTAATTGAATCAAACTTTAATTCCAAGGTGTTTTGCGAAAATAAACTCACCGAGAAGATTAATTGAAGAAAAACTAATTTAAATTTCATAATGTACTTTGTTTTCTTGAGGTTTTGTGAACTGATGATATTAATAATACGAATAATTAATGTGTGTATTGATGATGTCTAAAAGCTTACTTTGATAAAGGTAAATAGTATTTTTTTTATTTTAAAATTTTGTTGGTAAAATCAGCTTGCCTTCCAGCGATGGAAAGTGGATGGGAGAAATATGGTTTGACCCCATAGTTTTATATCAGTTTCTAAATTAGCAATTGTTGTTAACGAATTAAAACGTTCAAGCCATTTTTTATTGCTTGATTTTGGTGGGGGGCATAAAAAAAAGCCGTCCAAAAGGACGACTTTAGCGGTCTGGACGGGACTCGAACCCGCGACCCCATGCGTGACAGGCATGTATTCTAACCAACTGAACTACCAAACCGTTTTGCCTTTCAAACTGCCGGTTAAGGCTGAACTGTAAGTCCGTTTTGTTTGAATGCGCTGCAAAAATAACCGTTATTTTTTAACCTGCAAACACAAAATCAATTTTTATGCGTTTTTTCTAATCTTTTTTCTGGAATATGCTTAAATGCACGCTTCCGTAAGTCCTTTTATCAATTAAATACGTATTATTTTCAAAATTATGTTTTTTGCCATGTTCTAAAATAAACCAGGCATCTTTATTTAATACAGTACTGTTAATAACCAATTCAGGTATTTGGTCTAAATTAACTAATTCATAGGGGGGGTCAGCAAATACTATATCAAAAGTAGTACTGCACTTAGGAATAAACTTGAAGACATCTGCCCTGATTGCTTTTAACTCCTTCATGCCCAGGTCTGCTGCTGTTTTTTTGATAAAGTTGAAAGACTTGAAATCTTTTTCTATTGTTACTATCCGGGGACACCCTCTCGAAGCAAACTCAAAACTTATGCTTCCTGTTCCGCCAAAAAGGTCTAATACAGCTGTTTCTTCAAAGTCAAAATGGTTATTTAAGACATTAAAAATATTTTCTTTGGCAAAATCGGTGGTGGGTCGGGCTTTGAAGTTCTTTCTTACAGGAATATATCTTCCTTTATATTTGCCGCTTATTATGCGCATAGTTTAGTCAATAAAGAGGGGGTAAAAACGGGCAATTTCATTATCATGCATATTCTGGCAAATTCCGGATTTTTTAATTTTTGGGACAGACACGTGACTAATCTGCTTTCCTATTTCATCAATAAAATTCTTTTCAGAAATCATTTCACCCAGAATGAAAGTCTTGCATTTTTTTTCATCTATTTTAAGTTGTTTAAGGGTGTAAAAATAAAAATAGATAAAATCCATCGAATTTGTATATGAAAAGGAATTGCACAGTATCAATTGAGAATCATCAAATACGACCATATCAAAAAAAGTCTTGTTCAGGCCCAGTATAATGCAGGGCAACTCCCGGGTCTCCATCATTTTTTCGTATCCTAATTTGATTAGGTTGGTTGTTTGATGGTTAAATGAGCTTTTCTGCCCTTTGGAATAAAATATATTTGAAAGAAAGTTAGGAATGCTAAATACATTGTAAGCATTTATCTCAGGAATAAATGAATAATGAATTTCGTCAAGTTCACCAAGGTTCTGGTTAAATTCAAACAAGGATTTCAATTGAGAAGGATCAAAATATTCCTGAGGCACCAGCGTCGTATTCTGACTGATATAGGAAATGTTTACCTGTTCAAATTTCTTGTCCAGATAGGCAAGTTCTTCAGTTAGCTGCTCAATTTTACGAAAAAGCTCATCGACCAGCATAATGTTTCTAAATGCAACATGTTTGAAATGCAAGCATTTATGGTCAATAGCTGATGATATGTAAAAAGAATATCCACTCAGGCTTGCCTGAATGGATATTTCCTGTTCTTTAATTTTATTTATTAGTGGATTTACAAAGCTTATGTCTTGCATAAATTTGTAAGTCTGTTATTGTTCCCAGTTTCCGGCATTGTTGGTAGCTTCGGTAAGCGAACCAACCTTAAGGCCATCAAACTTGTCATTTGTTGTTTTGGAATCAATATAGTTAACGGTCAACTGCTCATCAAGGCCGATCAACATGTCATCGTATTTCACATAGCATTCAAAAACATTAACTTTTACTTTCGAAGCTGTTTCAACTTCACCAGCACCTATAGCAAATTCTACATTATTGGTATATGGAGCATACCTGATGTCTCCAATTGGATAAGTACCTTTATCTTTCCAAAGCGAATCATAAGCAGGAACAAATGATTGTTCGATTTTAATAACCCCTTTTTTAATTGCTTCAGCTTTTGTCATTTCGTCTTGGTTCCAAACACCATTGTAGACAATTTTATCAATTGCTAAGGAATCAGATTTTACAAAAGAAACTAAGGTATCAAAACTACCTGTGAATTTACCGTACTTGTCTTTATATATAATCTGGATGCTACGGATATCCTTTAAACGTTGAACAATTGCTTTCTCTCTTTTCTCAACTTCCTTGTCAAATTTGATTGGTTTCTGGATATTTCTATAAAGCAGATATCCAAAAACAACAATTAACGAAAGAAACAATACCTGAAAAATGATTCTGGATTTGGGGTATTTGTTAACAACAATAACTGTTGGAATACCCAAAAGGATAACCGCAATTAATATGATTACATAAGTGGTCATAAGGTGTATTTTTAATTCTGTTATACTTACTTTTGAATTGTTGCGAATTTAACAAAAAAAATCAGATTCACTATTGAATAAATACCAGAAGATTAATTAATGTTAAAAAATCAGATTATATCTAAATTACTTGAAGAGATAAGACATGAGCCTACTTCTTCACAGACTGAGTTGCTCAAAAATCTTGCCAATTTTACGGTTGATATGCACCTGAAAGAAATATTGTTAGTAAAAGGATATGCTGGAACCGGTAAAACCACAGCCTTAAGTGCTTATGTTAGAGTTCTTAAGAAGAATGGTTTTAAGGTGGTGTTATTGGCCCCTACCGGCAGGGCAGCCAAAGTTTTCTCTTCCTATGCAGAGACTACAGCCTTTACCATTCACAAAAAAATTTATCGGCAGAAGACATCAAAGGATGGTTTTGGACGTTTTGAACTTGAAAAAAATTTGCATACCAGGACTATATTTATTGTGGATGAAGCTTCAATGATATCCAATCAACAAGCTGAAGGGAGTATATTCGGTACAGGATATTTATTGCAGGACCTATTGGAATATGTAAACAATGATAAAGGGTGTAAACTTATTCTTGTTGGCGATGTGGCTCAATTGCCACCAGTAGGTCTGGAAGTTAGTCCGGCTTTAGACGAAAGGTCGCTTCATGGGTATGGTTTCGATGTAAAGGTAGTTTACTTAAAAGATGTTGTAAGACAAGCAAGTGGATCAGGTATATTGCGTACAGCTACACATATAAGGGATAAGATAGCCAAGGATGATTTTTCCTTGCCCTTGTTTTCTGTAAAAGGATTTTCAGATATTTTGAAGATATCAGGAACAGAGCTAATTGAATTGCTGAATGATTCATATTCTAAAAGGAGTAATGAGGATACATTAGTTATTTGCAGGTCAAATAAAAGGGCCAATACTTATAATCAGGGAATCCGAAACCAGGTGCTTTGGAGAGATGAAGAACTTTCTTCAGGCGATCTGCTTATGGTTGTGAAAAACAATTATTTTTGGTTAAGCGAATACTCTAAAGCGGATTTTATTGCCAACGGTGATATAGTAGAGGTATTGAAAGTAATACAATATAAAGAATTATACGGTTTCAGGTTTGCTAAATGTAACCTGCGGTTAATTGATTATAATCTGGAAGTTGAGGCCAATCTTCTTCTTGATTCGCTTCATTCACAAGCGGCTTCTCTAACAAGTGAAGAAAATAAAAAGCTATTCTATTCTATTTTAGAGGATTATGCGGACATTGCACCCAGGAAAAAGCAATACGATCAAGTAAAAAACAATGCCTATTTTAATGCTTTACAGGTTAAATATGCTTATGCTATTACCTGTCATAAATCACAGGGTGGTCAGTGGAGCGAAGTGTTTATAGATGCTGGATATCTCACGGATGAAATGATAAACAAGGAATATTTGAGGTGGCTATATACTGCAATAACCCGTGCAAGCAAGAAAACTTACCTTGTTAATTTTAAGGATGAATATGTTCAGGAATAAAAAAAGGCCTTGCATTTACACAAGGCCTTTCGATGGTATAAAAAAGGTGTTAATCTTTTGATTTAGTTTTTTTTTCAGCTAGAAGAACAGCATTGTAAACATCAAGCAGGCCACCGGATTTTGAAAGTGTACTAAATTGCACAATTTCTTTATTTTTTCCGTTGGTGCCGGGTAACAATACTTTAGAATCTTCTTTGTTTGATGATTCGAGCAATACTTCTTTAATTTCCGCGGCTGTTAATTCAGGGAAATAAGACTTAATAAGCGCTGCTGCACCTGTAACCATTGGGGCTGAAAAGCTTGTGCCACTGGCTATTTCGTATTTGTTGCCTGGACTGCACATAAGCAGCTGATGGCCAGGGGCAAATAAGTCCACGTTTTCTTTGCCATAATTTGAAAAGCTGGCGACAAAATCATTTTTCTTACGGTCTTTGTACGAAGCACCTACAGTTAGCCAGTTGTTTACTAAAACAGTACCATTAGGACTATATTTGTTTGGGAAGTTGTCCTCTACATCGATGTTTTTGTTGTCGTTTCCTGCTGCATGTACAAGAAGAACATCATGTTCATCGGCAAGCTTAACAATTTTGTCCACAAACTCCTTTTGAGGTGAAAAAGCTTTTCCAAAGCTCATGTTTACTACATCAGCACCATTTAAAATAGCATATTCAATCGCCTTAGCAACATCTTTGTCCCACTCATCTCCATCAGGAACAGTACGAATAGGCATAATCACAATATTGTCAGCGATACCTTTAATACCAATATTGTTTTTTCTGTTAGCTCCAATAATGCTGGAAACCATTGTACCATGATCTGGATTTGCAGCATCAACGATGTTGTTTCCATAAACCAAATCAGACCATTGGTTTACATCGTCTCCAATAACAGTTCGAGGGGCGAATTCAGGGTTGAAGTGATAGTCAAGACGAGTATCGAAATATTTTAGTGCACCATTTATATCATCGAGACCAAAACCCGCTTTTTTAGCTCTCATCATAAATTTCTTCGCAGAATCTGCAGCTGATTTTTTCTCAACCTTAAGCTTCTTTACTTCTTTAAATGTATAGTCTTTCTTGTTTGTTAATGAAGCAATTAAAGAATCACTTTTTTTGTAGTTTGCTTTGAGGTTTGTATATGATGCCTTATACATTTGGTATTCAGATGATTCCTTCTGGAAATAGGTTTCAACTTTTTTGACATAGTCTAAATCAAAATTTGGGTCTTTACTAAGTTCTTCAATCGACTTGTTTTCTTTCAGGTCTGAATATTTTTTGTACAGGCGGGTTGCTTCCAGGGATGCATGGTCAATGTTTTCACCTTCAGCATTACCAAGAAAATTCCATCCGTGTACATCATCGATATACCCATTTTTATCATCATCGATGCCATTTCCGGGTATTTCATCTTCATTTACCCAAATAAGGTCTTTTAAATCTTCATGGTTAATATCGACTCCATTGTCGATAACAGCGACTACAACTGTTGTGGATTTTTTTCCTTTTAGCAATTCATTGTATGCTTTATCGGTTCTAGCACCCCAGGCTTTGTCGTCTTTGGGGTCCAGATTCTGCCAATTGGCAAACTTAACAGAATCTTCAGGATTCACGGCCTTAAGGGTAATTGCCGAGACTAGTAAAAATGCTAATGTCAATGTAAATTTCATTTGTTTCATTGTTTCTAGAGTGATAATTATAAATGTTTAACGTTTATTTAAATAACAGGAAATTTATTAATATGTTTCAAATTGAAAAGACCAATAATTATTCCCCTATAATTTTTACTAAAACACGTTTTTTGCGTTTGCCATCAAACTCACCGTAAAAAATCTGCTCCCAAGGACCAAAATCCAACTGTC
>JBNKPU010000206.1:0-23231 GCA_050295515.1 Bacteroidales bacterium | reverse complement strand
AAAGACAATGCTTTATTCTCTTCAGCAGTAGCATAATATATTGTTCCGATATTATTATAAGCTGACTTTTGCCCCTGAACATTGCCTGATATTTTAAAATATTCAAAAGCAGAAGTATAATTTTCCAAAGCCTTGTTGTAGTTTCCAAGCTTTTCGTAATAGTTGCCCAATACTAATAATGTTTGAGAGTACAGATCCTTTTCATTTGATTCTTTAAAATAGTTTAAAGCAGATTCAATACTTATTTTAGCCTTTTCAAACTTCAATTGCAACAAATAAAGTTCTCCAAGTTTTTTATTTGCCAGGGCACCTCCCCTTTTGCTTCCTATGCTAGTAGCATAATTAAGAGCCTTGACACCATCACCTACAGCATCCTCAATGCTTTTCATTTTTAGTTTATCAGTAAGCCTTAAATAACATTGCACCGAATCACTTTGAACCGAAGAAAAGATACTGGTACAAATAGCAAAAAGCACAAAAACAAGTAGATAATATCTGCTTCTCATAGATTTAAGATTTTTCCAACAACAATAAACTATTCTTTTGCCTCTAAAACCAGTAGTATTCATGATATTGAAGCAGAAGAGGAGTCTGATAAAATTTATACGAGAGGTTATATAGTTTACTTTGATCTTTATTTTCGTAAAAGAGATAAGGAGATACAACTCTTGCTTTACTAGTTTTTACAACTTGATTTTGAAAATTTCCTATTTGTTTATTTAACACCGGCTCTTGCTGATAGGAAGATTGAAAATCTGGTTCTTTTTCTCCTTTAATATATTTGTCTTGAAAAAGATTATACTGTTTCCATTCCTTGCCCAAAATTGAAGCGAACTCTTCATCTGCCTCCTCAAGCATTTGATTAAATCCCACATTTATCGAATCGACAAATTCACTAAAACCTTTCTCACTACTATCCTGAAAGTCATGGAATTCTTTTTGGATAGATTTCTGAAACTCATCAAACTCTGCCTCAAAATCTTGTGCAAATACATTATTCGCTAAAACCAATAAAACAACACTAAAAAAAACAGGAAGCTGCCTGCTCATTAACACATTGAATATATGACATCTACACATAAACATTAGGTTGGATAACAGAACACCAATTATTTGAGTTAAACACCACAATACCAACACAAAAACAAGCTATTCCCTAAACACTTCACTAAAATGTTCTGGCAAAAAAATCCAAAAAGAATAAAAGCCCATTTTGGGGTATGTAGATCTAAATAAATTAACTTTTAAAAATAGAACCATTTTTTAAATTATTATCTAACCCAATAAAATGATTTTTTATACCCGAAGGTAGGTATTTTTTACAAAGCGTATGAAAGCTTTAATGCTAAAATATGAGCTGTTAAAGGGTTAGTTTCAAAGAATTCATTTTGGAGCTTGTAACTGGCATCAATATCCAAGTCTTTGGTAAGCTTATAACTTAAGCCCATCGAAAGCCTGTATTTCCATTCATTGGCAACAAAATCAGGTTTATGCAGAAAGAAGAATTCCATAGATGCTTTTGGTCTCAAATCCCACCTCTTACGGTAATAACGTGCTGATATCTTGTGTCTGTGTTCCTGATAGGGAATATTGCCAAATTCCCGGGTATTGATCCCTACATATTCCCATTGGTACAAAACCCTATAATCCAAACGTAAGCGTTTGATTTTATAATCCAACTTCCCATAAATACCCAACCTATTAACCAGGTAGGAATAATCCTGCATATAGTTCTTTTGCTGAACTCTGTATTGCCCACCTAACCTTAAGAATTTTGAAATGGGAACAGAAAGATCAAAGTCAGAATGTATTGACCTGAAAAATGTTGAGTTTTGTGTAAACCTGATTTCTGGAGAAACTTCAAAATCAATAAGGTCAAACAGTTCACCTTCAACCTGCACTCCTGTCCAGGTCATGAAGTCCTTGTGCTGAGCTTGAATTAAGGCTATGCTCATAGAAAATACAAACAGAAAGAAAACGAAAAACCTTTTTCCCATCTTAATCTATAATATTGATATCTTCCACTGCAACTACCTGGTTTTTATCGGTTATCTCAACTTCCTTAAAAACAGGGATTAATTCTTTTGTTAATCGTTTATTTATATCCGAAGAATCCTTCGACATGACATATACAGTATACTTACCCTCCTGAAGATAATTAAATTCATATTTGCCATCATAACCAGTCTTAAACCTATCTCCATAAATTTCATCCGAGCCATAAATGATATATACATCCACATCCTGTGCTGGATATGGTTCACCAACAACAACTGAAAAATCACTATTCATTTCTTGTACAATTACAGTACCTTTTATAGTTGATGATCCTCCTTTTCCTTCATTTTTTTCACAAGATGCAAATGCAATGGCAAATAGTGCCATTATGAATAATACTTTCTTCATTGTTTCTATTTTGTGTAAATTATTCTTTCATTTTCAATAGTATTATCTGTTGAAAGCCGCACTACATAAATCCCTCCCTGTACAAATCCATCTGGCTGCCAATTATATGAGTACAAACCTGCTGTCTGATATCCGGTAAATATAGTTGAAATTAATCTCCCTTGTATATCGATTACCTCAACTTTAACATCCGAATTTTGGTCAATCCTATATTCAATTGTTGTATAATCGCTAAAACGTGTTGGGAATACCGAAATATCATCAACAAAAACAGGGAAAGTCTCCGTTATTGCGACAATTCCAGTATTTGTCTTCCCTGGTGTTCCACCATTAGCAATGGCAATCCAGTATTCTGGTTGTCCATTATCCATAGATGCATCAGTAAGTTCAAGTGTTGGCCCTAGTCCATTTGCATCTTCCGGCCATGGTAAAAAAGGAAGATAGTCAACAGCATCTACAATCCTTCCTACTGAATCATATAACCTGATCTGGTCACCTGAGCTGCTTAATCCAAAAGCAAATTCCCCAACATAATTGCTCACGTCTGGATATGTATTGGAGAATTTATCTGAGTTCTTCACTATCACAATAAATTCGCCAGGTGCCAGAATCTTTCCTTCTGGTAAAATAAATCCTGAGTCCGGATTTGCATCTGTTAGTTTAAAACCAGATAAATCTACAGTTGAAGCACCACTATTATATAACTCAATCCAGTCTGCAGATGCAAAATCAATCCCCGAATTATAGTTTATTTCATTTATAACAATTTTTACGTCCTGGGCAGAAGCTTTTTCAAATACAGCTTTAAAAGTTGCATTTGATTCTGGGTTATGTGAAATAACTCTATCTGAGGTTTGGTTTGCTCCTTCCCAATGGCTGAATTTATAGCCCGGTAATGGTATTGCTTCTATTTCGACTGGCACATCTTTAAAATATGTTCCGCCAAATGGATATTCTTTTGGTGAAATACTGTTTAGTCTAATGTATCCATGTTGCTTGTCAGATACAGCCAGTGTAATTCTCGCTGTCGAACTTAAATTAAACTGGGAAAGGATAAAGTCCTGCATATAATTAGGACGCATTTTCCCCCAGTTTTTTATTCTGTCAACCTGAACCTCCCAGTCATCATAATTTTGGGACCAACGAACCTTGTGGTAAGGCATCTCGTTAATATACATAGCCTTGATCGAATCAACACAGGTATTAATATTTGATGGTAGAAAAGTTGTATTTATATTGTCTGCCATATAGTTAATAAACTGATGCCTAAATCCTGTATTTGTAACTAACCTCCTAAAAAGCAATGTTGACCATGGTGGGTTTGGCCAGCCTGGCCCAAATTCCTCCAACGCAAAACTTAGTGTGTTTTCATTGTACGAATCGCTGTCATATAATCCAAAACCAAAATCAGTATCATATAAGATCCAATGGAACTTGCTGCCTGGATGGATTGTATTCCAATATTTATTATTATTGCCCGGCCAATCCCGGTTATTGATATATACTTGTACCAGCTGGTATTTAATAAAATTGATAATATCTACTTTGTCACTAACATAAGAATAATTTGTAGCAGAAGCCAGGGAAGTATTGTTTTCGAGATATGTTTTAAGACTTAGATATTCCGTATTGTCACCTTCAATAATTTCACCATCGTTTTGAAGAATATTATAATCGTTGGCATTAAAACCATGATGGCCCTCAAGAAAGTCTTCATTGATCTTTTCGCGCATGTTATAAATCCCCCAGTACTCCCCATTCAGATATGTAGCCACAGGTTTAAAGGCCTGGTGGTCCAAATCCAGATGGCTTGTAATGTCTGTCATAAACCCATCGCGGAAAAATGCCAGATCCCAATCATTCCCGGCATTTCGCAACACAAATGATTTGTACTCAGTTATATCAGACTTTTTAAATAACTTCGTATCAAAACTAGGAGAACCATAGTTTTTTCGGGCAAAGACAGCAAACGATTTTTGTGGCCGGGCTCTTGACCATGCACCAAATATTTTAATTCCCGAAATTTGGTTCAATACCATATTTCCCTGTTCATCATAACACTCTATGTTAGCAGGTTTTTCCCAATCCATCCAGTAATTGGCCCCAAAATGTGGGTCTGCAACTTCAGCATTAGGTCCAAGTTCGTAAATACCTGTATAATAATCCCATAAATTATCCGGATCGGTAGTTATGCATAGCACAGGAATATCTGAGTCATGTCCACTAAAGAAGGTACGTGAATGTATCTTACCTGGCAAATATCCACTTCGTATAATCCTGGCCCTCAATACGGCATTTGAGCCAATAGCAATTTGATTTTCATAGAGATTAGATGATATTGAAGGATCCGTGCCATCCATTGTATAATAAATGGTATCACCAACCCCAGCGCTTAAAGTAATATTTTGTGCGCCATTAAAATACCCACCATTTTTACTGAAAATAATAGTATCAAAATCCAGTAAAGCATAAGCATCTGATCCATTTTGATATCCAGGGGTTGGATCCATAAAATAGGAATATTGATCCACTCCAAAAAGCTTCCCAAAAGAATACCCTGGAGGTACCATTACCGGCACAAGGCTATCTACAACTGTATTTGAAGCGTTTGACAAAATTATGATTTCGCCATCAGATTTCAATTTGAAATTGGTATGCATTGCACTGTTTCCTAGAAATAACTCATTGCTGGCAGATTCTGTAGGTTCATCATAGGATGTTTTTCCAAGCGTAAGAAAAGGAATTAACGACATATCAGAAGATGATGCACTGATATTATGGACCTCAATTGCTAATGTGTTTGTACCTTCTTGCAACAAATTGATAAATTCTGACACATCAAAACGACCGGGCTGACCCCCGGCATACATTTGAGCTTCATGATCCACAGCGGTATATTGGTCCCAGGTTACAGCTTCTCCAGCAGCCCCCAGGTTAGCCCGGGCAACTTCCACTCCATTAATATATGCAACAAAACCATCGTCATAGTCTACGTGTAAGATTATCTGAGATATTTTCGACAGGTCGGCTATTTCAAATTCTTTTCTAACATATACCGATGCAACCCCATTGGCGACAATGGTATTATCATCAGCATCGGAATAACCGAAACCACTTGTTCCCAATGACCAGGAGGAATCGTTGAAACCATTGTCTTTCCATGCATCTCCCTGATCAACTGTTGGAACCATATAGTGGTATTCTGCACCTCTATCAATAATAGTACTCCATAAAACAGGGGGTGTAGATATATCTCTGCCAGATGCATATAAGATCAAATATTGATAAGGTTTTAGTTCATAGTCAGGAAAAGCCCATTTTAAGGGTTCATCCCTTTCGTCGGTTATATGCCAGCCACTCAGACTAACCGTATCTCCAGATTTATTATATATTTCAATCCAATCGGGATACTCGTAAAATTCGTCTTGAATTGTCTGGATATTTGACGATTGTAACTCATTAACAATTAACTGAGCAGGTGAAAAAACCGTGCAAACAAGAAATAAAAGAGTTAAAAAATACCTTACCATGGCAAAATTGTTGACTGAGGATTAAAAATTCAATAAATATACACGTTTTCTTAAACGAATTATACTTAAATTTGTTACTCTTTTGAATAGGTAGATTGTAAGCGTGTTTATGCCTCCTTTAATAACAAGGAATTAAGACCAGTTTTAAGATTTCCTGTTTTAGTTAGAAAAATACATTTAAACAAGTAACATATTTTTAGTTTGTTACGTAATGTGATGTACGGAATTTTTAAATGCATGTAGAGATGATGTTGTTGTGGTTGAAGAAAAAAGTTTTATTGCCAATCAGAGTTGCTCTTAAAAATGGAATGTCTCAAAAACGCCTGGCAATTTCACTGGCCTTAGGCATTACTGTTGGATTAATTCCATTCTATGGCTTAACAACTTTACTAGTTGGTGTAATCGCAGTCATGCTCAGGCTAGACTTTGTTATTATGCAAACTGTCCACTACATTGTCCACCCTATTCAAATTGCTCTGCTTATACCTTTTTTCAAAGCAGGGAATTTTCTAATTGTAAAAAACAGCGTTAACTTTACTGTAAGAGAATATATAGCTTATTTTAAATCGGATTTTTGGCTTGCTATTAGTGATTTATGGAAACTTAACCTTTCTGCAATAATCATTTGGATGGTAATAGCAATTCCTCTTTGCTATTTGCTCTATATGGCCTTTATGTATTCGATTAAGCGTTATGCTGCCGTATTAATTCGGAAGCCCTTCGGTAAAGTAAGATAATTTTCTCTTCTTCACGCTGCCAGCAAAGTTCACGAGCTGCAAGTTCAAGGTTTCGGTTTAAATCTCCCTTTCCTTCTTCATTATCCACCAATTCTTTAACCAACATGGCCAGTTTATATGGATCCCTGTTTTCCAATACTGCACCAATTTTAAAAGTCTCAACCAGATTTTTCATCTCAGGTAGATTTGATACTATCACTGGTATTCGAGCCTGAACATAATCAAACAATTTATTCGGAAGGGCGTATCGGTAATTCAGCCCCATATCTTCCTCCAAAGAAAATCCTAGTTGGGCCTGGTTAGTATATTTTTTAACAATATCAAGAGGTACCCTGCCAATAAAAACAACTTTGTCGTGTAGGGATAATTTGTCGGCTAAATCTTTGAGTTCGTCCATGATATCACCATCCCCCACAATCCATAGCACATAACTGTCGAGATGGGTAATCGCTTCAAACATGAGTTCCAGTCCTCGTCCTTTATTAACAGCACCTTGATAAATAATTACCTTTTTATCACCTTCTGGTTCAACTTTGTTTTCAAACCTGAACAATCCAACATTTTTTATCAATTCATAATCATGTCCATACTGCTTTTTATAATACTGTTGAATGGGCTTAGAAACAGTATATCCCAGCTTTACATTTTTCAACAACAACCGCTCATGAATTCTCCACACACCTTTTACCAATGGTCTATCGACCAATTCCGGCACTTCTGTAAACAATTCATGACTATCGAATACTAAAACCTTGCGCCTTAAGCGGGAAGCAAGCCAACAGGCAGGTATTGTATCCAGATCATTGGCTACAATAATATCGACCGGAACTCTTAAAAGGTATATCAGAAGTCTTAGATTGAAATTGGCATAGAAGAGAACTGTCCTGTTAAACCAGAGTCTAAAACGACGAGTCTTGTATGGACGACTAAATAAATTTTCGCTGTAAGAGAATTTTCGACCTACAATTGTAACTAAATAACCATTTTCTTTTAAAGTTGTAGCAACTTTATGCAACCGGTTATCGGCAACAATATCATTTGTAACAGCAAGAATTACCTGGATCAAATCTTCCTAATTTTTATTATAAACACAGCAAATCTAGTTTTAATATCACTAAATAAGAAATTTAATTTTATCTACTTTTAAATTGCTAGACCTTTGTTTGCAAAAAAATAAAACAATAAGATTTAAATCTGAGATTAATGTTTAAATATACCATTTATACTAAAGATATTTACTTCAGTTATTTTTTTGTGAGTAAATCATTCTTAGTTTTGCCTCCATAACATTACCGCATGAGTTATGCTGATTGAAGAGAGAAAATCCTTAAAAAAATTAAATACATTAAACGTAGATTGCAAGGCAGATAAATTTGTTGAGATATACACCAAAAAGGATTTAGCAGAATTAACTAGCTCTCTACCAAATCTCAATTCAGAGATTCTTATCCTGGGAGGAGGCAGCAACATACTTTTCACCAAGAATTTCAAGGGATTGGTTGTACATTCGAAAATAGAAAGTATTACTAGTATTCATGAGGGTGAAAACGAAATAATCCTTAAAGTTGGAAGTGGTGTTGAATGGGACAAATTTGTATCCTACTGTGTTGACAGGAATTGGGGCGGAGTTGAGAATCTATCTGACATTCCCGGTAGTGTAGGCGCTGCTCCTGTCCAAAACATTGGTGCTTATGGAACCGAGGCCAAAGACACTATAGTTAAGGTACATGCTTTCAACCTAGCGAAAGGAGTAAATTTGACCTTCGATAATAAAGATTGCAAATTTGGCTATAGATATAGCATATTTAAAGAAGATCCTTACAACCAACTCTTCATCTCACATGTAGAGTTTAGGTTACAAAAAGCCCCAAAACTAAACACCAGTTATGGAAGGGTTGAAGAAGAACTACAAAAATACTCTGCAAAGAACCTGAAGAATCTTAGGAATGCCATAATTAGTATACGCAAAAGCAAGTTGCCCCCTGTTTCAGAAATTGCCAGCGCTGGTAGTTTCTTTAAGAATCCTGTGTTAGAAGATTCAAAAGCAAAATTACTCCTTGAAAAATTTCCTGATATCCCGAATTACGATGCCGGGCAAGGTAAAATCAAATTCGCTGCAGCATGGTTTATTGAAAGCTGTGGACTTAAAGGTATGCAAAGGGGAAATGTTGGCACTTACAAAAACCAACCGCTTGTAATAATTAATCACAACAATGCTACAGGACAGGAAATTGTAGAATTTTCAGCCTATATTCAAAAAGAGGTATACAATAATTTTGGCATTAAACTGGAACCTGAAGTCTGCTTTATTTAGTATTTTGTTTTCTCTGGATAACAACAGCATAACTAATCCCGGCATACATTGACTGGACTTGAGAAAACCTATATTCTCCTTTTGGATATTGCGGAAACAGATTGGATAATCCTTGACTATACCTAAGCCTCAAAGTCAGCTCTCCAAATTTCGAATAAAACCCAAAAGCAAATCCCCCCATAAATCCATAATCAAAATTGCTTTTTGGTTTATTACCATATTGCTCCTGGTACTTAAAAGACTGGTAAACAATAGATTTTACAGAATCAGCAATAGGATTTGCAAGCTCAAACTTTTCAAATGAATCGCGATAAAAAGCTATATATGGACCCAGGTTAACATGAAACCTAAAGTATTTCCTACCTGCAGTAATATGCGTTAATAGTGGAAATTCCAGATAATTCATTTTGCGCGTATGCATTATTGTTGTATCTGTGTCTGTCAGCCAACCTTTTTGTGAAAAATTTGCTTCTATCTGTACGCCAAGGTTTGGTACATTTTCATAAATAAACAAGAAACCAAAATCTTGCATTTGAACTGAACTGGAAAAAATAGAAGGTTTAAATCCTACATTTCCATAATTGGTCCCATAATGCATACCCATTTGAAAACTTGGTTTAAATTCATCTTGTCCAAAGGCTGTGCCAATAAAAAACAACACAAATAGTATGGTATAAATCTTTTTCATTTAAAATAATCCTCTATAAAGTGTTACGAAGCACATGTTGAACTGCGAACAGAATTTCCCTCACCCGCGCGGGATTTTGTGCTTCAGCATAAATCCTAATCATGGGCATCATTGAAGAAGCCCTTATTAATACCCATTCATTGTTGTCAAAATAAAATTTATATCCATCCAGGTTTTCTGTTTTAACAACCAGGTTATCCTTAAATTCAGTAAATTCCCCTTTCTTACATTTGTCCAAAATTTTACTACGGACATTTTTATTCAATCTCAGGTCCATTCGTTCAAAAGAAAATTCTCCTGTGATTTCCTTGAATTCCTGAACCAGTTGTTGAAGGGACATACCACTTTCTATCAGCCAATTCCAGATCAACAATCCCATCCATACCCCATCTTTATCAGGAAGATAGGACCCAACAGTCATTCCTCCAGACTCCTCACCACCAACAAGAATGTCTTCGCGTAGCATATAATCAGCAATATGATTAAATCCCATAGGAACGCGCACAACCTCAAGTCCATAATGGGCACAAAGTTTTTCAATCATGCTTGTACAGGAAAAACTAACGATAACTTTTCCTGTCTGATCTTTGTATTTGACCAAAAAATGGATCAATAATAAGAGTATATTGTGCGAATCAATGAAATTTCCTTCACTATCATAAAGTGCCATGCGGCTGCCATCAGAGTCTACTGCAAGGGAACAATCGATAGACTTTGACTTCCAGACATAATCTGCCATTTCATGCAAATTTTTATGGACAGGTTCTGGCTGCAGTTTATTGAAAGAGGGGTTTTCCTCACAATGAAACAACTTAACCCCAGCCATAATTTTAGGAAAAATACGCTGAGTACTTCCGTACATAGCATCAAAGGCAAAGCTCATGCCTGATGTATTAATACTTTCAAAATTAAAATGCTCATGCAGATGCCTGATATAAATTGATTCCAGGTTTACATACTGAATTTTACCCTGTTCTACCAAATAGTTCCAATTCAACAATTCGAGGTCAAATTCATAATCTGATGAAATCATAGCCTCAATATCTTTGAGGTCTTTATCCAATATAGGCCCACCATGTGCCCCTTTGATTTTGATGCCATTATAGTTTGCCGGAGTATGGCTGGCAGAGACAATCACTCCACATTGGGCTTTGAGTTTTAATACTCCTAAAGAAACCATAGGTGAAGACACAAAATTCTCGGGTATATAGACCTGGATTCCCTTCGATGCCAATATTTTGGCTATGGCTTCCATGAACATCTCACCTCCAAACCTACAGTCATAGCCAAGAACAATTGATGATTCCTTAAACTTATTTGTCATCCATCTGGCAATAGCATAGGCTACTTTAGCTACATTGGCTAAGGTGAAATCTTTTGCAATAATACCCCACCAACCATCAATGCCAAATTTTATCTTATCCATTCAATTGTTTACTTAGTTTTTAATATTTCTTACACAGCCCGCCAAGATATTACAATTCAGCTTTTCTTCAAAAATACCTGTCCGCTAAATTTAAACTGGCTAATTATAAATTCTTCGCTTATTAAGTTCTTTTTGATAAGCCCTGGCATTTTTCATGTGCTCGTTTAGAGTTTTAGCAAAACTATGGTAGCCTGAAAAATCAGCTTTCGCACAAAAATACAAGTATTTGTGTTTCTTAAAATTTAAAACTGCATCTATTGATGATATTTCTGGCATACAAATCGGTCCTGGAGGCAATCCTCCATACTTATAAGTATTGTAAGGCGAATCTATTATTTTATGTTTATTTAGCACCCTTCTTATTTCAAAGTCACCTGCTGCAAAAATTACAGTCGGATCAGCCTGTAGGCGCATGCCAATATCCAAACGGTTCAAATAAACACCGGCAATTTTAGGCCTCTCATCTTCTTTTAGAGTTTCTTCTTCAACAATAGAAGCCAATGTAATCACCTCTGTTTGTGTCAGCCCTAATTTTTCAGCATCAGCTTTTCTTCTATTTGTCCAGAACCGGTTGTATTCATCGTTCATCCTTTTGATAAATTTCTCTGGAGAAGTATTCCAGTAAAACTCATAGGTATTGGGAATAAACATCGAAGCCATGGTGAAGGAATTAAAACCATACTCTTTCTGTAAGGCTTGATCCGACAGCTTGGAATAAAAAGCATTGGCACTGGGTTCTAATTGTTCCGACACCCTTTGGGCCAATTCCTTTAAATTTCTAATATTGTTAAAAGTTAGATGCACCGGATCCTGACTTCCTGAGCGGAATTTATTGACCAGTTCGTTGTTGCTCATCCCCTTTTTAATCAAATACCGACCTGCATAAATGTGATTTGGCAAGTTCTTCTTACGGGCAGTCCAATCAAAGTTTTTAGGATTCGATAGCAATCCGGATTCTTTTAAACCAGCATAGACAGAGTCATATGTATAATGCGAATAAATAAAGAATTCGGCTGTTTTGCCCTCTTCAATCTTCACATTCGATGCATATGCTTTAGTATAAATAGATAGGAATTTATAGGCAACTATAGCAAATACACCTATTACAATCAGAATTAATATTTTAACAGTCCTTGACGCGCTCATAACAATAAAATATCACTTAATAATAACTATGCCTGGACATGTTTTATTACATAGAGTTGCCCAGCTTCGTCCCTGATGACTTTAATTTTTTCTCCTTTATCAATAAATCCAAGTTCAGATTTGGCATCAAAAATCTCCCCATCCAACATGATCTTGCCAGAAGGCCTAAGTACAGTATAAGCTGTACCAACCTTGCCCTTCAATTCTTTGATGTGTGTATCGACTCCGACATATCCTTTTGATTTTTCCTGAATTGCGTCAAGAGCAAAACCTTTGAAGAATTGTGATTTGGAAACCCTGCTACTAATTACGATTGAAAGCACAAATGCAGCAACTACTGAAACAACTACTTGAATAAGGGCACCCAAAACCTGTGAAAGACCATCCATTCCTTCGTATTCGAAAACCACATTGTCAACCAGGCTCATGGTTAGGCCTGTTAACACAAGAATAATCCCGGCAACCCCGGCAATTCCAAATCCGGGGATAACAAATATTTCGACAGCCAGCAAGATCAAACCTGCCACAAAGGCCAAAATTTCCCAATGCTGCACCAATCCCTCGAGATAAAGAGGGGCAAAAAACAATAGACCGCCCAATACAGCAACGCCTAGCGGAAGCCCCACTCCTGGGGTCTGCAGTTCAAAATAGATACCTCCGATAATCATCATGATCAGGATACCCTGGACTGCAGTACTCAACAGAAAGCGGATAAAAATTTCCATCCCTTCAGGCTCATAATAGGTAAGCTTAGCTTCCTCAAGTCCAGCTTTCTTTAAAACTTCGGGTATATCTTTTGCAAGTCCCTCGCAATAATTAACCTTTATTGCTTCTTCGGCAGTAAGGGTAAGTACCTGTCCAGAATCACTTACTCCTGGCACATACAAGCGCGGATCTACCATTGATTCAGCAATTTTTGGATCGCGATGCCATACATAGGTTGTGTCCTTGCCCTGAACAATTGTATCCTTACCATGTGCTTCTGCTGTTGCACGCATGGTTGACCGCATAAACGATTGGTATTTATCAGGTACTTGCTCACCGGATTGGCTTACAACCGTTGCTGCTCCAATACTGCCTCCGGAACGCATATAAATACTATCGCAGGCAATGGATATAAGGGCTCCGGCAGAAATAGCCTGGTTATCTATAAAAGCGATAACAGGAATCTGAGAATTAATAATTCTCGTCCTGATTGAATCCGCAATATCTACTCTTCCTCCATAAGTATTTATATGGACAAGGATATAGTCTGCCTTTATCTCTTCTGCTTTTTCAAAAGCAAACTGTGTGCTCCGAAGCGCGGGTTTTGCAATTTCTTCCTTAATATCAAACACCAGGATTTTAACGGGTTCATCTTGCGCCAACAAATCACTTGATATTAGTTGATTCATCATCAACACAATCAATAGGGATAAATAGAATTGGTACTTTTGCATGTCTACTATTATTTACTCAACGAATTTACACAAAGATGTAAAAGGAACAAGTAGAAACTTCAACTTACTTTTCCATAATTATATAAATTACACTTTTGATTTTAAAAAGAAGAAGGTTAAACATTTTCAACTTTCTTAAAGCCTTAATTTTTTGCTAACTTTGGGCTCTCAAATTTTAAAAGAAATGATTTTAGAAGATTTATCGGCAATTTCGCCAATTGATGGAAGGTACAGAAGCAAAGGTACTGAATTGGCACCCTATTTCTCGGAGTATGGTTTAATAAAATACCGTGTAAGGGTTGAAATAGAATATTTTATTGCTCTATGCAGGTATAAAATCCCTCAATTAGAAGGAGTGGATAAGAATGTTTATGAACCTTTAAGGGATATTTATAAAAACTTTAGCATAAATGATGCAAAAGAAGTTAAGGATATTGAAAAAGAGACCAATCACGACGTAAAGGCTGTTGAATATTTTATTAAAAGAAGGTTTGACGGGCTTGGCCTAAGCAATTATAAAGAGTTTATCCATTTTGGATTGACATCGCAGGATATTAACAATACTGCTGTTCCCCTTTCCTATATGGAAGCTTTAAAGGAAACCTATTATCCTTTAATAGGCAAAGTCATTGACAAGTTGATGGAACTTGCCGAAGAATGGAAAAACATTCCAATGCTTGCCCGCACACACGGTCAACCAGCCTCTCCTACCCGATTGGGTAAAGAAATCAATGTTTTTGTGGAAAGGCTGAACACCCAACTTAGTCAGCTGAAGCAAGTGCCCTTTTCTGCTAAATTTGGGGGAGCAACAGGTAATTTCAATGCACACCATGTAGCCTATCCGGAAATTGATTGGGCTGAATTTGGCAATGCATTTGTTGATCATGTACTGAGATTATCGCGTTTGCAAACTACCACACAGATAGAGCATTACGACAATATAGCGGCTTCTTTCAACAACCTGTCAAGAATCAACACTATCCTGATAGATTTCTGCAGAGATATCTGGACTTATATTTCAATGGACTATTTCAAGCAGAGGATTAAAGCTGGCGAAGTTGGCTCATCTGCAATGCCACATAAAGTAAATCCTATCGACTTTGAAAATGCAGAAGGAAACCTGGGTATTGCTAATGCTACGTTTGAACACCTGGCTTTTAAATTGCCTATTTCAAGGATGCAACGCGACCTAACTGATTCTACTGTGTTGAGGAATATTGGAGTACCCATAGCTCATACCTTCATAGCATTTAAGTCCATTCTTAAAGGACTAAGCAAATTGCTTCTTAATCAAGAGAAATTTGAAAAAGATCTGGAAAACAACTGGCTGGTTGTAGCTGAGGCTATTCAGACTATTTTAAGGCGTGAAGCCTATCCTAATCCTTACGAAGCATTGAGGGATCTAACCAGGACTAACAAAAAAATTGGCCAGCAGGAAATAGATGAGTTTGTTGATTCGTTATCAATTGACGATAAGGTCAAAGAAGAAATCAAAAAGATTACACCTTTTAATTACACAGGAATTTAGCATATGCGTGAAGCTCTGAAAGTATTCCAACGTTTTCTTGTCAATTACAAAGGTTATCTGACAATGAACATTGGATTTAATATTCTAAGTGCATTATTCGGAATATTTTCTTTTGCTGCTCTTATTCCGATACTTAGAGTGCTTTTTAATATATCTAGTAAAGTTACTGAATTGAAAGAAATAGCATTTTCTTTTAAGGATATAGGTGCTTTCAAAAAGGATGTTATGAATAACCTAGCTTATTACATAGGCGATTTAACCCAGGATAAAGGAGCAGTACAAGCATTGGTGCTGATTGCCTTTGTTGGCATGACCCTTGTCTTTTTTAAAGCTGCTTTTACCTATTTAGCCGAATTCAGCATGAATAAAATAAGAAATCATGTTGTAAAGGACATTCGTAATAAGCTCTACAAAAAAATAATTTCTTTACCAATTGGTTATTTCAATGATGAGCGTAAAGGAGATATTATTGCACGTGCAACGGGTGATGTGATTGAAGTAGAAACTTCCATTATGTCATCGCTTAATATGTTGATCAAAAATCCTTTAATAATATTGTTTACCATTATAGCAATGTTGTTTATGAGTGCAAAACTCACTTTGTTTGTTTTCATCTTTTTCCCGATTGCGGGAGGAATTATCGGATATATTGGCAAAACTCTGCGAAAAAGATCGTTAAAGGGACAAAACAAAATGGGGGAAATCCTCTCCACCATTGAAGAGACTCTTGGCGGACTGAGAATCATTAAAGCTTTCAATGCAGAATCGAAAATGCAAAAAAAGCAGGGTAGTCAAAATGAGCAATACAGAAAAATAATGGACGGGATAATGAACCGTAATTCTTTGGCAAGCCCAATGTCTGAATTTCTAGGTACGGCAGTAATATTGGTGATTATGATTTATGGAGGTGCGCTTATAATTACCGATACAAGTACATTAATGCCTGAAGAATTTATTTTATATTTAATACTCTGCTACAATATCATTAATCCTATAAAAAGTTTCTCCAACTCCTATTATAAGGTCCAGAAGGGACTAGCTTCATTAGATAGAATTGATCATGTACTAAACACTGAATCAAATATCAAAATAAAACCAAAAACAACTCCTATTGAGAAGTTTAACTCAAAAATCGAATATAAAAATGTAAGCTTCAAATACATCGAAGATTATGTATTGCAGGATGTCAGCATCACACTGGAAAAAGGAAAAACGGTAGCGCTTGTTGGGCAATCAGGTTCAGGAAAATCCACCATGGCTGATCTGCTTCCACGGTTTTATGATGTAAACAAAGGTAAAATAATCGTTGACGGTATTGAAACCCGAGACCTTGATCCGACTGAATTGAGAGCCCTCATGGGAATAGTCAACCAGGAAGCTATCCTGTTTAATGACACCATCTATAACAACATTACATTCGGTGTTAAAGAAGCTACTCAACAGGAAGTTGAGCATGCAGCAAAAATTGCCAATGCCCATGAATTTATTATACAAACTGAACAAGGCTACCAAACAAATATTGGTGATAGGGGGAGCCGCTTATCCGGTGGACAACGGCAGCGTATTTCAATTGCCAGGGCTGTACTTACCAATCCGCCTATTTTAATTCTTGACGAAGCCACTTCGGCACTGGATACGGAATCAGAAAGACTGGTACAAGATGCCCTCAATAAACTGATGAAAAACCGTACCAGCCTTGTTATTGCGCACCGCCTGTCGACTATACGTAGTGCCGATGTAATCCATGTACTTCGCGATGGAAGAGTAATTGAAAGTGGCAACTACGATGAGCTTCTCCAAAAAGGTGGTGAGTTTAAAATGTTACACGACATCCAGTTTGGCGCATGAAAATACAGTTTGTAACTAATAGTGTTATTCCGGTTAAAGGTTATGGAGGCAAAGAAAGGCTACTATGGTCTTTGCTCAGGGGAATGCATAAAAGAGGGCACCAAATTAAACTCCTGGCGCCCATCGGAACAACTTGTCCATTTGCTGAAGTGAGTATTATTGTTAAAGAAAAACCTATACATGAGCAGATTGACAAGACTGCGGATATTGTCCATTTCGACTATCCCTTGCAGGAAGATTTTTCGATTATGCCTTATATATGTCGCCAGGGAGGAAATGCCAAACCTGGAGAAAAATCTGCTCCAAACACCGTGTTCGTCTCAAAGAACCATGCTCAAAGACATGGTGGCGAATTTTACATCTACAATGGACATGATCCAGCTGACTATGGCGACCCCGCATTAAACAAGCCCAGAAAACATGTTCATTTCCTGGCCAAAGCTGCATGGAAAGTTAAAAACCTGAAAGGAGCGCTTGAGATTTCAAAAATAGCTGGAGAAAGGCTTGAAGTAATAGGTGGCAACAGAATCAATCTGAAAATGGGCATTAAGCTATATTTCGATTTACATGCACGTTTCCATGGTATTATTGGAGGAGAAAAAAAACTGAATATCCTGAGGCAATCCAAAGGATTAATATTCCCGGTTAAGTGGCATGAGCCTTTTGGAAATGCCATGGTCGAAAGTATGTACTATGGATGTCCTGTATTTGGAACCCCATTTGGTATCTTGCCAGAGATGGTCAATAATGAGGTTGGGTTCTTATCCAGGAGCATATCTGAATTGGCAGATGCTGTAAAAAATGCTAATAGTTATGACCGTAAAAAAATCCATGAATATTACATGGAAAATTTTACTGCTGATATCTGCACAGAGAACTACCTTAGAGCGTATGAAAAAATCCTTAATAGTGAGCCATTGAACAACACCAGTCTAATCATGGAGCAACCACAGCCAAAGGAGTTTTATAATCTGGTTGAATAAAATTGAATACTAAAAAACAAAACCAAAGATGAAAATAAGTGGTTTCACTATGGTGCGGAATGCCGAAAAGTTTTATTTTCCAATCAAAGAATCCATACAATCTGTTTTACCTATCGTTGATGAATTTATTGTTGCACTTGGCGACAATGATAAAAGTGACCATACGCGTGAACTGATTGAATCCATTGGCTCTGATAAAATAAAGATCTTTGACCGGGTTTGGGACAAAAAAAAATTCATGAACAGTGAAATCTTTGCTTTGGAAACTAATTTTGCACTACAGCAGTGCACAGGTGACTGGTGCTTTTATATTCAGGCCGACGAAGTAGTACATGAGAAAGACCTACCTAGAATTAAGAACGCTTGTGAAAAATACCTGGACGATAAAAACATAGATGCCCTATTGTTCAACTACCTCCACTTTTGGGGTGATTATGACCATTACCTACCCTTTCATGGTTGGTATAAAAACGAAATGAGAGTAGTCAGAAACAATTGCAATGTATACTCTATTAAAGATGCCCAATCCTTCAGAAAAGGCAACTACGAAAAACTGAATGTCAAACCCATAGGGGCCGAAATATTTCATTATGGTTGGGTACGCCCGCCCCATTTGATGCAATCAAAAAAGAAAGAACATGATTCCATCCACCATAGCTATGAAAAGGTAAAACACCTCTATGAACTCAAACCAAATGAGTACGATTATGGCCCATTGGGAAGAATTCCTGTTTATAGAGGATCGCACCCAAAAGTCATGGAGGAATATATTAAAAAACTAGACTGGAAAAAGAAACTCAATTATTCAAGAAAGAAGGTGAAAATGGATAGACCCCTTAACAAACACGAAAAAATAAAATACCGTATACTTTCCTTCTTCGAAAACACTTTCAATGGTGGCAGGTATATTTTGGGTGGCTATTCAAATTGGAACAAGGTATAAAACGAAATAAAATATAATGATTCAAAAAAAGCGTGCCTTTAAAGCACGCTTTTCTATTTCTTCACAAAACCGTTAATTAACTGCAGTCGCTTTACTTTTTCTTGCTCTGATAATAAGCAATACGATCAAGGCTACAGCCCCGACCAATAGAGGTATTGCCACTAAGGGACGATAAGCTATCCAGGCTACTGCAATAGTGACCAGCCCAAAAGCCAGCCCCAATACAAAAGAAACAATACCAGTACCTACACCTACAATAGAACCAAGGAAAGGCAATACATCAGCAAGTACAACGAGTGGTTTAAAAATCATCCCCCATCCTATCATCAACAGAAGCAATCCAACCAAACGCAATAAATAGCCCATTGCTTTATTGGAATGTAATGCATTATCAAACATCACATCGGCAGGAACAACTCCATAGTCAAGCTCTGCAATATCTTTACCATTGGATGTAGTATAGGGTATTAAAACTCCTTGGTGCTGTCTAGCAATAATACTTACTTCTTTTGGATAAACAACCTGAAAAGCAACTTTAAGATCACCTACTTTAGGTTCTGTTTTAGAGCCCGAACCGATATATATTGTCTGCTCATCAACAGTTGTATTTGGCATTTGTGGAACAACACCTTTATTAATACTTAACGATTCTCTTCCTCCCACTTTACCAATAAAGGTTGAATTTAGCTTAAATTCTCCCAGCAAAACATCAGAAGCAGAATAGTTGGCAGAATTAAATAAAAAATCAGATGGATTGGTATGCCCTTCAGGCTTTTTAAATTCAGAAGAATTATAACGTGATGAACTCCACTTTTTAGTATAGCTATATGTAGTTTTTGTTTCGGTTCCTCCTCCAACTTTTTTTACTGTCTCTGACTTGGAATCTTCCACCCATTGGTACATCTCAACATTTCTATATAAATGAATTGCAGTTGCAGAAACTTTAAAATCCTTGTCGGTCAATACATCCTGTGTGCTGAGCATCCCATGAACATGCACAAGTTTATCATCATTTGCAACATCAAGTTGACCAGATGGGACACTAACAACCAGGCTGGCACCTTCTTTTAACGAACGCTTGGTTTTAATTGTCCTACCTTCGTTCCAGGAAAGCAAAATAATCCCTCCTACAATAAGGATAATGCCAAATAAAATACCGCCAAAGGCTCCTTTAATTCTACTACCCCATGATTGATGGGTAACTTCTGTAAATGAATCACTCATAATAATAAGATTTAGTTGCGAGAATAAATATAAAACTTATTCTGGTTCGTCCTAACCATCCACTAAGATATATACCTGTTTAACAACTAAAATTTTGTGTATGTGAATACCTTTGGCATGAAAATAATATTACTTTTATATGGCTAATTTTCTAAACTTATAAATTAAATCTACCATGATCTCATCGGATGGAGCCCCTTTAATTGCCAAAACACTTGGAGGAAAAGAACTGCCAATCAACCTTGAAATGGCCAACAGGCATGGACTTATTACCGGTGCAACAGGAACAGGAAAAACAGTGACCTTGCAAGTACTTGCAGAAACTTTTTCTGATTCCGGTGTGCCAGTTTTTGTTACTGATATTAAAGGCGATTTTTCAGGAATTTCTGTCGCCGGAAAACCGGCCGGCAAGGTTCAGGAAAGGGTTGAATTGTTAAAGCTTGGCAACCATTCATTAAAACCCTATCCTGTTTGTTTTTGGGATATTTTCAATGAAAAAGGTCACCCAATCAGGACAACAGTCTCTGAGATGGGGCCATTGTTATTGTCCAGGTTATTAAACTTAAACGATGTTCAATACGGCATATTAAACCTGGTTTTTAAAATCGCAGATGACAACGGATTGTTGCTTCTTGACCTGAAGGATCTCAGAAAAATGCTTGAGTTTGTATCAGAAAAAAGAAGCGAATTCACTTCAGAATATGGTAATATTTCTGTAGCCAGTATTGGAGCTATTCAAAGAGCACTATTGATTTTAGAAGAACAAGGAGGAGAACTTTTCTTTGGTGAACCTGCTTTGGACATTAACGATTTTATTCAGACCGACCAAGGTAAAGGCATAGTAAATATTCTGGCTGCAGATAAGCTTATGCTCACACCAGCACTCTATTCAACGTTCTTGCTGTGGTTGCTTTCAGAATTATTCGAAGAACTTCCAGAAGCAGGAGACCTGAACAAACCTAAACTGGTTTTCTTTTTCGATGAAGCTCATTTGCTTTTCGATGATGCACCTAAAGTATTGGTTGACAAAGTAGAACAAGTCGTCAGATTGATCCGGTCAAAAGGCGTCGGCATCTATTTTATTACACAAAACCCAGTTGATGTACCTGATGAAATATTAGGGCAATTGGGCAACAGGATCCAACATGCCCTAAGGGCTTTTACGCCACGCGACCAAAAAGCGGTTAAAAGTGCAGCACAGACCTTTCGCCCTAATCCAGAACTTGATGTTGAATCGGCCATTACACAACTTGGTTTAGGTGAAGCATTGGTATCGTTTCTGGATGAAAAAGGCACTCCAAATATTGTTGAAAGAGCACTGGTAGTACCTCCTCAGGGCAAAATCGGACCGATTGATGATGAAACCCGAAAACAAAAAATCATGCAATCTTTGGTTTATGGAGCCTATGAAAAATTGGTTGACAGGGAATCGGCTTATGAAATCCTGATCAGGAAATTCCAGGAAGAAGAGGTTGCTAAAGAACAACAGGAAAAAGCCGAACTGGAAAGAAAACAAGCTGGCAGATCCAAGCGACAGTCGACAACAGATATTTTTGGTGATTTCTCCAAACAAACCGGCAAAACCCTATCTCGGCAAATCGGAAATGAATTAGGTAGGCAGTTGGTTAGAGGGCTATTGGGCAGTATACTTGGAACCAGCTCAAAACGAAGGACAAGGAGAAAGAGGTATTAAAATGCATTCAATACAAAAATATTGTTAGTACAGCAAACATATTTTTTGGAATTAGAATGCTATGGATAACATATATGGTACAAAACCTTACATCATTGATTAACTATTTGGTTTAGTTTTACTTCATGTGATGTTTATTTAATTCATACTGGCATACTGCATACTAATATTGTTTTTTTATAAACAATTATAATCATGTATGCTTTATGCAATGAATTACCACAAAAAATTCCATCCTCTAAAAAAAAACATTAACAGTTTGCCTTTTTGTATCATTTACCCTATTCACTTCTCATCCCTCTTTGTAAAGTTTGTACACAAAAAAAACCAGCCATCTAGCTGGATTTTTCATCTCCTCTGCGGAGAAAGAGGGATTATTACGCTACGCTACATGAGCTCGGGCCTGAAGGCCTCTCGGTTCGAACCCGGGGTCCTCATCCCTCTTTGTAAAGTTTGCATACAAAAAAACCCAGCCATCTAGCTGGGTTTTTCATCTCCTCTGCGGAGAAAGAGGGATTATTACGCTACGCTACATGAGCTCGGGACTGAAGGCCTCTCGGTTCGAACCCAGGGTTCTCATCCCTCTTTGTAAAGTTTGCGTACAAAAAAACCCAGCCATCTAGCTGGGTTTTTCATCTCCTCTGCGGAGAAAGAGGGATTCGAACCCCCGGTACCTCGCGGTACAACGGTTTTCAAGACCGCCGCATTCGACCACTCTGCCATTTCTCCGGCGGCAAAAGTATAATTTTTTTTAATACGCGCTAACTTTTATGCAAAAAAAAATAAATAATTTCTATTTAGAAATAATTTAATCTAGTATAGACCGAAAAAAACCTTGGAGAATTTGCTAAACATAACAAAAAATCTATATTTGTAAGCCTTACTACAAACAAAAATAGTTAATACTAACCCTTAAAATTGAAAAAGATGAACAAAGCAGAATTAATTGACGCAATCGCTGCAAAAGCCGGTCTTACAAAAGCTGACTCTAAAAAAGCCCTTGACGCTCTTATCGATAGCACATCAGAAGAACTTAAAGGTGGTGGCCGTGTTGCATTAGTTGGTTTCGGTACTTTTTCTGTTTCTGAAAGAAAAGCCCGTACTGGCCGCAATCCTCAAACCGGAAAAGAAATTACTATTCCGGCTAAAAAGGTTGTTAAATTTAAAGCTGGAAGCGATTTAGCTGATTCTGTACAGTAGTTTTATAAAGAAAATAATCTAAGGGGGCAGAATTCCATGTTTTTGCCCCCTTTTTTTATTGCTATCCATGGACAAGTCAGATATCATAGATTACCTCAAAGAATTTGCAAGCGAAAGACGTTGGGA
>JBNKPU010000205.1:0-50820 GCA_050295515.1 Bacteroidales bacterium | reverse complement strand
AATTATTTTATGGTTATTGAAAATACCATGAGGATCCCAGGTTTTTTTTAGCTTTTGAAGGATCTCATAATTCTTATCTCCTATCATATAGCGGATAAACTCGCCTCTCAATCTGCCATCACCATGTTCACCACTTAATGAGCCTCCGTATTTTTTCACAAGTCGTGAAATATCAGTAGCCACTTCCCTAAATAGGCGAACGCCTTCTTTTTCTTTTAAATTTAAGATTGGTCGCAAGTATAGTTCACCTGTAGCAATATGTGCATAGTATACACAACTCAACTTATTTTTTTCTAAGGCAATATTGAATTCCCTAATATAATCAGGTAATTTTTCAGGACTAACAGCAGTATCTTCTATAACAGGTTGTGGCTTGGCATCACCTGGAATATTCGAAAGTAATCCTAATCCAGCTTTTCTTAGTGCCCAAACTCGTCCAATATCTTTCCCAAACAATAGTGGAAAATGAAATCCAAATCCTTTTAGTTTAAAATCCTCTATTAACTCCTTGGTCTTCTTTTCGATTTCATCCTTGGTGTTTTCAGCAAATTCGATACACAATAGTGCTTCTGGATTTCCACTCAGGAAGAATCTGTTTTTTGAATGCTCAATACTGGTCTTTGTACAATCCAACAAAAACTTATCAATCAGCTCTATAGCTACAGGTCCAAATTTCAAGGCAGCAATGTTTGCCACAAGTGCTTCATCAATAGAGTGATGGTGAACAACTAGTAAGCCTTTTTCTTTCGGAGGCAATGGAACCAGATTGAGTTTTATCTCAGTCACAAAAGCCAAAGTCCCTTCAGATCCACAAATCAATGACGAGAAATTAAAATCGTCACCTTCAGGATTAAAAGGTTTCATTTGACTCAAAACATCTATGGCATAACCTGTGTTTCTTCTTTTAATATTTTTATCAGGAAACTCGCTTTCAATTGAATTTATAATATCCTGAGATGAAAATAATTCTTTTGTAAAACGGTAAAGCTCACCTTCTAAATTTTCGAGTTTGCATTTTTCATCAAACTCAAAGTTCGATAGCTTCTTAAAAACCACCTCTGATCCATCACTCAGAAAAGCACTGAGTTCCAATGTATGGTCACGTGTACTCCCATAAACCAAAGAGTGTGCGCCACAAGAATTGTTACCGATCATTCCACCAATCATGCAGCGGTTTGAAGTTGAAGTTTCCGGTCCAAAAAACAATCCCTGATCTGCCAATATTTTATTTAGTTCATCGAGAACAACGCCAGGTTGTACTCGTACCCATGATTCTTCTTTATTGATTTCAATAATTTTATTGAAATGTTTAGATACATCAACCACCAAGCCACTACCCACAACTTGACCCGCCAATGATGTTCCTGCAGTTCTAGGAATAAGTGATATTCCGTGATCTTTGCAGAAAATAATTGCGTCTAAAATATCCTGCTTTGATTTTGCTATAAGTATAGCTAAAGGTTGCTCCTTATATGCCGAAGCATCAGTTGAATAGATAGTTTTGGATGTTTGGTCAAATAAAAGATCCCCCTCTATCTTATCTTTAAACTTCTTAAGTTGTTCCTTTGTTTCTAATAAATCCGCCATCAAATAAAATTACATAATGATTATCATTGAAAAATATATCTAAACATTCTAACTTGTAAAGAAATATCAAAAATAATCAATTGATGAAAATAAGGATCAATAAAATATTATCTATAGGATTATTTATAGCATTTATTCTTTCATGTACCAAAAGTGAAACACCTGCTCCTCTGATTCCCATGCAAGACTTTTTTAAAAATCCTGTAAAAAGCAATTTTAAGATTTCACCAAACGGTAAGTTTTATTCTTTTCTATCTCCTTGGAAATCAAGGATGAATATAATGATTGGAGAAATTGATAAAGACACAATCTATCAGGTCACGTACAAAGAAGACAGTGATATACTTAACTATTTTTGGGCAAATGACAGGAGCTTGCTCTATTTAGTTGATGAAGAAGGAAATGAAGATTATAAACTTTTTATGGTCGACATTGCTAAAAGCAAGACTACCTGCCTCACATGCTTTCCCGGCGTTAAAACAGAAATCATAGATGATCTAAAAGACAATCCCAATGAAATAATTGTTGGTTTGAATAAAAATAACCCTGAAGTATTTGATCCATATAAACTTAACATAGAAACTGGCGAACTTAAACAATTGGCTAACAATCCTGGTAATATTGTTGGCTGGATGACTGACCACAATGGAAAACTTCGAGCTGCATATGCCATTGTTGATGGAATAAACCTAGCTTTGCTATATAGAGAGACTGAATATGACGAGTTCAAGGAAGTTTTATTGATAAGTTGGAAAGATAAATTTATTCCTCATTTTTTCACCTTTGACAATAAAGCAATTTACGCTTCCTCAAATCTGGGAAGGGATAAATTAGAGCTTGTAAAATTTGATCCACTTTCAAAATCAGAAACTGAAATTCTGTATAAAAATAGCCTTGCAGATATAACTGCTTTATCTTATTCACGAAAAAGAGAGGTTATAACAACTGCATATTATTATACTTCAAGGCAGAAAATGCATTTTTTTGATAGCAAAACTGAAAAAATGTATGAACGCTTGCATGAACTTCTGCCCGAATATGATTTTGTGCCAACAAGCTATGATAAAAATGAAACTGATTTTATCATTCGTACATATAGCGATAAATCAAGGGGGGCATATTATCTCTATAATTCTGAAATTGATAAACTTATAAAACTTGCAGACATTAGTCCCTGGTTACATCCAGAAGATCTATCAGAGATGAAGCCAATACAATACACCTCACGAGATGGTTTGACTATTCGCGGATACCTGACTTTGCCCAAAGGCAGAAATCCAAAGGATCTTCCGGCTGTTATATTGCCTCATGGTGGACCATGGCTCAGAGACAAATGGGGATTTCATCCAGAAGTTCAGTTCTTAGCTAACCGAGGATATGCAGTATTACAAATGAATTTCAGGGGTTCTACCGGTTTTGGAAAAGATTTCCAACTAAAGTCAGTTAAACAATGGGGTAAAAAAATGCAAGATGACATCTCTGATGGTGTTTTGTGGTTAATAGATGAAGGTATTGCCAATAAAGACAAAATTGCTATTTATGGTGGAAGCTATGGAGGATATGCTGCTTTGGCCGGGATGACTTTCACTCCCGAGTTGTATGCCTGTGGCATTGACTATGTTGGAATTTCTAATTTATTTACTTTCTTAAACTCTATTCCTCCTTATTGGGAACCTGAGAGGGAAATGTGGTATGAGCTAGTTGGAAACCCTGTACATGATAGTTTATTGCTTGCCGAAGCTTCACCAGTTTTTCATGTTGACCAAATTAGGGCACCTTTGCTAATTGCCCAGGGAGCAAATGATCCAAGAGTCAACAAAAAAGAATCTGACCAAATGGTTAAAGCCCTTAGAGAAAAGGGTATTGATGTCGAGTATATTGTAAAATATGATGAAGGGCATGGCTTTAGAAAGGAAGAAAATAAATTTGAATTTTATAAAGCAGTAGAAGATTTCCTTGGTAAGCATATAGGGGATTCAAAGTCGCTAAACGACTCAATTTCTGATAAATAATAAAATAACAATAAGCATTATAAAACTTGCTCCTGCTCCAGCTAGAAATACAGCAGAAAAATTATCCTGAATAAAAAAGATACTTATTAATACTGGTCCAAGGAATTGACCTATTCGTAATACCATGCCATTTAGGGACATAAATGCTGCCCGTTCTTTAGTAGTAGATAGGTCAATTAGCATAGTTTGCATATTGGGAACAAGCAAACCATGTCCAATCCCAAAAATAAAAAGTGAAATAAAAACAACAATCCATGCATGGCTAAAGGCTAATACCAGCATACCAACAATATAAACAATTGAACTAAAGATCAATAAACTCCGAGGTGAAAACAATTTTCTAAAAAAAGAAATATTCGCAGAGAAAAGAGCAGATACAACCGATAAAAAAGACATTGCCAGACCTATATAAATTACAGATGCATTAAATTCTGATTTCAGAAAGGATGCAAAGAAAGTAAGGTATGCTCCATATAATACAACAAACACTAACAGATTAACAGAGAATAAACTCAATACTTGTCTTTGACCAACAACCTTAAATAAGGAAGAGAGGTAATTAGCTAAGGAAGTTCTTTTGGGAAGTTCTACTTTATTGATTTTGAGAAGCACAAGTACAATCAGGAAAACGGAGAGTACTGGTAAATAAAATACATAACGCCAGTTAAATGCAGTCAAAAAACCACCTAATGCAGGATAAGATGCAACAGATATGCTAAGGACACTCGCATTTAAACCCATAATTTTAACACGTTCCTTCCCTTGAAAAAAGTCACCAATCAATGTAATACTCAAAGCTCCTAAAGCCGCAGCACCCACCCCTTGAATAAAACGAAAAACCAACAATTGATGATATGAAACTGCCAGTGAACAAAAGAATGCTCCTAGGGCAAAAAGTAATAGAGAAGGCACTAAAATGGCTTTTCTGCCATAATAATCGGCCAATACACCTGCAATAGGGCTCAATAGAATACCCGGCACAGTAAATATGGAAATCAACCACTTAACCTGGTCCTTTTCAAGGGAAAAAGCAATCTGAATCTCAGGAAATGCGGGTGCGATACTCGCCACGCCCATAACGGCAAACATAGTTATTCCCAAAATTATTGCAATATTACTGCTCCTATCTTTCATTCTGAATATAATTGACAAATATAAAAAAAGGGGCTCAATTGGCCCCTTTAAATTAGTTCACTTAATAAAATCCTGAAAATCAACTATTGGTCAAGTTCTTTTGTGATAGAAATAGCAGCAACAGTACCATCTGCAATTGCAGTGGTGATTTGCCGGTATTTTTTGCTGGCTACATCGCCAACTGCGTATACACCATCAATATTGGTCATCTTATCTTCGTTTGTTTTCACATAACCCCAGTCGTCCAAATCCAACTTTTGGGTAAACAAATCAAGATTTGGTTTAAGACCAACAAAAATAAATACGCCATCTGTTACAAGTTCCTTATTTTCTTTGGTTTTCAGGTCCTCAACCTCCACAATAACCGTATTTCCATCTTTCTTAAACCCGCGAGGCTCATGCTCTAATAAAAACTCAATCTTCTCATTTGCAAAAGCCTTTTCCTGGGCCGTTTTATTGGCTTGTAGTTTATCAAACTGATGTACAATAGTAACCTTTTTAGCAAATTTTGTAATAAAGTCAGCTTCTTCAATTGCAGAATTACCACCTCCAATAACAATTACCTCCTTATCACCAAAGTATTTCGCATCACAAGTGGCACAATATGATATGCCATTCCCTTTAAGTTCCTTCTCACCAGGCACTCCTAAATAATTTGGAGAGGTTCCTGTTGCAATAATGATCTTCTTGGCTTTTATTGTCTCAAATTCATCGATCACAACCTCTTTCTTTTCGAGATCTACCTTTGTAACATCAACAGCAACCTTGTACTCAGTACCACATTGTTTAGTCTGTTCACTCATAAAGTGAGACAACATGTAACCTGGCTGGGGATCAATAAAACCAGGATAATTAGATACCATATGTGTTGTGGAAACATTTCCTCCAGGCAGACCTATATCAATTAAAACAGCATTTACTTTAGCTTGGCACAAGTATAATCCGGCTGTTAGACCACCAGGTCCACCCCCTAAAATTGCAACATCATATTCACTTGTTTCAGCCTTAATTTTGGACTTTATCTCATCTACTTTATCTTTCCCTACCAAAGACTTCATGCCTTCGAATAATTCATAGCGTCTTATTCCCCCACTAAGCCTAAGGCCTACTTCTTTCCCATTTTCGAAAAATATAACGGTGGGCGAAGAAGCAACACCCAGTTTATCTGCCAGTTCCCTGTTTTTCTGCCTGAATATTTTTAAGAACTTGGCTTCACCTTCGAAATGAGTTGCAACAGCTTCAAATTTTGGAGCCAAGGCTTCACAAGGAGGACATTCAGAGGAATAGAAATCCAATACTACTTTGCCACCATTTAAGACTTCTTTTTCGAAGTCTGCTGAAGTAATTTCCTTCATAATTATCTGTTTTTTTAGTTTGTTTTCACTTGATTTAAAGGATTTTGACCATAAAAACTGTCTTTTACGACAACAGTTGTAACTCTGATTCAATAAACCTGTTGTATTTATATAATCTAGATATATTGATATGTACATTTTTCGTGCCATATAATAGTCCTGCCAATATAGCAGAAACTAAAATCCTTTTAACACCCGTTAATCTCCTGTATCCTATACAGAGTGCGGCTCAACTATCTCCGACCAAATTGGCAGTATCTAATGCAATTTTGATTTTTTGTCAGATCATTCTTTAGCAATACCTGTACAGAATTCTATTGTATTGCATTGCGAGGTTTATTTCTTCTACATTTCTAGCATTCACAAAGTGCAAAGCCATTATTTCATGTAGTTTATGCTTTAAAATAATGGGCAATTCCGAGCTCTAATAATTCTTTAATTGGCCTGCAATCTGGAGCATTTACACGTCCCTTATTGTTTTTGGCAACTGAGGCACATCCACCTCCACATGCCAATCTTAGTTCACAATTACCGCATTCTGGAATAGATAACACATCCCTATCTTCCCAATCACACACTATATCCTCGTTCAGAGAGACATTGGGATAATACTCGCCAAGCTCCTCTCCTGCCTTTCCAACAGTTGCAGTACAAGAATATATTTTGCCTGTATAATCAAATGCCCATTCCGTTTTTGTTGCAGGACAAGAATCAAATAATGGACCAGGTAATTCACCTTCTTCAAACAGAAACTTCGAAATTGAGAAAGCAGGTTTATGAAATTCCGTTATATAGGGATGGGATTTTAAAAGTTCATAGATGTCTTTATACATTTCAATTCTTGTATAAAGCCTACTGGTAACACTCTGGCAATGATGCAATTCATAATTACGGCCTATCTGTGTCTTAAAAAAAGGAGATTCTGTCCACCCTTTTTCTATTGCAAAAGAAGCCAGTTTGGGCAGCTCATTGATATTGTCTTTATCCAAAACCATTCTTAGGTTTACCGGAAGGTGGTTTTCAAGGCATAAATCAATGCCTCTTACAATCTGGTCAAATGTACTCCCACCCCCTTTAAGCATCCGGTGCTGATCATGCATCTCTTTTGTCCCGTCCAGTGTTATTTGAACTTCTCTTATGCTACCATTTTTTAACACATCTACATAATCAATCAGGTTGTAACCATTGGTTACAATAGCCAAATCTATATTATAAGTATTAGCAAGTTTTATAAATGAGTTAAAGAATTCTCTTTGATTCTTGCTGTTTAATAAAGGTTCTCCTCCAAAAACAGTAATATATTTCTTCCTATCTGAAAATGTAGTGTTTACATAATTAAAAAAAGCTGTTATAGTTTCCTCTTGAATAGGCAGTTCTTTCACTCCATATTCATCCTGATAACAATAGGAACAGGAAAAATTACAGGCATAATTTGGAACAAAAAAGATCTGGACTTCATCTGTATCCCTGGAATCAACAAATTCAAGGTAATGCTTTTTGTAGTTCTTTTCTTCTTCAATTGGATCAACCACATAACCTCTATCTATAAAATCAGGATTTTTTAGTGCCGCCCCATTCTCAAACAAGCTTTTTTCTTCTTGAGAAAGAACATCTGCTTGCTTCGATAATAAATTCACAATGAAGTACTTATCTGAATCAGCAATTTTTGAAATAATATTGTGTTTTGATAGTTCCATATATAAATATAATGCAATGAATTGGAGATAAAATCCCTTAAAAATATAATCTGAAAATCAAGATGAAAGGATTGGAAATAAAAAAAGTGGGCCGGCCCCACTTTAACAACTAATTAGTCATGACAACCGGCCACAATTTTTGATTGCTTTGCACAACATTGTGCAACATGCTGTTTTGTTTCTCTTTTCTTATTTAATAGAGTTTTCATGATATATATTTATTAATTACAACAACTTTTCTTCTTTTTAAATCCGCGAATTGTAAAACTTACAACCTCTATTTCCCCTTTGTCATAGGGCTTACTCTCCTCAAGAATCTCAATTTTCTCAAACCCAGCACTTTGAAGCTGCTGCATATAAACCTCTTTGGTTTCTGATCCTCCCCAACATTCCGAAATGGCTTGCGGATCGGTTTTGTATTTCTCAGGAACAGGTTTTGAAGAATAAATGTCACTTACAACAAAACGCCCTGCATCATTCAAGATACGAAAAATTTCGTTCCATACCTCTTGCTTATTCTCTGCATGGTTAATAGTACAATTAGAAATAACCAAGTCAATGGATGAATCCTTAATAGGGAGTGACTCGAGTTGAGCTTTAATAAATTCAACATTTTCTACGCCCATTTTTTTGGCGGTTGCTTTTGCTTTATTAAGCATTCCGTCCGCTATGTCAATCCCATAGGCAAAGCCATTTTCACCTACTTCTTCAGCCATGCGTAAAACATCTGTACCACGTCCGCTTCCTAAGTCCAAACACCGCTCACCAAGCTGAGGTTTGGAGTAATCAATTGCCCCTCCACAAGAAAGACAACAAGAATCGTCAGCCAACACGCTATACCTATTATTGATTTCAATTAAAGCCATAATTCAACGATTTGAGCCGACAAATATATAAATTATCTAAATATCTAGATATCTTTCTTTGATTTTTTTTTAACAATATAAATTTGGATCAATTAAAGTAAAAAACACATATATACAAAGGTTAAGAAGGCAATAAACGAATTACTTGAATTAGGTAAATTTAAAGAATAAATTAATTAATTCCGAGGAAAAACTTGATGCTGTAAGGTAAAAATGGCAGATCCAACAATTAATAATAGGCTGAAGAAACTATATAGTGTTTGTCAATAAAGTCCAACTACTGCGTTGTTGCTCAACCAAGGCTTACCGAGCTCAACGTAGTTAAAATTTAAATCCTCATATACACAAATATACTGCGGTTTAATTTTTTTTCACAACGTGTTTCATTTTTAATTGTGTTCAAGAACTCACTTTGTTCGGTTTACACGCCTTGTATTTGAACTTTATTCCTCACCCCCCGACTTTATGGACAGACTCTATATAACACAGATTTTCTATAAACTGTACTTTTATAAAAATAATCTAAGTTGCATATAATTCAAATCCGTTACATATAACAAATTAGTTAACCTTTTCAATTATAGTGGACATTACACCAAATAAATCCACAGTATATCCGGAATACCCTAAAAACAATATAATCATTGACACTAATCTTACCATCAGCTCTAAAAACCAATAAATTTTTTATTTGTGAGGATTAACTTTACCATAATCAACATATTACCTTATAAAAAACTCATTTCACGCCATAAGTCACTGATAAACAAGAGTTATTTAAAACCTTTATAAATTATGTGAAAGATGCATTAATTACAGGTCATTTATACACAACCTATCATTCTGTATCAATGTAAGTTAACACAATCAAAAAACGAGACTTATGATCAATATCATTTTAGTGAGAAGGATAATGAGTCTTATTTTTCACTAATTTTACTCGCCATTAAACAAAATCTATAAAATTCTGATTTACAATGAATTTACTAAATAAAATCAAAGAAAAAGCAAAAAATAATCCTCAAAGAATTGTTTTACCAGAAAGTTTTGAAGAAAGAACCCTTAAAGCTGCTGATATAATTTTAAGCGAAGGTATTGCTGAAATAGTATTAATTGGTAATCCTAAAGAACTTGAAAATGAAGCTAACAGGCTAGGATTAGAAAACATTTCAAAAGCTTCTATTATCGATCCTGGAAATAATCCTAAAGAAGAAGAATATGCCAGTTTAATGGTAGAACTAAGGAAAAGTAAAGGATTATCACTTGACGAAGCTAAAAAACTCTTACTTGATCCTTTATATCTGGCAACAGTTATGATCAAAAATGGTGATGCAGACGGAGAGGTAGCGGGTGCTGACAATGCAACAGGCGATGTATTAAGACCTGCCTTCCAATATGTTAAAACAATTCCCGGCATCAGCGTTGTTTCCGGAGCCTTTTTAATGTTCCTAAAAGACAAAGAGTTTGGTGATGACGGACTCATGGTTTTTGCCGACTGTGCCGTACACCCCAATCCTACAGCCCAGGAACTAGCAGAAATAGCTGTAAGTACCGGTAAGACCACCAGGGCAATTGCTGGCATCGAACCCCGAATTGCTATGCTAAGTTTCTCAACAAAAGGAAGTGCAAAGCACGAAATGGTGGATAAAGTAAGAACAGCAACAGAACTGGCTCAACAAATGGATCCTACTTTGAAAATTGATGGTGAAATGCAGGCAGATGCAGCTATCATTGAAGCTATTGGACAGAAAAAAGCTCCAGGCAGTAAAATAGCAGGTAAAGCCAATGTATTGGTGTTTCCAACACTTGAAGCAGGAAATATTGGATATAAACTAGTTGAAAGACTTGCCCACGCTGAAGCAGTTGGTCCGGTCTTGCAAGGTATGGCGGCACCAATTAATGATCTGTCAAGAGGTTGCTCTGTAAGCGACATTGTTAATCTGGTTGCTATAACAGCAAACCAAGCAGCAAAGAAATAGGTAAATATTAATATATATCAATTTTAACAATTGAATTAAACATGGCGGAAAAAATAATTGAGCCGATTGAAAAGTACGGCCTTAGCACAAAAAACCGGCCAAAACAGCTCTTCTCCAAGGTAGGAATAGTTGGATGCGGAACTGTTGGCCAAAACATTGCTATGTTGATCAGCCAGAAAGAGCTTGAAGTTGTATTCATTGAGCTTTCTGAAGACAAGATCAATTATGCTATATGCAAAATTGAACAGGAACTGGACAACATGATCAATCATTGGGGCATGACTGCCAGTGAGAAACGAGCAATAATGTCAAGAATACATGGATATGTAGGGTATGAGCATCTAAAAGGTTGCGACCTTGTCATCGAATCTATTCGATCCAAAACCAGAGAACGCAGAATCTCATGCAGAAAAGAAGTCTTCAAAAATGTGGAGAAATATGTTTCACCAGAAACTATAATTGCAACAAATTCTACTACAATCGTAATTACCGAATTATCATCTGAACTTGAACATAAAGAAAGATGTGTAAGCCTTCACTTTCTTACCAATGCTCCTAAAGCCAGAATGATTGAGGTTGTTCGTGGATTATACACCTCTGACGTTGCCTACCAGAAGGTACGCAAGTTTATCAACATGCTTGGCAAAGAGGCCATTTTATGCGAAGAATCCCCTGGCCTTGTTAGTGTTCGTATATTCATTGTCCAGATTAATGAAGCCTGCGAAGTCTTGATGGAGGGCGTGAGTTCTATGGAAGATATCGATAAAACAATGAAAGTTGGATTGGGGCAGGCCTTAGGACCATTTGAACTTGCTGATAAAATTGGCTTGGATAAAGTAAACCGATGGATGGAGAACCTTTACAATGAATTTGGAGACAAAAAGTATATTGCTTCTCCCATAATCAAAAAATTGGTAAGGGCACATCAATTGGGACGTCTTTCTGGTAAAGGATTCTACAAGTACGACGAAGAAGGCAAAAAGATTTCATAATTTTTAAAGAATATTAAAATGATTATACTGGTACTGAACTGTGGAAGTTCATCCATAAAATATCAACTCTGGAACATGTCAGAAGAAAAATGCCAGGCAAGTGGAGTTGCAGAAAAAGTAGGTCTTAAAGGTTCATTTGTCAAACTTGAGAAAGAAAATGGTCAGAAAGTCATTTTTGAAGGTGAGATCATAGATCATAAGACTGGAATTGAATATATTTTAGGCATTTTAACAAGCGAAAAGCATGGTTGCCTTAAATCTTTAGATGACCTTGATGCTTGTGGGCACAGGGTTGCTCATGGGGGCGAACATTTTAAAGGATCAGCTTATATAGACGATTTTGTTGAAAAGGAGATAGAAAAGTGTGGTGAGCTTGCCCCTTTGCACAACCCCGCAAACCTTAAGGGTATTTTAGCTATGAAATCCTTACTCCCTGGCATTAAACAAGTTGCCACCTTTGACACAGCATATCACCAAACAATGCCAGAGCATTCATACATGTATGCCATACCTTATGCATTGTACAACAAGTATAAAATCCGTCGCTATGGGTTCCATGGCACAAGTCACTCTTATATATCCCAGCGGGCTTGCGAAATCCTTGGAGTTGATATTAAAGATCAAAGAATCATTACTTGCCACCTGGGCAATGGAGCATCAATGTGTGCAATTGATGGAGGCAAGTCAGTAGACACTTCCATGGGCTTTACTCCCATCGAGGGTCTTATTATGGGTACCCGCTCGGGTGATCTTGACATAGGTGTTGTTAGTTTTATTATGGATAAAGAAGAGTTACCCCTTTCTTCATTAAATACTGTATTCAATAAGCAAAGTGGTATGTTAGGTGTATCAGGAATATCTAGTGATATGCGTGAGGTTGAGGAGGCTGCTTGGGACAAAAAAAATGAAAGGGCTCTATTGGCACTTAGCATGTACCATTACAGGATTAAAAAATATATTGGAGCCTATACTGCTGCTTTAGGAGGATTGGATATCTTAATATTTGCAGGTGGTATTGGTGAAAATGGACCTGAAACAAGAGAAGAGATTTGTTCAAATCTTGAGTTTTTAGGCATTAAGCTTGACAAAAGCAAAAATGATAATATGAGAGGAAAAGAAATGGTGATATCAACTGACGACTCTCCTGTTAAAGTAATGGTTGTGCCTACTAATGAAGAACTTGTAATTGCGAAAGATACTGAGGAAATAATATCGAAACTAAAGTAATTAAAGTTAAACCAGGGTTATTTTCTGATACAAATCATGGGGAATTGTAAGGATTTGATCTATATTTAGTGAAACTTTACAATTTTATGATCACCAAACTTGATGAGATTGTTAATCAGGCTAAAAATGCTGGAACAAAGAGGCTGGCTATTGCTGCTGCTGATGACGAATATGTATTAAATGCTATAAATAAAGCAAAAGAATTGGGGCTCATTGCCCCAATTTTTATTGGGAATACCGACAAAATTCTGGAGGCTGCAGATCATGTAGGAATCAGCATCAACAATACAGAAATAGTTGATGCAAAATCCAGCGAAACTGCCTCAATGAAGGCCGTTAAACTTGTATCTGAAAAAAAGGCAGATATATTAATGAAAGGCGGAGTTTCAACAGGAGTATTATTGAAATATGTTGTTTCCCGGGAATATGGCCTGCTTGGTGGAAAATTGCTCAGTCATCTTGCCCTATTTGAATCGCCATCGTATAATAAACTCTTAGGTATAACTGATGCAGCAATGAATATAGCCCCTACCCTGGAGGAAAAGGTGAAAATTCTCTCTAATGCTATTGCTGCTTTTCAATCATTAGGCATTGATTCTCCAAAAGTTGCCGTACTTGCTGCCGTTGAAAAAGTAAACCCGAAGATGCCTGCAACTATAGATGCAGCGGCACTTGCAATGATGGGAGCCAGAAATCAGTTTGGAAAATGCGAAATAGACGGTCCCTTGGCCTTGGATAATGCAATATCAATCGAAGCTGCCAAACATAAACATATTAATAGTCCTGTTGCAGGAAAAGCAGATATTCTTTTAGCCCCTGATATTGAATCAGGGAATATTCTGTACAAAACATTATCTTTCTTGGGAAATGCTAGATGTGCTGCTATTATTCTGGGCAGTATATCGCCTATTGTACTAACTTCAAGAGCTGATAGCGAAGAGAATAAGTTTATATCTATAGCTCTGGGTGTTCTAACTTCAAACTAAACCTATATGATTAAGATTTTAGCTATAAATCCAGGTTCAACTACTACCAAAATAGCCATTTTTCACAACGCAAGACCAATTTTTTTAAAGAATGTCAAGCACGATTGTAAAGAGATTGAGGAGTTTAAGCATATAACTGATCAATATGAATTCAGGAAAAATTGTATTTTAAAAGAGCTCAATGATTCTCATATTGACACTTTAAAAATCAAGGCGGTAGTAGGACGCGGTGGATTATTACGACCAATTAAGTCTGGTGTATATAGGATAAATGATCAAATGAAGGCTGATCTAAAAAAAGGGATTTTTGGTGAACATGCTAGCAATCTAGGCGGATTAATTGCAGCTGACATAGCCGGACAAATACCTGGATGCCAATCTTTTATTGCAGACCCGGTTGTTGTTGATGAAATGGAAGATGTAGCCCGTTACAGTGGACATCCTCATTTTAAAAGGTTTTCAATTTTCCATGCTCTGAACCACAAAGCTATTGGCCGGGCATATGCCCGCTTAATCAATAGAAAGTATGAGGAATTAAACTTAATCATTGCCCATATGGGTGGGGGAATTTCAGTTGGTGCTCATCAATATGGCAGGGTGATTGACGTAAACCAGGCACTGGATGGCGAAGGCCCTTTCTCTCCTGAGCGATCAGGAACGCTGCCTGCAGGAGCATTGGCTAAATTATGTTTTGAAGAAGGCATAACCCTGGAGAAGATAAAAAAAATGATTACAGGTCAAGGCGGACTAATGGCCTATTTGGGTACAAATAGTGCATATGAAGTTGAGCTCATGGTCCAGGATGGCAATGATGATGCCAGAAAAATTCAGGACGCTATGGGTTACCAAATTGGAAAAGAAATTGGAGCCCTATCCTCAGTGCTTAAAGGCAACGTTGATGCTATAATTCTTACAGGAGGCGTATCTCATAACACCATGATTGTTGAATATATCAAATCTATGGTATCTTTCATTGCGCCTGTGGTCATATATCCTGGCGAGGATGAAATGCATGCTCTCGCCTGGAACGGACTGCTGGTCTTAAAAGGTGAAGTGGAAGCAAAAGAATATACCGAAGAAAACATGGTCAAATATTAGGTCTTTCCATCAAGGATTAGTGACTGAAACGGGTAAAATCTTCCCATTAAAATATTTACACCCATTCAGGGCAAAATCTGCTATATACTCCCCCATTTCTTTTGCTGACAAAGGGGCATTATACCCAGGAAAAGCTGCTTCAAGCATTTCAGTTTGCACAGCTCCAAGTGCGAGGCAATTAAATTTAATATTGGTGTCGGCATATTCAGTTGCAAGGCATTCTGTCAGGCTTGCAATTGCTGCTTTTGTTGAACTATATACAGAAAGCCCTGGAAACTTCGAACTACCCTGATATCCACCCATGCTGCTAATATTTAATACATGAGAAATTGATTCTGATTTAAGCTTCTCCAATAAACCTTGGATAAGCAATAGAGGTGCTCCATAGTTTATGTTTACCATATCTGAAATATCAGAATGAGATATTTCTTCAAAAGGTTTGTTCACTAGAAAACCTGCATTGTTAATCAGAACATCAATCTTCTTCATGGTAAAATACTTATTTATATTCTCAGCAGAAGATGTTAGTTCCTTTATATCAACAACGACAATACTGATATCCATTTCTGGATTTATTTTTAGACACTCGGTTTTTAACTGTTCAAGTTTAGCCTTGCTTCTAGATACTAATACCAGTTGTCCAAACGTTTTATTTGCCATAGCAAGGGCAGTAGCATAACCTATTCCCTTACTAGCTCCTGTTATTACAATATTCATTAGATTTTAATGTTATTGAACTATATTTGTATAAGTTCTCTAAAACTATGAAAAAGTTTACATTCATACTCACTTTTATCCTTTTCATTTCTGTGCATTTAATGGCCCAGGATGATGATTTTTATTCAGCAGGTGATTCTGAAAAGAATAATGGCAAAAAAAACGACCATGCTTTAAATTTAGATAAATGGAATTTTGGCGGTAATTTTTGGATGTCATTCAGCTCAGATTTTGCATATATTGAAGCATCCCCTGTAGCCCTTTATAAAGCAACTCCCAGACTTCTTATTGGTCCGGGGATAACCTATAGGTATATTAAAACAAAAGCATTAACAAATCTATTTCTCAAAGAGTATGAACCGTTCAGTTATCATTCATTTGGACCAAGGGCTGTAGCCAGCTATACTCTTTTCCAAAACATAAGTGATTATATCCCAATAAACATTGGTAATATCATTGCTTATTCAGAATACGAAATGTTGAATATTAAACGATACGACTATACTATTAATGGCGATATTATATTTCCCGGAAGAGGTTGGGTAAATAATTGGTTAGTAGGTGGCGGCATTTATCAACCTTTTGGTGAAAGAGGTGGCGGCATTTTTATGCTTCTATTATATGATGTAACACAAAGCAAATACTCTCCATATTCAAATCCTGATATTCGCATTGGTTTTTATTTCTAAACAAAAAGCCCGACAGTATTACACTATCGGGCCAAACAAACTTATAAATATTATTTATCTGATTATCTAAAACTTACTCCTATACCAGCAGTAACCATGCTGTAATCTGTATAGGTGTAATCTCCATGAATGGTAAGTACTCCCATTTTAACTCGCATGCCAGCATTTAAACGTGGTTTAGTTTTGTTTCCTGACTGGTTTTTAACCTCAATATCAATGGGGTCCTTAAGAGCAGTAACCCAAGTTTGACCGCCCTGACCATCAAGCATAGGGTAGTAACCATTGGTTTTTAGATTGGTTTTAGATGTAGCAAAACCAATACCTCCATAAAAACATACAATAGGTAAATCAGCTGAAACAAGTAAATTTCCAGTAAAACTTGTTGATGCTAAATCAATACTTTGACCATCCCAAACATCAGCAGGTGCATTAGCACTAGTACTTCCCTCCAGTCTGACTTCCGCATTATCCATTGCTATATCAGCCTGATCTACAGATACAGGAAGCGAAGCATTTAGTTTTGTATATCCTCCCATTAAAGTTATATGAAGTATTGGTACTTTCTCAATAATGGGTATCCATTGTTTCAAGCCATGTTTTAGCCCAACACCCCACATGTTTAATGTACCGTCTCCAAATGCAAAGGTTGGCATAAAACGCCCCATTATTTCAGTATCTTTAATAAGTCCAACACCTGCCTGAATCATTGGGGTTGGAGTTGCAGGAAAGCCCAATCCTTTAGGCATATCAAATGCCCTACTATTCAAAAGGCTATAATTAATTTGAGGACCTGTATTATTTTTTCCTGCAATCGTAGGAGCTATGTTTTCCTCACCAGGTGCCAATTCCAAATTTTGAAGCCCTAATTCAGCAATGTCAAACTCTCTGTCAGTTGGAGGAACAATTGCTGTATTAAAAGTAAATGTCAGATCAAACCCACCTGTTTTATGTGGTTTTGCTGTGTTGTACCACCCACCAGTAAGACTTGTACCAAATCCTTTAAGATATGGAGACATATATCCTGAAAGCAATACTTCAGCATCATCAACACCCCCAGCAAAAAATTTGCCCCAGTCTAACTGTGCATTAACTGAAACACTAAACAATAGTGCTGCAGCAAATATTAGAATCTTATTTTTCATGATAATATTAATTAAGTTTTAGTCAGTAACAATTTAATACTTTTAATACGAAGAGCATATAAAAAAGTTTTATAAAAACATAAACAACTAATGATTAGGCCATTATTAAAGAGGATAAAAAAAATATCAAAATAAATGGTATTTTTTTTTTGCAGAAAAAATTAAGATACTATATTTGCATCGCCTTTCGGAAAGCACGAAAGCCTTTAAACATAAAGATTCCGTAGCTCAGTTGGTAGAGCACCTCCCTTTTAAGGAGGGGGTCCTGAGTTCGAGCCTCAGCGGAATCACTTTTAAACCAGTTACAAAGAGTAACTGGTTTTTTTATTTAAAAATTTTATGCTTGTATAGGGTCAACTCGGGTCAAGCAATATTTCTGGGGATTTACAATTTCAAGCATAAATATTAGATAATCGATAAAGGAAGAAAGGAATATTTTTACTCCTCTAAATTGACTTCTAAAAGCCTTTATTTTAGCATTAAAAGATTCAGCAGAAGCATTTGTGCTTCTATTGTCGAAGTAGTTTAAAATTGATTGATAATGTAATTCTATTGTCTTTGCAATAATGTTAAATGCTTTAAAGTCTGCTTGTTCAACTTTATTGTACCATTGAGCCAGTTTGGTAAAAGCCACTTGTTTAATTTTTGTTTTTTCATAAATAGCCCCAAGTTCCCTGCACAGGTTGTAGGCTTTTTTTAAATCTGGATAGTATTTAAATAAAATATCGGCTCTTTGTTGCTGGCTGGGTGTCCATTTGCTTTCCGATTTAAACAATAAACTCCCCATAATTTTTAATTGAACACAAAAATAGCTCCCTCTACCCAAGAAAAGATTATCCTTAATTCCTATTATTAAAATTAACAAACACTTGATTTTACTTTTTTTTAACAAAAAAGCATCTTATAAAAATTGAAAAGCCATCCAAACCAACAGCACAAAAATTAAGTTGCTTTTCATTCCATTTACATCAACTTTCTGTTTACCTAATGATTACATTAAATATTATAGGATGCAACAAAACATAATGGTGATGTATATCACCTCTACTTAGAAAGGTATATCACCGCCTCTGCCATAATAGTAGCCAAACTTTATATTAGTTTAGCATTGGAACCAAATCTCATTTGACATGAATACATTAGTACAAACTCCCCCCCTGCAAATCAAAAATGGTTCATGCTTTTCTGGCGACGAGCTTAACTCGCTAGGGGTAAGACCGACAAATTTACAATGTTTTTCGTACTATCACTATGTATTGTATGAAAAGGGTATTAAGAGGTATATTTTAAAACCTATGCCCCATGATCTATTTAAGGTTATACGCTCGTATGATTTTATTCCTGCCTAACCTCCAACTAAGCACAAATAAAAGATAATCCAAATAAAACATTTGGATTATTTTTTTTTATTGGTGTTATATTTACGGAATGAATTTGAAGCAAAAAAAATATAGCAGATTAGAAGATCAACTTTCCGGTCTACTCAAAAACAGCCCATCATTTATCTCCCAATTGTCGACAATTAATGCTGTCCTTTTTAACAAGATGCAGAATTTTTTCTGGATTGGTTTTTACTTATTAAAGGATGACAACCTCACTGTTGGTCCCTATCAGGGAGCTTTAGCTTGTCAGACATTAAAGAAACCCAATGGGGTCTGTTGGGCTTCAATTTTAAAAAAAGAACCCATTATTGTATCTGATGTTCATACTTTCCCTGGACACATTGCATGTGATTCCAGATCTAAATCCGAGATTGTTTTTCCTTTAATTAGAAAGGATGGTACATGCATTGGCACACTTGATATAGATAGCGACAAATACAATCAATTTGATACAGACGATCTAGAAGGATTAAAAAGAATAGTAGACCTGATTGACCTGGAACCTAAATAAATAGCTGAATTTTAACGGATTGCTCCCTGTACTGAAATCAGCAGTTCTTTTATTTTTTCAATTGAATAAGGCTTGGTTAATAGTTTAGTGAAACCGACATCTTTAAAATCATCAAAAAACAATTTAGGATTATGTGCAGTTAAAGCAATTATAGGAATATTTGATTTTGGTGCCGGCATGTTTTGCCGTATGTACTGGGTAGTCTCGACTCCATTCATCACCGGCATCTCAATATCCATAAGAATTAAGTCGTAATCACCCTTTTGAAACTCATCTACAGCCTCCTTTCCGTTAGTGGCCAAAAAAAACACATGACCAAGTTCCTCGAGGATCTCAGAAAGGAGGAGCCTGTTTGTAAAAATATCATCAACAACAATTATCTTCAATGGCATTTCGTTACTACTATCCAAGTTGACTTAATGTTTTAATGATTTTTATACTATTGATCTTTACATTAGAACCATCGAGATCAATGATTTTATCATTTTTAAATTCGGCAAGAGTTCTAATAAAGCTTTCTTTTGTCGTTCCAGCCAACTCTGCCAACTCCCTTCTTGTAAAAGGAAATTCAAATTCATGGTCCTTATATATTATCTCGGAGAAATACAATATAACATCGGCAATTCGTCCAGGCAACTGCTTGTGCGACTGACTCATAAGTCTTTCAAAAATAAAAAGTCCATCATTGCATATCTTGGTTAAGATTTTTTCTGCAAATTCACCATTGGAATACAATACTTTATTAAATGTTGTAATATCTATAAAAGTTACTTCAACAACCTGAACTGCAGAAGCCGAATATTGATGGGTATCTCTTCCGTAAATCGATAGCAATCCAAGAAAATCAAGCGGAACTGCAACCTTTAAAATAATATACTTTTTATTTCTTCCCTCTTTATAAATCTTAACCATACCGGAATTCACAAACATAATATGTGAAGTTCGAGTATCCTGCCTAAAGATTATTTCACGTTTATTGTAAACAACTGTATTGCTGTTCTGCCTAATTGCTTCCTTCTCAGCCTCAGTGAGGCATTTTTCAAAGGGTACCAGTTGTTTTTCAAATTGAGTGCTATTTCCCATCAACAGGAATTTATTTTTGATGTTTCCTTATTAAAATTAAAAAAAAAAAAACCTAAAACCTAGGGAATTTACGTTTTTATGGTGACTTACATCATTATTGTTCAATAATAAATCTCAAACATATAAATCTAGACACTTCTTGTTTTTTTTTGTCTTTTTTAGTTATATTTACATAAGGCGGGTATAAAAGCCGATATGTTTTAATAACCAAAACATCCATGATACCAGAAAATAAAGATTATACTATATTAGTTGTTGATGACTCAACAACCAATGTTGTGCTGTTGGAAGCGATACTTGATGAAAAAGGATATAAGATAGAAACTGCCTTAAACGCTAAGGAAGCATATGGTATTATTGAAAGAAATACACCAGACCTTATTCTTTTAGATTTACTAATGCCAAAAATTAGCGGGTTTGATTTTCTTGAAGAAATCCGTAAAAATGAAAAAACTCAGAACACCCCTGTAATAGTTATTTCGGCACTTACAGACGAAGAAAACATCGAAAAAATAATGAACATGGGAGCAATTGACTTTGTCAAAAAACCTATTGACCTCCAATACCTAGTTGATAAGGTAGAAGCTGTTTTGTCAAATGCTCATATGCCTGAAGAATAATTTAATTAAGGAACATTTTCCATCTGTTTATCCCATTTTTCAATCCTTTCATCTAATAGTTTTAACTCGTTTACTTTAAACACGTAACATCATTTAAAACTTGCGCTATGAAAGTATTAGTAGTTGACGATAATATTTTGGACCGAAAGTATATTAAATATTTACTTGAAAACAACCTAGGCATTAAGTCTGAAACTGCAAAGGATGGTCTTGAAGCTTTAAACAAAATAAAATCGCATCATTTCAATATCGTCATTACAGATATTGTTATGCCCAAAATAGAAGGTATCGAACTTGTTGAACAAATCAAAAACATATCCCCTGACACAAAAATAATTGCTGTATCTGGAAGCAACCCATACTATTTATATATATTAAATAAAATGGGAGTGGAAGACACCTATACAAAACCTATCGACACCCATTTGTTTTTGGAAAATGTAAAAACCATCAACCAGTCTTTAAAGGAACAGCTTTCTAAAGCATAGTTCTACCGCTTTTTTGCATTGATAATTTCTGATTGATGATTCATATCACAATAAAGTGGTGATTAATATCATCTGCAATATTAAATTTGGATTATAGTTCAAACTAAATTTAATATAGGTTACCAATATAAAACAAAGGTGGTAAAAAAAATAAGTTCCAGTAAAAAGATTCTTGAAAAAGCAATTTTAATCTTTGACGAGGTTAATGCAAAAATTGATGGACTTATAGAGTGCTCAGTAAAAGATTTTGAAATTTTAAACTCTAACTTTAAAAGTCTGTTTTTCAACCTTCAAAAATTATCTGAATCCTCAGCCAAAGTAATTCGTTTTATTGAGGTAATCGACAACAAGGAAACCGAAAAGCTTTTTAAAAAACACAGCTATATAAAAAACGAAAATCTCATAATTAGCTTGTCTGCTAACATTTCTGTATTAAAAAGGTTAGATAAAAACATCAATTATTTTTTGATGATCCTAAGCAATATTAAGCAAGATACAAGTACAACAAAGTTACTTATAACCAACTTGAAATTTGATCCTATTATATCTGCTGATTATTCAAGGTTAAACGATGCCATGAAAAACATCAGTAAAATCATAAACAATAATGAAGACAGCCTTATTCAAATCAGAAATATTGTAAATGAAACCATCAAATTTATTGATCAAGGAATATATCACAATACCGAAATACTGGCAAAATATATAAAAAAGGCCACAGATTCTATTAATTATATTCAAAAACTAGGAACCGAAGCCAAGACACATAAAAAAAGCCTGAATGAGATTGAGAGCAAAAAAGCATCAAGCACATCTGAAATTATTACAAATTTGCAGTTTCAGGATATATTAAGGCAACAAATAGAGCATGTGCAAACTTCGCATAAAGAAATAACCACAAATCTAAAGAGCACACATAAAGAAGGGGAGCCACTTTCACAAGAAGAACTTCACAAAATCCGCGACATCAACACCCTTCAGTCAGCTCAACTAATACATGCTAATAGAGAGTATCAAAAAGCAGTAGAGATTATTCTTCATAAAATTAATGAACTAAATTCTTTTTATAACCAATACAATTCATTCTGGAACCAATTCTGCAAACCCGAAGGCATTAAACTCCAGTCCTTACAACCTGATTTTTCAGAACTCTTAAACAATCTTAATTCTCACTTCTTTTCTTTTAGTTTGGTTTTTGAGAAATTAAATGGATTGTTAAATAAAACAAACACAAAATATTTATCCTTGATTAACAAGGTAAATAGTGATGTCAGCATCATTGAAGAAATAAAAATAGTTCAACAAATCATTAACAGTATAGAAACACAAAAGTCTGAAACAAACGAATTTTCACCAACCAGCCAGATAAAAAGCGAACTGCAAAAAATAAATGACAGTTATCTCAAACTTTCAAATGCTTTCAAAGAAGCTGCAAAACCCGAAGGTTCAGAAAATCTATTCGACTCAAAGCTTAATAAAGAAATAATATCTATTAAAGAATTCATACAAACCGTTGACAAAATGAATGAATTGTTCCAGGATAATTCAGGAAGCTTTAATCTACACCTTCAACTGCAAAAAACTAAAAATTTTAGCATAGAGCAGGTTTCATATTATAAAACATTTGAAAAAGAAGTTCATGAAATCATTAATTTATTGGATAAATTACTTGCTAATATTAACTTAACAAAAACAGATATTAATGAAAATGAGCTAGAACACGTTAAAAAGCTTTATACGATGGAAAGCGAGCGTAAAATACATAAAACAGTGACAGGGAATAAACCTGACAACAAAGACAAAAGCGAGGAAGACAACAACGATGTTGAGTTTTTCTAAATATAAAATTTATCAATATGAGCAAAAAAATACTTTTTGTTGATGATTCTGAAAGTATACGTGAAATAGTTAGTTTCACTCTACAAAACGAAGGCTATGAAGTACTGATTAGTGACAATGGCAAAAACGCACTCAACCATCTTGACGGACAAGACATCAACCTAATCATCACAGACCTTCATATGCCAGAGATGAACGGCATTGAACTAATTAGAGAAATTAGAAAAATGGATGTGTATCAGCGAACACCTATTCTATTTCTAACTACAGAATCACAAACAGAGAAAAAAATGGAAGCCAAAGATGCTGGTGCAACAGGTTGGATTGTAAAACCTTTTGTTCCGGCTAAATTATTAGCCGCCATTAATAAAGTAATACGATAATATAATTGTTATGTCTGATCAAAACATAAAGCATGGCTCATATTTATCATTTCGTATAGGCACAGAAATCTTCGCTACAAGCGTTTCATATGTTGTCAACATCCTTGAAATGACTAAAATTACGCGCGTCCCAAAATCAGCCAAATACATAAAAGGAGTAATAAACCTAAGGGGAAATGTTTTACCAGTTTTAGATTCTCGTATAAAGTTTGGACTGCCTGAAACCGAATACACAACCAATACCTGTATACTTGTTTTAGATATAAAAGTAAAAAAAGACTTAGTAAAGCTAGGAGCTATTGTGGACAGTGTCAACGAGGTCCTGGAACTTTCATCCAGCGACATAGAACCTCCGCCATCTATTGGCACAAGCTTTAAATCAGATATTTTAATTGGCATAGCCAACAAAAACGACACTTTTATAATGCTGATCGATCCTGCTAAAGTATTTACAGATGACGAAATAATCAATATTCAGGATATTAACAGCGAAACTACCAAATAATTCCCAAAAAAGACCAAATATGGGTGATAACGACACCAATTTTGCCTCCTTATCCAACCTTTATAAATCTGAACTTACAGATACTGAGTTTAAGAAACTCAGTCAGTTCATCATGTCCGAATACGGTATAAAAATGCCTCCTGAAAAGAAAATAATGCTTCAAAGCCGGCTACAAAAAAGACTTAAAGCATTAAATATAAACACTTTCAAGGAGTACCTCGAATACTTATTTTCCCCTCATGGCATGAGCGAAGAAGTGATTCATATGATGGATGTCGTAAGTACAAACAAAACTGATTTTTTTAGGGAATCGGCCCATTTTGATTATATGTTATCTAATGCCTTGCCAGATTTAACCCAAAATCATAACATTAGAAACGTAAAAATTTGGAGTGCAGGTTGTTCCTCTGGCGAAGAACCATATACACTGGCAATTACCCTTAGCGAGTTTAAAGAAATTCATGCCGGTTTTGACTATTCCATTATCGCTTCTGATATTTCAACCCGCATGTTACAAACAGGTGTAAATGCAATTTATGACGAAAACAAGGCTAATGATATTCCATTAACCCTTAAAAAAAAATACCTTTTACGAAGCAAAAACCAAGATAAAAAAAAGGTTAAGATAGTTCCCACATTGAGGTCGAAAGTTGAATTTGTCCGGTTAAACCTGTTAGAGTTGACGCAAACAAACCAGCCTGAATATCAAATAGTATTTTGCCGCAATGTGTTAATCTATTTTGACAGACCGACCCAATATAAAATTCTTAAAATGCTTTGCAGCAACCTAATTAAGGGAGGGTATCTGTTCCTAGGCCATTCAGAATCAATCACAGGGCTAGACCTTCCATTGTTATCACAAATCCCAACTGTCTTCACTAAAATCTAAATTGCATGAAATTAGAAGAATTAAGCAGGGAAGAGTTGATCAAGGATATAACCAACCTTCAGAATCAAACAAAAAACTACGAAAAGGAGCTCAAACGATTAGAGCATTCATTAGTCGATGTCAACAAAAGACTTGAAGAGGCAGACGCTCTCAAAAGCCACTTTATATCAAACATTTGCAATGAGATTGTCAATCCATTTACTTCAGTACTTGCACTTGCTGAAAACATACTAAATGTCGATAAAGAAAGTTGGAAAAAAGTTATTACAATGGTTGCCATGATTCATTCTGAGGTCTTTCATTTAGATTTTCAATTAAAAAACATTTTTGCTGCTGCAAAAATCGAAGCAGGAGAATTATTACCAGAAATAACTAAAGTCAACATTGGCAATTTGCTGAGAAACGTTATTGAGGCATTTAAATACGATTCAAGACATAAGAATATAGAAATAATTTTGCTAACTGAGAGCAAAGATGAAACTGAGGATATATTTTTTAACACAGACTCTGAAAAACTGCACCTGATTGTATCTAATTTATTGAGCAATGCTATTAAATTCAGTAAAACAAACAGCAAAGCTATAATAAAGGCTTCTAGGAGTTTCGATAAGTTAATTATTGAAGTCCAAGACTTTGGCATAGGGATATCCCATGAAAATGAGAGCATAATATTTGACCGGTTTAAAAGAATTGATTCTGGAATAAACTCCATTAACCGAGGCCATGGCTTGGGCTTATCCATTAATAAAGCTGTGCTTGAAATACTGGATGGTACAATATCTTTCTCGAGTAAATTAAACGAAGGCACTAGTTTTATTATGACTATCCCTGAGTCAAAACAAAACAGTACTGGTCTGTCTTCTGATGCTAATGAATTGTTTTTTGAGGAGGAATCATTTTGAACCCGTTTGGAAATCAGGTCAATAACACTTTTTTTTTATACCCTTCGGCACTTATAGTTCCGGAGAAACCAACCGTTGTTCATACTATTCTGGGGTCTTGCGTTTCAGTGTGTCTCTTCGACAAAGTTCTCAAAATAGGAGGCATTAACCATTATATGCTACCTCTATGGAATGGAAATGGTTTGGCTTCGCCAAAGTTTGGTAATATTGCAATTGAGAAGCTATATCAAAACCTGCTAAATAAAGGAGCAGCATCAAAGAATATTATAGCAAAAGTTTTTGGAGGTGCTGAGGTGCTTGCAACTACAGGAGGGGCGCATTTCCATGTAGGGAGCCGAAATATTTTAATTGCGCAGGAAATACTGGAAGAACTTAAGATACCAATTATTGCCCAAAGTACAGGCGGTAAAAATGGCAGGAAAATAGTTTTCAATTCTGGTACCGGAGAAGTCAACCAGAGGTATGTGAAGGCTAATTACCCTTCTCCCAAGCAACAATGAAATGTTTAACAGAAAAGCATTAAAACTTAAAAAAACAATAAAACACATAGCCCATGAAGAAGATAAGGGTACTTATAATAGATGATTCAGCTGTTGTTCGACAAACCCTTACTGCAATTTTGGAATCTGATCCAAAAATTGAGGTATTGGGTACAGCCCAGGATCCAATATTTGCAGCAAAGAAAATCACTAAAGAAGTCCCTGATGTAATCACTCTTGATGTTGAGATGCCAAGAATGGATGGCTTAACATTTTTAAAAAAAATTATGAGCCAACACCCATTGCCTGTTGTGATTATTTCAAGCTTGACTGCTAAAGGAACTGAAACCGGGATGAAAGCACTTGAATATGGAGCAGTTGAAATTATCACCAAACCACAAATGAACACTAAAGAATTTATTGAAGAATCTAAAATAAGAATATGCGATGCAGTTAAAGCAGCTGCTTATGCCAAAGTAAGTAGAAAGGCTCACTTAAGATCCTCTCCTCCTATCACCAGCCCCTTAAAAGTTGAACCAAAATTCTCAGCTGATGCAATACTTCCCGCCTCACACGATTATAGCATGATCAAAACAACAGACATTGTGATTTCTGTTGGAGCTTCAACAGGAGGTACTGAGGCACTGCGAGTCTTTCTGGAATCAATGCCAATAAATTCGCCAGGTATAATAATTGTACAACATATGCCCGAAAATTTTACCCGGTCATTTGCTGATCGCTTAAATTCTCTTTGCAAGATTAATGTAAAAGAAGCTGAAAATGGAGATACGGTGACCCAAGGCAAAGCCCTAATTGCCCCTGGAAACCACCACATGATCCTAAAGCGCTCAGGAGCAAGGTATTATGTAGAAATACAACAAGGTCCACTGGTAAACAGGCACAGACCAAGTGTGGATGTTTTATTCCGTTCAACTGCCAGGTATGCCGGCAAAAATGCTATTGGAATAATTATGACCGGTATGGGGGATGATGGAGCCCGAGGATTACTTGAAATGAAAGAGGCTGGTGCGCATACCATTGCACAAGATGAAAAATCTTGTGTTGTCTTTGGCATGCCCAAAGAAGCCATTAACATAGATGCTGCATCTAAAATTCTTCCGTTAGACTCCATTGCAGAATATGTGGCAAAATATAAGCATTGATTTATTAAAAGGATCTTTGGTCTGTCATTAATCTATGCCCATATTGGCTTGTTAGCAAAGATTCAAATATTTTTTAGGTGATTTAATAAATATTTAATTATATTTATTCAATAGACCAAAAAATTTATTTAATAGCATGGAGATTGAGATTAGAAGGGACAATAATTGGCCAGTGATTATTACAATTGTTTTTACCTTTTTTTTACTTTTTATTGGGATCATTATTGATATTGTTGTACATGACACAGAATTTTCTTCAATTGCTGGTTTTTTAAACCGATTTATATCCAACACTTTTCTATTAATCTTATTGATACAAGCTATTTTACTGCCCATTGCAGCACATTTTTTAAATAAATATCAAAAAGTAATTGTATCAAGAATTTCTGAAAGGCTTAATAAACAGGACAACAAAAACCATGATGTCACAAATTACATCAACCATTTGATCAATGAAAATTATAGTGATGACCTGAATGAACTTGATGAAAAGGATCCACTAAAATTATCTCTGATTAAATTAAGAGACACCCTTAAAACAAACAAAGAACTTGTAGACAATCAGAGAAAAGAAGATATTGAAAGAAACTGGAATGCCGAAGGTCTTGCTAAGTTTGGAGAAATACTTCGAAACAACCCAAAATTAGAGGATTTAGCTTTTAATATAATCAAAGAGCTTGTAAACTATATTGATGCTGTTCAAGGTGGCTTTTTTCATCTCGAAGAAGAAAAAGGAGAGAAATATCTTAATCTTGTGGCATTTTATGCTTTTGGAAGAAAAAAATATGCAGACAAGAAAATTCCCTGGGACAAAGGATTGATAGGCACTGCGGCGAAAGAAAATAAAACTATCCATATGGACAAACTTCCTGACGGATATGTTTTAGTCACTTCAGGACTTGGACAAGCAAATCCTAACCAGATTATAGTTGTCCCAATGGTATCAGAAGGTGTACTATTCGGTGTTCTTGAAATCACATCTCTGAATGAAATAACTCCACAACATGCTGCTTTTATAGAAAAAGTTGCGGGAAACACAGCCTCCACCTTATCAACAGTTCAGATGAACATGAGGACCTCTGCTTTGCTTGAAGAATCGAAAGAACAAGCACAGGCATTAGCTGAACAAGAGGAAGAAATGAGGCAAAACATGGAAGAATTAAAAGCCACACAGGAAGAGGCTGGACGACAAGCAGAGAAGTTCCTTAGGCTCGAGAATACTGTTAACCACACCATGATCAGAGCAGAATATAACATTAAAGGTATTCTGCTATATGCCAACACAAATTTCCTTAAAAAATTAGAATACACTTCAAATTCACAAGTTGAGGGAAAGCATATTTCAATGTTTGTGTCAAAGAAAGATGAAGAATGGTTCAATAATATTTGGGAAAATCTTTCTTTAGGCGGAAGACATTTTGAGGGGTATATGAAACATGTTACCAAAACCGGAAAAGACTTATGGACCCTGGCAACTTATACATGCATACGTGACGACAATGGTGAAGCCGATAGAATTTTATTCCTGGCTCTGGACACTACAGAACAGAAACAACTCAGCTTAAATCTTGAAGGATTTTTGGATGCTGTTAATCGTTCAAGTTTAAAGATTGAATTCGAAACCAACGGTAACATCAAGAGCTATAGCGAAATGTTTTTATACCTATTTAAATACAACGAAAAAGAAACAACATCGCTTAATGTTATGGACCTGATTGATCCCCTAGAACTTGAGAATTTCAATAAAAAATGGGAAAACATCGTTAATGGGATGAATTTTGAAGGTCAGTTCAAAGTAGTCACGAAAGACAACCAGGAGGCCTATATACAAGGAGCATTCAGTTCTGTATTCAATATGTATGGTGAGGTTGAAAAGGTAATATATATTGGGCACGATATTTCGAAGCAAAAATTAATGGAAATTGAGTTCAAAAACCAAAACGAGATATTAAAAAAACAAGAATTACAACTTAGAGAGTCCGAAAAACAACTAAACATCAAGCTTAAAGAAGCAAAACAAGAAATGCAGGAACAATTTAAGCAGATTGAACACATTAAAATTAGGAATGAAAGAACACTTGAAGGTGCTTTGGATGCCATCCTCCAAACATCGCAGAACAATACCATTTTATTCTTTAATAAAGCTGCCGAAGAATTATTGGGATATTCAAGGAGCGAAATAATTGACCAGGATATAAAAACGCTTTTTTCAAAAGAAACAATTGAAAATAATGATTTTGTAAAAAGATTTGTAAGTCCTGATGACAACAAAATGGTTGGAGTTAGGTCAGAAATTAAAATGAAACCAAAAAATGGTGACGAATTATCAGTTTTAGTATTATTGTCAAAAGCTCAGGTTGATAATGAGACAACCTATACAGCCTTCATCCAGACCATTGAGGTTGAACTATTCTAATTATTAACCCTTCCTTTCAGGTTAAAGCAAAAAAGATATGAGATAAGAAGCTATATTTCAATAATGTGTGAAATTTGACAGGAATAAATTATTAGAACAAGAGTATTCAACAATGAAAAAAATAAATAAAGAGTTTCTCCAGGAATCGATAATAACGGCCTTCAAACAATATATTTTAATCGAAGAGATTGATTTAGCTATTTATGATAGGCAATCCGGAATTATTAATGTTTTACCGGAATCAAATATAAATACTCCTATTTTAGTTAAATTAATTGAAAAAGAGGTTGTATTCAATGATATCATATGGGGAGAAGATATTCCTCTATTTGAAAACGCACTTAACAACCTTCAGGAAAGAGTCTTATCGAAAGTTGATATCAGGATTAACATTGGATCAGAAACCATTAAAGACATAAGACCATTCGAAGCAACATTAATAAATCTTACCGAAATACCAGAAAAAATTCTCATCATATTAAAAAATATTTCAAAGGAGGTTAAACAAAAAAAAGACCTGTTAAAGTCTAAAGAGAAAATTGAAGAATCGGATAAACTTAAGAGCATAATACTTTCTAATATTTCACATTATATTAGAACCCCGTTAAATTCTGTAACGGGATTTTCAGAACTTCTTGCCAGTTCAAGTTCAGAAAGCAAAAGAAAAGAATATATAGAAATAATTAAACGCCAAAGTAAGCGAATTCTTGGTTTAATAGATGATCTATCTGAAATTGCAAAACTTGAATCTGGAAATATTATCATTACCAAAACTCCATGTAACTTAAACCTTATACTCAGGGAACTTCTTTTAGGGATAAATCATCAGCGCACCAAAGCCCAACAAGAATTGGTTGAAATCAAACTGGATTTACCGGAAGAAAAAGGATTAGAACTCTCAACCGATTCAGGCAGGCTGTTGCAAACCCTTAACAATCTTATTAATTATTCCCTGCGCTATACACAAAAGGGCTACGTACAAATTGGTTATAGATTAGATTTTGCTATACAAAAGGTGATATTCTTTGTTAAGGATACAAGTGCAGGACTTACAAAAGAGGAGCAGAAAATTATATTTAATAAATTTACTGTACTTGATAATATGGAATCCAGCAAGTTTGAAGACCCTGGTTTAGGGCTTACTATTGCAAGGAATATTATTAAAACTCTTGGTGGCAAGATATGGATCGAAAGCGAAGAAAACAATGGAAACTCCTTCTTTTTTACTATTCCATACGAACCCGTACTCTTCGAAGATAACTCTGAGCCTGAAACAGAGCTCCACAGTGAAAATCTTTTTCAATGGCCTAATAAAGTTATTCTTGTAGTAGATGACGAAGAGATAAATGCAATGTTTATTGATGCAGTATTACAAGGCACCAATGTTCAAGTCTTATTTGCCAGAAATGGACAAGAAGCTGTTGATTTATGCAAGTCAATAAATAAAATTGATCTTATACTTATGGACTTAAAAATGCCTGTAATGAATGGCATTAAGGCCACAAGTGAAATCAGAAAATTCAACAATAAAATTCCAATCATAGCTCAAACTGCCCTGGCATCTGAAGAAGATAAAAACAGCAGCTTAGATGCAGGATGTAACAATATCATTACAAAGCCAATAGAAGTAAAGGAATTACTATTTAAGGTTAACAAATACCTGGCTGATTGAGCAAATGGGGTTTATCCTTCACTACAATATTACAATTTCAGGATATGTGCAAGGCGTTGGATATAGGTATTCCACGGTAAAAATTGCCAGAAGCCTAGACATAAAAGGGTTTGTCAAGAATCTTCCTGACGGAAAAGTATATATTGAAGCTGAAGGCACCAAAGAACATCTTGAGAAATTAATTGACTGGTGTCATATTGGTCCAAGGTACTCAAATGTTTATCAGGTTTACTGGGAGAATTCTGAAATAAAAAATTATTCTGGATTTGATGTTAAACCATAGCTGAATAAAGCTCTCTGATGGTCACAAATATTACCAAAGTATTCATTCGAAGAAAATTCGATGATTAAATACAAATGCAATTATTTTTCTTAGGTATAATTAACATTATTATAGAATTCTTCGGAACGATGTATGCATAAATCATAATTCTTGTAATTTTTTGGGACAAATATTGTCCATATAATCATTACATAAATTAGAGCCTGCTGAAAAACACACTTTCAGCACATTATCTGCATATTTTAGGGATAGAATGAGTTTTACGCGCAAGAAATTTTTCAATATTGCTTAAAATTGTTTGCACCTAAAAAGTTGAAAATAAATCCAAAAGTGTTAGCCAGAAAGCAGCAATCTACTTTCTAACCTGCAATTCAAAGTATGCTAATACGTCTTCATTTTGTCAAGTTGCATCTCTCTACTTACAGACTTTTTTAGCAAGCCTATATAGATAAGTGACAAAAACAATCGAAATTAATAAAACAATATTCATAAATGTAAACTGTTTGTATCTTTTTACGTAAACTATTATAGTAGAACCTACTTCGTAAAATTGGATGCTAAAAACAAGAATTTTACATCATTTTTTAGTAAATTAATAAATCGAAAAATTTATAACCATGACTTCCATAAACCGAAAAATTTTAGTCCCCTACGATTACACCAATAAGTCAGAATATGCTTTGAAATATGCAGTTCAGATTTCAAAAATCGTAGAAACTGATATAGTCCTCCTCCATGTTGTTGAAGATATTTCTGAGGAAGCTACACATTTAAAAAAACTTAAAGAAGTAGCCGATGCCTTTAAAACAAAATATGGCGTGGAGATCGAATGTAAAATAAGATCAGGAGTTATCCATAAGGTTATTAAAATTTTTGCTGAAACAATAGATGCCCTTTTTGTAATTATGAAAACCCAACCTCCTACAAAAAAGGAAAAATTGTTCGGCAGTCGTAGTATTAGGGTAATGAGCGGTTCTCAAATCCCATTTATTGTTGTACAGGAGGAACCTAAAAGCCTTGCTTTTAGAAAAGTTGTTTTCCCTATTGACTTTAGGACTGAGAACAAAGAGAAGTTAATTTGGATCAGCACCTTAGCTAAATATTACACATCAAAAATATATCTGTTCAAGCCTAAGGTAAACGACTTTAAAGTGAGAAATAACCTCGAATTTTCAAAACGCTTTCTTGAAGGTAAAAACATTGACTATGAAATAGTAAGAAACGACACAGGAAAAGGTTTGGCTGATGCCACACTAGATTTTGCAAAAGAAAAGGGTGCTCAGCTAATCATTATCATGCTCCAGAAAAACCAAACCTTATTGGATCAATTATTTGGTTCCAGGGAACAAAAATATATTACGAATAAATACAAAATCCCTATTATGTGCATAAATCCAAGGATTAAGCTTCATAAATATGGCGGATTTAATTAAGATTTTTCTGTTTAAATTTTCTCAAAACCTTCAGACAACATCCAACCCTGTTTGCCGTCAGAAAGCCTAATCTCTGACCATAAATCGACTTGTCTGATTAAAAACACTTTTGTTCCTTCATGAATTATAAACAAGTCGGGACTTTCATTATCCGGAGAACTTTTTACACGCACCATTTGCTCCAGCACAATAGCTGCATTTGAATTCTCGATATAGGATTTTGTCTGTATCGAAGCAAATAGTGTGAAAACGAAGAATAGAAAAATCACCAATCCAATAAAAAAGCTAATTTTTTTTCCTTGTTTGCTTCTAATTAAAAAATAAATGAGAAATGCACCTAAACCGACAATAAACATAACCATTGAAATTATTGCCCATTGATTTGAACTCAATATCCTAAAAAAACCTCGTATCCAGGATTTTAAGAAAAACTCAGGAATTATCTCTACTTTGTCAACAATATAAGTCTTGGATTTAACTAAATTAAAATCAATGTCTTCGTCAGTTTGATCCAATAGCTTAGCCCTTTCGTAGTATAAAATAGCTTTTGCATAATCACCAACCTTAAAATATGAATTTCCCATATTATAAAACAATTCGGATGACTTATATCCTGATTCCTCAATTATGTTGTAGGAATTTATTGCTTCAAAATAATCTTTAGCTTTATATTCTTGATTTGCTGCATGAAATAACGAATCTGTAAATTCTGTTGATGCCCAACCAACCTGAAGGGTAAACACAAATATTATAAAAGAACTCAAACTCCTCATAATTAGATATTTTGATCGACTTTTAATATAAGTTTAACAGCTTGCTCATATATCTCTGTAGTTGATTTTGATGTAGTACCAGGTGCATATCTTGCATATTCACAGCTCGAAACCAATTCAAAATACTCATCAATTACTACTTGATCAACCCCTTTCGTGGTTAATGCACTTTTAGCAGACTCTGCTGAAAGGTTAGAAATATTTATACTGAGTTTATCCGACAAGTACCCCCATAGTGCTTTTGACAACTCTTCAAAAAAGTCCTCAGAATTATTCTCGGTTAAATATTTTTTAGCAACAGCCAAACGCTTTCTCGCCATCCTGTTTGCCTTTTTGTTCTTAGTCCTTGCTATGTCAGAATTATCTTTAATTTGTTTGCGTTTTAAAACAACAATTAAAACAAAAAGTAAAATAGCAGCAACATAGAAAATCAAATACCAGATCTTATTTATGATAAAAGAAGATGATTGTTGCAAATCAGTTTCTGTTTTAATAAACCTTATATCGCTATTCAACAATTCAACATCTTTTTTGGAAAGATTAGATATTACTACATTACTCGTATCATTTCCGGATTTTTGTACCTCAAGCGTAAATGCCTGGGTTTGTACTGTTTTATATTTACCTGCAGAAGGATCAAAAAAGACTAATTTAAATGGACTGATCTCATAGGTTCCAGGATACCTTGGAATGGCAGTATATTCAAAAACTTTTGTGCCTCCCCTACCTTCTTTATTAATTGTAGTGTTAATTACTGGATCGTATTCCTCTAAAGAAGATAAATCATACCGAAGATTCTCGACCAACTTAATATTTCCTGTACCTGATAAAACTACTTTAAAGGTTACAGCATCATTTGTTTTAACAACATTGGCATTGAGTGTACCCTTAATGTTAAAATTCCCAACAGCTCCGGAAAAACCAGATGGACGATTTGCCGGTAAAGGAACAATTTCAAGAGTTTTAGTTTTAGAAGTCAACTGTACTGGAACCTGTGTATACCCTCCTCCTAAGAATTCATCAAACAGGCTCCTTGATGATTGTTTGACTTGTTTTCTCTGATATACAGTCAGGTTAAAAGGATTTATTGTAATTTTCCCAGATTTTTGAGGAGTAATTATATACTTTCTAATTACTCCTGAATAATATAGCTCATCCCCAACCTTTTCCCTTTCAAGGTTCTGAAGCTGACCAATCTCAATATCCTGCTTAAAAAAGCCATTAAAGTCCGGACCTTTAAAGGATTGATAATCAATCTTGGATATATCTACTTTAGTATAGATTTTCACCCAAGCAGTAATTTGTTCTCCAACATAAGCCTTCCGTTTGTCAAAAACCACGCTGACAAATAAGTCCTCTCCACTTTGCCCTTGTACTGTTGGAGTAGATCCGGCCCCTGATTTTCCCTGGTTAGCACTTGAACTACCTACAACTTCTATTTTATGCGGCTTGGTTTTATAAACCTTGTTTCTGACAGTTGCTTCTGCAGGGGCAATTTCAAAAACACCTGGCTTGGTGGCTTTGTAATAATAAATTAATGTATAAGTAATTGATCTTTGAGTTTTGCCATTGATTGTACTTATGCTGGTAGATGAGCTTTGCATGGGTCCACCAAGCAGTTGAAAATCATTGAATGAAGGAGGTTTAAAATCTTCCAGCCGCTTGTTTATTGAAAACTGTACTTCAAATTGCTCTCCAACTTTCACATACTTTGGTGCATTGATAGTAAAATTAACATCTTGCCCGTATAGTAAAGGCTGGCATATAAATAAAATCAATATGTATATTAACCTTTTCATGGTTTATTCAAGTTTACCATTCTTTTTCAGCAGGTATTTTCTTGCCTTTGGCTTTTTCTTTTTCTAGTTTCTTCAAGACTGCTTTTTCTTCTTCTTCAAGAGCTTTCAGCAAGCGTTCGGCATCGTCTTTGGAAATTTCACCAACCGGGACTTGCTGCGGCTTCTGATCCTGCTCATCATCCTTTCCAGCTTTCTGATCCTGACCTTGTTGCTCTTGTTTATCCTGGTCTTGTTTTTTGTCCTGGTTCTGTTGCTGGTCCTCCCCCTCCTTTTTTTGCTGATCCTTTTTCTCTTGCTCCTGATCCTTATTTTTTTGTTCCTGCTCTTTTTGTTTCTGTTCTTCTTCTTTGATCTTTTCCTTAAGAGCTAGTAGTTTAGTGTCATTTGGATACATTGACAATCCCCTTTCCACTTCAGCCTTTGCTCCCTTATTATTACCATTGATATACAAATTCCCGGCAAAATGAAAGACATCCTCAACATTTTGGGTTTGCGAATATACAACGGAACCTAATAATGTAAAACTTATCAGTAATAACTTTTTCATAATTAAAGGGCATTAATCTCATCAACTTCTTTAATCTTCTCTGTAAAATCCTTATAATAGCCTACCGAAGGATCTTTTTTTTCTCCCTCAATCATGAGGTTATATGCCTCAGAATATTTCCTCTGGCTTACCAGCTCCTGCGCTTGTTTTCTTAGCTGTTTTGCAAACTCAGTAGGTTCTGGCGGCTTTTTTTGGTCTTGCTGTTGTTGCTGCTGTTGTTGTTTTTGCTGTTTCAGGAGTTGTTGCGCCAAAAACAAGTTATGTCTTGCATCTTCATTATTTGCATCATTTCTTAAAGCATTTTTAAAGGCTGTTATGCTTTCTTCAAGTTTTTCACTTTTAAACAATGCATTTCCAAGGTTATAGTAATAATTTGACAATTGTTGGGGATTATCACTCCCGGCAATGGCTTCATTATATTTCTGGATTGCAGTTTCATATTCCTCCTGCATGTACTTTGTATTGCCCAGGTTATAATTTGCTGTCGAAAAACCAGGTTTTTCCTCTAATGCTTTCCTGTATTTTATTTCGGCCTCGCCAACATTTCCGCCCATTAACTCATAATTGCCCTTTCTAACCAGTTTACCAGGACTTTGAGCATAGCTTGAATAGATGGCAAATGCTGTAAATAATATTAGTGCAAATTTCTTCATGCTAATCAAACAGTTTTATTTGACTAAGTTTTTTATTTTTTTTGTTTACTAAGAACAAGTCGACTACAATAAGAATTAAAGCCACCAAAATTAAATATGTATACTGATCATCATATTCAGAATAGACTTTTGTTTCCAGTTCTGCTTTTTGTATCTTTTTCAACTCATTATATAGCTTGTTCAAACCTACATTACTTGTCGATGCCTGATAGAAATTACCACCCCCATTTACGGCGATTTGATTTAACATATCGGCATTCATTCTTGTGGTTACCGGATTTCCCTGCTTATCGGCTACAAAGCCAGAGCCATTTTTCTTAGGAATTAATGAGCCGTCAAGTGAGCCCATGCCAATAGTATAAATTGTAATCCCTTCCTGGTTTGCAAGTTTTGCAGCCTCTATAGCATTTCCTTCATGGTTTTCTCCATCGGAAATTATTACAATTACTTTTGCTGATGCCTCATTCTGTGTAAAAGAATTACGTGCGAGGTTAATAGCTTCTCCAATAGCAGTACCTTGTCTTGCAACAATATCGGTTGTAATATTTGACAAGAACATACGTGCCGAAGCATAATCCGTTGTAATAGGCAATTGGGTATATGCTTCTCCAGCAAACACAATCATACCAATTAAATCATCCTTCATTTTACCCATCAAAGTAGACAATGCCTGTTTCGAGCGTTCTAACCGGTTTGGTGAAATATCTGTTGCCATCATACTGTTGGAAACGTCTAAAGCAACAATCATTTCTATCCCCTTTCTTTTCACTTCCCTCAGCTTAGATCCAAACTGAGGCCTGGCCAATGCAACAATGATAAATGCCAAAGCCAAAATCAGAATATTAAACTTAAGAACAGCTTTTGATTTGGAATATTCAGGCATAAGCTCAGCCATCATTGCAGAACTTGCAAAAGCTTCCATTCTTCTTTTGAGGTTTTTCTGGTAAATATAAAATCCGATGTACAACACTGGGATTATTGCCAGAAAAAACAAATTATATATATTTTCAAATCTAAACATTTTAAAAACTTAAGGTATAGATCGTAATATTGTTTTATTAATTACTAGCTCCAATAATAGGAGCAATAAAGCTGCAAAAGCAAAAGGCATAAATTGCTCTTCTCTTCGGCTGAATTCCTTTACATTGATTTTAGATTTTTCCAACTCATCAATTTCCTTATAGATTTCCCTAAGGCTATTGTTATTAGTAGCTCTGAAATATTTCCCATCCGTCATACCTGCGATTTGCTTCAATGTATTTTCATCGATTTCAACAGGTATTTTTCTCATAACAATGCGTCCCCAGAAATCACGCATAGGATAATCCGCTTCCCCCTGGGTACCTACACCAATAGTGTAAACCCTAATTCCAAATGTTTTAGCAAGCTCTGCTGCAGTTAAAGGATCAATCACACCTTGATTATTGACCCCATCTGTAAGTAGTATTACTACCTTGCTAATGGCATCTGAATCCTTCAAACGGTTCACTGAATTTGCAAGACCAAGACCAATGGCTGTACCATCTTCAATCATTCCACTTTTCACATCCCTGAATAGGTTAATTAAAACTGCATGGTCTGTTGTCAGTGGACATTGAGTAAAACTCTCACCGCTAAAAATAGTCAACCCTATCCGGTCATTTCTTCTACCCGAGATAAATTCAGTGGCAACAGCTTTTGCAGCTTCCAACCGATCAGGTTTAAAATCCCTGGCCAACATACTGCTTGAAATATCTATGGACATCATAATATCAATACCCATTGTATCGACATTCTCCCAGCGATCAATACTCTGAGGGCGCGCCAATGCCATGATCAATAATGCAATAGCAATAAGACGAATAGAGAATAAAACATGCCGCAGATACTGTTTGTAAGAGACCCCAATGCCTGACAAGGTTTTTATTGAACTCATCCTAACAGAAGCATTCGACTTGCTCTGCTTAAAAATGTACCAAGCTATCAATGGCACTAGCACCAACAAAAAATACAAAACACCAGGACGTGCAAAATCAACTCCTAAAACCATAACTATTAATGTATTTGTACTTTTTTACCACCTGAATAATTAGTTATCAATGCTCTTATTGAGCGCACAGGACCCCAAGGTATACCCCACCAACCAAGCAGTATGGTAATTATTGAAAAAATAATCCCCTCCTTTTTACCATTTTTACCCTTAGGTATTAAATATGGTTTTGTATTAAGGCTAAACGTCATAACTATAATAGATATAGCATATGAATATTGAACAATTTTTGCCCCCTTATCCAACATATTATATATCTCTAAGTCACTTAGTCCTTGGGACTTCTTAATTCTTGTTGATAAAAAATAACTACTGGACAATTTTTCATCCAAGGCTTCCTTTGAAGTCTGGACTTCATCTTTCAAAACAGCCTTTCTGGATTCCTTGATAAAATTATAGGCTACATCCAGTTGCTCTAAATTATCTTCTGGATTTACTTCTCCCTTGGCAAATTTTACCAGGTCAGCTATGTTTAATAAGTATTCAAGCTGCTTCATGTTGATTTGATCCGCAACCCCAATACGATTGATATCCTCCAGTATCTCTCGTGTTGTCTCCTCTAGCGCATTCACATGGTACTGATTTTCAATATACTTTCTGATAATGTCCGTCAGTTTAGAGTAATAGTCCTTAACCAGTCCCTGCTGCCAAAGCTTTTGTGCTTGAAGTTTATCTAATTCGCGCAGCGCTATAATATGTGCAGGCTCAACTTTTTTTATCACCAAACCATCCAGGTGATCCTTATTTTTTTGTTTTGAAGCATAAACAACCAGTAAAATGATAGCAGCTATTAGAAGCAGTGCAACAAACAGAGGCCATAAATCCCTAAATGTGGGCATTACCCATTCTACTGGAGCTATATCCCTTATTACTCCTGTAGTATCAATAGCAACCCCAACAACTTCAAGATAGGTTGGATTTGACAACAACGTGTCATCTCCAAGTGGACTCTTAAACAGAAAAGGCTGAGCCGGTATATATCTCATGCCTATTTCATAGGAAGTAATATTAACTGATTGTTCTAAAAGCTCCTTGTTATCTTTTAGATTGATGGAATCAATTTTTACATTCCCAACAATTTCAATGCCGTCAAATATTGTATCACCAAATACAGGCAAAAGCACAACATCATCTGTATTTTTATTGATTGTATATTTAAGCTCTGCAGTTCTTCCCAGCTCAACCCTTTGGGTATCCAACTGAGTCTCAATTGTAACCAATTGCGCAGACAAGTTCATCAATATAAATATAGCAGCAATTGAAAGGATGTATTTCTTAGCTAGATGAATATTCATAGCCTTAGACTCTTTTTTTAAACAACGATTTTAAGGGTTTAATATAATCTGATTGGGTATCAAGAACGACTGAATCGACTCCATATCTTAATAAAGTATCATCTATCTCTTTTTGTCTCATTTGATAATTTGCCCGGTATAGTTCCCTGACTTTCTTGCTTGAGGTATCTACCCAAATTTTTTTACCTGTTTCAGCATCATCCATCTGGATAAGGCCAACAGAGGGCAATTCCGACTCTCTTTTATCAAAAACCCTGAGTGCAATCAGGTCATGCTTCTTGGAAGCTATTTTGATCGAATCACTATAGTTTTCGTCAATGAAATCAGAAATCATAAAGGCAACTGATCTTTTCTTTATTACATTGGTAAAATATTGTAATGCTTGTGTAATGTTCGTCCCTTTACTTTTAGGCTTAAATTCAATTAATTCCCGAATTATCCTTAAAATATGTTGCCTTCCTTTTTGCGGGGGAATAAACATCTCAATTTTATCGCTAAACAAAATAACACCGATTTTATCGTTGTTTTGAATAGCCGAAAATGAAAGCACTGCTGAAACCTCAGTAATCAAGTTCTTCTTTGACAATTCAGACGAACCAAACTCACGGGAACCACTAACATCTATCAATAGAATAACTGTTAGCTCCCTTTCCTCTTCAAACACCTTAATATAGGGATGATTGAAACGGGCTGTGACATTCCAGTCAATATTCCTGACATCATCGCCATATTGATATTCGCGCACCTCACTAAAAGCCATACCCTTTCCCTTAAAAGTGCTGTGGTAATCCCCTGCGAATATGTGTTGAGAGATACCCCTTGTTTTTATTTCAATCCTACGTACTTTTTTTAAAATTTCTGTAGTATCCATTATTTATCCTCTGCTTTGTTTTTTACTGTGACAGTAAAGAACCAGTCACCTTTATCAAGAATTACCGCAAATTCATTACTATCAGCTGAATATTGCCATTTATCTCTGGCAATTTCTTCATAATTAGAGTTCAAATCTTCAAGGATGTCGTTGATATTGGAATAATCACTCATCAGCCTTATCCTCTTGCAAGTATTATTGTCGTTCAAAAAGAACAATACAGTAATCTCATTGATTTGATCCTCATATTTCAGGTAATTGTATTTTTCATTTTTTGTACTACTGTTCAGCCTTAAAGTACGGTGCTTCTCGAGCATGTTCTTCTTAATTTCCTCCATAGGCATTCCCATGTAATTTGAAGAAAAGAAGGTGTTTTCCTGCGGAAATCCCAAAAACAGTAATACTATATTTAATACAATAACCTTCATTAATAGCCTATTATGGTACTTCTACCGAATCTAATATTCCTGTAATTATATCCTCAGCAGTAATATTTTCAGCCTCTGCCTCATAGGTAAGCCCAATACGGTGCCTTAACACATCGTAGCACACGGCCCTCACATCTTCAGGAATAACATAGCCCCTACTTTTAATAAAAGCATATGCTTTTGCAGCCTTAGCTAGACTAATACTTGCCCTGGGAGATCCTCCATAATTGATCAGGTTCGTATATTTATCAAGCTTATACCGTTCCGGATATCTTGTAGCAAACACAATATCAAGGATGTAATTTTCGATTTTTTCATCCATATAGACTTCTTTCACAACATCCCTGGCCTTCATAATATCTTCAGGCTTAAGTATTGAATTCGATGTTGGAAATGTTTGTCCAAGATTTTCCTTAATAATTAATGCTTCTTCTTCCTTTTTTGGATAATCAAGCACAACTTTTAACAAGAAACGGTCTGTTTGTGCTTCGGGCAAAGGATAAGTACCTTCTTGTTCCAAAGGGTTTTGTGTTGCCATTACCAAAAATGGTTTGGGCAGCTTAAAAGATGTTGATCCTATGGTCACTTGCTTTTCTTGCATAGCTTCTAGTAAAGCACTTTGAACTTTTGCTGGTGAACGGTTTATTTCATCAGCTAAAATAAAATTAGCAAAAATCGGACCTTGTTTAACTTGAAATTCTTCTTTCTTCTGGCTGTAGATCATTGTACCCAACAAATCTGCCGGAAGTAAATCCGGTGTAAACTGAATCCTACTGAAATCTGCATCGATGATACTGGCCAGCGTATTGATAGCTAATGTTTTTGCCAGACCGGGAACACCCTCCAGCAGAATATGTCCATCGGACAACAAGCCTATTAATAGGCCATCAATCAAATGTTGTTGGCCAATAATGACTTTCCTCATCTCAATGTTAATTAGGTCAACAAACGAGCTCTCTTTTTGAATTTTATCGTTTATCTCCTTAATGTTAACATTCTCCTGATTCATAATTATGGATATTTTCTTATTAATTAAAAACGAAATCGAAAGTAGTCATTTTTAAAAGTGATTCATAGACTACATTTTTTACAATACTGTAAATTATTGTTTTACTGACACTTAAGCTTTGTTAAAAAATGTTAAGAGTAAAAGTCAATGTTTTTTTTAGCAATTAATTACTTTTATGGCTATATGAACAGGTATTTTATACACCTTGCTTATAAAGGGACAAATTATCATGGATGGCAAATCCAACCCAATGCTGACAGTATTCAGGAAAGGTTGCAGGAAGCTTTCTCAATTTTGCACAAAGAACAAATAAAAATTACCGGATGCGGAAGGACTGATACTGGGGTTCATGCAAGAAACTTTTATGCACATTACGACACAACGGTAAATAGAATAGATTCACCTGAAAACTTTATCTATAAAATCAACAAACTAATCCCTTCGGATATCGTTGTATATGGTATTTATAAAATGAGCAATAAGGCCCATAGTCGTTTTGATGCTTTATCCAGGACCTATAAATATTATATATCGAAATCTAAGGATGTATTCTTCTCAGAATTTTGTTGGCAGCAGAATCTAAATCTAAACCTTGATAGGATGAACCAGGCTTCTAAAATTTTAATGGATTATAAAGATTTTACAAGTTTTAGTAAGTTACATACAGATGTTAAGACGAACATTTGCCACATACAATATGCGAAATGGGAACAAGATAAAAACATGTTTATTTTTACTATAAGGTCCGACCGTTTCCTAAGAAACATGGTACGTGCCGTGGTTGGCACATTAATTGAAGTAGGTATGGAAAAAATTACCATTGATGGATTTTGCGAGATCATTGAAAAGAAAGATAGAAGTAGTGCCGGAATGTCGGTTCCTGCCTATGGACTTTTTCTTGTTGACATTGAATACCCTTATGAAATTAAGGGGTTATAAAGGATATGTTAGTATTTTTTTTTAGAAATACAGAAACATTTCATTAAATTGTTCGTTAAAATTGATAAACAATAAGGGGATTATGAAGAAAATTACAAGTTTTTTAGTTATACTTATCATAATGGTTGTGGCCAACGCCCAAACTGGAATACCCAAGGCCCAAGCCATGTTTATTTATAACTTCTCAAGACTTATTGAATGGCCTGACAGTTACAAATCCGGACCTTTTATAATAGGAGTTTTCGGCTCATCACTTACTTTAACAGAGCTAGAAAACTACACTGCAAACAAGTCTGTTGGCAGTCAACCTATTCAAGTTAGAAAATTCAACAGCCCAACTGAAATTGCAAACTGTCATATTTTATTTATTCCATTCAATAAAACTAAACAAATGGCTGAAGTTACACAGGCTATTGGCAGCAAAAGCACTCTTATTATTGCAGAAAAAAACGGAGCAATTGAAGAAGGTGCTGCTATTAATTTCCTGATTGTTGGCGACAAGCTGAAATTTGAAATTAAGCCATCTAACGCAAATGACAGGAGTATAAAAATGAGTTCAAAACTCAGCGAAATGGCATTTAAAACATATTAATCAGAAATTCCAAATTTCCCAGGCTTTTTCGGCCTGAACATAAAGCATAGGCAATCCATTTATTGTGATTGCCTTTCTTATTTTCCCTTGTTCTAAAAATGCAGTTTCTTCAGGATTATACACTAAGTCGTAAAGAATGTGCTTAGAAGTAACCTGCTTATAATTAATTTCGGGTTTACTATCAATGTTCGGGTACATACCAAGCGGAGAAGTATTAACTATTATTGTTGATTGAGCAACAACATCATCTGGTAAATCAGAATATGAATAATCGATATCACGTTTAGGATTTCTCGAAACATATCTATAATCGACTCCAAGTTTTTCAAGTACCCAACTTACTGCTTTGGCAGCCCCACCAGTCCCTAAGATAAGAGCTTTGGTATGGTGCTTCTGAATAACATCTATAAGTGGTTTTTCAAAACCATATACGTCTGTATTGTACCCTTTAAGAGTGAAATCCCCAGGCTTATTGCCTCTATTAATCTTAATCGTGTTTACTGCACCTATTTCCTCTGCATCGCGATCCAATTCGTCAAGAAACCTAAAAACATCTTGCTTGTAAGGTATGGTTACATTCAATCCGATCAACTCCGGATTTTTCTCAATAACCTCGGGTAACCTATCTATAGATTCTATTGGGTAATTAGTATATTCAGAATCAAGAATAGATTCTTTCTTAAATTTTTCTGTAAAATATCCTTGTGAGAAGGAGTGTCCCAGGGGGTATCCTATTAAACCAAATTTTCTCATTTAACACAATTCTTAAACGTCTTGTTTTGAAGCTAATTTTTCAATGGCCCAAATAAAAAACACACCTATAATAATTAGAGCAATAACCGAAAAAACTTCCATGTTAAAACTATCTGGAATAAACCTTTCATAGCCTTCAATAACCTTTTCTCCTTTGAACCTGGTTAGCTCTTCATTGATGATTTCATTCTTCCAGGGCCATAAAATGGCTAAAGATCCCAGTATAAATCCAGTTAAGATTGATATTGTCTGGTCTCTAAATTTTTTATATACCCACGAAAGTAAATGTGAAAACGCTATTAGACCACCAACAGCCCCAACTCCAACTGGGAAAATAATTGCCAAATCGACATCTTTGACAGCTCTTACCATAATAAGGTAATAATTGCCCAAAAGCAGCAATACAAAAGATCCTGATAAACCAGGAAGTATCATGCTACATATTGCTACAACCCCACATAATAACAAATAAATGAACCCATCATTTTCCGATGCTGGCCGTAATAAAGATATTGTAATGGCAATGCCAGTTCCTATGATAAAACTAACAATCACACCTACATTCCATCTTTCGATAGTTTTACCCACAAAATACACAGAAGCCAATATCAAACCAAAGAAAAAAGCATAGACCTGTATATTATAATTGAGAAAAAGATAATCAAGCAAGACTGCTAATGAAAAGACACTAACTATGGCACCTCCAAACACAGAAATTAAAAACCATAGATTTATATGGTTGGCAAATGTCTTAAACTTCCCACTGAACAACAGCTTTAATGCCGCAATGTCGAAGGATTTTATTGAGTCGATAAGCTCCTCGAATATTCCTGTTATTAAGGCTATGGTTCCTCCTGAGACACCAGGTATAATATTAGCAGCACCCATACCACAACCTTTAAGTGCCAAAACAAGATAATATTTAATATTCTTCACAATAAACTATATTTGAAATTTTGCGCTAAGATATACAAACGGAATTAATCAGGAAGTAAAAATTCCTTAAACGATATTGATTTTATTACCAAATAGCTAAATGTAACATGCAAATGAAAGATCTGGCAGAAAATCTGATAATGTTCTACAATGATTTGGAACTTCCCCCTCCAAAAGGCTCAAATATTAAGGTACTAAATCCATACAAATCTGAAAGTGTTCTTGAAATCTGCTCTAAGTTCTTCAGAAAATATTACAGCGACAATAATTCACGAATTCTAGCTCTAGGTATAAACCCAGGGAGATTTGGAGCTGGCGTAACAGGAATTTCTTTTACAGATCCAATACTTCTTAAAAAAAACTTGGGTCTTGAAAATGATTTTGACAAGAAACCTGAGTTATCAGCTACTTTTATTCATGAAGCCATCAATCTATTTGGAGGTCCGGAAAATTTTTATTCAAAATTTCATCTTTCGGCCATTTGTCCACTGGGTTTTGTGCAAAACGGTTTAAATCTTAACTATTATGACAACAAGGAACTTTTTGAACATACCAGACCTTTTATAATAGAGACCATTGAAAAACAAATCGATATACTGAACAACCGGGATTTCTGCATTTGTATTGGCAAAGGCAAAAACCTTGAATTCCTTTTAAAACTGAATAAGGAAAAAGGCTATTTCAGAAATATTATTGCCTTACCTCATCCCAGATGGGTATTGCAGTATAGACGTAAATCAGCAGATCAGTACTTTACAGAATACGTGGAAACTTTCAGCAAGTTATAATTGCTTCAATCCCTGCATTTCTTCAGGCAATGAGTCAAAAAAAGTATCACCCCTTAAGCCAACTCTGAGACATTCAAGTGGAAAAACGATATCCGGAGCAATATTTCCAAGGTTTACATTGGCCCCAAATATCTTAATAAACCAAACCTGTTGTTTTCCATTTGGTGCTTCCCAAATTATGTCAGAATGTTTCAGCTTTTCAGTTATTTTATTGATCAGGTTTTCATTTACTGAACCATCGCTATTGTAAATTCCAATAGTTCCACTTTCCCTCGATTCGGCAATCACCTTGTATGATCCGGCTTCTAACTCAGTGATCATCTGTTCTACCCAGGCATCGGGAGGAATATTCACACCTTTCACCTTTGATCCAACTTCTGACAAAACAGTACATTGCTTTGCAAGTGTAGATATATATTCCAGCTTCTTGTCGTGAGGAATGATCATAGATCCATCAGAAACTTCAACTAAATCAAGTCCATATTTGTCGATAAATTTCCGGTAATCATCAAACATGTTCCGAATAATAAAAGCTTCAAACAATGTACCACCAAAATAGGGACGAATATTGGCTGATTTATACAGCTTTATCTTTTCATCCAGTTTCTCAGTAATCATTGATGTTCCAAAGCCAAATTTTACGAAGTCGGTGAAGCGGCCAGAGGCTTGAATAAAATCTTCGGTTTGCCGAAGGCCTAAGCCTTTGTCCATCATCATAGTTAGTCCTTCGTTTCTTGGTTTAGAAGGCCTTTCAGGCATAAAAGGCAAATAATAGTTCATGATGGCAATCTAGTTTTAATAAATATCTATAAAAATAAAAACCTGCTTTAACAATACAAAGCAGGCTATGGGATATAATGAAATTAGTTTTAGGATTCCTGACCTGATTTATATTTCTTAATAAGTGGACTTAATAAGTTTTTAGCTTTGCCTGGCAAATCATTTAAATAGCTTTTATGCTCCTCATAATTAATACCAAGTCCTTTTTCAAAATGTTTTAATCCGAGCTTAACCTGATTGTTATTCAAGCAATAAGAACCAAGCATATAATTGATCAAAGATATATTTGAATTAAACTCATATGCTTTCATTAAAATCCTAATTGCGCCTTTAATATCGTTATTATCTTTGTGGCTCAATTCGGCACGACAAACCCAAGCTTCATGATCGGTTGGGTCAAGTTCGATTACCCTGTTATAGGCTCCAGCAGATTCTTCAAGCATAGCAAGCTTTCTGTAAGTTTCTCCTAGCATAAACCAATAGTCAGAATTTTCAGGATCAATTGATGTTGCTTTTGAGAAAAACTCTATGCTTTCATCATATTTTTCTTGCTGGAAATTGGAAATTCCCAAACCATACCAAGCATCTCCATACTGATCATCAATATCTATTGCCCTTTTAAAGTAATAGATTGATCTTTTATAGAATTCCAGTTTTTCATAACATTCACCAATATATGTGTAGGCTTGGGTGTTGTCAGGTTCAATATCAATTATTTCTGAATAAGGACCAATAGCTTCTTTGTTTTTACCTACTGCTACCAAAGAATTAGCTTTGGCAAATAGTGCACTAATATTTTCCGGATCAATTGCAATGGCATAATCATAAGCTTCCAGTGCTTTGTCTATATCTCCAACATTTGAATATGCCATACCAAGGCTTAACCAGACATTATCATTGAATGGATCAATATCAAGATACTTTTTGTAATACTCAATACTTACTGGTAAGTTATCGATCCTTTCACTCACCATAGCAATTTCATGGATAACACTTGTATTTACCGGATTGACCTGATGAGCCAACAGCAAATATTTAATTGCCAATTTATATCTTCTTGTTGTAATATAAGAATAGGCAATGTTATAGATCACATCATCCTTACCTTCTGTTGCACACCGAATTGCTTTGTCAAATGCCTTGGAGGCCTCCTCTTTTTTTCCTAATAAGTTAAGTGCTGATCCTTTCAAAAGGTAAAAGTCAGAATTAGATTCCTCAAGTTTCTCTACATCACGAAGCAAACGAAGCCCTTTGGCAGGCTTTCCTGTTTGGATGTACAATTGGGCAAGCCTAAACTTTATCTCCGATGATGATGGGTGTTGACATGTTCCAGCTAAAATTGCAGTTTCGGCGTGAGTAAAATTGTGTTGATCAAGGTAATAATCAATAATAATCTCAAACTCACAAACATCAAAATAGTACGTGGTATTAGCTTTTACCATGTCCTCAAACCGGCTGATGGCTTTGTAAAGGCTTTCCTCTTCAAAATAATGGTCAAAACTTTCCTGCATGGCCTTTGATTAGTACATCTAAATTACTAATTCTATTTTTTGTTACAACCCCCAGATATTAACAATAAATCTTGATAACTATACAGATGTCAATAATAATAAACGATCAGAGGCGGTTAATAATTTTATCAAATCAAAAAAAACTTACTGCAAAAATAAAAACAATTAATATATTTCTTTTTTAGCAGCTTTAAGTGTATTCAGCAATAACGAAACAATGGTCATCGGACCAACTCCTCCAGGGACAGGTGTAATATATGAACACTTTTGGGCAACTTCATCAAACTCAACATCTCCACGAAGTTTCCAACCCGATTTTGTTTTATCTGACTTTACACGGGTTGTGCCCACATCAATCACTACTACCCCATCTTTAACCATATCACCTTTTAAAAATCCGGGCATTCCCAATGCTGCTACAATAATATCAGCCTGGGCGCAAACCTCTTTAAGATTCTTTGTGCGGCTGTGGCAAACTGTAACTGTAGCATCGCCAGTTTCAGCTTTTTGCGAAAGCAAAATACTTACCGGGCGACCTACAATATTGCTCCTGCCAATTACAACGCAGTTTTTCCCTGAGGTTGATATACCATATCGTTTTATCAACTCAAGTATACCTGCAGGTGTTGCAGAAACAAAAGAGGGTAAACCTATCGACATCCGACCAACATTTACTGGATGAAAACCATCCACATCTTTCTCCGGATGAATTGCTTCAATTATTTTATTTTCAGAGATATGCTTAGGCAAAGGAAGCTGAACAATAAAACCATCAATATCTGAATCATTATTTAATTGTTCTACTGTTTTTAGTAGCTGCTCTTCTGTTATATCGTCCTCGAACCGCAATAATGTAGACTTAAACCCAACCTGTTCACACGCTTTCACTTTATGTGCAACATAGGTTTCACTTCCACCGTCATGACCGACCAATACAGCTGCAAGATGCGGTGTTTTACCTCCATCAGCTTTAATTTGAGCTACTTCGTTTGCAATCTCTTCTTTTATTTCTGCCGATATCTTTTTGCCATCAATAAGTTCCATATCTATCTCTTTATATTTGTCACTATCTACCACGCATTGCACCCATCATTCGTCCTAAATTTTTATTTCCCTGCATCATCTTCATGAGTTTGCGTGTTTCATCGAATTGCTTTAACAATTTATTGACTTCCTGGATTGATGTGCCACTACCATCAGCAATTCTCTTCCTCCGGCTTCCATTAATGACAGATGGATTTTCCCGTTCATGATTTGTCATGGAAAAGATTATGGCTTCAATTCCCTTAAAGGCATCGTCATCAATATCAAGGTTTTTCATAGCTTTGCCAACACCAGGTATCATTGCTGCCAGATCTTTTATATTTCCCATTTTCTTAATTTGCTGAATCTGGGATATAAAGTCGTTAAAATTAAACTGGTTTTTAGCTATTTTCTGTTGCAGCTTTCTCGCTTCATCAGCATCAAACTGTTCCTGTGCACGTTCAACGAGTGAAACAATATCACCCATGCCCAGTATCCTGTCTGCCATACGTGATGGATGGAAAAGTTCGATCGCTTCCATCTTTTCACCTGCACTAATAAACTT
>JBNKPU010000204.1:0-12541 GCA_050295515.1 Bacteroidales bacterium | reverse complement strand
CTCAATTGCACATTTTCGGTTACCTGGTGCCCAGGCAATATTCCCTGTATTCCAAAATCACCATACTCATTTTTATAACTTGTATGGTATTCACCTCCCCAGAGCTGTATTCTTCCAGAAACATTATCAATGTTTTTATCTACCGCTTGAATAAAATCCAGATCATCATTCCTGAAGGAAATGCTCCGGCTAACATTCATCCCTTCATAAGCTACTGAAGTCCTTCCTCCCCACATCCAGATTGCATTTTTAGCATCGCTGAAATTATGCATTACACCACGCAACAATCCATTACCGGCACCAAGAAGAATCATGAGTATAAAAATGCCCCATGCAACACTAAAAGCAGTTAGAAAAGTCCTGAGCTTGTTTTTGCTCATGGTGCTGAATATCTCTTGCCAAACTCCAAAATCAAGCATAACTCAGATTTAGTTTAGGTTGGTATTCACGTTCAATCAAACCATCTTTTAACTGTATAATCCGTTGTGTACGTTCAGAGATGTCTTTTTCGTGGGTAACAATTATTACTGTTATTCCAGCATCATTGATTTCTTTAAAAATGTCCATTACTTCATACGAAGTTTGGGTATCTAAAGCACCGGTTGGTTCATCTGCCAAAATTATTTTAGGCTGGGCTATAAGGGCTCGGGCAATCGAAATTCTTTGCTTTTGTCCTCCAGACATTTCACTTGGTAAGTGATCTGCCCACTCATAGAGTCCAACTTTCTCAAGGTATTCTGCAGCTATCTTATTTCTTTTCTTCCTGCTTACTTTTTGATAATAAAGGGGCAGGGCTACATTTTCCAAGGCATTTTTAAAAGAAATGAGGTTAAATGATTGAAAAACAAATCCAATCATTTGATTTCTGTACCAAGCCGCCTGTTTTTCAGATAAGCCCTTTATTTGCTTGCCATTCAATGTATAAGAACCTTTATCGTAAGTATCAAGGATACCAATAATATTTAATAATGTAGATTTTCCAGATCCAGATGATCCCATTATTGAGACCATCTCACCAGCTTTAATGTTTAAATCGATACCCTTTAAAACGTGTAAGCTGTTTGACCCTGTAACGTAAGATTTATGCAACCCGGATAATTCTACCATAGCGTAATTTTGTTAAATGTTTCTGACTATTTACAACATATATGCCACAGACTCATAACTATCTGATTTTATGTGTTTAAAATAGATGTTCAGAATGTGGATTTTTAGCTTGCATGTATTGAATTGCAACAACTAGTGTCCGTTTTTGAACGTTATTAAATTTAAGTGTAAAATTATTTGAGAGGTTGAACCTCTATAGAAGATTGCACCTGGAAGGATTGTGCAATTGAACTGTCTGCCCGAATACCGTCAGCCGATGAATCCGTCTGTTCCCCTGCCTGTGATTTTTTTAAAGTCTCCAGGCATAATATAGATCCTACTACAAATACAAAGATAATCAAAGTAATTCGTTTCATGTTATGGGTTCATTTGGTTTGATAATTAAAAGAGACCTTACTATATAAAAGGTTGCCTTTACTACTTAAAATATTTGTTGAACAGCACTTATGTAATGTTTATAATTTCAAGCTTTAAAAACAAGAACTGTACCAAGAAGGAAAAAATTGCAGTTGAAATGCTAAAAAAATAAAAAACAACGCAACCAATAGTGCCACTTATTCATCATAATATTGCTGACAACAAATTAAATAACTGAAATTGAACAAAAAAGGGAGGATTATTTTAACTTTGAAGAACAATCTTCACTTCTTGAATGAACAGGTTGAACATATAATTGCTGGTTGTCAGCGAGGGGATACCCGTGCACAAAAAGATTTGTATGAGCTTTTTGGGCCTAAAATGTATGGCATTTGTTTGCGCTACGGTGGAAATGAAGCCGATGCCCAGGACGTTCTTCAAGATGGATTCTTAAAGATTTTTGAGAAAATCCATCAATTTGAGAATAAAGGTTCTTTTGAAGGCTGGATGAGAAGGATATTTGTAAATACTGCTCTTGAAAAATTCAGAGGGCAATATAAAGTAATCAATATCCAGGATGGATGGCGGGAAGGACTTAACGATTCTTATGAAGACATTAACAGCAATATTACTGCTAAAGAATTGATTAAGCTTGTTTCGGACCTTTCTCCAAAATACAGGACCGTTTTTAACTTGTATGCCATCGAAGGATATTCCCATAAAGAAATATCAGATATGCTTGGCATTTCAGAAGGTACTTCAAAATCAAATTTATCCAGGGCAAGGCTGATATTACAAGATAAAATTAAACAGCTTTACAGCTCGCCAATTAATGTTGGATATTTAGGACAATGAAAGAGGAGATAGAAAATATTGATGGTTTTTTTAGGGATGAGTTGAAAAATTACTCTCCTGAATTACCTATGGGTGCCTGGGATAATATAGCAGCTAAACTGGCATCTCAAAATGCTCCCAAAAGAGTCATTCCACTGTTTTGGAAGGTTGCAGCTTCTGTTGCCCTATTTCTTGGTACAACAGCTCTAGGATTGTATCTCATTAATAATAAGCCCCAGCAAAATATTGCTGCATTGGATTATACTTTACCTGTTGAAAAATCAGTTCCCTTACAAAAACCAATAGATCATTCAAACAAGCAGAAAAATGTACGCTCAAGTCAGGAAGATATATCAGTTTTAGCCTACTCAAATAAATTGGTTGTTGACAAAGAAACTGAAAATAAAACAGTACTTCCAAATCCTGAAGCAACTGATCTGGTTGATGACAATAATCCATCGGGTGATTTAATTGAAAGCAGCAATGATAACTTTGCTGTGACCGGTTCAGAAGAATTGGTTGCCAATGACAATGAACAAGCCTCAGATGAAACTGAGATAAAAAGAGAAAACAATGGCATTCCAACACTAAAAGAAATGCCAGATCAAAAAACACAAAATTTTAAGTGGCAGACCAGCGATGACGCTGTCAATGATTCAAAACCAGAAGGACAATGGTTTATTGGAGGACAAGGGGGCCCACAATATACCTTTCGTACAGTATCAACTGGCAATGAATCATTCCAAGATAATTCCTATGATATCTCAGCTAATAACAGCAATATAGAAGAATACGGTACTATTGCCTATGCCGCTGGTATTCATATTGAATATAAGCCTGCAAGAAGATTCTCAGTTCAATCAGGTATATATTATTCGAAATACAGTATAAACAGCAAAGCTGCTGTATCATTTGCCAACAGCAACCCGGCAAGATTGCCCGAGCTTGATGGAATGGCCTACCAGGTTTCATCTTCAGATGTTGTGGTTCGCTTTCCAAATAATTCTGTAACAATTGTTAGTAAGAGTGAAAACAGTATAGATGGACAAAAAATCAATACTATTAATAATAATGCAGGTGATTATGAAGCGGCATTAATAAATACTACAGACATTAATAATACTCCATCCACATCAACAAATTACGAATACATTGAAATACCGGTTATTGCACGATATGCCTTACTCGACAAAAGATTTAACCTACAGCTATTAGGTGGGCTGAGCACTAACCTTCTAATCAAGAATTATACTCAGGTCGATCTTCCATCAGAATATAATACTGAATTTGAAACTCAAAGTACCAACACACTAAATTATAGTAGCACCTTAGGTATTGGATTTGGCTATGATATCAACAGTAAAATTACCATGTCGGTAGAACCTCAATTCAAATATTTCTTAGGTTCTCAAGTATATGATGCAAATAATGTCAGGCCATATAGCCTGGGAGTGTACAGTGGTGTAAAATACCGCTTCTAATTTCCTGTTTCCCTTCTTTTTTTAATTAATTTTGCATTTTATCAATTCTAAATAAAATGAAGAAAGTTTTAGGCTTTCATCAACTTTTAGAGCTAGAGGGTGTTATAAAATTATAAAATTGAAATGACTGTGGACAGGAAAAATAACGGCATTCGGGTTACCCTTGGCGGAGCACTAATTATTACAATGCTTATTGTCCTTTTTTGGTGCTCAGATACAGAACCATCGGAATTACCAGAAAAGACAAACATTATCGTTTCAACCCCACCCATGCCAGATTCATTGTTTTTTTGTGGGGAAAGAGTACCCTTAGAGTATTTTGATGTTAGGGAGCAACTGGAAAGGGAACTGAGTGTGAATTGTTATTGGCACTCTCAAACAATTTGGTTGTTACAAAAAGCTAATCGTTATTTTCCTACGATTGAGGAGATACTTCAGGAAAATGAACTCCCAGATGACTTTAAATACCTGGTTGTTGCGGAAAGTGGCTTTGACAATGTTGTATCACCAGCAGGAGCAACGGGGTTTTGGCAACTTATGGAAGGGACCGCAAAAGATTATGGGTTGGAAGTAAATGATGAAATTGATGAACGGTACCATTTGGAAAAATCAACTGAAGCAGCCTGCAAGTACATCTCGGAATCGAAAAAGAAATACAATAACTGGACAATAACAGCTGCAAGTTACAATGTTGGCAGAAGAGGCATTGACCGACAAATTGAAAGACAGAAGGAAACTGACTATTATAACCTGCTACTCAATGATGAAACTGCAAGGTATCTGTTTCGTATTTTAGCCTTTAAACTAGTTTTTGAAAACCCAACTAAATACAATTTTTATCTGGCTCAAGAGGATTTATATCCACCTATACCCTATAAAATTGTAGAAATTGATAAATCCATTGCCAGCTGGGCCGATTATGCCAAAGAGCACAACACCAATTATAAAATCCTTAAGAAACTCAATCCCTGGTTGCGAGACAGTATGCTAAATAATAAGTCAGGCAAAACATACAAATTAAAAGTGCCCAAAAAGGGTATTCGGGAAAAAATTTAAAGCATAACAAAAATTTCAGATGAAAGGGGAAAATTCAGTTCGGGTTTATGGAGCACGGGTCCATAACCTAAAAAATATAGATATAGAAATACCTCGCAATAGCCTGACTGTAATTACCGGACTAAGTGGAAGCGGTAAGTCAAGTCTGGCCTTTGACACTATTTATGCCGAAGGACAACGAAGGTACATTGAAACATTATCGGCTTATGCCCGACAATTCCTGGGAAATATGGAAAGGCCCGATGTCGATAAGATTACTGGTCTCAGTCCGGTTATCAGTATTGAACAGAAAACCACAAATAAAAACCCCAGATCAACTGTAGGAACTACCACCGAAATCTATGACTTCCTAAGATTATTGTATGCGAGGGCAGGAATTGCCTATTCATATGTTACAGGCGAAAAAATGGTCAAGTATACCGACGAACAAATACAGCAGTTAATTCTCGAAATGTTTGATGAGAAGCGTGTATATGCACTTGCTCCTGTTGTTTTTAACCGAAAAGGCCATTACAAAGAATTGTTTGAACAGATTTTGCGCAAAGGATACCTGAATGTGAGGATAGATGGAGAAATTACAGAAATCAAACATGGATTGAAGGTTGACAGGTACAAAAACCATAATATCGAGATAGTTGTAGACAAATTGGTCATTAAGAATACTGAAACTGATATAAAAAGGTTAAAAAAATCAATTGATGAAGCCATGCACCACGGTAAAGGTTCCATGATGCTATTGGAGAAAGATACAAACCAGGTCAAGTATTTTAGCCGGCAGTTAATGTGCCCAACTTCTGGCATTTCCTATGCAGAGCCTGCCCCACATAGTTTTTCATTTAACTCACCTCAGGGTGCCTGCCCAAAATGCAACGGATTGGGCATTATCAACGAAATAGATGCCAACAAAATTATCCCGGATAAAAAGAAGAGTATTAAAAAGGGAGCCATTGAACCTTTAGGCCCCTATAAAAATTCCTTGATTTTTTGGCAGCTAGACTCTATAGCTAAAAAATATAAGTTCACTTTAGATACATCTGTTGAAAAGATTCCAGAAGATGCATTGAATATTATCCTTTACGGTTCAGAAGAGCCATTTAAGCTTGAAAACACCCCATTGGGCAGCTCTTCTAATTATTTTTTAAACTTTGAAGGTATAGTGAACTATATTGCCAACATGCAAAACAACTCCGACAATAACAATAAGGAGCAAAGCTGGGCACAACAGTTTATTAAAAAGGTAACCTGCCCTGAATGTCAAGCACAAAGACTAAAAAAGGAATCACTCTATTTTAGGATCCATGATAAAAACATTGCAGAACTTGCAAGTATGGATATAGGAAGCCTTGCAGACTGGCTCGACAAAGTTGTGCCCCATTTGACTGAAAGACAAAAAACCATTGGCTCTGAAGTGCTAAAAGAACTTAAAACAAGGGTGAATTTCTTACTTAATGTAGGACTGGATTACTTATCGCTCAATATGCCTTCAAGAAGCCTCTCAGGAGGAGAAAGCCAAAGAATCAGGTTAGCTACACAAATTGGATCTCAATTAGTAAATGTTCTCTATATATTAGATGAACCTAGTATTGGGTTACATCAGAAAGACAATGTAAAATTAATTGATGCCCTAAAAGCCCTAAGGGATGCAGGTAATTCAATAATTGTTGTAGAGCATGATAAAGAAATGATGTTAACCTCAGACTATCTGGTAGACCTGGGACCCCATGCCGGGATTCATGGGGGTGAAATAATATTTTCAGGAAAACCTAAGGATATTTTAAATACTGAAGGATTGACTGCAAAATACCTTAAGGGCATTAAAAGCATCGAAATTCCAAAGGAAAGAAGACCAGGAAATGGAAAAATATTGGAAATAAAAGGAGCTACTGGCCATAACCTCAAAAATATTGATGTTAAAATTCCTCTTGGCAAACTTGTTTGTGTCACAGGAGTTTCAGGCAGTGGAAAGTCATCTCTTATCAATGAAACATTATATCCAATATTGAGCAAACATTTTTATCGAAGTAAACAAGAACCCCTTCCTTACAAAAAAATAATCGGGCTTGAACATATCGATAAGGTAATTGATGTTGACCAATCACCCCTTGGACGTACCCCAAGATCTAATCCTGCAACATATACAGGAGTTTTTTCTGATATCCGGTCGCTGTTCACTCAAACACGTGAGTCTAAAATAAGAGGCTACAAACCAGGAAGATTCTCATTTAATGTTAAAGGTGGAAGGTGTGAAACCTGTCAAGGGGCAGGCCTTCAGACAATAGAGATGAATTTTCTGCCAGATGTTTATGTCGAGTGTAAAGAGTGTGCCGGAAAGAGGTACAACAGAGAAACCCTTGAGGTAAAGTACAAAGGACGTTCAATTAGTGAAGTACTAGACATGACCATAAACCAGGCTGTTGAGTTTTTTGAGAACATTCCGAACATTACCAAAAAACTGAAGACCATACAAAAAGTCGGCCTTGGGTATATAAAACTTGGACAGCCTTCAACTACTCTATCTGGAGGAGAAAGCCAACGTATAAAACTAGCAGCTGAGCTGGCCAAACGTGATACAGGAAAAACAATGTATATCTTGGATGAACCTACTACCGGCCTACATTTTGAAGATATACATGTATTGCTCGATGTACTTAATAAACTTGCCAATAAAGGAAATACAGTACTTATTATTGAACATAACCTGGATGTAATTAAAGTTGCTGATTATATTATAGATATGGGCAAAGAAGGTGGCCGGAGCGGAGGTGAGATAATCTGTGAAGGAACACCTGAAGAAATAAGCAAGGATAAAATAAGTTATACTGCGAAGTACTTACTTGAGGAACTTTCGGTATAATTACTATTTTTGAATTAATTTTTCATGGGTTGATTAGAATAATCTACCTAAACAACTCTCAAACTATTAATTTTTACGACAATGGACAATGCAAAAAGCGAAGAGAAAATAAAACTGGCCTTCAAACCAAAAGACTGGAATGAGATTAAAACATCAGACAGCTGGAAGATCTTCAAGATTATGTCTGAGTTTGTTGAAGGCTTTGAAAAACTTGCCAGAATAGGACCATGTGTGTCAATTTTTGGATCAGCAAGAACAGAGCCTGGAACAACCTACTATAAATTGGCAGAAGAAATCGCCTACCAGCTCACACAACATGGATATGGAGTTATAACAGGTGGAGGCCCTGGTATTATGGAAGCTGGAAATTTAGGCGCCACAAGAGGGAAAGGCAGGTCTGTAGGAGTAAATATTGACCTTCCTTTTGAACAAGAACCCAATTTCTTTATAGATAATGACAAATTGATCACTTTTGATCATTTCTTTGTACGAAAAGTAATGTTCATGAAGTATGCTCAGGGATTTATTGTACTTCCAGGTGGTTTTGGAACTCTTGATGAACTTTTCGAGTCCCTCACTTTGATCCAAACTGAGAAAATTGGGAAATTCCCAATAATTCTTGTAGGCTCGAGCTACTGGAAAGGATTATTTACCTGGATTAAAGATGTGATGTTATCGCAGGAAAAAAATATCAGTTCAGAAGATATGGAGCTGTTTTCTATTGTCGATACTGCTGAAGAAGCTGTTGATCAAATCGATAAATTCTACACTAAATATCTATTGAGCCCAAACTTCTAACCGGTCTCTATATAGCTACAATATTAAGACCTAGGGTTGTTTGATACTTGGTGTTTTTAACTTATTATAAAAAAGTAATTAACAACCCTATGTTGTTGTTTTTCTTAGTTTTACGATGTTTTTATCAGATTTTAGAAGGTTCTGGCATTTTTTGAGATGGCAGGAAATGCTTAATTTTAGCAGACTATAATACAAATGCCTGATGATTAGACTATTTGTGCCCTTTGTCAATTTCATTTTTGCAGTAATCTTAAAGATACTGGTTCAAGGCGATATTTCTGTCGTAGTAGATGCTCCATCAGAGGTTACTGCCGGCAATGAATTTGAGGTACAGGTAACTGTCAATAAGGGAGATCTGGAATCCTTTTCAAGGTTATTGCAAAACCTGCCTGCAGGATTAACTGCTACTTCTGTAACTACATCGAATGCCAATTTTGATTTTAATGATAAAAAAGCCCGTTTTATCTGGCTTTCCATGCCAAAAGAATCACAATTTTTGGTTTCTTATAAGATCAAGGTAGATCCCCGGCTAAAAGGAACTTTTAATATCAATGGTAAGTTTTCATATATTGAAGACAATGAACGCAGATCTGTCAATGTTGAAAGTGCCTCCATTACCATACTGCCGTCTCCAAATATTGATCCTTCGCTGATTGTTGATATAAAAGACTATGAAAAATTAGTAGTCCCCTATATTAAACCGGCCCTGGGTGAACCACAAATTGCTTGCATCAGGCAACAGCCCATTAAAGAAACCGATGGTAGTTATACAGTGACCCTGCTTGTAAACAAAGAGCGCAAAGAAAGATTTGCCAAAATAGAAGAAATTATTCCTAAAGGATATAGGGTTCAAGCCATCAAAGAACGTGATGCCATTTTTACTTACAAAAAAAACACAGCAAAATTTCTCTGGATGAATTTACCTGCGTCTTCTTTCTTTATTGTCTCCTATAAGCTCGTGCCTTTTAATAAATTTATTGAAGAACCTCAATTAACCGGTAAGTTTTCATATTTAGAAGAAGCAAAAACGGTAAGTATAGATATTTTACAAACTGGTGAAGACCTCGCACAAATTACTACAGTTGACCAACTCAACACATTAATAGCCGGGCTATCCTCCATGCCTTTAGCTAGCAACGAGAATCAAACAAAAGATGTTGTAGAAAAAGTTGTAACCACCCCGGTACCAAAACATAAAAGGACCAACGGTAAATATTTGCTCGAACCTGAAGAAGGGATTTACTATAGGGTACAGCTGGCTGCAGGCCACGAACCTGTAAATGTTCGACGCTATTTTAGAAAATATAAGCTCGACAAGGAAGTTCGTAAAGAAGAACATGAAGGATGGATTAAATACTCTTTAGGATCATTCAGTGAGTACAAACAAGCCCGTGATTACCGCGTACACATATGGAACACAACCGAAATTGATGATGCATTTGTCAGTGCTTATAATAACGGCTCTAGAATAACTGTTCAGGAAGCCTTAATGATTGCAAATCAAAAATGGTATAAATAGTAACTTTTTCTGAAGAAATCGTATAAACTGATATGAGCATCCGGCTTAAAATAGTATTGCTACTTTTTACTGTCTTTCCAGTAATAACCTTTGCGCAAGGTGATATTGAAGATTTGTTGTCAGAAGAGGTTGAAAACTGGAATCCGGTTTATAAGCCGGTTATTGGTGTAGGTGTTGGTGCCTTTAATTATCTTGGTGATGTGCGTAACCCTAATATCATGCCATTCAATGGTACACTTGGATATAAGGTAAACGTCGCCACATTTTTAGATAACAACCACTTTTTCAGGGTCAATTTTACTTTTTTATACGGATCGCTCACGGGCAGTGAAAGAAAGGTTGTTTTAAACAATGAAGGGGTAGTAGACCTCTCAAGAAACCTGAATTTCAAATCAGATATAATGTCCTTTGGCATAAACCTGAATTACGATTTTGATCATTTTTATAAATCATTCAAAAAACTACATCCATTTATTTCTGTTGGGATAGAGACATTTACTTTTGATTCCAGAATAGATAGCTTTGCAGGCAATATACCATACAATTACTGGAGTGATGGTTCAATAAGAACATTACCTGAGAATGGCATTGCCACAACACCTTTGTTGCCCAGGGATTATATTTACGAAACTCCCTTACGAAATTCTGTTGACTGGGGGCAAGGAAAGAATTATCCTCAATATGGATTTGCTGTCCCGATTGATGTGGGGCTTGATTTTCAGGTGACAGATCGGGTCATGTTCCGCATTGCCGGCTCATACCACCACACTTTTACTGACCTGATTGACCATGTTAGCTCTAAAAATGATCCAAATATACCTGGAGCAGTAATTGGGGACAAAAGAAGCGACGATTTTCTTTATACCTATTTTTCATTGCACCTCGATTTGTTTTCAAGTGATCAGACTATATCATGGGATAAGATGTTTGTTGATTTAGGTGAATTTGATAATACGCTAATGGGTGATGAAGATGCAGATGGAAGATTTGATGGCTATGATGAATGCCCAAATACGCCCTTTGGGGTTGAAGTGGATACATCGGGTTGTCCATTGGATGATGATTATGATGGCATACCAAATTATATGGATGATGAGCCAAACTCGAGATATGGGGCCTATGTAGACGAAAGGGGAGTTGAATTATCTGAAGACGACCTTATTAAACGATTGGATATGTCCAAGGCCGTATCCCGTGAGGATGTTGCCCTATTTGTGAGAACTCCTTCATCATACAGCAACTACCATAGAACTTCTTCAACTGAAATACCAGATAAGTTCAAACATATCGACCTGAACGAAGATTCATATATTTCCTTTGATGAAATGATGAAAGCTATTGATACATTCTTTGACTTTAATTCACAGCTAAATTCGGATGATATTTACGAATTGAACGATTTTTTCTTTACTCAATAGATTATCCTGCTAATCTTTCAATAGTTTATTCATTAGGACCAAGAATTCTTGCTTTTCAATAGGTTTGCTCAAATATCCATCATATTCATTGATTAATTCTTGCTTTTCCTTCCCAAAAAAAGTATATGCTGTTAGTATAACTATCTTTGTATTTGGATTTATCTTTTTGATAACACTTGCAGCTTCCAATCCGTCTATTTTGGGCATTTTGATATCCATAAGCACTATGGGAATATCCTTATGGCTTTTAAAAATATCTATAGCTTCTTTGCCATCTTTTGCATGTATTGGGTTAACCTGAAAATCAAGCCTTTTTATCAAAGCTTCAATAAACAAATAATTTACCTCCTCATCCTCTCCAACAAGTACATCAATCTTTTGCGATTTTATCTCGAATCCCTTTTCTATTTCTATTTCTTGCAAAACATTCTCCGAAAGTTTATAGGGAATAGTAAAAAAGAAGGTTGAGCCTTTTCCTTTAATGGATTCGACCCAAATCTTGCCCCCAAGCAATTCTGTGTTTTGCTTGGCAATAGAAAGTCCAAGCCCTAAACCTGAAAAAGAACTGGATAAACTTTTATCCTCTTGAGAAAAGCGATCAAAAATAACATCTTGCATGTTTTTATTTATTCCAATGCCAGTGTCTTTAACATAAAATTGAATCTCCAATCCCACCAGATCATAGCCCAGCTCAATCTTACCCGAATGTGTGTAGTTGATCGCATTATCCAAAAGATTATTCAAAATCTTCAACAATTTTACTTCATCTGTTTGTACCACACAACTAATATCACTCAATCCTTTATGGATAAATAGAGGAGTTTTATTCGCCTTTGCCTTATCGTCATAAATAGAAAAAACATTAAGAAGAAGAGTATTAAGGTTTACCTCGTTAGGCAATACCGAAACCTGCTTTGTTTCAAGGATTGAGATCTCCAAAATATCATCAATAATCCTTTTAAGCTGATTACTACTATTAATTATTATCTTCGTGTAATATTCCCTGTTTTCGGCTTCAAGTTCCGGCTCATTTAACATTTCAGCAAAACCTACAATACCATTCATCGGTGTTCTGACCTCATGGCTCATATTTGCCAGAAATTCTGACTTACTTTTA
>JBNKPU010000203.1:0-10170 GCA_050295515.1 Bacteroidales bacterium | reverse complement strand
CTCAAAAATTTATATTGTAAATCAATCATTTACTGAAATTTGAGCTCGCTAATTTTAATCGAACTCAGGTTAGTAACAACAAATCAGTTATTAATTGTTAATCTGACTTTTCTGAAGATAATTGGGGGACTATTGAGCTATTTTTTATTTCGCAGTAAGGGTACCTTAAAATTTCATCGACTTATAGTTAAAGAATACTATAACTATGGACAATTTCAACCTGATCCTAAAGAAACACTTTCAAAAAGTGTCCTCAACGGATGAAGAAAAACTTGTAAGCCAATTCAAAGAAGAAAATCCATTTGAATATAATGCCTACAGACATATATGGAATAGCAATGCAATCATTACCATCCGTGAATATGATCAAAATGCAGCATGGATAAAGGTGCTGGAAGCCAAAAAGCAAAAAACCATTTCAATATCTGCCAGGATAAGAAAAATTGCAGCCATAGCAGCACTATTTATTTTGGTACTAACCACTGCCTATATTGTAAATCAAAAGGTTGTTCACAAAGTTATTCAGGCCATAGCTGGAAATACCGACAGAGGTAAAGAAATTGTATTAAGCGATGGTTCCAGGGTTTGGTTAAACCGTAATGCCCAGCTTAGTTACCCAGGCAAATTCGGAGGAAAAGACCACAAGGTACAACTAGTTGGTGAGGCTTATTTTAATATCGCCAAAAATCCGGATAAACCATTTATAATTCAAACAAAACACTCAGAAGTAACTGTTTTGGGTACATCGTTTAATATCAATTCCAATATGGAAATCACCGAAATATCTGTAACAACAGGTAAGGTAAACGTAAAATCGCTTTATTCAGGGAAAAGTGTAAACCTGTTACCTGAGTTTACAGCACAGGTGTCTAAGGAAACAATACAAAAGGCTGCCACTAAAAACATCAATTATATGTCGTGGAAAACCGGGGAATTCATATTTAACGATACCCCTCTTGAAGAAGTGGTTAATGATTTAAACTCATTTTACCCTAAACAAGTCATTATAAAAAGCCAAAATAATAGGTGCAAATTCACAGCAGACTTTAACAATGCCAATTTATCAGATATCATCAAGATTTTGGCTTTATCCTGCAATCTTAAAATTGTTGACAAACAAAATGTATATGAAATCTATTAAGTCCCGGTCGATTGCGCAATTACTGATTCTCCTGTTTTTCTCGATAAAGGGATATTCCCAGGAAAACGTGCTGGATAAAACTATAAGTATTGAGTTTTATGATAACTCATTAAAAGAGGCCCTTGTTACGATAGCCCAACAGGAAGAAATAGCCTTTGCCTACAATAATTTACAAGAGCTCAACAAAAGGGTCACCAAAAAATATGATAATGTTTCCCTGTCGCTCGTTTTGAATGATCTTTTTGAAGGGACATCGCTCGGGTATAAGGTCATTGCAGAAAAAGTAACGATATATAGCACAGAAAAAACCAGCAATGAAAAACCTGAAAATAAAACCCGGACAATAAATGGGTATATTTATGATCAGACTTCAGGAGAACCTTTAATAGGGGCTACAATCTATGATAAGAAAAGTAGTAAAGGTACTGCTTCCAACACGTATGGGTTTTATTCAATAACTCTGAAGAATACAACCCCTGTTTTAGAAATCTCCTATTTAGGCTACCAGACAATAGTCAGAGAACTCAAATTAAACAGCGATATAAATTTAGATGTTAAGCTTAAGCCAGATATTTCGGAATTTGAAGAAGTTATTGTATCGACAAATAAAAGTAATCCTCTGGCAACAAATGATTTCTCAATTAATATACTTACGCCAAAAAGGATAGAATCTTTACCTATTACGTTTGGGGAGAATGATGTAATAAAAGCTATTCAGCTAATAAGCGGGGTAACTTCACTGGGTGAAGGATCATCAGGTGTTTTTGTACAAGGTGGAAATAACGACCAGAACCTTATTTTAATTGATGAGGCCCCAGTATATAACGCTTCACATTTGTTTGGACTGGTTTCCGTGTTTAATCCTGATGCTGTAAAAAATGTTGAATTTTATAAAGGTACAATTCCTGCACAGTTTGGGGGTAAAATATCATCTGTGATTAATTGCCACATGAACGATGGAAACAAGCAAAACTTAAGTTTAAAAGGTGGCATAGGTACCCTTACATCCCGGTTTTCAGTTGAAGGACCAATTATGAAAGATAAATTGTCATTCTTGATTGCCGCGCGCAGGAGTATCCGAGATATATTTCAAAATCCATCCAGCGATGTAAGCTATGTTCCACAGTTCTATGATATTAATACAAAACTAAACTGGAAAGCAGGCAATAAGAACCATTTCTTCCTTTCTTTTTATAACGGGAAAGATAAAATAAAAACAGACAACGACTATTCTAATACCTGGGGAAATAGTACTGTTACCGCTCGTTGGACAAATACAATGACCAGCAAATTGTTTCTGACCCTTTCCGGAATCTATAGTAAATACTATAATAACCTAGAGTTTATCGATTCTAAAAAGAATTACCAATGGATTACCGGTGTTGACGATGCTACCGGAAAACTAAACCTGAACTGGTATATTTCGCCTGAAAACACTGTTAAACTAGGTTTAGAATCAACTTTTCATCAATACACTCCGGGTGAAAACGCTAATCTTTCACAAAGTCTTTTCAGGGTTAATGCGCTGGAACATGCTGCTTATATCCAACAAGATATTAACTTAACTAAATGGTTGGGAATTAATTATGGTGCACGTTTTTCTGTTTTTCAAAACACAGGCAACGCCAAATGGAACGTTTATGATAATTACAAGGCTGTAGGCATAGATTCAAACAAAATTGGGATATATAACAAATACCGATCTATTGAGCCCCGGATTACTTTAAACCTTAAATTACATAAAAACCAGGTTGTTAAACTGGCCTATACAAAATCTTCTCAGTATTCACAGGTTTTGCAAAACAGTATTTTTTCATATACCTCCATTCAAACATGGATGCCCGGTACGCCAAATATAAAACCGATTTATTCCGATTTATATTCCATTGGTTACTTTTCTGAATTTTTTGGTAATTATAAATTTTCAACAGAAGCTTATATTAAGAATACAAAAAACATTATCGACTATATTGACCATGCACAATTGCTAAACTACCCGTATATCGAATCACAAATTCGTCAGGGAAAAGGAAAAGCGTATGGAATAAGCATTACAGCATCACGGAAAACAGAAAAACTTGATTTGGAATTATCTTATTCCTATTCCAGGGTGTTTTATACTATCGCTGATATAAATAACGATAAAGAATACCCTGCTTTACATGATATACCTAATGATTTAAGACTCACAGCAATTTATAGGCCTGTAGAACGTATTGGAATAAGTGCATTCTGGACATATCATACCGGCTATGTTGTTACTTTTCCGGTGGGAAATGTTTCAATTAACAGCGATAACTATAAAGGTATATCAATATACACAGATAGAAACAGTAGCCGTTTTCCCAATTACCATCGTTTGGACCTATCCTTTTTTCTTTACCCAAAAAACAATAACAGGCGTTACAAAGGAATATGGTCGGCAGGCGTATATAATGCATACAGCCGCATGAACCCTATTGGCATAAACCTTTCTGAAGCTAATAATAACAGAATTTATGTTTACACCTTTTACAAAGTGATTCCTTATATCTCCTATAACTTTAAATTTTAATAGAATAGACATGAAAAGGTTCCATTATTTTTCGACATACATACTCCTGTTAATAACCAGTTCTTGTGAAACCTGGGACTATTATACCCTCGATGAATTTAATTTTGAAGGGACAGACCATTCCATAAAAATGTATGTGCTTGGCGGCATAACCACTCAAAATACTTATCACCGGATTGCTTTGTATAAACCTTCAGATTATTTAACAGGAACGAGCTCGGAAAATATTGTTTCGGCAAAGGTTTTTATAACACATAGGAACGATACCATGTTTTTTGAACCTGTCACAAGTGTATGGGATGAATATTATGAGGATACTATTTTATTGGATGCCCCATACTATCAGGGAAAGGAAAAATTTGGTGCAATTGTAGGAGAAGTATATACTCTGAATATTGAATATGAAGGAGTTCAATACTACGGAAGTGACAGCGTTGTTGAAGCTAGCGACTTCGATATTCGGAAAATACCTCTTCCCAGGATCAATTACGTTCCCAATGAAACATTAGACGGTCAGCAGCCTCCATATAACTTTGAATTTAACACACACCATTTTGGTTATCCAGTTTCAAACCAATGGATATGGTATATAAAAGAAACATTTATTGATATAGAAGATGTATTAAATAGTAGTAGTTATGGTGCCACAATGTATTCGCATCAATTTGCCGATGCTCAGGGGCTATTTTCAAACATCGAATACAGTACAATACTTTCCTATGAACACTCAAATGAAGAGGATACCTTTATGGTTGTACGGGTCTCTCTCTCCGATGGATACTACAAATACCTGAATCAAAAATTCATGGAAACCTATTGGAAAGAAGGTGTCTTTGCTTCACAACCCGGTAATTTATCAACTAACATGAGCACAGGTGCTATGGGATATTTCTTTGCTTCTGATTTATACATCAAAGAAATATTAGCATCAACATTATTTCGTCAGTAACCAGAGCCTGCTGTAAAACACACTTTTAGCATATTATCTGCATGATATGTCGCATCTTTCTACTTTCTAACTTTTTCAGCAAGCCTAACTAATATTTGGGGTTCCAGGAATATCAATACTTTCAGGGGTGATCGTTCCAATCCCTCCTGCTTTTGCAACGACAAAAGCAAGTCCTAAAAAAAAATACCCATTCCACCATGTATAAGGGGAATGGGTATTGTTTAATCTCCAATTTGAAATATTTTCAAATTGTATATTTTATTACTTTACATTAATTGCCATTAAACCTTTGTCACCTTGTTTAAGGTCAAATTCTACTTCCTGGTCAGGTGTTAATCCTCCAAAAGAACTCAACAAACCTGTTCTGTGTACAAACACATCAGTTCCATCGCTAGATTCGATAAAACCAAACCCTTTGGTTTCGTTATACCATTTTACTTTTCCGTAATTCATAATTAGTATCTTCTACGGTTATTTGTTTCTTTTTTTTCGCGTGCTTCGTTAACTACCATTTGTCTGTTTTCAAGTGTAGCTCCACTTAATTCTTCAATGGCTTTTTCAGCCTCACTTTGGTCATTCATTACAATAAATCCAAAGCCTTTGCTTCGTCCACTAAATTTGTCGGTAATAACTCTTGCTTCAGATACATTACCATACTCTTCAAAAATACCTTTAAGGTCTTCTTCGTCAACCTTAAAATCAAGGTTGCCAACATAAATATTCATGTTAAAAAAATTTTGGCTTAAATTAAAGCCGATTATTAATTGCAGCAATTCGGTAATAGAAAAATAAACAGGGATACTGATTGCTTTTTTTAAGCCTGATGCTACGTTATCTCGGAAATTGAATGAGAAAAAAACGTAGAAATAAATTAAGGAAAGTATAATTACGGTATTTTCAAATACAAATTCGTTGCAAATGTACACATTCTAAATGCAATAACCTAACAATATTTCAATTTATTAAAGCAGCTTGTATAAAGCTAGCATCTCTATTTGCAACTATACCCTAACGATTCAATAGTATCTCTGGCCTTTTCCAACTCAATAGTATCACCTTCTAAAGTCACTGTTTTCTCACCCAGATTTACTTTAGCACTATTAACAAAGGGTAGTTTCTCAAGATTATTTTCCACATTAGCCTTACAATGGTTGCAAGTCATTCCTTCAACTTTAATTGTTTTAATTTCCATAGTGTTGTCTTTTATATGAATTACAGAGTTCTTTTTTGCGTGAACATTTTTTTGAATGTACCCATTAATGATAAGTAGCATTAATACAATTCCAGAGGTAATTTGCCACCAATTTAAACCTTCTCCATGGCCATGCCCTAAATGTTGAAGAGCTATCCGGGTAAACCATTGATTTGGTAACACATAACCTATAATTAATCCAAATCCCAATGCTCCTACTATTATGGTAGCCAAATAGGTAAACAAGCTTCTTTTCCCCAAGACTTTACCTATCATGGTAATTGTTGCAGCATTTGTTGCTGGTCCTGCCATTAACAAAACAAAAGCAGCTCCAGGATTTATACCTTTAAGAATTAAAATTGCTGCCAGAGGTATTGAACCTGTGGCACAAATATACAAGGGGATTGATACTACCAGAATCATTAACATTTGTAATATCGGCGACAGGTTAAGCAATTCAAAAAACTCATTCGGAATAAATGCTGAAATGACTGCTGCCAATACCAAACCGATGACAAGCCATTTTGATATATCTTGAATAAACTCGACAAAACCATACCTAAAAATATCAACCAGTTTATGAGAAAAAGGTTTCTTCACCTCTGTTTGGTCCCTATAGGTTCTTGTTTCAGTCTCGTTCCTGGTAACAACACCTGTTATCAGTCCTCCTGTTATTCCCGTTACTAATGCAGCAAAAGGTCTTATAATAGCAAAAGGCAAGCCCAATAAGGAAAATGTGGCAAGTATGGAATCAACACCGGTTTGTGGTGTAGAAATTAAAAACGAAACCGTGCCCCCTTTAGAGGCTCCGTTTTTATAAAATGCTGTACCTGTAGGTATCACACCACAAGAGCACAATGGCAATGGAATGCCAAAAACCGATGCCAATACTGAAGATTTTAAAATGTTGCCATTAAAATAGCGTTCTATTTTCTTTTGTGGAATAAAAGCATAAAGTATGCCTGCAAAAAAGAAACCTAGCAGAAGATAGGGAGCCATTTCACTCAAAATAGCAATAAAATCCTCTAAAAATGATACTGTAATTGACTTTGCTTCCATTGTTTTTAAGGTTACATAACAAAGTAAGGCAAATCTTGTTTATGTATTGTTACACGATTTTGGAAAAGATTAATAAAATTTTTAGATCAGACTTCATCAAGGGGTTTACGTTTGCTTTCCTTTAATTTCTTAAAATGAGAGGGCGACAGCCCAGTAACTTTCTTAAACTGATTAGACAAATGTTGAACGCTACTATAACCAAGTTGGTATGAGATATCGTTTAATGACAATTCGCCATATACCAATAATTCTTTCACCTTTTCTATTTTTTGATGGATCATGTATTTCTCGATGGTAATTCCTTCAACCGAAGAGAACAAGTTGCTCAGGTACGAATAATCATGTCCAAGTTCCTTCGAAATAATATCGGAAGTAATCTTGGAGTCAACACCACTTTCAGCATAATGGATTTTCTCGATTATAATTGTTTTTATACGATCGATCAACTTGCTTTTCTTGTCATCAATCAATTCAAATCCTTCTTCCAGTAATACGGTCCTGATTTCTATGATTTTGTCATTGGAAAGAATTGATGAAACCTTCACTTTCCCAAGTTCTATTTCTTCAATTTTGAGATTCAATTTAGCAAATTCCTCCTTAACTACTTTAATGCAGCGGTTGCAAACCATGTTTTTTATATGAAGAGTAGTTGAGCTCATTTAACAAAGTTAATATAATTGGAGACAAGCAATTAGATAGATAAAGGGATAAATAAAGCAAGCACTTTTTTTTTCTTTAAAAGGGTATTTTCTAGCTGCACACAGCAAATAAAAACAAGCGTTTCATACTACTTTGAGACATTATTGCACACTTCTGTCACATAATCGCTCAATCCAATGTTTTTTCAATAAAATAAAGTTGTCAAATTTAGGGAATGAATCTTCTGCAATAGTAAATGACATATATTTATTCGAGTTGGAGGAGTAAATTTCTATTTTGTAAGACAGATTAAATTTTGATTTGTAAGTGAATATTCAAATTCATAATTAAGTTCAAATAAAAAAACACAATGTTTGAGTGTCGACATTTCGTGATCTATAAGTTAAATAGTAAATATAACCCTAACTAATAATTTAATATTTAATGAGAGATAAACTCAATACACCCAACTGATATGAAAAGAAAAAACCTATTTAATGTACGAATCATGTACCTAAAATCATTGCTTGTTATATTGGTGCTTGGATTTGGCTTGTTAATGCCAGGCTCAGTCTGGGCACAGGATTCTTTTACGGTGAAAGGAACCGTCAAAGATAATAGTGGAGTGCCCCTACCAGGGATAAACATTGTCGAAAAAGGAACTGTAAATGGTACTATCACAGACATGGATGGTAAATATTCCATTCAAGTAAAATCAGCCGAAGCAGTCCTTTTATTTTCATCGATTGGTTATTTGACCGAAGAAGTACCCTTGAGTGGTAGAAATGTTATTGGTATTGTCTTGGTTGAAGATTTGCTATCCTTGGAAGAAGTTGTAGTAGTTGGTTATGGACAAAAAAAGAAGGAAAGTGTTGTAGGTGCCATAACCCAAGCCAGTGGTGAAGATTTATTGAAAGCTGGTGGTGTAACCAATGTCGGTGAAGCCCTGCAAGGCCGTTTACCAGGGGTTACAACCATAATTGGTAACGGACAACCTGGTGAGTCTGACGTTAAAATTTATATTCGTGGGCAAAGTTCATGGAATGGTGAAGGCCAGCCTCTTGTTCTTGTAGATGGAATTGAGCGGAGCATGAACGACATCGATATGAATGAAATCGATAAAGTTTCTGTACTTAAAGATGCTTCTGCAACAGCTGTATTCGGAGTAAAAGGTGGAGATGGTGTTATACTTATTACAACTAAAAGAGGAATAACAGGAAAAGCCCAATTAAGCCTTTCCGCAAATTCTACAGTTAAATTGTATTCAAAACTACCAAAAAAACTGGATTCTTACGATGCTGCATTGATTGGAAACGAAGCCATTATGCGTGAAGTTATGTACAGTCCTGAAGTTTGGAAAGATTATCTACCGATGGAAATTGCTGATAAATATAAAAATCCAGCAACCGAGGAAGAAAGTTATATCTATCCAAATGTAGATTGGGAAGATATAATTTTAAAAGATTATGCTTTAGACCACCATGTAAATTTATCTGTGCGTGGTGGATCTGAATTTGCCAAATATTTTGGAAGCTTGTCTTATCAGACAGTTAGTGACATTTTTAATGGAATGGCATACGATAATGGAAAAGGTTATGCCAGCGAATATTCATATGACCGTTTTAACTACCGTTCTAATCTTGATTTCAGTATATCCAAAACAACAGAATTTGCTGTTAATCTTGCTGGTTACTATGGTATACAGCAGAAACCTTTGGATGATATGATGATTCCCCTGTTTTCAATTTATAGTTTTGCACCTTCTATTTATACTCCAATTTACCCCGATGGATATTACGGAAGGTCTCTATCAGCTGATTGGGGAACACAGAACCCTGTTGTAATACTTTCCAGTACTGGTTACAACACATATCATAAATTCCAGATCAACAGCGACTTTGAGCTTAAACAAGACCTTGGCTTCATCCTAAAAGGTTTGAGCCTGAAAGGAAAACTCTCGGTCGATAACTTTATGCAGAGCGTTCAAAGGTTAAACGATCCTTCGATCGATCAAATCAACAATGTATACTACAGGGTATACGATCAGGATGGTAACGAAACTATAATTACGCCTCAGGGAAACAACGATTTTGGTTATGTAACCCAACCCTGGACCCTTGATCCTATGGAGGTTCAGGATTTCACCAGGACACGCTTGTTAAACTACGAGGCTTCCTTATTTTATAACCGTATTTTAGCTGAAAAACATAAGGTTACAGCACTTTTCTTGTTTAAAAGGGAGGAATACACTATTGATGATCCTGCTTATGAAGGAGCAGGTGGTTTTCCTAACAGAAGGGAAGACTGGGTTGGCCGTTTTACTTATGATTACGATACAAGGTACTTCATTGATGTAAATGGTGCATATAACGGTTCTGAAAAATTTGGTCCCGGTTATCGATTTGACCTTTTCCCATCTGCAGCCTTGGGATGGATGCTCTCAAATGAATCTTTTATGAGTCCAATTCAATGGATTGATAAACTTAAAATAAGGGGATCATATGGTAAAGTTGGTAATGATAAATATAACAACAGGTTCAGGTATTTGTCTTTATGGGGATCCAGTGGTGCGGCTTATCTCGTTCCAAGCCAGTTTGGTGGATTATCACCATATGAATGGTATGTGGAAGCTTCAG
>JBNKPU010000202.1:0-30736 GCA_050295515.1 Bacteroidales bacterium | reverse complement strand
TTTCCAAAGCCAAAACAACCAGTCAATACTTCAGCTGGTAAACGCTCATGGATTGGGATTCAAAATCATGAAAAATCTTTGGCTGGAAGCCAATCAAACGTTTGGCGAATTTTCAAATTTACACGATGCATTCACTGGCATAACCTACAATAGCCTGGAACTCTACAAAAGCTTAACAGAAACAAAGATTATTGTACCTATTCATAAAAATGGAATTTCCTTGTTTGCTTCATTTAGATATATACAATCAGAATCGATGTTTGTACCCGAAGAAAATATATTTGATTATTCAAACAATAAAACAATTAATTATAAAATAATTACAGGAGGAATATCATGGAAACTATAAAACATGTCTTGATTTTATTATTCTTAAGTTTAATGTTGCAGGTTGGGATTTCCCAAGACTATTCAAAAACAATTGAAGGCTTCCAAAACAGCTACCTTCATGAAGCGTCAGGAAACCTGACTGAGGCAATTCTGGACCTCAAGAATGTATACAACGAAGATTCTTATGAAATTAACCTGCGCTTGGGTTGGTTGACTTATTCATCTGGCCTATTTAGCGAATCGCAAGGATATTATTTCAAGGCTATTGAACTAAAGCCTTTTGCTGTTGAACCGAGATTCGGAATTGTTTTGCCACAGGCCGCCATGGGCAATTGGGGCTCGGTAATAGGTCAATATGAAAAGATTCTTGAATTTATACCTAATAATACTGTAGCTATGCATCGATTGGGATTAATCTATTATGGTCAAAAAGAGTATTTAAAAGCAGAGAAATATTTTGACAAAGTAGTTAATCTTTACCCTTTCGACTATGATGCATTGGTTATGTTCGCCTGGACTAAATACCAATTAAAAAAATACCGCGAAGCTAAAGTCCTTTTCAGTAAAGCTCTTATGAACACACCAACTGGTTCATCTGCATTAGAAGGCATAGAACTTGTTGAATAATAAAGCATAAAAAAACCTGGAATCTTTTTTGGTATTTAAGCTATAAAGATTCCAGGTTATCAAACTGTGATAGTTTTGTTATTTCAGAATAAATATTTTGGACAAACGATTGCTATCTTTTTGCAGAAATGGAAAAGCTGTTAAAGATTGCACTTAATCAATATAACAAGGAAAAAAGAAATCGTAAAAAACAAAGAAATAAAGAAGGCTATTACCCAACCCTTTGAATTCGATGTTTTATTTTGAAGAGCTACGGAAAGCATATCATAATCATATTCCTCGATTTGTGGCAGGTTTCTATAGTGCCATTTTCCAATTATAGTTCCTTCTTTTATTAGAAGTGCTCCGGGATTTGCCCGAACAACAGTCTTCAACATAGTTTCATCAGACGAATGCCAATCAAAATTTAAATTATATTTTCCCGAAGTATTCTTAATTTCCTCAATTGTCGAAGAAGTCATTCCATATACATTTACTCCTTTTTCTTTTAGCTTAGCTGCAAATTCATTCATTGCATACAATCCTTTTTCGTTTGCTTTGTTTAGGTCATAAGAAATAACAAGCAAAGAAAGATCCGTATTATGAAGAATAGAATCGACTATTTCTTCACCTCCCAGGGAAGTAATTGTAAAATCATGTATTGGAGGTTCATAGCCCTTTTTAATTAAAACCTCACGACGATCGACATATTTCCAGGTAGTATCATCTAATATTGAAGTTAGTTCCTCAACTTTGAACTCTTTTTCCTTACCATCTTTTGCATATACAAAAAACATTTCTCGTTCTTCCATTTCTGCCCCCTCAGGCACCTCCATGGCAGCTGGAATATTAACACCAATTTTATAGGGCCTAAAATCAATAAAAGGTAAATTGCGATAAGCTGCAATAGAAAGAAACACCCCAATAGTTGCAAACAATATAACAATGCCCCATTCTACACCTTCTGCTGTAAAAGGTTTAAACATTCTTCGCTCAAAGAAAATAATAAGAGTGGGAACCATAAAGATTATATTTTTCCAAAAGGTCTGCCAATTGGTCAATATTAATGCATCACCAAAACAACCACAATCTGTCACCGGATTTGTTATTGCAACGATCAAGGTTAAAACAGTAAAGAAACTCATGAACAATAACAACACCCATGAGGTAGTACGCATAACAACCCCCATGATCAGGGAAAGTCCGATCAATAGTTCGGCTGTACTTAACAAAATTGCCAAGGGCAGTGCTATTGGGGCTAAAAAATCAAGTCCAAAAGCTTCAAAATAATCAGTAATTTTATAGGTTGAACCTAAAGGGTCAATAGCTTTGACAAAACCAGAAAAGATAAACACTGGAGCTATTAAAAAACGTGAAAAGTTGCGAATAGTCTTCATGGTTATAAATTTAGAATATTGTCAATTTTATCTTTGATCTTTTTAAATATTTCATCTGGAGTTAACATATTTCCAGTTTCATCAGAGCAATCAATTTGGTCAAAATCATCGTTCTGATCCACTTGCCAAAGGTATACATCTCTCACCTTACCTTGAAAACCAAGGTCAGCTTCATGAATATCATCGTTTCCTTTTAGATAATCCCGGTCTGCTCCCTCCCTTCTTTTGGTGAGGCTTTGAGAAGTAAATGAAGGAGGTACTTTAAGGAAAAGGTTTAAGTCTGGGATTGGTATTTTGTTATACTCATATTCAAAGCTTTTAATCCATTTAGCCAGCTTTTCCTTTTCATCGATATTATTTAGTTTAGCACACTGAAAACCAATATTCGAATACAGATATCGATCTGCAATAACAGCATAACCTTCCTCTATCCAGCCGTTAATCAACTCCGAAGCATCATTTCTGTCACCAGCATAAAGCATGGCAACAACATATGGGTCAACTTTATCAATTGCCCCAAGCTCCCCCCTTAGAAACCGGGATATTAATTCGCCATAAAATGGTGCACCTGGACGGGGAAAATGAAGGAATTTGCTTTTTATGTTTTTTTCTTGCAGGTATTCTTCGACTAAATCTATTTGGGTTGACTTCCCAGAGCCATCAAGCCCTTCAATAACAATAAACTTCATACAATAATTGAAAGTAATCCTTTTAATAATCAGAATAAGCCCGAATTGTTAACTTTACAAACAATAAGTTTTTTGGGCATGGATAAAGATACACTATTTTATAAAAAACACACAATTGCCTGCGGATCGAAATTGCTTGAATTAACAGATCCCGTTGTTATGGGGATACTGAATGTAACGCCAGATTCTTTTTATGATGGCGGGAAATACAATAACAAAGAATCTATTCTGGGGCAAGCAAAAAAAATCTTAAAAGAAGGAGCTGAAATTCTTGACATAGGAGCATATTCAAGCCGTCCTGGAGCAGAAGATATTTCAGCAAAGGAAGAGTTGGAACGCTTGAGATTTGCCCTTGACTTGATCCGAAAAGAATTTCCTGATCAACTAATTTCTGTAGACACCTATAGACCTAATGTTGCAGAGCAGGTAATCAAGCTCTATAGTGTAAACATAATCAATGATATTTCCGGAGGTGAAATCGATCCTGAAATTTTAGATGTTGCTGCCCAAAATAATGTACCCTATATCTGTATGCATATGCAGGGTACACCCCAGGATATGCAAAACAAGACAAACTACACGCATATAGTAAAAGATATCATTTCTTATTTTTCGTATAAAATAAGTGAAATCAGAGCAAAGGGTGTGCATGACATCATCATTGATCCAGGATTTGGATTTGGCAAAACCCTGGATCAGAACTATCAGCTTCTTGCTGGGCTGGACGTATTTCAGATGCTTGAGGTACCAATAATGGTTGGCTTATCCAGGAAGTCGATGATTTACAAACATCTTGGCAACACCCCCCAGGAGGCTCTTACGGGCACAATTGCCCTGAACATGATTTCGCTGCAAAAAGGAGCATCCATACTAAGGGTACATGATGTAAGAGAAGCCAAAGAAACAATAACTATTTATAAAAAGCTTTTACAAGAATCGGGAAAAAGCGTTAATTTGCTCCATAAGCTTTAAATTAGATGATTACAGCATTTATTAACATAAGAATAATTGATTTCATAGATGTAACTTTAGTAGCTTTTTTAATGTATCAGGTCTACTACTTGATCAAAGGAACAGTTGCTTATAACATTTTCCTTGGTATTTCTTTGGTCTTATTTCTTTACCTTATTGTTAATATGCTCCAAATGAAATTATTATCTTCCATTTTAGGAGGACTTATAGGTGGGGGAGCCATTGCCCTGATAATTCTGTTTCAACAGGAAATCAGACGCTTCCTGGTCTTTTTGGGTACCAGGTATCTTCCTAACAAGACCTTTTCTTTTGAACATTTCCTACGCAAGCAAACTGGCGAAGCCGGCAAACTAAGAATTGCATCGATCCATAAAGCCTGTGGAAACATGGCCAACACTTGTACTGGAGCTCTTATTGTTATTGCCAGAAATTCATCACTCGATTTATATGCCGAAACCGGAGATGTTCTAAGTGCAAATTTATCCAGCAGGATGATCGAGAGTATATTTGTAAAAAACGGACCTTTACATGATGGGGCAATTATTATTGAGAACAACAAAATTGTTGCAGCAAGATGCGTACTTCCATTTACTAACAGTACTGAACTTCCTCCCTATTTTGGAATGCGGCACAGGGCTGCATTGGGTATAAGTGAAAATACAGATTCGTTTGTAATCATAGTGTCAGAAGAACGTGGTGAGATTTCTGTCGCAGAACAGGGCGAACTCATTCAGGGGATATCTACAGAAGAATTATGGCACATACTAAAAAAGAAATTTGATAGCAATTAAAACAAGATACAATGTCATTTAAGGAAATTCTACACTATAAGTTTATTGAAATAAATGACTATTCTTTAACAGTTTTTCATCTGACAACCCTTGTTGTCATTCTAATTTGCACACGAATAGCTATTCTATTAATCAGGAGACTTTTCAAGAGACAGGAAAAGAAAGGCAGGCTGGAGCTTGGACGGTCTCATTCTATCTTTCAAATCCTAAAATACATCATCTGGGTTACTGCAATACTTTTAATGCTTGAAACCTTAAATATTAAGATTACTTTTCTGCTTGCAAGTTCGGCAGCACTTTTAGTTGGACTTGGATTAGGACTGCAAAAGATATTTCAAGATTTTGTGTCGGGTATTTTACTTTTGATCGAAGGTGTTTTAAAGGTAGGCGATATTGTTGAAACAGCTAACGGAGAAGTTGGGCGTGTTCAGGAAATTAGCCTTAGGACATCAAAGCTAAAAACCCGCGACAACATAATACTTATTGTACCAAACTCTACACTTGTTAATGGGAATGTAATCAACTGGAGCCATATTGAACAAACAACAAGGTTTTCTGTGAAAGTTGGCGTTGCTTATGGCTCTGATGTTGATAAAATCACACAACTTCTTCTGGATTGCGCTGAAAGCCACAAAGAAATTGTAAAAAAACCTTCCCCTTCAGTTTTTTTTAGGGATTTTGGAGAGTCATCGTTAGATTTTGAATTACTCTTCTACACCAATGAGACATTCAGGGTCGAACGTATTAAAAGTGAACTAAGATATGCCATAGACAAGGCATTTAGAGAAAATGACATAAGAATCCCGTTCCCTCAAAGAGATGTTCATATGATACCTCAGAAAAACAAATGATTGACTATTCTCTAGATCGTTTTTTGATAATCTTCGCCCTCGACTCTTCCTTTTTAAGCAACCGCTCAATATTTTTCTGATGAGTTAGTAGAAGAAGAATGGAAACAATCATTGAAAAAATGATCAATGAAATGGCAGTTGTATGAAACACAAAAATATTTAGTAGGGGAAATGCAAGTCCTGCCACCATAGAACTTAAAGAAACATACCGTGTAGTAAAAAATATCAGCACAAAAATTCCAAGGCAAATTAAAGTAACCTGTGGTTGTATTGCCAGTAACAATCCTAAAAGTGTAGCAACTCCTTTTCCACCTTTAAAGCCAACATATATTGGAAAAATGTGTCCTAACACAGCTACAGCACCAAGCCCCAGCTGGAAGTTAATAAACGTAATGGATCCAGGTATATATTCACCTCCTAATCTTACAAGGCTAACTGCAATATATCCTTTTAGTACATCGATAAGAAAAACCGGCAATCCGGCTTTCCATCCAAGCACTCTTACTGTATTTGTAAAACCAGCATTTCCACTTCCATGCTCACGAACATCAACACCGTAGAAAGTCCTTCCAATCCATACCGAAGAAGGAATTGAACCTAATAGATACGCTATAAAGAAAAGCAACATCTTGAATATCAATGACATTTCGAATATTTTCTTGTTATTGGCGGTACAAATATACGTAAAAAAATTAAATATAAAAAAGCACTGTATATCAAGCACTTAACAGTAAAATATTTATAAAAAAACCCCCTGACAAATACCAGAGGGTTTAATAAAATATCTATGAAAAAATTAAAGTTGTGGACCTGCAGCAACAAGAGCTTTACCTTCTTCGTTATCGGTATATTTTTCAAAGTTCTTAACAAAACGAGCCCCAAGGTCTTTTGCTTTTTCTTCCCATTCTTTGGTATCAGCATAAGTATCGCGAGGATCAAGAATGCCAGAATCGACTCCTGGAAGAGAAGTTGGAACTTCAAGATTAAATACAGGGATATTTTTAGTTTCTGCTTTTTCTATAGAACCATCAAGAATTGTATTGATAATTCCACGTGTATCCTTGATTGAAATACGTTTTCCTGTACCATTCCAACCGGTGTTTACCAAGTATGCTTCTGCACCATGCTCTTCCATTTTCTTAACTAACTCTTGTCCATATTTTGTTGGATGAAGTGTTAGGAATGCAGCACCAAAACATGCAGAGAAAGTAGGTTGTGGTGAGGTAACTCCACGCTCAGTTCCTGCTAATTTTGCAGTAAATCCTGATAAGAAGTGGTATTTAGTCTGATCCGGAGTTAATTTAGATACTGGAGGTAAAACACCAAAAGCATCAGCAGAAAGGAAAATTACTTTTTTCGCATGACCTGCTTTAGAAACTGGCCTAACAATATTCTCAATATGGTAGATGGGATAAGAAACTCGAGTATTTGCAGTAACAGAACCATCAGTAAAGTCGATTTTTCCATCAGCATCAACAGTAACATTCTCTAACAGGGCGTCTCTTTTAATTGCCCCATAAATTTCCGGCTCAGCATCTTTATCCAGGTTGATAGTTTTAGCATAACAGCCTCCTTCAAAATTGAAGACACCATCATCATCCCAACCATGCTCATCATCACCGATTAGTTGACGGCTCGCGTCAGTTGAAAGCGTGGTTTTACCAGTACCGGAAAGTCCAAAGAAAATAGCTACGTCACCCTCTTTACCAACATTTGCAGAACAGTGCATGGAAGAGATTCCACGTAATGGCAGATAGTAGTTCATCATAGCGAACATACCTTTTTTCATTTCACCTCCATACCATGTGCCACCAATAACCTGCATTTTTTCAGTCATATTAAATACAGTATAAACATCTGAATTTAGACCATGTTCTTTAAATTTAGTATTGGTCGTTTTTGATCCGTTCAATACAACAAAATCAGGCTCGCCATAAGATGCAAGTTCTTCTGCTGTTGGCCTTAAGAACATATTTGTTACAAAGTGGGCTTGCCAGGCAACCTCCATAATAAAACGAACTTTCAAGCGGGAATCTTCGTTGGCACCACAAAATGTATCAACAACAAAAAGTCTTTTGCTTGACAGTTGCTTAGTTGTATTAGCCTTTAGATCAGCCCATACTTCAGGAGTTATTGGTTTATTATCGTTAGGAGATCCAGGAGTTGTCCACCACATAGTATCTTTTGTAATATCATCCATTACAATGTACTTATCCTTAGGTGAACGTCCAGTAAACTCACCAGTCATGACATTAACTGCATCAAGTTCAGTTAACTGTCCTTCTTCAAAGCCCTCCAGGCCTGGTTTCGTTTCTTCTTTGAAAAGTGTTTCATAAGAAGGGTTATATACAACTTCTGAAACATCAACAATCCCGTATTTTTCTAGATCTTTAGGTGTTATCATTTTATAATTTTTATGATTAAACTTTTATTTATTTTTGAAGCAGACCAAAGATAAAAAAAATAAAATGATGGCTAAAAAATTATTGTGAAATAAATAACAATGCACAGTATTTGCATTCATTCTAAATAGGAATATAGGGCTCAAAAACCAACCTATCGAAGTCGTATTTTATGTAAATATCAAGCATTTCCATAGTATTCAACCAAATTGCATTTCCTCTTTGGACAGACTCAGGCATTTCTTTATCTGAAGTAAAATTGAATTCAAACTCCCTGCATTACAGGTATCATTTTTTTCCTGCTGGATGGATTTTTCCTGCGGGTTGTGTATAGGCTGCAACCTAGCAATTTCGCCCACTTGTAATATACGTCCATGACCAATACAAATCAAACAGCAAGCCCGACTTATTCTTCTTGTTTTGTTTCTTAATTAGAGCCTGCTGAAAAACACAGTTTTAGCACATTATCTGCATGTTATGTGGATAGAATGAGTTTAAAAAGATCTTTCAACTGTTCAGAAGTATACCTATGCTCGTTGAGTGTAACAAAACACCTTTTTGCCCTAATAATGGATCCAATCTACAAAATTTTAAGGTCAGCTTTATCAGTATATTGTGCTCCAGGAGCCTGCCTACGGTTACATGAAACTTTCCATCCTTATTTCTCATACCACATAGGAGGAACATAACCTACAATGAATTAATCGACACTAGCCTGAACATATTCCCCGATTTGCTTCTCATTTTTGATATTGCTAATGCCGACAATAATATTCTTCATATTCACAATTGAGTTATAGAAAGAAAGGATTCGATATCAAATTAAGATAAAAAAAGCTAATCTATTAAATTGGGATGTATGGCATATATATTAACCTTTCAAAACCCATTTTAAAGAACTCTTCAAACTCTTGCTCTGAATCCATCCATACAGCATTTCCTCTTTGTACAGTCTTTAACATCTTCTTATCAGATTCAAATTGAAATTCATACAGTTGACATTGCTTTGCACAAGGTTTTTCTGTTAAATGATACCCCCTAGAAGTATCTGTATGGGCAGCTATTGCACAATTCCGGCCACTGGTAATATACGTCCAGGGCCAATAAAGGTCTACAGGCAAACTCCAACTTTTCAAACTTTTTTTGTTTAATCCTTGGGGCACATAATCAATACCTACCCTGGAAACATTCTTTTCTGAAAGCAAGTTTTGATATAAGCTATTATCAAGACTGTTGTTTTGCAATGCATCAACCTGGTTTTTCTCAACCTTTGATTTATTCTTTAAGCTTGAATTTGCAATATCATAGCCTGTTAAGGAAAACCGTGGATCTCTCTTCATTTTAACCAAAAGTCTGCCCAACACAGGAATCAGGGATTTAAATTCACTTGTCAACATATGAAGCACACCGAAATCATTCACAACAACCTCAACATCTTCCTTATCAGACAGAAAGGAAAACAGCTCCCTTATCTTTTCAATTCCTTTTGGTCCAACATAAGGAGTAACTAAAGTAAAATCCAACTCATTTTCCTGGCAAATCTGGTAAGCTTTTTCAACATTCTTTAATGAAGGTATTAAATGTTCACAAGTTTCAGCCCCAAAATAAAGACGCTCGACTATATTCTGAATAGGAACACCAGGTTGCAACCTGTATTGTTTAATTATTTTGGTAAGAGTGGTCTGATTTACAATTAAATCCGAATCCAGAATTTCAATATACTCAGGACCTGGTTTCCCCACGACTTTCAATGTTTCATCCAGATTGTCCAGATACTTGGGATTAGTAATAAACACACATAATTGCATATCTACGAATTTTAATTGGAATATGGATAGTTATAGAAACAGTTTTTACCAGAACAAAAGTTTGGAGCATCCAGTAATTTTCTACAAAAATTAGGCGAAGCATCTTGTTCATCAATAATGGTCTTAACCATATTGATAATTTCCAGATTGGTTTGAATAGAAAGATGTCCACGTAGAGGAATCTTTACGGCATCAACCCCAAGATCTTTAAACTTTTGAAGGGCACAAAGCCCACACTTTCCAATTGTTCCCAGTAAAAAATGTTTGGAAATCTCGTTTTGTCGAGTTTCTGGAATACCCTGTTCAGGAGATAATTTAAGTTTAAGATTTGCTATCTTTTGTGTAATATCTACGCTCTTGTTGTAATATTCTCCCACATGTTTTTGAAAAATTGATGTTTTCCAATCAATATCGAATAAACGAGGTTTTATAAACCTATGCTTGTACATAGGGGATTCACAAAAACTTTTATTTGATGCTCCATGCCAGGAAAAGCAATATTCATCATTAAAAAAACAAGCATCAGCCAATCCAAATGCTTCAAGCTTCAAACCTTTGGTGTTTGCCTTTTCTGCTATTTGCCCAATTTCTTCAACCGTTAATTTCCTGGGTAAGACAATACGACCAATATTACTAATGTGGTCAGTATAAAAACTAATGGCTTCGAAAGAGTTACCACCAGCACCGATACTTAAATTTATGGGGGTTGTATAACCAGCCTTCCTTATCTCAAGCATAAGGGGCAGGTTACCTACAATGAATGCATCAACAGGAATATGCTTGATATCATCAAGCATACGCAATACTAGTTTAATCTGGTTACTGTTGTACTCATGCGCATTAAGTGTCAAAAACACCTTTTTACCATGTCTATGAACCAGCTCAACCAGATTTTCTATTTCTTCAATTGATTTGTAATTGCAATTTGAGTATGCCCTGCGGTTGCAAGAAACTTCCCATCCAAAGTTTTGCACCCAACTATCTGATACAAACCCGATGAAGAATTCATCTACTCCTGCCTCGGCATATTTGCTAATTACCTCTTCAGAATTGACATTGCTTATACCAACAATTATTTTCATGAAACGTAAGAATAAAAATTTTGTCGCTAAAACAAATGATTTTTAATGACAATTACAACCCCTTCCATGAAATAAATACTGGCGCCTGTAATTTAGAATCAATTAATCCAAACTGTGCAATACCAAGCCACTACGTAACTTGGGTTCAAACCATGTGGTTTTAGGGGGCATAATATTATCTGTGTCTGCAATATCTATGAGTTGGTTCATGCTAACCGGATAAAGTGCGAATGCAACTTTCATTTCTCCGCCATCAACCCGCTTTTTTAGTTCATCTAATCCCCGGATTCCTCCTACAAAATCAATTCGCTTTGATTTTCTTAGGTCTTTTATATCCAGGATAGGATCTAGAACACATTTTGAGAGAATAGTAACATCCAGCACACCTATTGGATCATTATCATCATAGGTACCTGAGTGTGCAGTTAGTTCATACCAATTACCATTCATGTACATAGACAACACATGCAATTTTGACGGTTTGAACTCCTCAGCACCTTTGTGCACAACATTAAAATTTTCGTTAAGCTTTTCCAGGTATTCTGATTCTGAAAGGCCATTTAAGTCTTTTACAACCCTGTTGTAGTCTATTATACGTAATTGGCTGGCTGGAAAATGCACAGCCATAAAAAAGTTGTATTCTTCCTGCCCTGTGTGACCAGGATTGTCCTTGGCCCTTTCTTCTCCCACTAGGGCCGCAGCAGCTGTTCTATGATGTCCATCAGCAACATAGGTAAATGGAACTTCAGTTTTAAAAGCACTTTCGATGGCATCAATATCATTTGTATCTTGAATTACCCAGAGGTGATGCCCGACTCCATCGGGTGTCTCAAAATCGTATTCTGGTTTATCGTTAATGTGCTTATTTACAATTGCATCAATAGTTTTGTTATCGGGATAGGCAAAAAATACTGGCTCTGCATTAAAATTTGTAATCCTGACATGATTTTTTCTGTCTTCTTCTTTGTCTGGTCTGGTTAGCTCATGTTTTTTAATAATATTATTCAAATAATCCTGAACAGCAGCACACCCAACTATACCGTATTGGGTTTTACCCCACATTGTCTGTGCATAAATATAATAGTATGGAGATTCGTCCTGCTTCATTATGCCTTGGTCAATCAGCTCCTTTAGATTATCTTTTCCTTTAGTATAAACCTCGTCTGAATATAGATAGGTATCTTGTGGCAAATCAATTTCTGGTTTAACTACATGGAGAAAACTAAGTGGATTTCCATCAGCTTCAACTCTGGCTTCATCTGAATTTAAAACATCGTAAGGCCTGGACGCAATTTTACCAGCAAGCTCATTTACAGGTCGGAATCCTTTAAAGGGTTTTACTATTGCCATTTTCGAAATATTTATTGATAAAAGAAAATCTCCGGCAAACAATTAGTTATTAATAGTTGCCGGAGATAGTATTATTATGCTTAATTCAATTAATTGACTTTAAAAGTTGTATCGCCATCTTTAAGGTAAGCAGCAATCTGGCGGGCGGCAGCAAGTCCTGCATTAATATTAGCTTCGGCCGTTTGAGCTCCCATCTTTTTAGGAGTAAAAAAGTATCTACCCGGGTATTTAGCTTCAATTTCGGCCTTACAGTCAGGAGCAATATCTGAAATATACCTAAAGTCTACCCTGTCGTTAAAAACTTTCAGCATGCCCTCTTCATCAATAATCTCTTTTCTGGCTGTATTGACCAAAGTTGCCCCTTCTGGCATATTCAACAGCAATTCTTCGTTAATCATGCCTTTAGTTTTGCTGTTAGCAGGTATATTAACAGATATATATTGGCAGTTGCGGTATAAACCAGTTACATCTTCTTCGTATACAACACCATCATTCTCAATCAGGCTTTTATCAACAAAAGGATCGTGGGCATATATTTCCATGCCTAAACCTTTTCCTATAGATGCAAGAAGTTTACCGATATGTCCATATCCATGAATTCCAAATTTCTTCCCTCTAAGCTCAGTTCCTGCAGTGCCATTGTACCCATTCCTGTTCAGGTGTATCATCATTCCTATAGCCAATTCGGCAACAGCATTTGAGTTTTGTCCTGGAGTGTTCATTACTACAACACCTTTTGCAGATGCAGCTTCGAGGTCAACATTATCATAACCGGCCCCTGCCCTCACAACAATTTTCAGGTTTTCTGTACTGTCAATAAGCTCCTTGTCAATTTTATCACTTCTGATAATAAGTGCATCAACATTTTTTGCTGTAGAGATCAGTTCATCCTTACTGCTATATTTTTCAAGAGTTACAAGTTCAAAACCTGCTTCTTTGCAAATTTCTTTTATGCCATCAACTGCAACTGGGGCAAATGGCTTTTCGGTTGCTATTAAAACTTTAGTCATAATGCCTACGATTTTTATTTGCTTATAATTTTGCTTCAAATTCTTTCATAGCACTAACAAGTGCTTTAACACCTTCTTCAGGCATTGCATTATAAATGGAAGCCCTGAAACCACCAACAGAACGGTGTCCTTTAATGCCAACCAAGCCTTTTGAAGCCGCAAATTCACGGAATTCCACTTCTTTATCTACATATTCCTGGGTCATAACAAATGTTACATTCATTATTGATCTATCTTCTTCATTAGGCACGGTAGATTCAAATAATTTGTTTCTTTCAATCTCGTCGTAAAGCATCTTTGCTTTCTTCTTGTTGGTTTTATATATAGACTCTACCCCACCAATTTGTTTTAGCCAGATCATATTTTGTAAGCTGGCATATATCGAAAGACATGGTGGTGTATTATAGAGTGATCCTTTTGCTGCATGGATCGAATAATCCAACATAGAAGGAATTGGTCGGTCTACTTTTCCTAATAAACCTTCATGAATAATCACAAAAGTAACACCGGCAGGGCCCAAATTCTTTTGTGCTCCACCATAGATAATTCCATACTTGGATACATCAATAGGTCTGCTTAGGATATCAGATGAAGCATCAGCAACCAATGGCACTGGTGATTTTATATCCTTTTTAATTTGTGTTCCATAGATGGTGTTATTTGTAGTTATATGAAAATAGTCAGCATCCTCAGGTATTGCATAATCCTTTGGTATATAGTTATAATTTGCATCAGCAGATGAAGCAACAACTTCAACATCACCAAATAATTTTGCTTCTTTCATTGCCTTCTTGGCCCATGCTCCAGAATCAAGATAAGCAGCTTTTTTGTTCAACAGGTTATATGGCACCATACTAAACTGCGTACTGGCACCACCTTGAAGAAATAAAATATGGTAGTCAACTGGCACTTGCAGTAAATCCCGCAATAAAGTGGTAGCATCAACCATAATCTCTGTAAATTCCGGCGATCGGTGCGAAATCTCCATTATGGATAAACCTGTATTGTTTAGGTTAAGAATTCCAGCTGCTGTTTCGCGCTTAGCATACTCCGAAATAATTGATGGACCTGCAGAAAAATTGTGCTTCTTCATTCTATTAATATATTAACTTGATTATTAAAAAATTCGTTTTGGATATTGGCTCAATAAACCAAAAAGCTTGAGATTTTCAAAATATTGGCTACTCATAATAAGCAAAAAGGTTTGTAAAGTTACAAATAATTAATCGGCTAATCGTTATTTAAATAACAATAATCGCCAGAAAAATTATGAACAGTTTGTGAACAAATCTTAAAAATTAATACTCTTTAATCTCTAATAAATAGTTCTCTTTTAAAACAGGTATTATATCTGTTTGATCGAATGTATGACAGTATTCGATCACATCGTCTAAACCATTTTTTGCCAATCTATGCCTTTGTGCAGCCTTTTCAATATAAGCCATCAAATTCTTTTCGGCTACTCCCCATAAATCAATTGCGGCAACAGTTGAATCACAAATAGATTCAAAATGCCCTGATTGAATTAAAGTCCTGGACAATGATCCTGCAAATAGACTGTCTTCAAGATTGAATTTGTTTTTCCATCCTGCACAAAGGATTATCAGATCTCTGTCTTCTTTAATAATGTAATCTACCAGTGCCTGATGATTTAAATAGGTGCCAATTAAAACACGATGACTGTGTTTTGCCATCATGATTGAGTTTGTACCATTGGTAGTGCTATACACAATTTCTTTTCCTCCAACATTTTCAGGAGTAAAATTGTACGGTGAGTTTCCAAAATCTGCAAAATCCCTCACAACACCATCCCTTTCGGCAGCTACGATATACCCTTTTGATTTATAATCCTTTGCTTCTTCCAGGGTTCCAACCGGTAAAATACGTTTTACACCATTCATGAAAGCCGTAACAATAGCAGATGTAGCCCTTAAGACGTCTACCACAACCACAACAGCTTCATCTTTTTTAAATACATCATAAGTGGCAGGAGTAAAACAAACTTCAATGTTTCTTATTGACATGAAAAAAGAATCTTTTTATAAAAATGGTAATTTAACTATAATAGCCTTGATTTTCTTATTTCTAATTTCGACATAAACATTCTCACCAATCGAGATATATTCACTTTTAATATATGCCATGCCTATTCCTTTTTGCAGAATTGGAGACATGGTTCCTGATGTGACAATGCCTATTTCGGTTCCATCTTCACTAAAAAGCTTATATCCATGGCGGGGGATTCCCCTTTCAACCAATTCAATGCCTACTAATTTTCTGGACACCCCTCTTTCTTTCTGATCCTTTAAAAATGACTTGTCGATAAAATCATTACCATTTTTAAACTTCACCACCCAGCCAAGTCCGGCCTCTATTGGTGATGTAGTGTCGTCAATATCATTACCATACAGGCAATAGCCCATTTCAAGACGAAGAGTATCCCTACAAGCTAAACCTGCTGGCACTAATCCCATTGGCTCGCCTACTTTAATCAGTTCGTTCCAAATCTTTGCTGCATCTTCATTATAGCAGTAAAGTTCGAAACCACCAGCACCTGTATATCCTGTATTTGAAAAAATCACTTCTTTCGTACCAGATAAAGCAAAAGTTTCAAAATGAAAACTTTTTATTGAATCGAGATCGAAATCTGTCAGGTTCTGCAAAATTGCTTTCGCTTTAGGCCCTTGCAAAGCAATTAATGAAATTTGATCTGAAGCATTTTCCAGTTCTGCACCAAAGCTGTTATTTTGGTTAAACCAGTTCCAGTCTTTTTCAATATTTGATGCATTGACAACGGCCATGTATTTATCTGTTTCATACTTATACACTATTAAGTCATCAACTATTCCACCTTTTCCATTTGGAAGCACATTATACTGTGCCTGACCGGAGCTGATTGCTGAAATGTCATTTGAACAGATCTTTTGCAGTAAAGGAAGTGCACCACTACCCTTTATCCAAAATTCTCCCATATGAGAAACATCAAAAATGCCGGCTGATTCGCGGACAGCCATATGCTCCCTGACAACACCTGAATACTCCAAAGGCATGTCATATCCAGCAAAAGGGGTCATCCTGGCCCCCAATCCAACATGAATTGATGTTAATGCTGTTTCTTTCATATTTTTATTCTAAATTTAATTGTTCCGGAATATCAGAACAGAATGTAATTAATCTTGGAAGTGATCATTTGAGCAAATCCATTATTCGCTGCAAATGTAGTTTATATTATAAATAATCCCTAGCGATAAGAAACAAAAAAGCCGGACTTAAAATATGCCCGGCTTTTAAATATATCCTACAAAATTATTTGCTCAAGATTTTAAATTCAACCCTCCGGTTCTTCGCACGTCCTTCATCTGTGGTATTTGGAGCAATAGGGAACTCAAATCCATACCCCTTGTATTCAAGACGCCCTTCACCAATCCCATTTTGATTCAGGTAATCAACAACTGATTTTGCTCTCTCCTGCGATAGTTTTGTGTTGTATTTGGCAGATCCAACATTATCTGTATGTCCTGAAATCTCAAGTCTTAATGTTGGGTTGGTTTCCAGTAGCCTTACAACTGAATTCAAGGTTACATATGATTCTGGCAACAAGGTTGCTTTAGCCGTTTCAAAATAGATATTTTGCAGTACAACTTTTGCACCTACCTCAACCCTATCCAGTTCAAAGTTACGGACAATTACCTCATCGTATGTAGATTTTGTCAGGTCAAGCACATCCAGGAACATTAAGTAACCAGCTGCATTGATATCTACACCATATTTCTTTGCTTCGGGAATACGGATCTGATAATTACCTGTAGAATCGCAGATAGCAACTGCAACACTAACATTAGTTTCCTGGTCGATAAGTTCAATCTTAGCTTTTACCGGCTCCTTGTTTTCAGAATCAGTTACAAAACCACGCATCAGCAATCTGGTATCGATATCAAGAAGAGTTGGTTTTTCGAAATAAATATCATCCACAGGGTCTTTTGTTCCAAGTATATTATCGCTTAATCCACTTATATACATCTCCTTTTCAGACCCCAAATAAATCACTTTATAAATATCCAATCCTCCAACACCAGATTCCCTGTTTGTTGAATAGTAAGCTGTTTTTTCATCAGGCATTTCAACATAAAATATGTCATCGTTTGGTGTATTAACAGGATAACCAAGGTTTTCCGGTTTAGACCACAGATTTACATCTTGCAGTTCAGATTTAAAAATATCATACCCCCCCATTGAATTATGTCCCTGTGAACTAAAAAACAGCACACTGTCATTGGGAGACAGGCTAATACCAACTTCATCCCAAAAGGTGTTGATTGTATTCCCAATATTTATTGGCTTCCCCCATTTACCTTTTACATTCTTCTCGCTATAGTAAATATCTGTACCTCCATAAGTATCTTTTTCATTGGCTGAAATGAAGTAAATTTTATTGCCATCGGAGGTAACAGCCATGGACGTTTCCCTGTTCTTTGAATTGAACTTCTTCATGGGTTTTGGTTTTGTCCACTTCTCTTTATCAGTATTATATAAAGTAGAATATAGGTCTCCTGAGTTATCTTTTCCTTTATACAGGTATACGGTATTTTTATCGGGAGATATACCAACTACAGCAATATTCGTTTTGTTTTTCTTCCCTAATATTTTTGCACTGAACCGCTCTCCTCTTTTCCATTCTTTTCCATCAGCCATAGAGTAATAAACATCTTCAAAAAACTTATCATCAATAAGGCTCCTTTTACTTTTTTCAGAATTTTGTCTTCTTGATGTAAAATAAAGAATACTTTCATCAGCAGGTACTATTGGAGAATATTCATCATAAACTGAATTCACACTCTCTCCTAAGTTATTGATGACAACACGCTTACGATCAAGCACCAGGTCACGTCCATGCTTACATTGACGTATGTGCATATTTATTATCTCCTGATACTTGTCCAGAAGCTTTGGATTCAGGTTTTTCAGGAACAAGTTATATTCCTCAATGGCATTGTCGAACTCAAGGATCTGGTGATAAGCCATCCCCAGAAGTAAATGAATATCCATATTTACTTCAGGCTTTAAATCAAAAGCTTTCTTAATATATTTAATCGACTCAAATTTATTATCTGTAAATAAATAGCATTTACCTATCATGTAATTGAGCTCTGGGCTGTCAGGATTATATTTATATGCATCCAGATAAAAATCACGAGCTTCACGATAAGATCCCGGACCGGCCATATATTGCATATTAGCTTCTCTAACTGCACGCCATGCTTCTTTAAAACCTAATTCTTCTTTTTTAAATTCCTTCCGTTTTATTTTAACAGGAAGACCTGACTGTCCAAAAACAGCTGATGAGAAAAGGAAAGTAAGAATTGCCAGATATAATCTAATATTGTTCATTGCTAATGTTTTTCTATTCTTTATTACATTCTTTTAAGTAGGCTTCTGCTTGGTCAAGCCCAAGATTAAATGCAGCATTCCAATCTGCACAGGCTTCATCTAATTTCCCCTGGAGCTCATAGGCCAAACCGCGGTTTAGGATTGCTGGTGCAAATTCCGAATCTATTGCTAAAGCTTCGTTAAACCATTCAATTGCGCCATCATAATTCCCCCTGTTGTATTCAACACTACCCATATTGGTAATTATCTCTGCCGAAGTAGAATCCAACTCAAAAGCCTTAGCAAAGTCTTCAGAAGCCTCATCTAAAAGACCTAAGATAAATCTAGCCTCTCCTCTGTTATTATATGCAATTGAGCTTGTTGAATCTACATTTATTGCAACGGAATAATCTCTTTCTGCTCCCTGATAGTCCCCAATTTGTTTCTTGGCATTACCCATATTGATATAACCTATCGCTAAACCAGCATCATATGTAACTGCCATTCTATAATCATATATTGCTCCCTGGAAATCCCCTAAGGTATTTTTTGCTGTTCCTCGGTCATGATAAGCTTTAGTATATTCATTGTTTAGTTCAAGTGCTATTGAGTAATCTGCCAATGCACCTTCAACATCACCTTCGAGATGCTTTAATAGCCCTCTATAATAATAAGCATGTGGTTTAAGATAACCTTTGTCAATAGCTCTACTAAAATCTGATGAAGAAACAGTCAGACTATCATCCCTAATTAGATATAAGTCCCTGACAAACATAGTAAAGGCCTGATTAAAAAACGCCTCTCCAAAATTCGGATCAAGGTCACCTGCCTTCTCGAATTCCATAATTGCATCGTTGTACCTTTCTTTTTTGAAATATATCTTCCCTCGTTCATTGTAAGCTATTGGAAACTCAGGAATAAGAGCTATTGAGCTATCAAAATAAAAAAGTGCTGAATAATAGTCCTCTTCAAGAACCCGTTGAACACCTTCATTATAAAGACTTTCGGCCTTTTTCTTGTTTTTATACTCAAGAGGATCCACAGATCCCTGTGAATAACTATTCGAGCAATATGCTAATAATATAACTAATATTATGCCTGTGTATCTCATTGATGCCATATTTTCCAGTTAATTCATTAGTAATACGTAGATGTTGTTTGAAGGGTTATAATATCAGTTAAAATAAAAAAATAAATTATATTTAATCAAAATTTGTTATACACAAATTAAAACCACAAAATGAAAACAGATTTAACATACCTGAGAAATATGTCGGCCGGCAACAAAGATTTGGTTCTTGAAATGATACAAATATTCAAGGAGCAGGTAGCCGAATTCATAAAAGACATGAATCAATTGCTGGAAGACAAAGACTATGAAAATTTAGGAAAATTAGCTCACAAGGCTAAATCATCTATTTCCATAATGGGACTGAACGACCTTGCCGTGGAACTTAAAACCTTTGAAATTAAAGCAAAGGCTGGGATAGATACTGAAGAATATCCTATCTTTATTTCCAAGTTTAGGGATGAGACAGAAGAGGCTGTTCAAGAACTTGAGGAAGTTTCTGCCAATATTGACATATATTTTTAAAATATTTAAGGATGCTTAATATAGAAAAAGTTAACAACGTATTTGTAGCTAAATTTGAAAATGCTGACCGCTTTAATGCCCTGATCACAGAACAGGTTAAGGAGGAACTTAAAGGGGTTTTTACAGCAAAAGGGGTTGAACTGGTTCTTAGTCTTCAAGGCATTAAATTTATCGACAGTTCTGGCTTTGGTGTTTTTCTTTCTGTAATGAAAACCGCAGCCAACTCACAAGGCAAATTAAAAATTTGCTGTATCAGTGATGAAGTTATGGAACTGTTTAAATTACTTCAACTACACAATGTATTTGAAATCTTTGATACAGTTGAAGAATGTGTAGCAAGTTTTAGTTCTTAAATTCAATTTGCCCGGCACTCATTACTACAATAATTGGTTTTGATTTATCAATTTTACCAGAGATGATGTCTTTTGAAAGTTGATTTAAGATCTTTCTCTGAATAACTCTTTTTACAGGTCTGGCTCCAAACTGAGGATCATAGGCTATCTGTGACAAATATTCTATTGTATCATCTGCAACTTGTAATTCAACCCCAATTTTTTGTACCTGCTCAATCACCTGATTTACCTGAAGTCGAATAATCCCCTGAATTTCAGTCGATGTTAAAGGCGAAAACATGATAAGTTCGTCGATACGATTTAAAAACTCTGGACGCATTGTTCTTTTCATAAGTTCAAATATTTCGATGCGTGTAGAACCTAACACTTCTTGACGGTTAGTCTCATTTAAATCCAAGAACCTCTCCTGAATAATATTTGACCCAATATTACTTGTCATAATTATCAAGGTATTTTTAAAGTTGACTTGCCTCCCTTTATTATCAGTAAGCCTGCCTTCATCCAGAACTTGCAATAAAATATTTAACACATCAGGATTAGCTTTTTCAATTTCATCCAACAGTACAACTGAATATGGTTTTCTTCTGACAGCCTCAGTTAGCTGGCCTCCTTCATCATAGCCAACATATCCGGGAGGAGCACCAATTAGTCGTGCTCCTGAATGGCGCTCTTGATATTCTGACATATCAATCCTGATCATAAGGTTCTCATCGTTAAAAAGCGATTCGGCAAGTGCTTTGGCCAGTTCAGTTTTTCCAACGCCGGTTGTACCCAAGAAAATAAAAGATCCAATAGGTCTGTTACTGTCTTGAAGTCCAGCCCTGCTTCTTCTTACTGCATCTGAAACCGCCACTATTGCATCATGCTGTCCAACAACTCTTTTGTGCAGCTCATCTTCCAGGTTTATAAGCTTTTCTCGATCTCCAGCAAGCATTTTGCTCACAGGTATGCCTGTCCATTCAGCAACTATAGATGCAATATCCTCTGATTCAATTTCTTCTTTGATCAATGCACCTGCTTCTTGTTTTAAACTCAATTCTTTGTTCAATTTTTCTATGGCAGCTTCAGCTTCTTGTATTTTACCGTAACGGATTTCGGCAACAGCGCCATAATTTCCTTCACGTTCAGCCTTATCTGCATCAAATTTATATTGCTCAATTGCTGACTTATAGTTCTGTATTTGATTAACAAGGTCCTTTTCTGAATTCCATTTAGCACGAAGCTTATTTCTCTCCTCATTCAGATCAGCTAATTCTCCTGCTATTTTCTCTATTTGTTTTATGTTGTTTTCTCGTTTGATTGCCTCACGCTCAATCTCTAATTGCTTTATATTTCGTTCAAGTTCATCAATTTCCTTTGGCAATGAATTCATTTCTATCCTCAGTTTTGAGGAAGCTTCATCAATCAAGTCAATAGCTTTGTCTGGCAAAAACCTATTGGTAATATAGCGGTTGGACAACTCAACTGCAGCAATAATGGCTTCATCCTTGATCCGAACCTTGTGGTGGCTTTCATACCTTTCTTTTAAACCTCTTAAAATAGAAATGGCACTCAACACATCAGGTTCATCAACCATCACAATTTGAAACCTACGTTCGAGAGCTTTATCCTTTTCGAAATATTTTTGATACTCGTTAAGGGTTGTTGCCCCAATAGCCCTGAGTTCACCTCTAGCCAAGGCGGGTTTTAATATGTTTGCTGCATCCATCGCCCCTTCAGACTTTCCGGCCCCCACCAGAGTATGAATCTCATCTATAAACAGAATAATTTCACCATCTGAAGCAATGACCTCTTTTACAACAGCCTTTAGCCGCTCTTCAAATTCACCTTTATATTTGGCTCCGGCAATTAGTGCCCCCATATCTAAGGAAAAAACTCTCTTTGATGTTAAATCTTCCGGGACATCACCAGATACAATCCGATGGGCAAGCCCTTCAGCAATAGCTGTTTTCCCAACACCTGGTTCTCCAATTAAAATGGGATTGTTTTTTGTTCTTCTTGACAATATTTGCAGTATTCGACGTATCTCCTCACTCCTACCAATAACCGGGTCCAATTTTCCTTTTCTTGCACTTTCGTTTAAATTAATTGCATACCTACCAAGTGCATCGAAAGATTCTTCTGCTGAAGGACTATTGACTTTATCACCTTTCCTCAACTCCTCAATTGCACGATCAAGTAGTTTATTTGTTAATCCATTGTCTTTTAAAATTTGCGCTATCTGGTCACTTGAATTAAGTAGCCCTTTAAGTAAGAATTCAACTGAAACATATTGGTCTCCGTTTTTTTGCGAAAACTCTAATGCCATTTGTATAGCTTTGGATGAACCATTGCTTAAATATGATTCACCTCCATTTACTTTTGTGAATGATTCAACTACTTTTTCGACTACATGTTTTATGGTAATGGGATTAACTCCAATTTTATTTAAAATGTAGTCAAGAACTTCTCCGGCTTTTTCTGACAACCCCAAATACAAATGGGCAGGTTCAACTGCCTGTTGACCATTTTTATTCGCTAACTCAAAAGCCCTTTGAATGACTTCTTGTGATTTTAATGTAAAATTATTTAAGTTCATTGGTTGTTGATTTTATTATTTAAACTACAAATAAAAAACCAATTCAGTTTATAGGTCATTTTGACAGAAAAACCTCCATTTTCCCGTCAAATTGACGCCGTCTGTAATACCTATACGTTGTCCTCCGATGAAAAATATCAAAGATTAAAAACCTAAACCCAAAAGGTTTCAACATATTCATAAAAAAGTAACGTATATTTAGGCAATTATGTAACCAAGTAAAAGACTTTCCGTAGAATGTGAAACGAAAGCCAATTGAATGATTCACCAATAAATGAGCGAACAGATTCTAAAAGCTTTGATGGAACTTTTTGCTATCATTTCCAGACCTGACAATAATGAGGTTACTGGAAATGATAGAAGACCTGTGGTTGCATCCTTCTTATTTCGGCAACTAAATGAAGATTTAGTCACTAATTATCTTAAGGTTTATGATAAATATTATGAGAAACACCTTAGCTTAATAAACAGAAGTGGCAAGAAAAGGATCGGACCCGACTCAGTAAAGCTGCTAAGAATCTGTGAAGAAATTAACAGAGAACTGACTCAGCAGCAAAAATTCATTGTACTTATACATCTTTTCGAATTTGTCAATAGTGATAATATCGAGATCTCCGATCAGGAGTTTGAATTTATCGAAACAGTTTCCGACGCATTTTATATTGAAAGATCTGAACATGACGATATCAAGAAATATACTATTGCCACTAAAGATACTCTGCCTAAAATTGAGAATATTCTCATAATAGATGGAAACAAAGAAACCAAAGACGAAATAAAACACCTCACTGCCAGTCACCTTAAGGGACAAATCAGAATTATGCACATCCAATCGGCCAATATGTTTTTCTTGACATATTTGGGCAACCATGAGCTTTACCTGAATGGGCAGTTACTTCAACCCGATAAAATTTATGTTTTTAATGCGGGTTCTTCCATAAGAAACCATACCATTAAACCAATATATTATAGCGATGTTGTCAGCTTATTCCATGCTGCCAGTACCGAATCGAAGATTAAATTTATTGCCAAGGATATTTCGTATATGTTCAAAAATGGCAATATTGGCCTGCACCCAATGAGTATTCAGGAGAAAAGTGGCCATTTGGTTGGGATAATGGGTGCAAGTGGTGCTGGGAAATCAACATTATTGCATCTACTAAACGGAACGAATACTCCGCATACAGGAAGTGTAACCATAAATGGATTGGATATTCATCAAGACAAAAAATTAGTTGAGGGTATTATCGGTTTTGTTTCACAGGATGACTTGCTAATCGAGGAACTTACTGTATTCCAAAACCTCTATTTCAATGCCAAGTTATGTTTTAGCAATTACAGCGAAAATGAGCTGACAGATACTGTAGACAAAATGTTGCAGAGTCTTGGGCTTTTTGAAATTAAGAATATACAGGTAGGCTCACCGTTGAACAAGAAAATTAGTGGTGGGCAACGAAAAAGGTTAAACATTGCTTTGGAACTAATTAGAGAACCTGCCGTTTTGTTCCTCGACGAACCAACATCAGGACTTTCTTCAAGAGATTCAGAAAACATAATGGACCTGTTGAAGGAACTTTCTCTCAAAGGCAAGCTTGTTTTTGTTGTTATCCACCAACCTTCTTCGGACCTGTTCAAGATGTTTGATAAATTGTTGATCCTAGATACAGGAGGCTATTTAATCTATGATGGAGACCCAATTGATTCAATCCTATATTTCAAATCGAAGATACACCATGCCAATTACAATGAGAGTGAGTGCAGGGTTTGTGGTAATGTAAATCCTGAACAGATATTCAATATTGTAGAATCGAATATACTTGATGAGTATGGCAAATTCACCCGCAACAGGAAAATATCTCCAAGACAGTGGTACACTTTTTATATTGACGAAAGAGATAAAAAAGAATCTTTTGTTAATGAAGAAATAGAATTACCAAAGATCTCGTTTAAGATTCCAAATAAGCTAAAGCAATTTTTCATTTTTTCCAATCGCGATGTATTGGCCAAATTGTCCAACGCACAATACCTGATTATTAATTTTCTTGAAGCACCTGTACTCGCTTTTGTGCTAGCCTTTATTATTAAATATTATAACGTCAGCGAATCCAACGAACTAGGGTATACCTTTATTGGAAACAGTAATTTGCCGGTGTACCTGTTCATGTCAGTGATCATAGCTTTCTTTATGGGATTAACAGTCAGTGCTGAAGAAATCATAAAGGACAGGAAAATACTGAAACGTGAGGCCTTTCTTAATTTAAGCTGGTCCAGCTACTTGTTCTCAAAAGTAGGTGTAATGCTAATTCTAAGTGCGATACAAGCCCTCCTGTTTGTTTTGGTAGGTAACTCCATTATGGAAATCAGAGGTATGTACCTTTATTATTGGATCATCTTATTTAGCTGTTGGGTTTCTGCAAATATGATAGGATTAGTAATTTCTGACAGTTTTAATACTGTAGTAACAATTTATATTTTAATCCCATTCCTGGTTATTCCACAGATTATTTTAAGCGGAGTTATTGTAAAATATGAAAAATTGAACCCCAGGATCTCTTCTCCCGATAAAATACCAAGTTATGGTGAAATTATGACCGCCAGGTGGGGATATGAAGCTCTTGCTGTGTTCCAATATACCCAAAATGATTACATGCGCGAATTTTACCCCTATTATAAGGTAATGAGCGAATGTGAATACAAGAAAAACTATTGGTTTACCAATCTCGACAATAAAGTTGACTATATATCAAAATACCATGACGACAAGAGTAAGGCACAAAAAGTTGAATCCTATACCCAACTGCTTTACAATGAAATATCAAAGGAGTTGGTATCTAATCACAGAGTCTCTTTTAACCATATCGAACAATTAAAAAGTGGAGAAATTACCCTGGAACTAACCAATGAACTTAAAAAGTACCTAAGCACGATAAGACGCTATTATATAAGAGTTTACAACAAAGCCAGTGATGAAAAAGACCGCATAATCAGATCTAAACAAAAAACACCTGAGGACCGGGAAGCGTTTACTGAACTATCGCGTCGATACCATAACGATAAACTTGCAGAGTTTGTTGAAAACACAAATGAACCTTTGCGCATTGTTGAATATAAAGGTGAGCTAATTCAGAAAATAGACCCTGTTTACCTTGATCCTGAATCCAGATTTTTAAAAGCCCATTTTTATGCTCCCCGCAAAATGCTGTTCAATAACTATATTTCAACATTCTGGGCAAATACTATTGTTATTTGGTGCATGTCACTTTTCTTTTATCTTGTGTTATATTTCAGAGGATTAAAACGTCTGCTTAATATATCTGAAGGGATCAAATTACGTCTTAAAGAAAAAGGAATAATAAGGTAGCCAAAAAACCATTACTTTTTTATCGAACAAGAGGATCTGACTGCGACTAAAAATAATGCTACAATAAAATATGTAGGCTTGCTGAAAAAGTCAGAAAGTAGTGAGATGCGACTTGACAAAATAAAGACGCATTAGCATACTTCGAATTGCAGTCAAGGAAGTAGATTGCTGCTTTCTGGCTAACACTTTCGGATTTATTTTCAACTTTTTAGGTGCAAACAATTTAAAGCAATATTGAAGAATTCCTTACACATAAAACTCATTCTATCCATATAACATGCAGACAATGTGCTAAAAGTATGTTTTTTAGCAGGCTCTATGTAAAAAGAAAAGACCAGACAAAATATGCCTGGCCTTTCATTTTATACTCTTAGGATTGTTTTCTACCAGAATACAGCATAAAGCACAACCAATACTATCAAAACGATGTAAGCACTAATATTAAATGGCCTGCCAGTTGCAAAAGTTTCATTATCCAGCGGTATTGCTTTTGCATTGTCATCTCCTTTGGCACCCAAACTAACACCAATTATTACAATAATTGTAATGATACAGGTGTACAACATTTGATCAAGGAAAGGCATTTCAATTGGCAAGAATTTAAGGGCTAATGCGACCGGAATTGAAGATAAAATACCAGCGATAGCTCCCTTTGTGCTTGTCTTTTTCCAAAATAGCCCCATTAGGAACACTGCCAGAATACCAGGACTTACAACACCTGTGTATTCTTGAATATACTGGAACATTTGTGGGAATGAGTTCATTGTTGGAGCAATAAATCCGGCTACAACCAAGGCTACAACAACAGTTATTCTACCAACAGTTACTAACTTTTTATCTGAAGCACCTTTAGACATATAAGGTTTGTAAATGTCCATTGTAAAAATTGTAGCTGTTGAATTAAGCATTGATGCAAGTGAGGAAACAATTGCTGCTGCTAAAGCTGCAACAACCAATCCTTTTAGACCTACTGGAACAAATTGACCTATTAGCCAAGGATAGGCATGGTCGTTATTTGCCCCTTCAGCACCGGAGAAGATTTCTCCAGCCCCTTGAATATTCTCGCTGTACATGACATATGCAATTATTCCAGGTATTACAACAATTAAAGGAACAATAATCTTTAAAAAACTGGCAAATGCCAAACCTCTTTGAGCTTCACGTAAACTTTTTGCCGCCAGAGCTCTTTGAATGATGTATTGATTAAATCCCCAGTAATATAGGTTAGCAATCCATAACCCCCCGATCAAAACAGCAACACCAGGTAGATTACTAAACTGAGGATTATCCTTTTTAAGAATCATATGAAACTTGTCTCCAGCAACATCATATATGTGGGAAAAACCTTGTCCAACCCCACCACCAGGAGTAACGTGGTTCAGAGCAATAATTGTAGTGATCAAACCTCCGATTACAAGCAAAACAACCTGGATTACATCTGTCCAGGCCACAGCAGAAAGTCCGCCCCAAAGTGAATAAGCAGCAGCAAAAAAAGCAAGACCAAGAATAAAATAAACTATGGTATCACCATTTCCATCACCCAGGATAGTATCCAAGGCTTTAGCTCCTAGAAACAACACGGATGTAAGGTTTACAAAAATGAACAATGCAAGCCAAAATACTGCCAGAATAGTCTTTAGGTTAGTACCAAATCTTTTTTCTACAAACTCTGGTATGGTATAAAGTCCTTGCTTGATAAAAATGGGCAAGAAATACTTTGCAACGATAATCAAGGTTATCGCAGCCATCCATTCATAAGAAGCAATCGCAAGTCCTACGACAAAACCAGAGCCCGACATCCCAATTACCTGCTCAGCGGATATATTGGCTGCAATTAAAGAAGCTCCAATAGCCCACCATGGCAAGGTCTTTCCTGCTAGAAAATAATCTTCGGTTGTTTTTTCTTTTCCTTTTGACCTGGATACCCAAAGCCCTACACCAACAATAACGAGTGCATAAACACCAAAGATTAAATAGTCTATAAAATGAAAACTTGTGTCCATAATAGTTAGGTTTAAAATCTATGATTAATGAAGTGAATATATTAATGCTAAAAAAACAATAAATAAGTTATAAAGTAAAGAAATCTGGCTATTACCTATATAATTCATCTAATTTATTTATCCAGATAATGCTTTATTGAAAGGCTCCTAAGTTTTTCTGCACTTTGCTCAGGTGTAATATCCCTTTGCGGATTTGCCAGCATTTCGTAACCAACCATAAACTTTTTTACAGTTGCAGAACGTAAAAGCGGAGGATAGAAATGCATATGTAAATGCCATTCGGTATGTTCTTTACCATCGGTAGGTGATTGATGTATACCTGCAGAATAGGGAAAAGAAACCTCAAAGAGGTTATCAAACATCACTGTCAGTTTCTTATAAATATCTGCAAGACCTACTTTTTCATTGTCATCCAGGTGATTTAGGTTTTGAACATGCCTTCGGCTTATAATCATAGCCTCGTATGGCCAAACAGCCCAAAATGGAACCAGAGCTACAAAATGGTCATTAACAGCTAATATACGCTCTCCTGATTCCAATTCTTCCTGTAAATAGTCAGCCAACAGGCTGTTACCAGTTTTCTTGTAATATTCAAGTTGCATTTTTGCTTCTTTAGCCGGCTCAACAGGAACAGTATGCTGGGCCCAGAGTTGTCCGTGTGGATGAGGATTGCTACAGCCCATAATATCACCTTTGTTTTCAAATATCTGAACGTAGTTGATATAATCCAGCTGTCCTATTTCTTTATACTCATGACACCAAAGGTTAACAACTTTTACTATTTCATCCAATGGCATTTCTGGAATAGTAAGATCATGTCTTGGAGAGAAACAAATCACTTTGCAAAATCCCTGTTCGCTTTCTGCCTTAAAAAGTCCTCCTTTATTATATTCACCTTTAGGAACATCAGGTACTAAGGCACTAAAATCGTTCTGAAACACAAATACATCCTTATAATCAGGATTTTGCAAGCCTCCTGCCCGCTCGTTCCCAGGGCACAGATAACATTTTTCGTCATACTTTGGCCTCCGGGCAACATTGAGTTTTTCAACTTTGCCTTGCCAGGGCCTTTTTGTCCGGTGAGGAGAAACCAACACCCACTCACCAGTTAATGGATTATACCTTCTATGGGCATGTTCGGTAAACTCAAATTTTTCCATAATGATTTATATGGTTAGTTTTTAACGATATGTGTTCCGTCTTCAACACTTACCTTATATATTTTCAGGTCAATTCCAGCCTGTTTTTTATACTCTTCTGTCACTTTGGTTGAAAATTCATTTTCATGGTCTTTGTGCACAATATTAATAGTACAACCACCGAAACCACCTCCCATCATTCTGGAACCAATTACAACTCCTGATTTTTCAGCAATATCAACCAAAATATCAAGTTCTTTGCAGCTTACAGCATAATTGTCACGCAAACCAGCATGAGTTTCATACATTAACTCACCAACTCGTTTTACATTTCCTTTTTCCAACTCATCACAAGCCTCAATCAGCCTATCTACCTCACCGACAACAAACTTGCATCTTTTATATACAACAGGATCAAACTCACTTTCATGCTCAGACAACATTTCCATAGAAACGTCTCTTAATGACTCAATAGAATTGTCATATTTTTTGAGGATCTCAACACCTGTCTCGCATTCTTGTCTTCTCGTATTGTACTCAGATGAAGCAAGCGAATGTTTTACCTGGGTATCGCATAGCAATACATTGTAATTATCCAGTTTCAATGGGAAATGTTTGTATTCCAGTGATCTGCAGTCTAGTCTGATTACATGGTCCTTTTTTCCAAAAACACTAGCAAATTGGTCCATAATACCACATTTAACACCTGCATATTCATGTTCTGCAATTTGTGACATTTTAACCAATTCCATTTTTGAGAATCCCAGGTCAAATATTTCATTAAGGGCAAATGCAAATCCAGTTTCCAGAGCTGCAGACGAAGACAACCCAGCACCTAAAGGAATATCACCACCAAACACACAGTCTATTCCATCAATTTTCTTGCCTGTTTTGTTTATTTGTGCAATTACACCTAAAAGATAGTTTGCCCACTGTTTTTCGATGGGTTTTATATTCTCAGCAATAATTTCAACCTCATCCTTCAAGTCATATGAAAAGAATCTATGTTTGTCAGTTCCGTTTTTATTAATAGCATAAATAATATGCTTATCA
>JBNKPU010000201.1:0-7649 GCA_050295515.1 Bacteroidales bacterium | reverse complement strand
AACGCTCAGGAGTCTTCCTGTGCCCTTTCTTTTCGAGATAAACCGTAAATATTTTTTTGACTGTATCCTTAGTCTCAGTGGATATCATAACTTAGACTAATTAAAAATAAGGCTTAAATATAATACTTTTTTGAGAAATTTGGACTAAATCTAAATAAGATTTAAGAAATAATTAAATTGCCGTGTAGGTTTAGACGTTTACCTTAAGTAGGTCTACGTTACAGAATATAAATTAGTTCAAAGAACCTTTCTGGAAAAACTAAAATAACAGGGATGTAAAAAATGTTTATTCTTTAATTTTTTCAACACGTTTAACAGCATTCACACCCTTTATTTTACCAAGATTCATCATAAGGTTATTCAAATCTTTGGTATCATGGACATATAATTCAATGGTTCCTTCCCAAATTCCATCATGGCTCTCAAGATTTATGTTCCGTATATTAGCATTAAGCTGTTTTGTAATAACGGTGGTAATATCATTATAAATACCAAATCTGTCACTTCCTGAAAGGGCAATTTTTACTAAAAATGAATAAAGCTTATGGGTAGTCCATACAATATCAACAATCCGGTTTCCATAACTTGCAGAGACCTTGACAGCCTCAGGGCATTTATTTTTATGTACAACAATCTGGCCATAATCATCCTTAAATCCAATGGCTTCATCACCCGGGATAGGGTTACAACAAGAAGCAATTTTGTAATTAAGTTCTCTTGACCCATCCTTTTCACGCAGAAGAACTGGTTCTGATTTCTTGTTTTTTTTGGGAGCAGCAACCTTTTCAATTTCCAATTCCTCAACCTCTTCCTCTTTCGATTTTGATGCAAACTGTAGCCCCCAATACCTGATCCATTTGTTCTTTGTGTTTTTCTTTAAAACCCTCTTCAGGTCATCGAGGCTCACGATCCCAATGGCTATTTTACTGTATAACTCATCCTTTGATGTTACCTCATAGTTAGGTAGCATTTTTCTGAAAATCCGATGACTTGGTTTTAACTTTAATTCTTCAAGCTTCTGTTCGAGTATTTTTTTTCCTTTCTCTATCCTATTTTTGGTTTCACCTTTCAGATATGATTTAATTGCTGATTTTGCCTTGGCTGTATGAACCCGCTCCATCCAATCCATACGGGATTGGATTTTATCTGAAGTAATTATTTCAACCTGGTCCCCACTTTTCAATTTATGATTGAGGGGTAAAAGCTTATGGTTAACCTTAGCTCCAATTGCTTTATGCCCAATCTCACTGTGGATATGGTAGGCAAAATCAAGGGCATTCGAATTTGCAGGTAGGGTTTTAATGTCGCCCTGGGGAGTGAAAATGAAGATTTCAGATGCAAAAAGGTTAAGTTTAAAATCATCTAAAAACTCAAGGGCATCAGAATTTGGATCTTCCAATAGTTCTCTGATTTGTTTCAACCATTTATCCAATTCTGTTTCCTGATCTTCGTCCTGTTTATACCTCCAATGCGCAGCAAAGCCCCTTTCTGCTATATCATCCATGCGTTTAGACCGTATCTGGACTTCTACCCAATTACCTTTAGGCCCCATTACTGTAGCATGCAATGCTTCGTATCCATTTGCTTTAGGAGTGCTCACCCAATCCCTAATACGTTCAGGTTTGGGCATGTAGATATCTGTAATAAGCGAATATATATTCCAGCATTGGGTCTTTTCGGGCAACTTATCAGTAGGTTCGAATACAACCCGGAAGGCCATTAGGTCAAAAACTTCTTCGAATGGTACATTTTTATTCTGCATCTTTTGCCAGATCGAATAAACCGATTTAAGTCTTGCCGTAATTTCATATTTAAGGCCGTAATTTTCAAGCCTTTCTTCAATCGGGCGTCTAAACTCCTCCAGAAATTCAAGCCTCTCACGTTCATTCCTGCGCAACTTACCGGCCAACTCTTGGTATATCTTTGGATATCTGTACTTTAAACTAAGATCTTCAAGTTCAGTTTTAATTGCATATAATCCTAAACGGTGTGCAAGTGGAGCATATAGATATATTGTTTCGCTCGAGATCTTCATTTGTTTTGCCAAGGGCAAGCTATCAAGAGTGCGCATATTATGCAGCCTGTCAGCGATTTTTATCAAAATTACTCGAACATCATCAGAAAGGGTAAGTAGCATTTTCCGGAAATTCTCGGCCTGCAAGCTACTTTTATTGTCAAAAACACCAGATATTTTTGTAAGTCCATCTATAATGGATGCAATTACAGGACCAAAAAGCCGCTCCATGTCTTCCAGCGTGTAATCTGTATCTTCAACAACATCATGTAGCAAAGCACATGAAATAGACTTTGAACCCAGCCCTATTTCCTGACTGACTATACGTGCAACATTAATTGGATGTATGATGTATGGCTCGCCAGATTTACGCCTCATACCTCTATGCGCCCCTATTGCAACTTTAAATGCTTTACGGATCAATTTTTCACCTTCAGCATTGCACCTGGCACATGATTTCAGCATTTCTTCAAAATCCTGAACTAATTCTGCTTCTGTTATGTCATGAGATATGTTCATTCTACAAATTTACTATGGTAACCCATAAAACAGCACGAAAAGGTTACAAAAATAAATAAAAATGCTTGAAGCGTGAAGTTATAATATGGAACACGTTATTGGAGGCAGGAAGTTTTGTTTCTTGTTTCTGATATCCTGTTTCGATGTATTCTTTCTTTTGAACCAGACTATGGGTACACAACAGCTATTCCACCTCGTAAAACCTTTCTTTTGCCTGTGCCAATCCGATATTCACAAACATACATGTAAGCACCTTGTGGAACCAATTGTCCATTATGCCTTCCGTCCCAGCGAGGATTTGTAGCATCTGTCGTTTGAAATACAACAGCCCCTGCCCTATTCAATACTTTAAAATCAAACTCATCGGGCAAGAAATCAATTGTTGGGCCAAAAGAACTATTGCCCATACTGTTGCCAGGTGTAAAGGCATCGAAACCAAAATTAATATTAACAGGAAGTTCGAGGCATACCTCATTGGACTGACTTAATGCATCATTTCCAAACTCATTATTATACTCATGGGCAATAACCCTGTAACAAACACTAGCAGGATAACCTCTGCCAACAAGTTGTTCGAGACTATTGTCGCTGAAGTTTGTATTACTTCTTGAATTTATCACCTCATAATCTCCATTCCCTATCCTCCTTTCAATATCGAAATGCGAAACCCCATTTATCCAATTTGAATAATTGTTCCATTCCAATGCGGGTTTTATTGATTCTCCTAGTGAACTCAACACAATATTGGAAGCTGTATTTTTTGACTTCCTGGCTATAATATCACAATTGTTAGCAACCTGCATCCTATAGTAATAAGGACCAGAGTTAAAATCTATCTGATCGAGATACGACACAATCCCGTTTTCTGGCATTACCTCAGCTATGATGGCATATTCGCCTCCTGGTTCTGTTGCTCGCAATATTTCATAGCGTGTTAGCTCTCCTTCAGGATCAACTGAAAATTGTACCTCAACATTGCCATTTGAATAGGTAGCATAATCGGCATAAATATATTCCGGGACAATAGTTTGATGGGTGTTTATATTGATTGTATTTGATGCAGACTCACCATTAACCCCTAAAGATCTGGCCGCAATATAAATCTTGTACACAGAGTTTGGATTCAAGTTTGAGTGGGTGTATGATGTTTTTGAAACATCCAATAGTGCAATTGCAGATGTGTCGGTTCCATTCTCTATTACAGTAATTCTATATACAAAAAGCGCATCATCTCCCCATGCATTAAAATCATAAGGGGTCCAATTTAACACTACCTGTGAAAGACAAGTGTCGTATTCCCCACTTAAAAACATTGAACTATCCCATTTCCAGGTCTCTGTCCAAAACGTATTGTGATCATCAATAAGATTTTGATTCCCGTTAGTGTCTGTAGCTTGTATTGCAAATGCAACAGGCTTTTCAAGGGCATTGCCATTGCCTAATTCAGGTGAAAATCTTGCATACAATGCACTATCTGCACTTATCTCTCCCTCAATAGCCTTATTCCAGTCTGGTATAGCATTAAATCCCAAGTACTTATACCAAATAGCATAAGAAACTACACCAGGTGTTGCAGAAGGTTCCCACGCAATTTCGACATCACCCGTATTCAAACGGATATATTTTATTTTAGGGACAGCTGGGAGTTCCTGAGAATAAACAACTTCGAAAATTACCGACATAAAAAAGCATAATACTAAAAGCCGGTATAATTGTTTACTTAATAATTCGATCAATTTCCTTGAAATAGCCATTTATAATATCAAATATAATCTCCTCTGCCAATTCTTTAGTGTTAATTTTGGCAGCAATTTGTCCAATCTCCAATTCGCCTTCCTCCAGATCTCCTTCAAAAACACCCTTTTTACACCTTCCAGATCCAAGCAGCGCTGCCAACTCATCTATTTTGGCCCCACTAATTTCTTTTTCAATGACCTGAGTGGCAAAAGTGTTCAAAAGTAGCCTGACAGGGATCAGCCTCTTCATTAATAACCGGGTTTGTCCTTCACCGGAATTTATAACGTAATTTTTGAAGTTTTCGTGTGCGGAAGATTCTTTACAAACTGCAAACCTACTGCCTACCTGAACACCTTCAGCACCAAGTGCAAAAGCAGCTAACATAGAGCTGCCATCATAAACACCTCCGGCAGCTATTACTGGTACTGTCGCTATATCTCTAATTAAGGGTAGAAGGGTAAAAGTTGTCGATTCCTCTCTTCCATTATGCCCCCCCGCTTCAAAACCTTCTGCAACAATGGCGTCTACACCAGCATCAATAGCCTTTTGGGCGAATTTAGTGTTTGCTATTACATGCACAACTTTACAGCCGGCTGCTTTTAATGGCTTTGTCCAAAGGGCAGGGTTGCCAGCTGAGGTAAAAACAACCGGAACTTTCTTTTTCAAAATAACTTCAACCAAAGCAGGAGCATTCCTGTGTATAAGAGGTAAATTTACCCCAAACGGATTATTGGTTCCCTTAAAGCATTTTTCAATATGTTCCTCCAGAATTTCAGGAGTCATTGATCCAGCCCCTATCAATCCTAAGCCTCCTGCATTACTAACTGCTGTAACAAGTTTATGTCCACTGCACCATACCATACCGCCCTGCACTATCGGGAATTTGATATCAAACAACTGGCATATCCTGTTTTGTTCAAAATTTTTCAAGTCTTATCCCTTTTAAAATCTGCAATTAAAAAATACAATCGTAAATAATCAATGCAAAGTTGATATTATAATGGCAGGTTTACAAACTAAAAAACAAAAAGATAAATTTTTGATTAATTACACTTAGGCCTTTAAATCCCTGCCAAATATAAATTTCAGGGATTTTTTTTAAATAATAGCCTTAAATGGTATATTTGACCATCGATGAAAATAGAAGCAATTACTAAAAGAATATTAGATTGGAGAGTTAAATATATTTCTGACCGGCAACTCATTTTATTTCTTTCAGTTGTAGTCGGATTAGCTGTTGGGCTAGCAGCAGTTACCATAAAGAATTTTGTTCATCTAATAGAATCCAATTTAAGCAAGCTGGCTGATGTTCAAAGCGGATATTGGTACATCATTTTTCCCATCATTGGTATTTTTCTTGTACTTGTATTTATAAAATATATCAACAGGAATCCTGTCAGGCATGGTATACCAGGTGTGTTATTTGCTATTTCAAAGAACTGGGGAAAGATCAAGCCGCATAATCTATATTCATCTGTAATTACCAGTGCCCTTACAGTTGGATTTGGAGGATCGGTTGGGCTTGAAGGCCCAACGGTAGCAACAGGAGCTGCCATCGGCTCTAATATTGGAAAAATTTTTAATCTCAACTATAAACAAGTTACATTGCTTCTTGGATGTGCCTGTGCCGGGGCCATGGCTGCGATTTTTAAAGCCCCTATTGCAGCCATTGTGTTTGCCTTGGAGGTAATTATGCTTGACCTTACCATGGCGGCAATTGTCCCCCTATTGCTCAGCTCTGTTACTGCCGTACTGACTTCTTTTCTGTTTCTTGGACAGTATCACCTTTATAATTTTACAACCGAGATTCATTTCGAGCTTGACCAGGTATGGTACTTTTTGATTTTTGGTGTGTTTATGGGAATGGTTGCCTTTTATTTTACCAGGGTTTACAATTTTATTACAGATAGTTTTGATAAAATCGAAAACTCATATCACCGTTTTTTAATTGGAGGAATACTTTTGGGTGTTCTTGTTTTCTTGGTTCCATCGTTATATGGCGAAGGTTATGACGAGATAAATTCGAGCCTGAGAGGAGACTATGGTTTTCTCTTTAGCCATACACAGTATAAAAGCCTGGAAGGAAACCTGCCTATTACCATGTTCCTGTTTTTAGCTGTTCTTTTATTAAAAGTTGTTGCCACTTCGCTTACATTTGGAGCTGGAGGTGTTGGAGGTATCTTTGCCCCTTCGATGTTTTCAGGAGCTATTGCCGGATTGTTTTTTGCAACAGTTGCACAATATCTTGGATTTGATGTATCAGCAACAAATCTGGTCCTTGTCGGCATGGCGGGAATGATTGCTGCAGTTATACATGCCCCCTTAACAGCCATCTTCCTTATTGCTGAAATCACAAAAGGCTATGAACTATTTGTGCCCCTGATGATTGTTTCAACTTTATCTTATGCAACAACTAAGATATTTGTCACCAACTCAGTATATACTATACAGTTGGCAAAAAGAGGTGAATTAATTACCCACCACAAAGACAAAGCATTGTTAATGTTGATGAATGTAAAAGAACTTATTGAAACAGACTTTAACAAAATAAATTATGGCGACAAACTTGGAGACCTGATCGAAGTTATAAAATTTGCCCATCGCAATATCTTTCCAGTAGTAGATAACGATGGTGCTTTTCGGGGCATGATCAAGCTTGACGACATTAGGCACGTAATGTTTTACAACGAACTGTATAATGATGTTTATATTAAAGATTTGATGTTTTTACCAGAGGATGTTATTTTTACTACTGATTCTGTGGAGGAAGTCGCCCAAAAGTTTCAAACTAGCGGTTCTTATAATATTGTTGTAATTGACCATGGTAAATATATGGGATTTATCTCCCGGGCCAAATTGTTTTCTGCCTATAGGGACATGTTAAAAAATTTCTCGGAACATTAGGTGGAAAATTAAGATCTAAAGCTTGCATGCCTGGCTAGGAATAAATCCTTATCCTCTACCAAAATCTTAATCGTGACTTTTTTAACCCATTCATTTAAATAGAGCCTGCTGAAAAACACACTTTTAGCATATTTTGTGCATGTTATATGGATAGAATGAGTTTTACGCGCAAGGAATTCTTCAATATTGCTTAAACCCGAAAGTGTTAGCCAGAAAGTAGCATTCTACTTCCTTGCCTGCAATTCGAAGTATGCTAATACGTCTTCATTTTATCAAGTTGCATCTCACTACTTTCTGACTTTTAAAGCATGTCGTAAATATTGTTTAGATTTATTCTAAATTACAACCGGCGTATAATTACTTAACACTTGCCTTTCATTGTATAAAAGTCAATAGCAGCATGTTATTACGGCTGAGATGGTACACTTTTTTTAATACAGCAGGTTGGCAGGCTTTGCCCGTAATGATGAAGGAC
>JBNKPU010000200.1:0-12539 GCA_050295515.1 Bacteroidales bacterium | reverse complement strand
ATAGTACAAATTTCAAATACAGTTTGAATTTCAAAAACAGCCAGCCTGTTTTTGAGTTCTTTCTTCCAAATTATCTACTTACTCCAAATTCTACCATTGAAGGTGATTTAGTGAGAAATGGCAAATTAGAAGCGAATTTAGTTCTACAGTCCCCTAAAATCCGTTTGAATAAAACGACAATTAATGAGGCTGTTATTAATGCCGGTACCAGAGACTCTATCCTAAACATTGAATTAGGCTGTAAAAACTTATTGTTGAATAATCGTATGGCTTTTGATAATTTTTCATTGGAAACTCAACTCGATTCAAATAATGCTGGTTTTATAGCCCGTTGGATGAATTGGGATTCCGCTTTGTATAAAGGGAGGTTGTCTGGAGATATTGCTCTGTTTAACAAACCGGGGCAAAAATTAAAAGGTAAAGTTAATGTTAATGGAACCGAGCTTGTTATCAACGACTCAGTATGGGGTTTAGAAAATTTTACAATTGAGATAGACAGTAGCCGATTAGATGTACTGGATTTTCGTCTATCGCACAAACAGGAAGTTGTATATGCAAGTGGGAGTTTAAATGATATGAATAAAGCAGATTCCATAAAGGTAGAGTTCACTTCTTTCAATTTTGCAAACCTAAATTCATTTACCCGCTCCAACTCATTCCTGTTTGGTGGCATTTTAGACGGTAATGCTGCAATCACTGGATTTACAAAACCTTTATTCTTTGCTGAACTTGAAGTTGAAGGTCTCGAGCTGAATGGCGAGCTGATCGGTGATACTGAAATAAGGACTAAATGGAATGATAAAATAAAAGCGGTTGATGTAAATGCTGATGTCTATCGGGGAAAGTTGAATACCTTGCACGCCGAGGGAATGTTATATCCTTTCAATGACAATGAACTGGATATTGGGCTCACTTTTGATAAATTCAGGTTGGGATTTATAAATCCGTATTTAAACTCTATTTTTGATGAAGTCAATGGGAATGCTACTGGTGTATTGTCCCTTAAAGGAACTACACAGGATTTTTCCTTGAATGGCAATTTAAACCTTCAACGGGCTGGTCTTACAGTAAATTACTTAAAAACCCGCTATCATTTTACAACCAATCTAGGTATCTCAAACAACAATCTGGTATTTAATAATGTGGAATTCTTCGATGAATATGGCAATATAGCCGTTTTAAATGGCATGATCAGGACAAAATATTTCAAGGAATATGACCTCAACCTGTCTATCGATGCCAATAAATTCCAGTTTTTGAATACAACATTAGCAGACAATGAACTTTTTTACGGAACAGCTTTTGCCAGTGGACTGATAAGGATAAATGGTGAACCGGAATCTTTAAAGTTTGATGTTACCGCAAAAACAGAACCAGGTACACGGTTTAACATTCCACTTTCAGACAATGAGGAATTGGGCGAGTATAATTTTATCCGCTATATATCTACAGATACGGCAAATGTTGAACTTGAAGAAGAATACAAGGTAAATCTCACTGGAATGCAAATGGATTTCGACCTACAAGTAACACCTGATGCAATTGTAAAGTTAATTTTTGATCCCACCATTGGTGATGAAATTGAAGCCAAAGGAAATGGAGATATGAGGATTGTAATCAATACCTTGGGAGATTTCAAGATTATTGGTGAATATATTATTGAACAGGGTGACTATTTGTTCACAATGCAAGATGTGCTGGTAAACAAAAAATTTAAAGTTGAGCAGGGAAGTTCAGTCCGTTGGTCGGGCGATCCGGTAAACGCTGATATTGATATCAACACCTATTATCAGACAAAGGCTTCATTGGCAGATCTGGATCCAATCTTTGCCCTGGAGGGAACATCCAAAAAAACTGTTGATTGCAAGCTGAAGCTTACAGGTAAGTTAATGCAACCAATAGTCAATTACGATATTTACCTGCCCTATTCAGCGCAAGGCGACCGTGATAAAGTCCAAAGCCGGATCAATACAGAAGAAGAAAAAGGAAAGCAATTTTTAGCACTCCTAATTATGAATCGGTTTTTGCCCTCAGGTTCATCCGAAGGTCCTATGACAGATAATATTGCCGGAGTTGGAAACAATGGCTTTGAAATGCTTTCAAACCAGTTTAGTAATATGTTGTCTCAGATTAGCAACGACTTTGATGTGGACTTTAACTACCGTCCCCAAAGTGATTTGAGTGAGCGGGAAATAAACATGGCGCTTTCAACCCAACTCTTAAACGACAGGTTGAGTATCAACGGGAGTATAGATATGAAGACAAAGGCTGAGACAGACAATGCCAGTAATTTTGTAGGTGATGTTGATATAGATTATAAAATCACATCGAACGGTAGGTTACGTGCAAGAGTCTTTAACAGGGGCAACGAAAGTGATGAGATAAGGGAGTTTTCACCTTATACTCAGGGTGCAGGTGTGTTTTATACCGAGGAGTTCGATAAATTTAATGAAGTCTTGATCAGGTATAAAGAGGCTTTTTTTAACAGGAAGAAAAAAAAGAAGAATAAAGACCGATATAAGGATGGTCTCGAAAATGAGGAAGCAATCCTTAATGAACAAGAGGAATAATGTGCATGTTTATAATTTATAAGCAAAATAATTAATTAGCATTACACGTTTATATATTTTTAGGATTGATTAGCAATTTTAATACACTACTAATAATTGTACACCCTAATGGTTGAATTTGTTGCTCTTAGGGTCAGAAATGATAAAGACTATGATAAACGCATTTTTATTGTTACAGGCAGATGTAACAGGAGCTGCAGAACAAATGGCCGAAGAAGCCGGGGAATTGAGAATGCCCTTTTTTGAAGTAGCACAAAAAGGAGGCTGGCTAATGTTGCCCGTATTGATATTGTCGATATTGGCAGTTTATATCTTTTTCGAGCGTTATTTTGCCATCCAAAAAGCAGCAAAACTTGATATTAATTTCATGAACAGGATTAAGGATTATATTCATGAGGGAAAACTGGATTCAGCCCTGGCTCTATGCCAGTCGTACCATAATCCTGCTGCACGTATGATTGAAAAGGGTATACATCGGATTGGACGGCCTTTAAATGATGTAAGTACAGCCATCGAAAATACTGGAAAACTTGAGATCTATAAACTTGAGAAAAACCTGCCTACCTTGGCTACAGTTGCTGGTGGAGCGCCTATGATTGGTTTTCTGGGTACTGTAATGGGGATGGTTCGTGCATTTTATGATATGTCGCACAGTGGAAACAACATTGATGTGTCGCTGTTGTCTGGTGGTATTTATACGGCTCTGGTAACAACGGTTGCAGGTCTTATTGTTGGTATTGTGGCCTATTTTGCTTACAATGTTCTTGTAGCCAGGGTAGAAAAGGTGGTTTACCAACTTGAAGCAACTACCACTGAGTTTATGGATCTTTTGAATGAACCTGCTAAATAGAGTAGTATGGCATTAAGCAGCAGAAATAAAGTAAGTGTACAGTTTAGCATGTCGGGAATGACAGATATTGTTTTTCTTCTGCTCATCTTCTTCATGTTGACTTCGACACTGATTGCACCAAATGCGATTAAGCTGTTACTGCCCAAAAGCAGTAACCAGACGCAAGCATCGCCTCAAGTTGCGGTATCTATTACAAAGAATATTAAATATTATATTGGTCCTAAACAGGTTTCGTTTAGCCAGATTGAGCCCTTTTTGCAAAGGGAACTTAAAGGACGAGTAGAACCAACAGTATCATTAAATGCTGACAAATCGGTACCTATAGAGTATGTGGTGAAAATCATGAATATCGCTAAACGGAACAAATACAAAGTTATACTGGCCACTGCGCCCGAATAGGATCATTGAAAAATTACTGATATGGAGTGGGATAAACGGGCTTTTTTATTGACAGCAGGCATCTACAGCCTTTTATTCGTCTTGTTTCTTTTCGTACTGGCTTTTAAAACTCCTCTGCCTCTTCCCGGTGAAGAAGGCATGTTGATCGATTTTGGAGACAGTGAAACCGGTATGGGGGCTATCGAACCCCGTAAGGTTGAAAAAGTGCAGCCCCAAGAGCAAGTTAGGCAGCAGGAATCAAACCCTGAGCCTGTTGAGCAAACACAAATGACCCAGGATTTTGAAGATGCCCCTGCTGTAAATGCCCCCAAAGAGCAAAAAACAACTCCCGATCCCAAAAAAACAGAGAAGAAAGAAGAGCCTAAGGAGGAAAAGAAACCCCAGGTTAACCAACGAGCACTTTTTGGTCCAAATCGAAATAGTACATCCAACAGTTCAGAAGGAGTTGCAGGCGGAGAGGGTAATCAGGGGGATCCAAATGGCGATCCTGAATCAGATAACCATTCATTAGGTGGCGGACTGGGCGATGGACCTTCTTACAGTCTGGCAGGACGTTCCGCAGTTAATTTGCCAACCCCTAGAAACGAGCACCAAAAAGAAGGAAAGGTAGTTGTTCAGGTAACTGTTGATCGTTTAGGACGTGTTACAAAAGCTATTCCTGGTGTAAAAGGTTCAACAACACTGGATAGCCAGCTCTTGGCATTGGCTAAAGCAGCTGCATTAAACTCAAAGTTTAACACAAAAGACGATGCCCCATTGTACCAAACCGGTACAATAACCTATGTGTTCAGTTTGAGGTAGTTATTTTTGAAGTTTGTTCAACCTCAACCAATACATGCCAATACCGCTTAAAATCACAAGTTCTCCAATCACAAACAAAAACCAGTTGAATTTTACAGGCACATATTGCGAAGCTGTATCAAAGAGTGCCTGCTTGTCGGGCAAGGTCCAAATTTCAGCAAAAGAATAATGCTGAAGGATAAACCTTGAATAATCCCAGGTAAAGCCCACGATAAGTATTACCGAACCGAAGATCAATAGCGTCCATTCTCTTTTCGCTATTCGGGTAACTACACCCCGATTGTCATAAATTACAGTTATTAGAGCCAATCCGATCATGGATAAAGAGACAATAACCGGAGTAATAACAGGTCCCACCCACGTAACCGGCAAAAGGAAAAGGATGTCATCGGTCATGAAAGAATCAGGCCAATCCAACAATAGTTTCAAGAATACATAATAGAATATATCCCAAATAGCAAAAGAATAGATAAACCAAGCAAACCGGGTTGCCACATTTTTCCCGGCAAGGTAGCCTAATGTCAATATCATAATAATAGTGGCTGCCTCACGTAGTACTTCAGTAATTGCAATGTGTGGGTCTATTGTTTGTAAAGGAAAATCAAATCCATCAGGGTAATAGATTTCCCGGAGATAGACTACCACTGCGCTTTCTAAAAAGCCCATGGCTATGGCAAAACTCGTAACAACAAAGATCAATCTTTGCAGAGGGGATAATTCTTGAAACATTTTCAACCGGTTTTTAGTTTGAAAACGATTTACCTGCAAATTAATTATATCACAGGTTTTTAAAAAACGTTAAAAGAAAAAATCTACAATAAAACATACCCTTCCATTTATTCCCAAGCACAAAGTGTATTCCAAGAATTTTGCTGATTGATTTCTGGTTTTACTAGAATGTCATATGAAGTATCTAAAAACACACCCCAATCCTTACCCCACCTACCAGCATAAAACCTGTATAGGCTGGAGATAGGAATCCTCCATTTATGCTCTGGTTTCCAGATTCGTTCAAGCTAATAATGCTAGTCCTGTATCCAAAACCTGTATAAAAGTCCATGAACAAGTTGTCGTAAAACTCAAATTGAAAGCCCAGGATAAAATCACTTCCAAATTTATGGACCTTGTCATGCAAAGTTACTTCGCCAGTTGTAATTGCATCTGAGCCACCAAAGTCAGTATTTATCCATCCATTACCTACAGATTGAATATACATGTAGTTGTAGGTGGCCCCATATTGCACATAGACTCCTTCTGGATAGGGAGTTCCTCCAGAAACAAAATAGCGGTGCGAAGCCATAATACCAAATCCCTTCATAACTTCAAAATTGAAGCCCCATAAATTGTCGTTTCTGTTCGAGTACCCCTTTGGTGAAACTATCAAATAGTGGTTGGTTTCTTTAATCCTGAAATCACCATCTATTCTGGCACCACCAATAAAGGCATATTGGGGCAGGACGGAGACTGCATATTTTTTTTGTTTGGGATCTTGAGAATAAGTCTGGCTGGCAACTGAAATAGCTAGGATGAAGATAGCATATAACTTTTTCATAGGGTTGTTTTTATTTTTCGACAGTAATAGAACTTAGTAATTTAATGTTGCCTTCTTCAGGTATATACCTATACTGATAAAAGCCATCGGCACCTATCATGATCAGGTATCCATAGTCAGGAATAACATCATAGGCTTCCATTTCGAAGTAATGCTTGAGTTCAATGTTGTTTTTGTCTGCAATGTTATAGACTTTTAAACCCTTGTCGCATACAAAAAGCGTATTGTAATCAACGCCAAGACCTTTTGGCGATTCCATGTTATATTCTGCAACAGCTTGCGGATTCGATAAGTCTGAAATATCAATAATGTCCAATCTGTCATTGTTCCTTCCACACCATATAGAGCTAGAGTTCAAAGTGACATAAGCATAATTCTTAGAGACTACAACAGGATCGCAGCTATAAATGTGTTCGTATTTAGAAATGAATTTTGGTTCTGTTGAATTTTTGTTGTCATAAATCAACATGCCTTGTCGTGTACCAAAAAATAAAAGGGTGTCTTTAGCAAAGATGGTTTCAACAAAACCATCCAAAGTAACCTTATTGATTTTGGTTGGTACCTGGGAATTGGATATATCAAATATTGAAAGATCATAATTTGAAACGGTATATAGCTTGTTATCGGTGATTGTAAACCGTGCCATCGATCCGGCTTTTCCGGTCGAGCTTTCACTTTTCCCACTATAACTGTCGCAGGCATAGTATGCCAGCATGGCTACTAAAATATATAGTATACTTTTTTTCATGATAATAAGGTTTTAGCTTTTGGGTTCCCAGGCAACAATAATTGTGTTGTTTGGTCTCTGGTCCTTTTCGTATTCATAAGGAAGGTAATCAAAATCGGGCGGGTAAAGCTCCGGAAAAGTTTCTTTGATTCGCTGTGTAACCACGATATTGGAAAAATCAACTATGTCAATGGCTACCAGGTCTACTGCATTATCGGCATACAAAGTATAGCCTTTGATAGCAATGTCGATGCATCCGGGAATCTCAATAAACCTTTCTTTTGTAGGGTTCATACGGTCCGAATTGTTTACAATGTGTACCCCTTTGTATTTTTCAACAATAAACACAAACTGGTCTTTCATATAAATTTTGCCGGGATTTTCGAGAGCCCTTGCCGGAGAAGATTTAATGGATTGTTCCAGTTGGTCTCTGGTCAACAAAATAGGTTTGTAGTTCGAGGATGGCTCGTAATACGGGTCGTAACTGCACAGCAAAACGCTCGCTAGGATTACGAGCAAGGCCTTGTTTACTTTCATAATGGTTTTTCTTGTTATAGTTTACAATCTCTAATGACAAGTGAGGTTTTGAAAGGTTGCATAAATATAAGGGGGAAAATGCAGAATTATGAACTATTGATTTTATGTGCTAGTTGCTATATCATGATTTTTACTATTAGGAATGCTGGTTTGTTAGAACTTTACTAAAAGTTAGTAGAACGAAGAAGTAAATAATTCTAAAATTTCTGGAATTGCTTAAAGGTCTAAATTACAGAACTTTATTGTGTACTTGACACGATTTTGATATTTCGATCATTTCATCCCCTAGATTAATGGCATTTAGGCAGAAATTCTTGGATTTCAAATCCATAACTATGAAATTAACTTTGCCAGCACTGTCTTGTCCTTGTCATCGGCAATGCCGGTTACAAGAACCTTTTGGAAAGTATTCCTTTCAGGTTTTACTCCTTCGATGGCAATTGGGATGTAATGTTCCCCATAGCCTTTGGCTCCCAGCCTACCATTTGGCTTTTCTACAAGTACTGTCTGATTTTTGCCAATAAATTGTTGGCGGTAAGCCAGTTTGTTTTCTTCAGCCAGGTCACGGATAATTAGGCTGCGCTCATTCTTTACCTTCATGGGCAAATGATCGGGCATTTTTTCAGCTATAGTCCCTTTACGCACCGAGTATTTAAAGGTATGGATGTGGCTGAACCCAATTTGTTTTACAACATTAAAGGTCTCCTGGAAATTTTCTTCGCTCTCACCCGGAAACCCAACAATTACATCGGTAGTAAAATTAAAAAGCGGGTATCTGTGTTTAAACTGTGCTGTTAGGTCAATAAAGTCATTCACCTTATAAAACCTGCGCATGGAATCCAAAACTTTGTCAGATCCACTTTGTAAGCAAAGATGTAAGTGCTGGCACAGTTTGGGGTGTTCAAACAGTTCAATTAATTTGTCTGTAAATCCTTCGGGTTCAATCGAAGAAATCCGTACCCGAAAATCTCCCGGAAGATCCAAAACCTGTTCTAGCAAATCCTCAAAGCTGGTTCCTGATCCACCGCTTGAACCTTTAGAAGAAGCAGATCCACTATTGTATCTGCTAATATTTACTCCTGTCAGCACAACTTCTTTAAATCCAAGGTCAACTACTTTGCGGATATTGTCCAGTACTTCTGTAACCGGACGGCTATATGCCCTTCCCCTGACCTTAGGTACAATACAATAGGTGCAGTAATTGTTGCAGCCATCCTGTATCTTGATCATACTGCGGGTATGGAACCCTTTCTCCACTACAGAAAAATTAAACAGGTCTTGTTTAAAGTCCGATGGATGAATAATTTCTCCATTAAAGTGTGATTCTACCAATGGAAAAACAGAGCTTTTTTGCTTGTTTTCAACTACATAGGTCAGGTCGCCCCGGTTTTCGAGGTATTCTTTCTGGCTGTTCACCATACAACCGGTTACTACAGTAACTCCTTTGTTGTTGGCAAAGCGTACCGCTTGGTTAATCGTATTCTTTGATTTCTGGTCACTTTGGTTAGTAACGGTACAGGTGTTGATTACATAAACATCGGCATCTTCTTCAAAAGGGACGATATCATACCCCGCTTTATGGAAGTCGGTTACTATAGAATCGGTCTCAAATTGGTTGAGCCTGCACCCCAATGTTTTAAAAGCAGCTTTCTTTTTCATACCCTATAATTCAGCTTTCTCCTCCTCAAAAATATGGGTCAATTCACCCTCGATAGCAAAATCAGCAGCAGAAGTAATCTTAACATTCACAAATTTCCCGATCAGTTCTTTTTTGTCCGATGCAAAGCGTACTATAATCTTGCCTTCTGTAAGTCCACTCAAATACCCAGATTTACGGTCGCTTTGGATTACCAGTACTTTATGCTCTTTGTTTACCATTTCCTGGTTAAGCTCCAACGAATGCTGTTGCAAGAGCCCCGAAAGCCTGTGCAACCTTTCCTTTTTTGCAGCATGGTTTACATCATCCTCCCAACGCGAGCTGGTGGCTCCGGGGCGAGGTGAATAACGTGCAATATATGCCATGTTGAAACGGAACTCCTCCATAGCTTTGACCGTATTTTCAAACTGCTCATCTGTTTCGCCGGTAAAACCAACAATAATATCAGTGAACAGTGTAGCGGTAGGTATAATCCTTCGTATGGATTGAACAATTTTTCTGTAATCGTTAATGGAGTGGCTGCGGTTCATGCGGATCAGCACATGGTTGTCGCCTGATTGCATGGGCAAATGAATCTGCTTGGCCAGGCACTTATAGTCGGCAATGGCTTCAATTACATCATCGGTCATGTCCTGTGGGTGAGGGGAGGTAAAATAGACCCAAAAGTCTTTGCCGCTCTCATTGCCATACTCACCAATCTTTCTTAAAAGCTTGGCAAAACTGATCTCGGCACCTTTTTTATCGAGTCCGTATGAGTTTACATTTTGCCCCAAAAGTGTTATCGATTTAAAACCATTGTCCACAAGGCGTTTTACCTCAGAAAGTATTTCGTCCGATGGCCTTGATATCTCACGACCACGTGTATAGGGTACAGCGCAGAAAGTGCAAAATTTATTGCACCCGTTCTGGATAGGGATAAACGCTTCGAACTTAGAGTTGTATGAAGGTTTAATGTCCCAGAAACTTTCAATTTTGTCGTCGGCTTTTTTCATCATAACCGGTTGCCCGGCAATGGTTTTTTTGCCGTCAATTACAAAAGCACTAAAATCAAGACCTGTTTTAACTTCTTTCTGGGGATCCGGCAGGTGTAGGTCTTTGTCTTCATGAAGCCTGAAAGGTGTTGTTACTCCATATTGGCTGAGCATGGACGGGAACTGTGGCAGTTCGCTCATCTGGAAAATAAGGTCGAAAAGTTTCAGAAATTTTTCCCTGTCAACAGGCAACAGGCATCCCGATACAAAAGTCACCAGGTTTTTCTGGTTTTTCCATTTGTTCCACTTGTGTATTTTTGTGTAAACCTTGTCAATGGCTTTTTGTCTTACCGAACATGCTACCAGTCCCAATAGATTAGCTTCTTCTTCCTTGTCTGTCCAGATAAAACCCATGTCCTCAATGACACGCGACAGGCGTTCACTGTCAGACTTGTTCATCTGGCACCCTAATGTAACAACATGGTATTTCATTGATATTTACCCCTCTGTAATCCTTGCTTTTAATCACATTTTTTACTGTTTAAGAAAAACAATTTGAAGTTTTGTGCAAATTGCTCATCATAACAGCAGAAATGATTCTCAACAGTTTAATCCTGCAATATGCTGCTTAAAAGTATACCTCTGTCCTGATATTATCAGGAGATAAACCCTTTGTAGTCAAGAGGTCATACACGGCATGAATCATTTCATAATTGCCGCAAAGATATACTAAAGTATCGGAATCAACATGGTTTTTTGACAGGTAATCGGTTACCCTTCCCTGAAAATCGCCCTGGTTATCACGTGAAGTACAGCCGATATAGCTACCCTTCTTGTATTCAAATGATTCGTAGGTTTCGTTGCCGGTGCGTACACCATGAAGGATTTTATATTCAAGGTTGTCCATGCTTTTTGCAATGCTGTGGAAAGGGGCGATGCCTGTTCCGGTAGCTATGAACAAAAATTTTGCTGAATTGATGCGCTTGCTTTCCAAGGTAAAGAATCCAAAAGGTCCTTCGACATTTACCTGGTCACCCTTTTTCAGTTTTCTAAGTTTTTTGGAAACAACACCATCTTCTACCTCTTTGATAATTACTTCAAGATAATCGACATTGTTCGGACTATAAATTGAATATTCCCTGAGCTGCGTATCGCCAGGCAATCCTAAAGTGATATGTTGTCCCGGAGTGAAATCCATTCCATTCCGGTCAAATCGCAAAACATAAGTAGAATCGGTCAGGTTTCTGACCTCGTGTACTTTGTATTGTTGTTCTTCTGGTGTTAGCTTTGTGCTCACAGCTTCTTCTGCCCCCTCTATATTTTTATTGTTTGAGTTAATGCTCATTTTCAATCCCTTTTGTAAAATAATTATTTGAGTTATTCCTGAATAAACAACTACTTTTTTGTCTTGTTCAATTGTGTTTTGAATTTTGTTTACGTTATCTGTTTGTTTTAGTTTGAAGTTTTTTGTTAAGAAGTTCTTAAAAGAAAACCAGGTTAGGATTTAGACAATGCACAATAACTTCATGCATCGAACTTCAGATTTTTTCTTAATATTACATTATTTAATCTGCCACTATGCCTATGAGCCTAGAAATACTTACGAAAATCAGATTACATGTTATTAAGTATTTCCAGAAGTTTATTAAACTATTGGGATGGGTGATGTTTGTAGCAATCCTTCTCAGTTTTACCAATATACCTTTTAATATATACTACTGGTTAGGGACCAATGGAGCCGACCTGACCCAAAGGCCCGGATATATTGTTTTATTGGGGGGTGTTGGCATGCCCAGCCCTGAAGACTTAATGCGTACCTACACTACATCGGGTGCCTGGAAACAAGTGCCGGAAGCAAAAATTATTATTGCTTTCCCGGACGATACTGCAAAAAAACAATATTCACCGGAACTTCTCATGGCACATGAACTGGAAATGAGAGGCGTGGACAGTACCCTCATTCTTTTTGAGAAAGAAGGCATAAGCACACGTACACAGGCTTTGAACATTGCAAATATAGTCGGTGACAGCAATCTGACTCATTCAGCAATTCGTATAGTTACTTCGCCCGAGCATATGTTCAGGGCTGTAAGGGCCTTCCACAAAGTAGGCTTTAAAAATGTCGGAGGAACACCAGCTTTTGAATCAGCCATCCGTGAGACTAAATTAATCAGGGACCAAGACAGCAAAAGTGAAAAACGTTTGCTGAATATCCGCTATAACATGTGGAGTTACTTGAAATACGAAATTACTGTTGCACGTGAGTTTTGTGCAATTGGGTACTATAAGCTGAGGGGCTGGATTTAAATTTTTGAATGCGATTATATGTTGTCATATAAATAGGTGTTGAGCCAAGTTTATCACAGAGTATATAGAGTTATTAATTATCCATTTAATTGCCTAATTCAATAAGCCGGTTTTAACCATTTGTAACTTTACTTGTTCTATTTGTACAAACCTAAAAAAAGCAAATTA
>JBNKPU010000199.1:0-27782 GCA_050295515.1 Bacteroidales bacterium | reverse complement strand
CTTTTCCAGTTGTATTGACTGCAGGTGCATATTATAGACCCTGAAAGTATCATGCTTTACCAGAATGTCGCTATAGATACAAACATTCACAGAATTATTGAAAAGAATTTTACCTTTATTAATAATTGGGTACTTGCTATATGTAGCAATGCCAAAATGAGATTGGCCGCCATTAAAAACTTTCGAATATTCGATATGTTCATAAGCCATTGAAGCTAGCTTTTGCTTAATTGCCTGTTCAGATAATTTGGCGTCGAAACTTTTGGTGAAAAATTCCTGGAAGCATGCAATTCCTGGATTCTGTGTTGCAATAAATTCAAGGAGACTGTCGCTTATCGATTTTTTATTTTCCCACTTATAATAATTGAATATGCGCACATTGTAGCTGACAATATTTATTTTTTGCTCACCAGCAGGTAATTTACTTACATTTGGCAGTTGAACATACCTGATTAAAAATCCAAAACCGAGTAAAATAGAAACAAGGCTAAGAAATGCATTTTTATTTTTCCTCCACCACCAAAAGATTACAAAGGCAATATTGATTAATAAGAGGTATGGATAGGCGAGGCCAAGAAATGCAAATCCCCAAACAATTGATGGATTAATAAAATCAGACAGATAAGACAATACCAGGGCGGTAGCAGCAATTGAATTCAGGAGAAGGATTATGTGTTTTGTCAGGGTTTTCAAAGATCAATGAATTTGCATCTATCAGAATTAACTTTTATCGTTTCCCATTTTAAACAGAATTTCTTTTTCTTTTTTAGTTAGGCTGTCGTATCCCGATTTGGCAATTTTATCCAAAATTTGGTCAACTACTTTTTGAGTCTCGGCTTTGCTTTTATTGTATTCAAAATCATCCATAACTTTGGCATTGCTCTTATAGCTTACCTTTAACTTGGGTTTGGGTTTAAATAATGTAGCAACTGAATCCATAATATTGGAGAATCCTTTTCCCAGGTCTTTTCCACGTTTTAATTGCATGGCAAAAAGATAACCATATAGTGCGCCACCTAAATGGGTAATATGTCCCCCAGCATTATCAGATGCTATCATTAATACATCAAGTACAATATAGAAGATGGCGACATGTTTCAGTTTCATCTGACCAATTATAGGAATATATATTTCAAAATCTGGATGATAAAAAGAAATAGCAATTACAATGGCCATAATTGAACCAGATGCACCTAGAACCAATCCTTGACCTAAACCTGGGAAGACATTATACGATATAACATAAACGAGGCCACCCATAAGTCCACCCAAAATATAGGTAGTTAACAACTGCTTATTATTCAGATATTTTAAAAAGATACGTCCAAACCAAAATAGAACAAGTAAATTAAAGATGATATGCAGGAACCCGAAATGCAGGAACATGTATGTTATGGGAGTCCATGGTCGATGTAAAATATCTATGGGTTTTGTTGGTAGTTCGAGATAATATAAATAGTTGTTTTGGAAAATACTCGATTTGGACATTAGCTCGTGTTGTGCCGTAAACAGGAAGAACAAAACAAAAGCTAGCTTAACAAGAATAAACACTCCCAAATTGATATATATCAACTTTGTGAGCATACTTCCAGATTTGAAAGTCTCCCTTATTTCGTCCCTTATACTATTTTGCCTGTAGTACATGTTCATAGCCTTAATACAAATTTAATGAAACCCCGGATATTTTTAAGCTATTTTATTGTTCTTGTTGTTAATACTGTCTGAATTGATTTTGTTTCCAAAGCCTTGTTAAGATAAACCCAACAATTGCACCTCCTAAGTGTGCAAAATGTGCCACATTATCGTATTGAAAATTTGCTACACCCTGGGTAAGTTCAATTACGGCATAAATGCCCACAAAGTATTTTGCTTTAATGGGTACTGGAAAGAAAATAAGCATAAGTGGCACATCTGGAAAATATACAGCAAATGCAGCCAGAATACCAAATACTGCTCCTGAGGCACCAATCATAGCTGTTTGTTCAGCCTGCAAATAGAAAATTAAGAATTGCAGAGCAGCTGCACCTAATCCAGACGCAAAATATAAAATAAAAAACTTTTTACTTTCCAACCTTTGCTCAAGGATACGTCCAAACATATAAAGACCAAACATATTCATAAACAGATGAGAAAAGTTGCCATGCACAAACATGTGTGTAACAACCTGATAGGGTTTAAAGAATCCTGAGTGCCAGGTATACATGGCCAAAAAATTACCTATGATCCTATTGCCCAACATTTTTTCAGCTAACAAATCAACTAAAAAAATAATAACATTTATGATCAGCAGGGTTCTTGTCACTTGTGGAATGTTGGATAAAAAATTTCCTCCTCTGTATTGGTTATAATTCATCATATAATACGTTTCTAATTAAAAAATTTATCAAATTCCTCCAGGCTTACAATGATTAAAATCTTTTTTCCTGTTGGACTATAATGTGGATTTTCACAAGCGAAAAGCTCATCTACAATATGTCTCATTTCTTCGCTTGTAAGTACTTTTCCATAATTTATTGCTGCAGCCCTTGCCAATGAAAGCGAAATGCGTTCTTTCATGTTCCCTTCAATTGCATTTTCGGTCTGCTTGTATTCTTCGATCATTTTTTCTACAAGTTGTTCCTCGGTCAACTTAGTATTTGTATCAGGCACTCCGCTTATAACAATGGTATTGCTGCCCAAATCGCTAATATCGAAACCAATGGAATTTAGATCCTCCATTATTTCTTTAACCAATAGATAGTCTTCATTGTTCAAATCGATTTGGGCCGGGTACAACGATCTTTGACAGGTCGACCTGTTCATGGCAAGGTTTCGGATATATTGTTCAAAGAGGATACGTACATGGGCTTTGCGCTGATCAATGGTCATTAATCCGGATTTAACCGGAGTAAGGATATATTTTCCCTTGAGCTGCAAATATTCAGTGCTTTTTTCAGTTGCTTGCTCACTCTCTGTTTCATCAAAAAGTTTCCCATTGTCCGAAGGAATGTTTTGTGTACTTGAAAAATCAAGTCCGGGGTACAGTTTATTCCAATCATGAGGTACAGGATCGTTGTGCTTTGAGAACCCTCCTCCTAAATAACCGGATGAACTATTGGAAGCTTTTGGGCGGGCAGTATCCTCAAAGGGATTAAAACTTGTATCAACCGGAATGTTTGGAGCATTTATTTCGGTATCTTTCCGCATAACCGGAATATCAACTACACCGTGGGTGTCAAAATCGATGGAAGGCACCGAGTTGGATTTACCAAGTGCTTCCTTTACAGCTGCGACTATAATTTGGAACAGTGCCTGCTCATTCTCAAATTTAATTTCGGTTTTGGTGGGGTGGATATTTACATCTACTGTGTTGGGGTCAACATCGAAATAAATAAAATATGAAGGGAAACAATCTGACGGAATAATATTTTCATAGGCTTTTGTAACCGCACGATGGAAATAGGGGTGCCTCATATACCGTTGGTTGATAAAGAAATACTGTTCACCCGAGGTTTTTCTGGCACATTCGGGTTTCCCAACAAAACCTGTTATTTCAGCCAGGCTCGTATTGTTTTCAATTTTATTGATGTTTTGGTTCATGCTTTTACCAAATACATGAACAATGCGCTGCCTTATATTTGAAACAGGCAAGTGTGAAATGACAGAGTCGTTATGGTGAAGCACAAATTCAATATCGGGGTGGGCCAACACAATGCGGTTAAACTCCGTTAGGATGTGCTTAAACTCAGTAGTGTTGCTTTTCAGGAACTTGCGCCTTGCAGGGACATTAAAAAACAGGTTTTTGACCTGGAAATTTGTGCCTTTTTGACAGCTTGTTGGTTCTTGTGTTTCAATTTTCGATCCTGCAAGAACTATTTTAGTCCCAAGTTCATCATCAGATTGTCTGGTTTTTAAGGTGACATGAGCAATAGAAGCTATTGATGCTAAAGCTTCTCCGCGAAAACCTTTGGTGCGAATTGAAAAAAGGTCGTTTGCATTTTTGATTTTTGAAGTGGCATGTCGTTCAAAAGCCATGCGGGCATCTGTTTCAGACATGCCAACGCCATTGTCCACCACTTGTATCAGGGTTTTACCGGCATCTTTGACTATAATATTGATCGATTCTGCTCCAGCATCAACTGCATTTTCGACTAATTCTTTTATAACAGATGCCGGGCGCTGAATAACTTCGCCAGCTGCAATCTGGTTTGCAACGGCATCTGGGAGTAACTGAATAATGTCTGCCATTCAAATTTGAGGTCTTAACTAGTTACCCAGAAAGTTAAACGAATAATTACCTGAAAGCAAAACATATGCAAGCAAAAAGAGAATGGCAATAATTACCAACAATCTTATAATAGATGATCGGTTGCCCCTTTTTCTTTCAGTAAACCTCCTTTGCATCGAACCGCGGGTAATACCAGGGACATATTTGCCATCGTCGGAAATCCCCAGCTCCCTTTCAATCCTTCTTTGCCTTTCTTCTGTTTCCTCTTTTCTTTTGTCGTAGTACCTGGGAATATAGTGGAATTCCTTTGGACGGGGCGTTTTAAAAAATGTTATTCGCATGGCTATATCAATTAATCTGCTAAGTTAAACATTATTGGACCTAAAACCGGTCAACAAACACTATTTTAAGCCAATTATTTTGCATCATTCCAGGGCTTCTTTTCATTAAAAGCTGCAAATCTGGCAAGGCTATTTGCCTGTTTTTCCTGTATAATGCTATGTAGCATGTATTGAAAAAATTATGCCAAAGATGACTTTGACATAAAAGAATTTAAAAATCAGGGATTTAATTTATCACCACAGCTTTTACAAAAAGTTGCATCATCGTCATGGCCTTCTTTTAAGCAGGAAGGACATACCTGGGTATTTTTGTTGAGCCTCGACATTTCTACAGTAATAATACCTGTGGGCACGGCAATAATGGCATAACCAAGGATCATGAGTGTACTCGACAATAATTGACCAATTGTTGTGGTGGGTGTAAGATCTCCATAACCAACGGTTGTAATGGTAACTATTGCCCAATAGATGGCCTTCGGGATACTGGTAAATCCATTGGATTCACCTTCAATAAGGTACATTAAGGTTCCCATGAACAGAACTAATGTAAGCACAACAAATAAAAACACGCCAATTTTAGCCTTACTGGCTTGCAGCGCTTTTACCAACGATTGACCGGCGTTGGTGTATCTCGAGATTTTTAATATCCTGAAAACCCGCAATAAACGAAAAGCCCTGATAATGATTAAACTGTGCGCCCCGGATATAATAATGGCAATAAATGTTGGAAGAATAGCAATAAAGTCAATAAGGCCATAAAAACTGAAAATATACCCTAGTTTTTTAGGTGTAATAAAAACGCGCAATAAATATTCAAGAGAAAATATAATTGTAAATACCCATTCAATGGTATATAAAAGGTCGTGATATCTTAGTCGTATTTCAGGTACACTCTCAAGCACTACAACCAATACACTCATACAGATAAATACCAGCAGAGAAATATCGAAGATTTTACCAGCCTTGGTATCTGCTTCAAAAATGATATCAAATATTTTTCTTTTTAAGTTTTTCATCTAAAATCAAAATTTTACCATATTTATTTCGTTTTATATATTACATGTTTTGTTGAATTGACTAATGTATTAAAAAAAAGATATTCCGAATAAGTTAAAACCTGATTTAAAACAAACAACCCTTATAGTTTTATTAAATTTGTATAACAGATTACTCCTTTATGAAAGTCAAAAGACATAGTTGGTCCCTTGTTTTTATGCTGATGTTGCTGCCTGCTGCATGTTATAACAAGGATATGGTGGACCTTGAGGAGGATGTATATTACCATCCTGAGTTCTCTGTCCCCATTGGAGAAAGTAAAATAGATATGGCCTATATCGTTGAGGATTATTGGGGAGATCTTTACAAGATATCAGATACACTAAATCTTCCGGATTCCTTGATCTTATTCTATAAGGATAGTGTTTATTCTTCTGGTGTGACTTCTTTTATTTATGGGAGTATTGAAACTGTGGATATGTCGTCTTTTGAAAATAAGTTTGAATATATTACTTCGGCCATGATAAGGACCAATGCTATAAACCGGATTCCTGCAAGTATTTTCACTCAGCTTTATTTTCTAAATAGTTCATATCAGGTTATTGATTCGCTCTATCGCGATGGGGGGTTTGAAATAGAAGCAGCTGAAGTTGACAGTACTGGAAAGCTTGTTCAGGCAACAGAGGTATGGAAAAAAGACATTGAACTTTCAGAGGAAATTATACAATTGATACCTCAAATTGCTTATGTGCAGACACTTTCCAGGGTTCAGTTAGAAGATTATTTTATATCAGGCATTCATTATCTTGAGGAACAGGATATTTGGATCCAATTGGCACTGAGGATTAAACTTGATCTACCGTTACATGAACTTTAAGAAATTTATAGTAATTGCCTTTTGTTTAATTCTTGCACGGGTTTTGATTATAGGACAGCAAAACCACAATTTATATTTTCAACATTATTTGGCTGAAAGTAATTTATTGAATCCTGCAGTACCTATTAGTTGCCGCTGGTATATTGGATTGCCGGTTTTGTCATCGTTTCATATCAACTATGGCAACAGCAGTTTTACATATAAGCAACTTTTAAATAAAGTGAGTACCGGAAGTTATGCTGCTGATATTGATGGAGCAGTAAACAGGTTGCATTTCCGCAATTATTTAGGTACAGAAGTTCATGCACAACTTTTGGCACTAGGTTACAGACGGGGCAATTATTCCTTCATGTTTACCCTTACCGAAAAGAACAATCTTCCTTTTATCTATCCTAAACAGCCAATAGAACTTGCCTGGTATGGAAATAGTCTTTTCGAGGGGGAAAATGCAGGATTTAAAGGTGTGGGCATTTTTTTTAACCATTATAGAGAGTATGCTTTATCTTTTTCAAAACTAAATTCCAGTGGTATTTATTTTGGTGGACGCGCTAAATTACTTTTTGGTAAACTAAACGTTACAACCAGGACAACCAATATTAATCTTTTAACCGACGAAACCAGCTTTGCACTTGATTTTAGTGGCGATCTACTTGTACATACTTCCATGCCTGTTATTGTGGATACTTCACAAGGTCTCATTAATGGCATTACCTATGATGAGAGCACATCAATTATAGACCTTGCACTGAATCGAAAAAATCCTGGTTTTGGGATTGATCTGGGCATTATTTATCCAATTAGCGATCAAATTGAACTATCAGCTTCAATTATTGATCTGGGTTTCATTCGTTGGCGTTCTAATTTAAATTCATTTGGAGGTGAGGGTAATTTTGTGTTTAATGGTGTTCTTTGGGACTCTATTAGTTCTGCAAATTATGTTGACCACTTAAGGGAATCGTTTATCGATTCTATGCAGATGACAGTAAGTGAGCAAAAGTATACATCCATGCTGTCGACCCGCCTTTTGGCAGGAGGAACTTACCAGATAAACGATAAGATATCTATGGGTTTGCATGGCGAAGCACTATTGTACAGAACCAAATTAATACCTTCAGTCACATATAGTGTATTGTACAATCCTATTGGCAATATACGGTTAATCGGGTCCTACACCTTACAATATTATAGCCTAAAGTCTATTGGATTAGGCATTTCAGTTGGTAAAGGCCCGGTACAGGCTTATATAATGAGCGATAATGTTCCTGGAACAATCTGGTTGATGTCATCAAGAAATATAAACCTCCGTTTTGGCTTAAACATTAATCTGGGGTGCAATGTTAAGAGCAAAGAAGCAGGTAAAACTATTGGGTCAGGCAAGGGACAAGTTCCGGGCAATTGTTTTTGGGCCGAAAAACAACTTCAGAAGACAATAAGGAAGAAACGCAAAAGTAGGTAGCTACTTTCAGGCTAACACTTTTGGATTTATTCTCAACTTTTTAGGTGCAAACAATTTTTAAGCAATATTGAACAATTCCTTGCACGTAAAACTCATTCTATACAAATAACATGCAGATAATGTGCTAAAAGTGTGTTTTTCAGGAGGCTCTAGGTATAAGGGGCACTCTTAAAGGAAAACAATTACAATATGACCAATTGTTAGTGCAAGGAACAACAGTTGGTTGAAGATAGTGATTTTACATACTGAAAAATAATAGCTAAAAAGAAAGGCCAGGGGCATAGCAAGAAAGAAAATGATATCCCTGCCGATAAAAGGATATAGTATACCGATCAGCAGAATACTTAGGAAAACCAATAAAAATATCATTGAATATTTTCTGATAATAATTTTCATCTTAACATAATTCCTTATTATTTGAAACGATGAAGCTAGAATAAGATATCCAGTAAATCCTATAAGGTAGTAGTGTGGAGGGCGTAAATTATATACTGTCCGTATATTTCCAACATTTCGAAAAGATTCAAAAAGGGGTCCCATTGGTTCATCTGAAAGGAATAAGTAAGTAACAAAGAACAGGTAGGGCAATACAGTACCATATAGTATAAATAAAAATTCTTGCCACCTAAAATTTCTATTCTGAACCCAGATGATCAATATCAGCGGAATCAGGAAGATTATGTAAGGATTGAGGAGACTAGCAAGAGAAATTAATAATGCACTATCAAAGAATCGATAGGCAATACCTTTCTGGTCCAAATTTGCAAACAGCATATCAATTACGGCCAAAAGTGGTAGAAGTGTCAGCAGTTCAAATGAGAAACCTTGGTATTTGCTATAGAAAGGGAGGGCCAAAATCAGAAAAACAAACATAGGCAAGGATGACCTAATATTGATAATGGCATATTTTGTGGTAATTCTCGATAAATAGTAACCACAGACCAATGTTAAAAGGATATTTAAAAATACTGAAAGAAATTGGTTGTTGTTGATTAATTTAAGTCCAGGGAAAAATTGGAAAGCAGATCGCAGATAAAGGCTGTTTATATCAGGTGTAAATGGTTGAAATTTAGCAGACAAAAAAATAGTGAGAGAAGAAATAAGAAAGGTAAATAGAAGTGTGAAAATTTGATTCTCTCTAAATAGCCTTATAATCATTCCAGGTTTATTTGATATGCTGCAAAGATATTAAGAACGATCTTTGCAGCATAAGGATATTTTAAAGCAATCCTTCTAATTTATTAACAAATACATTTTTTGGGCTTGCACCAACTTGTTTGTCTTTAACTTCACCGTCTTTAAAATAAAGGACAGTAGGGATATTTCTTATCCCATATTTTGCTGGAACTCCCGGGTTAGAATCAACATCCATTTTTCCAACAATTGCTTTATCGGTATATTCTTCAGCTATTTCACTGATGATCGGTCCTACCATTCTACATGGACCACACCATTCAGCCCAAAAATCAATAATTACCGGTTTATCCGATTTTAAAACAATTTCTTCAAAGTTCGCATCTGTTATTTCTAAAGCCATCTTCTTTATATTTTATGTTAAATGATTACTAAATTAATTGTTATTTTCTATCTAAAAGACAAAACTGTTCACTATTGTGTTTGAAATAAACAATAAAATACTTCATAGGTTCAATTAGCTTACTGCAAATTCAATGTCATTTTTCTCCAAAAACTCTATAAACTCGTTGGTCACCTGTACCATAGTATTTCTTGAAAACATTTTCAGGTTCACTCCTTCCTTTACGTCAGTAATTTTGAAGCAAAGATTGGCCTTACCCTTTGAATTACTGGCTTGTTCATAGATCTGGTCCACTAGTTTTTCAGAAAGTTCATCCAGGGGCATTGTAATAGAGAGATTTTTTACCTGGTCTTCTCTAACGTTGCCCAACAAAGATATTTTCTGAATTTTAAATTCAAGTTCCCTTACATCTTTTTTCCATGGATTTTCCTGAACAATGCCTTTTAAAAATAGTGAGTATCCGTCAAAGAGGTAATTACGGAATTCCTCATAATCCTTACCGAAGAGCATAAACCTATAACTATCTGAATAATCTTCAATTGTCAATGCTCCAAATGGGCGCCCAGTTTTGGTCATGAGATGTTTTACTTCAGTAACAAGCCCAGCTACACTAACCTTTTTATTGAGTAATGTTTCGAGGTTGCTCAAATCGGCAAGAGTATTGTTTGTAAAACTATCGATTTCAAGTTTGAAGTCATCTAAAGGATGTGAAGAAAGATAGATACCGATCAATTCTTTTTCGCGGTTTAACTTTTCAAGTGGGGGCCATTCCTCACATGGAACAACTATAGGTTTTTGTACAGCATCCTGAAAGCTGGCATCATTTCCAAACAAGGTATTCGCAGTCGTTTGGTTTTTCATCAGATTGCCATATTTCACCAGTTGGTCGATAAGGGTGTATCCTTCGTTATCCTGATGGAAGAAATTGTGCCGTTTTATTTCATTAAAACTGTCAAAGCACCCTGACATAACCATATTTTCAATGGTTTTTTTATTTACAGTAGAAAGGTTTACTCTTTCAACAAAATCGAATATATCTTTATAATGGCCATTCTTTTCCCTTTCAACAATAATATGTTCTACTGCAGCTGCTCCAACACCTTTGATAGCAGCCATACCAAAACGGATATCGCCATCCTGGTTTACCGTAAAACGTGAGAAACTTTCATTTACATCCGGTACAAGAACATTAGCACCCATTCTGCGGCATTCCTCCATCAGCTTGGTAACCTCGGTAATATTTGAAAGGTTACGGCTAAGGGTAGCTGCCATAAATTCTGCAGGAAAGTGAGCTTTTAAGTATCCGGTTTGATAAGCAACATAGGCATAGCAAACCGAGTGGCTTTTATTAAATGCATAGCTGGCAAATGCTACCCAGTCTTTCCAGATTTTTTCAATCAGTTCATCGGTGTTTTTATTTCCGGCCTTTACACCAGCCATGAACTCCTCGTTATTTTTGCAGCCCTCGACAAAAAGAACCTTTAGCTCTTCCATGAGCTTCAGTTTCTTTTTACCCATTGCTTTACGCAGAGTATCGGATTGGCCACGCGTAAATCCGCCGAGTACCCGTGAGAGGAGCATCACCTGTTCCTGAAATACAGTAATACCATATGTCTCTTCAAGGTATTGCTTCATCAGGGGGTGATCGTATTCTACGGTTTTACGCCCATTTTTCCTATCGATAAAGTCCGGAATATATTCCATCGGTCCCGGACGATAAAGCGCATTCATGGCCACAAGATCTTCAAACCGGTTTGGTTTCAATGCTTTGAGGTGCTTTTTCATTCCAGGCGATTCAAACTGGAAAATGGCAGTGGTTTCGCCACGGCTGAACAGGTCAAATGTTGTCTGGTCCTCAAAAGGTATTTTTTCTATATCGATTTCAAGGTTTCGCGATAATTTGATATTGGCCAATGCTTCCTTAATAATGGATAAGGTTTTCAATCCCAGGAAGTCCATTTTTAACAGACCAATGGATTCAACATAACGACCATCATACTGAGTGGTAAGCAGGTCCTCATCTTTGGTTGGCATCAAGGGAATGTTGTCATCCAAAGCGGTTTTGCCGATAAGGATTCCACAGGCATGCACACCGGTTTGCCGAACCGATCCTTCCAGTGTACAAGCATAGGTAAGCGTATCTATTTCAGTCTGATTGTTTGAACTTCTGGCCTTGGCAATTTCATCAGCTATAAATAACTGAACATCTCTTTTTGTTACTTCCTTGTCATTGTCTTCCTTATTTGCTTTATTTCTTTCTTGCCGGATTTTATCGATAGCTTTGTCAAGGCTGCCCAGTTCGCGTTCAAGCGCGGTAATTATTTTATAGGCATTGGCCAATTTGCCGTTTTCGGGGAACTCTTTGGTAAGCCTGTTTGCTTCATCCAAAGGAAGTTTTAGTACACGAGCAACATCCTTCATGGCCATTTTTGCAGCCATGGTACCGAAGGTACAAATGTGGGCTACCCTATCATGTCCGTATTTCTCGGTCACCCAATCCAGAACGAGCTGTCTTCCGTCATCATCGAAGTCGATATCAATATCGGGCATGGATATACGGTCGGGATTTAAGAAACGTTCGAACAGCAAGTCATGCTTAATCGGGTCAATATTCGTGATACCCAAACAGAAAGAAACAGCTGCTCCCGCTGCCGATCCACGTCCCGGGCCGACCAAAACACCCATATCCCTGGCTGCAGCAATAAAATCTTGCACAATTAGGAAATACCCAGGGAAACCCATCTGTTTGATAGTGTTTAGTTCAAAGTCAATGCGTTCTTTGTTTGAGCCATTAAATTCCTCTCCATATCTTTTTTCTGCGCCAATATAGGTAAGGTGGCTCAGATAATCAGATTCAAGTTTGATACGCAGGACCGGATCAAATCCGCCTAGTTGTTCATAGCGATCAAACTCTTCTTTGAGCTTCTCTTCAGAAAACTTCTCCCCATAGTCGCCAAGAGTTCCAAATTCCTCAGGAATAGGAAATTCAGGCATAATTGGATTGGAGTCGAGCTCATAAAACTCAACTTTATCTACAATCTCCATGGTATTGAGCAGTACCTGAGGCATGTCTGCCCAAAGAGTAAACATTTCGTCAGTTGTCTTGAACCATTCCTGTCTGGTATAGCGCATACGGCGGGGATCATCGACATCCTTTCCAGTGTTCAGACAAATTAACAGGTCATGTGCCGAAGCATCCTCCTCATTAGTAAAGTGAACATCGTTTGTTGCAATGAGTTTTATGTTATGCTTTTGCCCCAGTTTAACATATTCTGTAGTTACATAGATCTGATTTTCAAAAATCTCGGCTTTTAGCCTGGGATCTTCATTGGGATGGCGTTGTACCTCCAGGTAAAAATCATCTCCAAAGATTTCTTTATACCATAAAATAGCGTTTTCAGCTGCTTCAAGTCCTTCGTTCATAAGTCTTCGGGACACCTCGCCTCCCAGACAAGCTGAGGTTACAATAATCCCTTCGTTGTATTTCTTCAGGACAGCCTTATCTATACGGGGTTTGTAATACATCCCCTTTATATTGGCAATGGAAATTAGTTTCAGGAGGTTTTTATAACCTGTAGGATTTTTGGCTAGAAGGATAATATGATAATTTGTTTTATCCTTTTTTTCGAGGTCATCAACCAAGTATGCTTCACAACCTAATATTGGCTTAATCTCAGCATTTTTACAGGCTTCATGAAACTCTTTGATCCCAAACATATTTCCATGGTCGGTCAGGGCCAAAGCTTTCATACCATCATTTTTTGCCTTGCCAACCAATGCAGAAATTGCAGCTGCACCATCTAAAATAGAGTATTGCGAATGGACATGCAGATGAGTAAACTGTTTTTCTCCAGTAAATTCTTTTGCCCCTTCTTCAATTTTTGCCAATTCTTTATCTACCGATATTTCTTCGGTAAATTCTGAAGGTTCAAAATTTGATTTCAGTTCAATTTCGGCAGGAGCAACAACAGAAGGGTTAGCATCTTTAAATTTGGTTATAAAATCTGCAGGCTTATTAAGCCTTCCTGATGTAATCACTCCAAGTCTTACCAATTCTAAGAAACACCGGGCTGTGGCAATAACGTCTGCGGAGGCATTATGGGCTTCGTCAAAGCCCTCGCCAAAGAGTTTTTGGTGCATTTCGGAAAGATTGGGCCATTTATAGCCTCCACCTCTACCCCCAGGGATAGCACAGTATTCTGTACTTTCATTCTTTGTGTCGATGCTTGGCAAATCCAATAATGGAGAACTAACATTTTTCCGCAGGTATTCGCAACCAGCAATATTCAGGTCAAATTCAATGTTGTGGCCAATAACATATTCAGATTTTTCCAGTGCTTTGTTGAACTCTTCCAATACCCAAACAAGATCATTCCCATCGCGGTGGGCTCTTTCGGTGGATATTCCATGGACTTTTACAGCCTGATATGGAATTTCATAACCTTCGGGCTTTACAATATAATTTTGGGCATCGATTAGCTGGCCTTTTTCGTCATGCACCTGCCAGGCAATCTGCACCATTCTTGGCCAGTTGTCAAAATCGGTCAAAGGAGCTTTAAAGTTCTTTGGAAGCCCTGTAGTTTCGGTATCGAAAATTAAAAACATAAACCTGAATTGAGTTGGGAAAATCTGCGTGTAAATTTAAGTCTTTATGCCCTTATTTTTATGAGATGTTGAAAACTATGCATAAAAAAGGGACCTGCATTTTTTGAGGGCCCTTTAAATTGGTAAATAGTAGTGAACACGAAGATTCAGTGTTTATCAACAGTAGTAAAATTCCTGACCAGATACTCAACAGGACTTGGTCCGATGGTTAAGGTAAATTCTCCAGACTCAACCATAAAATTGCGATCGATAGTATAAATAGCCAGCTTTTTAACGGCGACTTTGAATTGAACTTCGACAGATCGTCAGGATTCATTATAGACCTTCTCAAAACTTTTAAGCTCCTTTGTTGGGCGAATAGTGCTGCTTGTCAGGTCGCGAGTATAAGATTGCACTACTTCCATAGCATCTATTCTCCTGTATTGGCTAAGGTTACAGGGGCTTTTAATGTCTCGTATAGGCCTTGTTCAGAGTTTGAAATTGTTAGATCGGAATATTCAAAATCTGTATAACTTAATTCATAGCCAAAAGGGAATAATGTTTCAACCGGACCATCGTCATACTTAATGAGGTGGTTATAAATTCATCATAAATTCGGTTAGATTGGTATCTCTTCCTATGTCCAATTTTCTTCTTAGACGATACCTGCTAATTTCAACGCCTCTAATTGAAATATTAAGAAGAGGAGCGATTTCTTTGCTGGAAAGATTCATTCGCAGATAAGCGCATAAACGTAAATCTTTCGGGGAAAGTGATGTGTATTTGGTCCTTAGTTTTTTAAGAAAGTCTTCATGTACCTGGTCAAAGCTCAACTCAAATTTTTCCCATTCATCGTCTCTAACCATATCTTTTTCCAATGTTTTGATCAGGCCTTCTATTTGTTGTTTGGATTCCTGATGGATCATCTTTTGCGAAACCTTTGAGAGTTTTTGTCCTACTTTAGCAAGCATCTCATTTTTATAGGTTATCTGCATGGCAATTGAAGCAAGTTCTTTGGTTTTGTTTTCAATTTCTGACTGTTTCTTCTGGTTTTCAATAATGAGTTTTTCGTTTCTCAACTTTATTATTTCCTGTTCAGCTTTTAAAGTTTCCCTTTCATATTCCTTTTCCCTCAATTGAAGCTCATTCTTTTGTCTTTGCTCCATGGCCTTCTTTTCCTTCTGAAATTTACGGAATACGGCAAGCGAGATCAGAAAAACAATAAAAAGCCCTGTCAATACATATATAATATAGGCCACCCATGTTTGATACCATGGAGGAAGTACTGTCAGATAAATTTTATCCTGTTCACTTTCAAAACCGTAATCGTTTCTCGATTTCACCCAAAAAATATAATCCCCTGCTGGAAGATTTGTGTATTCTTTTTCTATGGCTGGGGACCAATCTGTCCATTCTTCATCGAATCCTTCCAGGAAAAAAGAAAACAATAAGGATCTGGGATTCTCATAATGTGGTGCAGAAAAGAGGAACCGAATAGAATTTTTCTTGTAAGCTATGGTAATTTTTTTTACATATCCCTGGTCACCAATCAGGTTTCCTCCATACAATAAAGAGTCTCCCGCGGTATAGACATTTCGAATCAATGCTTGGTAAGGGGAGTTGTAATTTTTTTTGAATGTTGGGTCAAAATGCACAAATCCTTCTTCAGAAGATATAACGATCCCTGATGAATTATAGAAATATATAGATTCATAAGAAGCAAGAAATTTGGAGGCGAGATCAATAAATGGAATATATTCAATTGTATATGACCCGTCAAAATTTGGTTTTAATATCCCCATTCTTTGGTCGGTAAAGAACCATGTATTTTTTTGATTCTGGCCTTGGATGAATTTATTGACTACTTCTTTTTTGAAAGTTTTGTTTAGTCCTTCGTGTTTATAAAAGAAATCTTTCTCTTTGTTATAATAGATGTAGCCATCTTTATTTGAAACAATGATTTGATCCTCAAATGCCAGTAAATTTAACCCAGGGTTTTCCGGGATTCCTTTTGCTTTACCGTAGTGTTTTTGTTTATAAATTGAGGTAAAGTCTTCATTTATTGAAAGTCTGTAGATCCCTTTGAAGTCATGGCCTATCCAGATATTTTGATCCTTGTCAATAATCAGGTTTTTACCTGAATTATTGAACTTGTCAACCTTGTTTCTGAAAACATATCGCGCACCACCAGGTGTTTTTCTTTTCTCATAGATTACAAGTCCCGAATAAGTACCTTGCAGGAGGTAATCGGTGCCTGGATATTGCATCAGGTTATATCCTCCGGCAATATTACATATTTGTATAGGTTTATTGTTTTCAATGATAAAGGTACCTTTATCATGTCCGCAATATAATACATCATCAAAAACTTTGAGCATCCATACTTGTCCCTGCATACCATTAACAGGCGTTGCTTCAAAGTTGGAAAAGGTGTTTTCGCCATTTTTCCAATCGATGTAATAGAGGCCCTGGTTTGTGCCAAAATAGAGTTTGCCCTTGTATGCCAATGCACAATATCCTGCTCCGGCCTGTGTTTTATTCACTAAATAACTCAAAGGTGAGTTTACTTTTACATAGTCAATACCATTATCAAGCCCCAGCCATAGGTTTTCATCCTTATCAAAAAAAAGTGAAAGGACTGTATTATTTTGGAGTCCATTTTTTTGGTTGATGTGCTGCACAGGTTTAAGGTCCTTGTCTAAAATCAGCAAACCATTTTGTACTGTACCAATAAAGTAATAGTCTTTATAGAATATGGCATCATAGACCTGGCTTTTAATTAGGAAAGGGTTTGCTTCTGAGCGGAAAGGCTCAATGTGAGTATCCGTTTTCTTAAAGAAACCTTTATTGGCAGTGATAATAAGTTCATCATCAGACTTATAGGGTAAAACGGCGGCGATTATTTCATCTGAAAACAGGTCGCCCCCGGTTATAGGTTGTAATTGGTTATCGACCAATTTATGCAACCCAGAATTGTTAACTTTAACAAAAAGTTCGCCATCTAAATAAAATGAATAGTGAATATCAATATTCCAGGTAAGTGGGCGCAATAGCCCTTCTTTATATTCCAGAATTGCCGTAAAGGTCTGTATTAGAAGCTTATTGTTGTCGGCATAGATCTCCCATATATCTCCAAAATCACGGAATTGGGGCTCAAGCAGGTTTATGGCAGAATGATAGGAAAGAACTCCATTTTCATTTGCCTTAAAATACCCCAACAAGTTAAATCCACCCACCCAAATCCTTTCTTCTTTATCGATGCAAACTGAACGGATCAGGGCATCATTGGGCACTTTATGTAACTTCCAATAGCAGCCATCGAACTGGAGGAGACCTTTGCTGTTTGCAAAATACATAACTCCCCGGCTATCCTGGGTAATGTCCCAATTCTGTGTTGCAGCTTTATAGTCTTCTTTAAAATAATGTTTTACAAAAGAGATACCCGTGTTTTTGATTTGCAAACTGTAGGATTTTTCAACCGTCATCAAAGATGTTATGAGAAGGAAAAGTATGGTTATTTTTTTTTTCATAAGAGAGGTTGATGTACCAAAAAGATGTTTTAATTCAAATGTGACAATGCATCAAAAATAAACCAACCCTTTCTCAAATAAAAATAAAAAAGGGATAACTTTTAGAGTTATCCCTTTGATTTATTGAAATATTTGATGGAATATTCTTGACAACAAAGTTTCTCATTGCTTAAGAATCAATTTATTGGATTTCATCAGTTTCAATGATATTGACAAGAATGTCGCTGTATTGAACCAACAGATAATCCCTCTCTTATAATCCGGCTTCTGTTCCTGATTTTCTTTTATATGTAAGGGTATCTCCAAGTCCTAATTCTGGTGAATCCTACCGGTTTTTCTTTAACCATATCAGGAATTACAATGCTACAGGCAGTTCTTTGTTCTTCAAATGCTGCCTATATATCAACCCCAATCGATACAGTATTGGTTTATGGGCTGCAATTTATTCTTTATTCAGCTTTTTTATTCAACAATACTTGATCAATTTGTTGGCGGAACATTTCTTTTGTCTGTTCGGGAGTTTGTGCAATACCGGAAGAGATCGTAGGATTTCCTTCCATTGGCATAAACAAAAATGTTGGGATACTCTGAACACCAAATAGACCTGCAAGTTCTTTTTCTTTTTCTACATTTACTTTGTAGATTTTGATCTTTCCTTGATATTCGGCAGCCAATTCTTCAAGTATTGGAGAAGTAATTTTACAAGGCCTGCACCAATCGGCATAAAAATCTATTAATCCAGGCATGGATCCTTTATACACCCATTCTTCCTTATTTTTTTCATAATCCATAATGTCGTCCAGGAACATTTGTTTTGTTAGGTGGATGGTTGTGCCACCATCTGTCAGAAGACTTGGGGCACTTGCTGTTTTCTCAACTTTTTCTTGTTGGTTCGGTTCCTCAGTTTTTTTACCATCACGACTGCTACATGCTGTTGATCCAACAATTGCTATTGCAGCGATAAAAGCTATTTTTCTCATATTTCTATATTTAATTATTTTCATTTATTTTCTAATTTGAGTTTAATTGGAGCAATGTATAAATTTTTACTTTATCTAATATTTGAACAAACAAATGTTTTGTGTTGTTCCCTGTCTGAAGAGGAATAGGTACAGTTCCTGCTTCTCCTTTTGTGATGTATTGGCTTATTGGTATTACGTAAAGTACCAACAAATGTTATACATACATCTACATAATTACATATATTATGCCAAAATGGATATTTTTTAAAAGTCTGACAAGTTGACTGATTTTTAAAGAAGGTACTCTCATATAAACTTATCAGACACATTGATTTTAATGAATAAATAGCAGAAAAAATATCAGTAGGGCTATTTAAAGGATTTTTTAGTAGAACTACTTTATTATTAAGATTATAATTGTATATTTGCAGCCCCAATTTAGCCGGAGAATTACACGAACATAGGTTCATAAGTAAGATACGGTTGATTAAAGGGCGGCGAAAGATTAGTCGATCAATGCCCTGGGACAATTATTGTTTTATTAATTAAAAAAAGGTTTTATGCCCGTAAAAATTAGACTAGCAAGGCATGGCCGTAAGGCAAGGCCAATCTACCACATTGTGGTAGCAGATAGCAGGGCGCCACGAGATGGTAAGTACATTCAGAAAGTGGGTTTGTACAACCCTAACACCAATCCTGCTACAATTGATCTGGATTTCGACAGAGCTCTGGATTGGTTGCAAAAGGGCGCACAACCTACCGACACCTGTAGGTCAATTCTTTCCAGAAGTGGTGTATTAATGAAAAAGCATCTTTTAGATGGTGCAAGAAAAGGAGCATTCTCTGAAGAGGAAGCTGAAAAACGTTTTGAAGCCTGGTTTAAAGAAAAAGAAGCGAAACTTCGTAATGAGCTTGATAAAGTAGCAAATGAGAAGGAAAAGGCTGATCAAGAGGCTATTGAACGTGAAGCTAAAGTAAACGAAGAGCGTGCAGCCGCATTGGCTAAGAAGAAAGCTGAAGCGCAGGCTGAAGCAACTGCTGCAGAAGCACCTGCAGAAGCAGAAGCTGTAGCTGAAGAGGAACCGGTAGCTGAAACACCAGCTGAAGAGGCTCCTGCTGCAGAAGCACCTGCTGAAACTGTTGTAGAGGAAACTCCAGCCGCTGAAGCACCTGCAGAAGAGGCTCCAGCTGCAGAAGAAGACAAGAAAGAAGAATAATTATTCTTATTGCCCATGATCAACCTAAACGATTGTGTTGAGATTGGATTCATCTCCAAGACTCACGGTGTTCAGGGGCAGCTTGTTGTAAAGCTTAGCCATTTAAGCTTTGATGATATTATCGAAATGGAATTGGTTTTCATCTTAATCGATGGATTACCGGTTCCATTTTTTATTGAGGAATTTTCAGAACGCTTGCCTGATTCGATCATACTAAAATTGGAAGACATACATTCTGAGCAAGAAGCCCGAAAGCTTACAAGCTATCCTGTCTATACAGAAAAAAAATTCCTGACAAACATCAAGTCAGCAGAAATCCTTCATATCGATCAATTTATCGGTTTTTCAGTTATTGATAAAAAGTCAGGTAAAATTGGCACCCTGCAATCAGTTATTCAAAATACAAATAATCCTCTTTTATCGATAATTGATGGGAAAAAAGAAATTCTGATTCCTTTGCAAGAAGAATTTATTCTGGACATCGATGTAGATAAGAATGAAATTCTTGTTGATTGCCCGGATGGCCTTTTAGATATGTTTGAGTAATATACTCAGTTTCTTGCTTCCAATTTTTTCCCTGATTCATTTGATTTCCTTTTGCTACGCCCCCCAGCTAGTGCTACTACATCCTTGCTTCATCACTCGAAGAGAGAGCCTTGATTCTGCACGAATAATTTATTTTGAGTCTATTTTTACTTCAATAAATTTCACGTTGGCATAAATATTTGATAAATTCTATATCTAAAAACAAGCACTCAAATTAGGAGTAGTGCTAAGTAAATGCTCCAACTCTCACCTTACATGAACAGTCAAAAAAACATGACAAACGAACAAAAATGATTGATAAAGGAAACATAGTATAAATATTATCGTATAGATTGATAACTACTACTAACTATTTTTTATCAGCAAATTTCGGTTTGTTGGGAACTACTTAAGATTACAGCCAACCTGATTACTTTTGTAAAGGTCTGGGCATGAAAACCACAAAACTACTAGCTACCTTTTTGGTAGCTGTTCCGTTGGCTGTATACCAGTTATTCGGACAATGTTCTAATATTACAGTAAACGGAAGCACTCAGGATCCGAGTAGTGTTTGTGCCCCTGTTGTATTCAATATGGAGGCAAAGTACCAATTTTTATTGCCTGTTGACACTTCTCTGGTGCGCATTCTTTTTCGATGGAATGATGGTACCGGAGCTACTTCATTGTTGCCTGGAAGCTGGAATGCTTCCATGGATTCCATTTGGGCAGATGCTTCCCATGTATATCCCCCCACTGACGAGTGTTCACGAACAGCAGAGGCTATATTGGTATATGATGGGGAATTGTGTACCAGCAGCGGCTACCAGGAACAAACTTTTGCAACATGGGGCACCGACGAAGAAAACAGTGGAGTGCTAAGCACCGATCCTGTTATCTATTATGTTTGCGAGGGTGAGGATATTGTTGATGTTTCCTTTGCTGACAATTCTACTTTTAACTGTAACATTAATATTGAAGCGGACCGCCCAAACAGATATTTTCGTTGGGTTCAATTTAGGTATAGTACCTATAATCAAGGAGGCGATCGAATCCCCGATGTTACTGTACGCGATAATGGTGGTAATGTGTATCCAATGACCGACAATGCTGGCGCATTTATTGCCAATCTTGATGGGCCAATCGTACAGATTCCCATTCCCGCCGATGGACCAAACCAGGTTTCCTTTCCAATTAGTGCACCTGCAGGCGGGGTAGCTGGTGATATTTTCGAAATCGAATTAAGAAACTGGAATGTATGTAATGCTTATGATGATAATCCCAACGACGGAATTCCACCTGCCGATACTGTAAATGGAGATAATCCACCAATTATTACTACAGCCAGAATTGAAATTGTTGCACCACCACCAGTCAGTGTTTCAAGCTTAAACGAATTTTGTACAGGAGACAATATAAATGTTACAGCAACAGCAGGAGGTGCTGAGGTTAGATGGTATAAAGATGCCGGTCTGGACACCTTGCTTCATATAGGGAATACGTTAAATCCGGCTACAACTGCTTATCCAATTGATCTTAATGTACCAGGTTCGTATATTTATTATGTGTCAAGCTTTGAGGGCTTTTGTGAAAGCGAACCAAGTACTGTAAATATAGTAATTTATCAAACTCCGGAAAATGCAAATGCTGGAACCGACCAAACTATATGTGCAGATACGATTACTTTATTGGCAAATACCCCTAGTGCCGGAATAGGCCAATGGAGCACAACTAGTTCAGCAACAATAAGCGATGTCATTGATCCATCAACTTTTGTCAGCAATCTGCAACCCGGACCAAATACTTTTATGTGGACAATCATCAATGGTCCTTGTGCAACCTCTGATCAGGTTACCATTGTTAGTGACAGACAGCCAGACCCGGCTTATGCGGGATTGGATATGCAATATTGCGATACGGATCCAGTTGCATTATCAGCCAGTAGTCCAACGCTTGGAGGAACAGGACAATGGAACATTATTACTGGAGCTGGATCTATTAGTGATTCCACAAATCCATCAGCCCAGGTTTACAGCCTTTCCCATGGGGCCAATGAACTTTTGTGGAGGGTATTTAGCCAATATGGTGCTTGCCCGGTAACTTCTGATACCCTAACTATATTGTCAGATTTAAATGGAGGAATACCTAATGCAGGTATGTCCGCTCTTCTTTGCGAGACTGACAACATGACTTTAGCAGCAAATGCACCTCTTAATAATGGATTTGGCTATTGGTCTATTGTTTCAGGGAGCAGTTCAATAAGTGATACTACCCTTCCATCTGCAACTATTTCCGGATTGTCTTATGGAGATAACCTGATATCATGGACTATTGGGAGTCAATATGGTATATGTCCGGTACAATCTGATACAATAAAGATTCAACGTTTTCAAACACCAGGTATTGCTTCAGCAGGACCAGATATGGAATACTGCCTGGTTAATCAGGATACCCTGGATGGAAATGCACCTGCTATTGGTTCCGGTAGTTGGCAGGTCATTCAAAATCCTTCCGGGGTTTTCCCCGTTTTTTCACCAAACAATTACTCCCCAAATGCTATATTCTCTGTTGCTCCGGGTAATGAGGGGCTTTATCAATTGGAGTGGAGAATGGTCAATGGACCTTGTTTGACCAGTGATACTGTAAATATCGATTTTGGTGTTCCTTTGCCACCTGCAAATGCCGGACCTGATACTGTTACCTGCGGTTATGATTATAGCATGCAGGGCAATGCTGTTTCTATTGGAATTGGTACATGGACATTGCTTGATGGAGTAGGTCCGGTGACATTATCACCTGGTTGGAATGATCCGAATGCTCTAGGAACTTATATGCCGGGTATGGAAGGCCTTTATCATTTTGAATGGAGGCTTAACAGTGGCTCTTGTCCATCTACCGCTGACACAGTTGAGATTGGAATAAAAAAAGCTCCGATTGCCCCTGTTCTGTCAGAAGGTCAATCCTGTGGACCAGATTCCTTTTTGGTTACTGTACCGGTCACAGATCATGATCAAATTGTAAGGTGGTACAATACTGATATAATTCCAACTCCTTTTTATAATGGAGAAAGCTATCAAACGGGCTTGCTTAATGCTACAACAAGCTACTATGTATCCATTTTCGATACATTGACATACTGCGAAACCAACAGGGTAGAACAACTATTCACCATTGATGAAATTCCTCAGGCTCCACTTTTATTTGGGGATACATTATGTGAAAGTGGACAGGCAAATCTGAACGGTTTTGCAATCTTGCCTGCCAATCAGATTATCTGGTCCGATGACCGGGATATGGCGACTATTCTTGACACAAATTTGAATTTGTCCTACAGTGTAAATTCATCAAGTTGGCTGTTTGCCCAGGCTTTAAATACAATTACAGGTTGTATTAGCGACATAGATTCTGTTCAGGTTATAGTCTGGGACAATATCCCACCTCCGGCTGTATATCCAGATTCAAGTTGTGGTCCGTTTAACTTTACACTTCGGGCAGATAAAAACTTTACTGCAAATACCCTTTTTTGGTACGATTCTGATGGTTTGCTAATTGGCATAGGAGATACCTTAAATACTCCTATCCTGGATTCAACAACCAGTTTCTTTATTGCTGAATATGATCCTGTTACAATGTGTACTAGTCCATCAAGTGAGTTGCCGGTACAAATCAATGATTTACCCCCTCCGCCCACTATTGAAGATGAATCAAACTGCGGAGCCATGATTTTTAATCTGGTACCAGAGGAAGATACATTGACCACTCAATTCCGCTGGTATAATTCACCGGTGGACATCATGCCTTTTTATGCTGGTGATACGCTTACAACCCCCTTATTATCGATCAATGATTCCTATTGGGTTTCAGGGTACAATCAAAATACAGGATGTGAGGGGCCTATGGAAGAAGTGAATATAAGTATTTTTCCAAGTCCTGCAGCAATTGATATCTTAGGACCAACAGTAGTTCTAATAGACCAGACAGGGGTTGTGTTTTTTACGATCAATGGTCAATCAGGATCGACCTATACCTGGGATATACCTTCAGAAATTGATGTGGAGGAAAACATGAATGACTTTGTCCGTCTGGGTTTTCAAAATGCAGGCAATTATACACTATCTGTTTACGAAACCACTACCAATGGATGTGTTGGAATACCAGTTTACCATAGCATTTCAGTCATTCTCGATTCCATTGCTGTTGACTTGGGGGATTTTGAGCAAGGAGCGTGTACTGCCGAAGATTTTGAGATTCAACCATGGCTATTTGGAGGTACACCTCCTTACACGTACAATTGGACAGGTGATGTGGAATACCTTTCCTCAACTAATACCTTGTTTACTTCTTTTTCTCCTCCAGGTACTGGTATATTTAATTTATACCTCGAAGTAGTTGATGTGAACCTCAAAAGGGCACAGGATTCTATCCAGATCCAGGTTTTTGAATCACCTACAACATCAATAACCAATACTGACACCATAGCATGTGTAGATGAAGTGTTCCTGTTTAATACCAGCTCAGTCGGAATGGAACCTTTCAGCCATATTTGGACAGGGCCAGTTCATAACCTGAATGGGTATACTGTCCCAAATCCGCAATATACTCCGCGACAGTCTGATACAGCAACATTTTATTATATGCTCACTGATGCCAACGGCTGTAAAGCGTATGATTCTATTACACTTGTTTCTGACAAACCAGTAGCTGATTTTGATATCCTTACCCAACCGGGTTGCAGTCCATTAACGGTTGATTTTTTAAACACCTCAACCGGGGCCAAAAAGTACAACTGGTATTTTGGCGATATTGTTCAGACAACCAGCGAATCGCCCACCCATGAGTATGTTAATACAAGCCCTGAGATTAAATATATGGAGGTTACCCTTTTGGCTACAAGTCCATTAGGATGCACCGATTCAAAAATAGACTATGTCATGGTGTGGCCAAATCCAAGGGCAGAAATTACTGCTTTGCCCCAGAATAGCTGCAATCCGGCAAATATTATGCTTGTATCCACTCCGGGAAATAGCCTTTACCATTGGAGTTTTGGCGATGGAAGTATAGACACAATCAGTCGAACATTCAGCCTGTATCATACTTTTACAAATGAAACATTGCAGGATCAGTCCTATACAGCCAGGGTTGTCACACAATCTTCACTGAAATGTTACGATACAGCGACTATCGATATTGGGGTTTATGCCACGCCGGAAGCCGATTTTTTAGTAACTCCCGATGAACTGGAGATTCCAGAGAGCACCTTTCAGCTTGAAAACCTTACCAGTGGAAATTGGGACTTTACCTGGGATTATGGCGATGGAAGAGGTAGTAAACTAAAAGATCCGGAACAGGTCGAATATGAGGAGCCAGGATCCTTTAACATTACATTGACTGCCAGGGGATCTCATTGTTCCGATAGTACTTCAGCAAATATTCGTGTTAGGCCAGCTCCGCCAGTGGCATTTTTCAAAGGGGCGGGCAATGGTTGCATGCCCCATACAGTTACTTTGGTAAATCAATCTTCGTATGGCGATAGTTATTTATGGGAATTTGGTGATGGCAGTATTTCTACAGCCCAAAATCCAACCTATACATACTATGAACCAGGTATTTATAAGATTAAGCTTACTGTAAATGGATTAGGAGGAAAATCTTCATTTAGTGATACAACCCGGGTTTTTATTTTGCCTCACTCATTCTTTGATATTGCACCAAGGTATGTTTATGTGAATGATGAACCTGTAAACTATTTTAATCTTTCAGATGATGCTGATGTATTCGAGTGGGACTTTGGAGATGGCACAAAATCGGTGGATTGGAACCCAAAGCATGTTTACAAGCAGGAGGGAACCTATAATGTTACTTTGAAAGTCTGGACAGAAAATGGCTGCTTTGATTTATATGTCATGGAAAATGCTGTATTTGTCGAGCCTTCAGGTTTAATTGATTTCCCGAATGCTTTCAGGCCAAGCTCACCTTTGGAAGAAAACAGGACATTTTTGCCGGGTATTATTGACCATGTAGATGATTACCATTTAATGATTTTCAATCGCTGGGGTGAGCTGATTTTTGAAAGCTTTAACCAGGATATCGGATGGGATGGGTTGTACAAGGGCAAGCTGGCAAAGCAGGATGTCTATATTTGGCGTGTGACAGGTACCTATACCGACGGGAAAGGCTTTGATAAAACAGGAGATGTAACGCTAATGTACTAACCTACATTATGCAGAGATTTGATCTTGAGAACCATCAATGTTTTGATTGAGAATAAAATAACAAGTACCATGAAATTGACTTTGAAACATATCTTTTGATTATCCCACTCAAACGCGCAGATAATCAATTTATTATAACCAAACAGTCAGGGTGTATGAATTAAGAAAGGTAGAGAGATGACAAGGAGATTGGATTTAAGAAAACTATTTTTGATTATTGTATTAATTCTCATAGGATTACTGGCAATGGCGCAGGATGCACATTTTTCACGATTTTATTCCAATTCTCTATATCTGGCGCCCTCTTTTGCTGGTAGTACCGGGAAGAACCGCATTGCAGCTTCTTATAGGAATCAATGGGCAGGTATTGAAGTAGGCTATAAAACCTATTCAGCATCATTCGATCACCATTTCGAAAAAATCAACAGTGGAGTGGGGGTTTTATTCTTTCAAGATGAGGCGGGATCAGGTAATTTGGCTACAACAAATATTGGCGTCATGTATAATTATGACTTTAAGGCTACTCATTGGGTCCATATCCGTCCCGGCATGCATTTTATTTATACCCAGCGCGGAATTGATTTTAACAAGTTGGTTTGGCGCGATCAGATGTCAGTAGTTGGCAATGCTCCCAGTTCAGGGGAGGTTGTTTCTTATAGCGGTGTACGGGATATTGATTTTTCTGCTTCGTTGTTGACTTATGGAGATAGGTTTTGGGCAGGATTTGCATTCGATCACTTGCTAAAGCCCAATCAGTCGCTGTATTACCAGGAATTTCATGAAGACAATCTGGCTGAAGTACCTATTAAATTTCAGTTATTTGGAGGGACCAAACATACCATCAGTGAAAGTCTTCTCCGTCCTATTCCAACTGTAATACATTTAGCATTTCTATATAAAAAGCAGGGCGATTTCCAACAACTTGATCTGGGGTGCTATTACCATTACCATCCTTTGGTTTTGGGAATATGGTACCGTGGAATACCGCTTCTCAATGACAACCATGTCAATGATGCTGTAATCTTGCTCCTGGGTTTAAAAACCACCAATTACAATATAGGCTACAGTTACGATTTTACGGTATCCAAATTAATTGCATCATCGGCTGGCAGTCATGAGGTTTCTATTTCATATACTTTTGGAAAATCAAAAAGTAAAAAGCAAAGGCCCAAGAAAATGGTTCCTTGTCCGGAGTTTTAATTAGTGTTTGTCAATAAAGTCCAACTACTGCGTTATTGCTCAAAATTTAAATCCTCATATACACAAGTATACTGCGGTTTAAATTTTTTTTCACAACGTGTTTCATTTTTAATTGTGTTCAAGAACTCACTTTGTTCGGTT
>JBNKPU010000198.1:0-17822 GCA_050295515.1 Bacteroidales bacterium | reverse complement strand
ATAGCCTCCTTGAATTTATTGCAACACAGAATCCAGGAATTGCATGTTTCCAGGAATTTTTCACCAAAAGTTTCGATGCTAAATTATCTGAACAAGCTATTAAACAAAAGTTAGCTTCAATGCCTTATGAACATATCGAATATTCAAAAGTTTTTAATGGTGGACAATCTCATTTTGGCATTGCTACATATAGTAAATACCCAATTATTAATAAAGGTAAAATTCTTTTCAATAATTCTGTAAATGTGTGTATCTATAGCGACATTCTGGTAAAGCCTGATACTTTCAGGGTCTATAACATGCACCTGCAGTCAATACAACTGGAAAAGAATAACTACACCTTAATGGATAGTATTTTTTACCTGAATTCGAAGAAGCTGGATAAGGTCAAGGATGTAACATCGCGTATGAAAAAGGCATATATTTCCCGTTCAGAGCAGACTTTGACTATTGCAGATCACATGTCAAAATCCCCATATCCGGTTATCCTTTGTGGCGATTTCAACGATACACCTGCCTCATTCACCTATAAAAAGTTATTGGGCGAAAAGCAAGATGCCTATCGAGAATCCGGTTCTGGTTTAGGAAAAACCTACAGGGGAAATTTGCCTTCGTTCAGAATCGATTATATTTTCTATTCATCAAGGTTTTCTTCTCACAATTACCAAACCCATAATGTTAGGTTCTCAGATCATTATCCAATAAGTGTATCGCTGGTTCCGAACGGTAAATGATTAAGGTCCACATTTCCACCAGAGAGTATTAATCCGATAGTTTGCCCCTGAAACCTGTCCTTGTTCTCCATTAGCGCGGCCAATGGTACTGCAGCAGAAGGTTCTACAACAATTTTAAGATACTGCCAGATCAGGTGCATAGCCTGCAAAATAGAGTCTTCTGCTACGGTAATAATCTCATTTACATTATCGCTTATTGCCTTAAAGGTTAATGTTCCGAGAGAAGTCAATAGTCCGTCTGCAATAGTGACAGGGTTTATAGAGGGGATAATTTTCCCTGCCTGCAATGACCTGTAAGCATCATCAGCACCTTTAGGCTCTGCCCCTATTACCCTTATGTCAGGTTTGATGCTTTTTGAGGCTATTGCTGTTCCCGACAAGAGGCCTCCTCCACCAACCGGAGATACAATACACGCTAACTCAGGGTGCTCTGTCAGGAATTCAAGGGCAGATGTGCCTTGTCCGGCAATTATATCATAGTTATTGTATGGATGGACCAAAATAGCCCCTGTCTTTTCAATTAAATCTTGTGTAGTATTTTCCCTGGCGTCAAGCGTTGGTTTGCAAAAAACAATCTTAGCCCCATAGTATTTAACTGCATCAACTTTTACTTTTGGGGCATTCGAAGGCATTACTACAATACATTTGCGCCCAAGCATTGATGATGCCTTGGCCAATGCTCCTCCATGATTGCCCGATGAATGGGTAATTACAGGAATATCAAGTGCATGGGTCCTTAAATTAAGGAGGGCATTGCAAGCTCCACGGAATTTAAATGCACCGGATTTTTGAAAATTTTCACATTTAAAATACAGCTCAATGTCAATGATTTCATTGATAATATGCGATGATAATACTGGCGTATGATGAATATAGGTATTAATACAATTTGCGGCGTTTTTTATCTCGTTTAGGGACGGTAACAGGGATACATTGTCCATAGCAGTGCTCTATAAAAAGTTTCTTTTTTCGTTCTATTTCTACCAGAATCTCATATTGTGTCGATTCATAAAGGTAGTTAAAACTAAAGCTACAATATAGGATAAAATTCAGGAGTGTGTCTCCTTGAAAACCTGTTTCCCGACTGACTAATTCGTGGTTGTACTTTTCGTCAACAATGGGTTGCAACAGCTGATTCTCCTGCAAATACCGGACTTTGCGTTTTGCTTGTTCTTCCTTGTTCTTTTTATAGTAAATTCCCGAAAGAGGGTGCCAAAACTTAAAATTGTTCGAATAAATATAATTGGTGTCCAGCAACTTTGGTCTAATATATGGGTTGTATTCTGGAAGTTCCCGCATAGGTTCATTTTCCTTGGGATCGATCTCCAAAAATTTTTCCTGAAAACCTTTGTAAGTCCTTGGCATGGCTAATTCCACTTCCTCAATTTCATAGTAGCGGGGCATAAGATCAATTTGTATAAGACGGTTTTGGTCAGCCTGCTTTACCGTATAAGTCCTACCCAAATAACTCATAGATAGAAATGCTAAAGTATCCCCTGCTGAGACCTTGATTAAAAAAATACCTGAAGTATCGGTAATTTTACCTATCCTGTTAGACTCGTTGTACACATGACAGTAAGAGACTGGCTGTTTATTCGATGCATCCAGGATTATCCCTTTGAGATAAAACACATTGTCCTGTCCGGAAATTTTCGTTGACAGCAATAATCCGCCAATAAAAATCCAGAAGTATATAAAATAGAAATGCCTCACTTATAGATCTAATTTAGTTCCAATAAGCAAGTTACCTAGAAAACCGGTTAAAAAAATGTCAAGAAATGCAAAATGATGTTAAATAGAAGTAAGAGAGTTTTCCGGCTTTTTCTTTTGGGCAATTTTTGTTGCAAAGAGTACCAGCCCAATACCAAACATTAAATGGGCAATTGTTAAAATTCCTGTAATAACAGTTCTTATACTTGTAAAGTTCACAAGATCTGCTTGGTTAATGTTCATTATCAAAAATACACTTTGTATTGGTATTGCAAGAAAAACCACAGCTTCACTAATCAGCATGATAAGTGTTGCAGGTAACTTTGTTTTTGAGTAAATGATAATCGTTCCTGCAAGGACGATGCCTACAGGTATCATGCTAAATAAATAGGGTGCTACAAATTTTAAATTGTTCATTCTCTATATTTTTTAGTTCCCATCAGGTTGGACATAAACCCAGGCCTTAGTACCGCTATTAAGAACATATTCTACCCTAACATATAAATCACCCTCATACTTATCAAGAATTTGCATTTCGGCGGTTGTCACTTCAAAAATTTCACCTTTAATCAATTCCTTGGAGTTTACCTCCTTAACCAGAATTGGATAACAAAATCCTTCATCACTAATCGAAGACATTTTGAATCCGTCCAGATTATCATCTGCAATTTTCAAAACATCCCTGCCTAGAATTTTTTTCCTGATCTTTGGATCACACAGGGTGCCATATACAAATATTTTTTCTAGTGTTGCATTCATCCAAACAAATATATGACTTGTCTGTTAAATTGATCCAATTAAGTTATCAACGCAATTGGCTCATAATTTGTACATTTAAACAGTAATTTAAAATGTCTACTATGAAAGTTACCGTTTGCCGAAAAGAACATTTTAATGCAGCACACAGGTTGTACAATCCGAAATGGGACAATAAAAAAAATGATGAGGTTTTTGGATTGTGCAACAATGCAAATTTTCATGGCCATAATTATAATCTTATAGTTAAGGTGACAGGAGAAATAGATCCTGATACAGGCTATGTGATCGACATGAAAGTATTGAAAGATATTATCCGCTCGAATGTCCTTTTTAGGTTTGACCATAAAAATCTGAATGTTGATGTTGAAGAATTTAAAAACTTAAATCCTACCGCAGAAAATATTGCTGTTGTTATATGGGACATACTTCGAAAAGAACTAAAAAAGGATCTTGTGCTTTCCATAAAATTGTATGAGACTGAAAGAAATTATGTAGAATATGATGGGCACTAAAATTTTGAACTATATATTAAAGGGGATTTCTTTCCTGCTGATTTTACCTGTAAGGTTTTATCAATTCGCAATTAGCCCATTAATCCCCAGAAGTTGCAGGCATACGCCAAGCTGTTCCCAATATACTATTGAAGCTTTAAAGGTCCATGGTCCCTTCAAAGGACTATATCTGGGAATTCACAGAATTTTTCGTTGCCACCCCTGGGGTACATACGGATATGATCCAGTACCTCCAAAAGATAACTGGAGAAAAAAAATGTGGAAAGAAATCAATAATCCTTAAGTTGCTAAAAACTTTCAAAATCTTTATCAAACTCAGAATTGACAACTTTTAATTCATCAAGAACCAATTCAGGTGAGGTGGCAACTTTCTTATTAATAGTTTCAGGAGATTGACTCTCTTTTATCACCGGTGTTTCCTTGACAGTGCTCCTGGATGGTCTATTGCTAAAAAAACTTATTGATTTTCTAAGATTATTTGAAAGCTCCATTAAATCTTTGGCACTTGATGCAAGTTCTTCGGAAGAAACGGAGTTTTGTTGGGTTACTAGATTTAATTGTTGTATAGCATTGTTAACCTGCATAGCTCCTGCGTTTTGTTCGCTAGAAGAAGCTGAAATTTCTTTGATCAGTCCATTCGTCTTTTTAAATTCTGGTAACAATTCGTCTAATAATGCCCCAGCTTTCTCAGTAACTTCAAGACTCGATTTTGACCATTGGGCTACCTCATCAGCTGCAACCTTGCTTCGTTCAGCCAACTTTCTTACTTCACTAGCAACAACAGCAAACCCTCTGCCGTGTTCACCTGCACGAGCAGCTTCAACTGCCGCATTTAGGGCCAGAATGTTGGTCTGAAAAGCTATGTCATTGATTATAATAATCTTTTCTGAAATGTTTTTAATTGACCCAAGACTTTCCTTGCTGGCAGTATTCATATTTTCCATGCTAACTGTTGCTTGATAAGATATTTTCTCCGTAGACTCAGCATTTTCCTTGCTTTGTTGAATATTGCTTACCATTTCTTCCATAGCAGAGGACACTTCTTCGGTGGAACTTGCCTGCTCTGAAGCGCCCTGTGAGATTTGCAGCGATCCTAAACTGATCTCGCTACTTACTGCAGCAATACCCTCAGCTCCCACAACAATATGCCCCACTATTTCGCGGAGCCTGGCTACCATCTCTTTTAAAGCTTGAGCCAATTTTCCAATTTCATCTTTTTGATCAATGTCAATAGCAGCATCAAGATTTCCAGAAGCTATGTCCTGGGCAAATTTTACACCTTTATCAATCCCATTGGTTATTGACCTGCTTATCAGCAAGATCATTACAATCATAATGATAATCGCCAGGCTAAAAGCGAAAATCAATGCATTTCGGATAGCCTTCGAACTTTTTAAAAACTGTTCTTTATAAAGTGTTGTTACTACATAGCAATCCATGGGCTCATAGTACTGATAGAACTGTATTTTCTTTTCGCCTTGCCACAAATACTCCATTTTACCTTTCTTGCTCTTACTGTTAACCATTCTCTGGAAAAAATCCTCGTTGGTAACATTTTTACCTTCATGGGTGGGATGGACAATAAAAGTGCCTTGCCTATCAATAATGTATGGGTATCCTGTTTCGTAATATACCTTAGTGGAAAAATAGTTTTTAATATCTGGAAGGCTTTTCTTTTCATCCATACCTACATAAATAATTCCTTGAACCTTTCCTTTGACCACTATGGGAAGATAGATAGTATGGTACCATTTGTTAACCACAAAAGCTCTGCCCTTAAAAGTTTCTCCACGTTCAATAGTTTGAATAACAGGGCTATCGTTTGGAATGTATGTGTTAACAGCACGGCTTCCATCCAATTTAAGTACATTCGTGGAGATTCGGAGGTATCCCTGGTCGATTTTCTGAAAAATTGTAGCAGTAGCGTTTGTCTGTTTGCCCAGAAAGTCAACCAATTCAAAGTTCTGGTATACCTGTTTCCCATCAATACGCATCTGAGGCAACCTAATCTGCTCCTTTTCTTTTGTAATTTGATTGATAACCAGAGCATTTTCCACAGTTTTTTCGTCTATTATTATCTTAGCTTGCTTTATTACTGATTCATTAATAATATTCGCAGCCACACTAACTTCAGCAATATTTCCATTAACCTTGGCATCAATGTAATTTACAATATCAGATACATTTTCTTTCATTTGATTATCAGCTAAAGCTAATGTGTTTTTTTTCTGATAGGTATATACATAGCTGCCAAGAATTCCTAGAACAATAATCATTACAAGACTTAGAAGGAGGGTTAATCTTCTTCGGATTTTCAGATTAATTAAAATATTCATAACTAATGGATTTTGTTATTATCTACTTAAAATTTAGCTGCCTTCATGCCTGGCAGGTACAAAGTCACATTCAAAAACTCAAATATACTGAGAGCTGTATCGGTCAACTCTTTATTCCCCTAACATCACAAAACCTATTGACCCAAACAGTAATTAATTTACGAAATAATTTAATAGGATTCAATATGATATGAATCACCTAAATAGAAAAATAGAAAGAGTGCTGTTACTAAATTCATGGGTGAAAAATCATCATAACAAATACATATTCACTGGTCAGGATTTGGTAAGAAAAACAACTTTTATGAAAAAAAAACGTTAGATGATCAAAGCTGGATGAAATGAGGCGATCTGATCATAAAATCAGATTAAAGTCCGAAAGTGATATAAGCATTCTTGTTAAATAACTTGAATGTAAAAAAAAAGAATCTGATTTTGGGCAATTCTTTAAGTTTCTGGCTAATTTTGTAAAAACCACAAAACCACATATCATGATCACTAAAAAACAATTAATCCTATTATGCTCTATTGTGCTAATGGGTTTATTCCCAATCCTGACACACGCTGCAAATAATGACAAAGCTTTAATTGATAGCGGTTCGATTAAGCAGCAATTTAAATATGTTATTAGTAAATCCACAAGATACAATGAGTATAGAGCTGTTAAAAATGAATGGCTTTATAAATTACAAAATCACATTTCTGATACTATATCTGACTTAAAAACAGAGTTGAATGCTGCCAATCACCTTATTACAAGCCAGGTTCAATCGATAGATTCTTTATCAAATGCTTTAGGTGAAACACACGCCAGCCTTGATCAAACAATTAAAGAAAAAAACAGTATTAATATTGTAGGAATACAACTTAATAAGAACTTGTATAATATTATTGTCTGGCTTTTAATTAGTGGATTAGCTTTTGGATTAGTTCTATTGTTTTTCATATATAAACACAGTCTTGTCGTTACCGTGCGCACAAAGCATGAACTGCTTGAAACCAAAGAAGAGTTTGAAACTCATCGCCAAAGGACACGTGAACGCGAAGAAAAAATGGCCCGTAGGCATCTCGATGAAATCCTGAAATATAAGTATCAAGGCAAAAAGCCTGAGCCTTCAAAGAATTCGAAATAAGCTTATTAGTCCGGTTACTTTCTAAGAACCTCAATCCTTCCTGCTTTATCAATCTTGATGATACTGGAGGCAGGTCGCTGCAATAAATCATCCTGACGCCAGCTTGTTATGTGGGCAACTCCTCGTTTTACTTCGTCAGTAATCTGTTCAAAAGTCGCTGGTGATGACTGGCCACTAATATTGGCAGATGTAGAAACAATAGGTTTTTTGAAGCGTGTCAGAAGTTTATCACAAAATTCATCGTTGGTAATCCTGATTCCTACACTTCCATCTTCTGCAATCAGGTTTTTTGCCAGGTTTTTAGCTCCGGGATAAATAATGGTCATGGGTTTATCATTTACATCTAATAATTCCCATGCAATTTCTGGCACCTCTTCAACATATTGTGACAGTCTGTTTATATTATTCATCAAAACCAATAAGGCCTTACTGTCTTCCCTTTTTTTAAGGGCATAGATCTTTTTAACAGCATCCTCATTGGTCGCATCACAGCCAATGCCCCATACAGTATCTGTAGGATACAATATTAGCCCACCTGCATTCAACACTTCAATAGCTTTTATAATATCCTCATGCATGTTAAATCGAATGATAAATTTTTATTAAGCCATCTGCAACAGTAACAGGATTAAATTTTTGAGCATGTTTATAGCCATCATGAACAACTTTTTCCCTAAAACCTTTATCACTGGACAGTTTGTTAATTGCTTCAGCTATTTCTTCTGGCTTGAGTGGATCAATATACAAACTTGATGGACCTCCGGCTTCTCGAAAACATCCATCCTTATTCGTAATTACAGGTGTTTTAGAATACAAGGCTTCCAGTACAGGTATGCCAAATCCTTCAAATATAGATGGATACACAAAAGCCTCTGCCATTTGGTACAATGATGGCAGTTCGCGGTCTTCAACCTGTTTTAAAAACCTGACCTGCTTTATTTTGTGTTGGTTGATATACTCCAATACTTTTTGTACATAAGCTGTATCTCTCCCTACAACAATTAATGGTAGATCTATATTGCCCTGGTGTATAGCCTTAACAATTGCTAAAAGATTTTTCCTTTGCTCTATTGTGCCAACATTTAGGAGGTATTTTGCAGGCAGATCATATTTCTCAGCTACCTGCTTTTTCATTTCCTCCGAAACTTCAGAATAATATCGGTGACTGCAACCTTGATAGTTTATTTGAATCTTATGTTCATCAATTCCAAAAAACTCTACAATATCGGCTTTAGTCTGTTGACTAATAGCCACTATTATATCTGCATGTTCACAAGCATACCTGGCCTTGATTTCATAAATTTTCCGGTCGATAGGTTTATACAGATCGGGATAGCGCAAGAAAATCAGATCGTGAATGGTTACTACAGATTTAATCCCCTTTTTCGAAATATTATGAGGAATTTCCCCACTTAAACCATGAAATATATCCAGCCCCAACCTCGAAGCCTGCCTGGATGAACTGTAGGTTCGCCAATAAGAACTGAAAAGCTTGTCCCATACATAGGAAGGATAAACTTCCCTGCAATTATTATAAACATCGGCAGCAAAAAGAGAACTGCCTTTTTTAGGTAAAAACAGTAAGTATTCATTTTGGGGTTCGAAGCGTGCCAGCGCATCGATAATAAAGCGACTGTAATTGCCTAAGCCACTTCGATTAAAATACGCTCTTTTTGCATCAAACCCTATTTTCATAGTAAGTTGGAGGATAAAATAACTGCCCTAATGTTTTCTGCTTTTAATAAACACAAAATCACTAAGGCAGCTATGTTTCATTTAAAACAACTTCTTAATATTCTCCATTGCTTCGACCACATTTGCCCTATCTGCAAAAGCCGAAAAACGGAAATATCCTTCACCGGAAGGACCAAATCCTGAGCCAGGGGTACCAACTACACCCGCTTCATTGAGTATTTTGTCAAAGAAGTCCCAGGAACTCATGCCATTCATGGTTTTCACCCAAACATATGGAGCATTTTCACCACCAAATACTGTAAAACCTATATTTTCAAGAGATTTTTTCATTATCGCAGCATTCTCAAGGTAATATGCAATGACTTCTTTTACTTCTTTTTTTCCTTGTTCGGTATAGATAGAAGCTGCAGCTTTTTGAACCGGATAAGAAACACCATTGAATTTTGTTGACTGCCGACGGTTCCACAAAGGTTTAACCGGATGTGCATTGCCTTCTTCATCATACGCTACAAGGGCTGAAGGTACAACAGTAAAAGCACACCTTGTTCCGGTAAATCCAGCTGTCTTGGAGAAACTTCTGAATTCAATAGCTACTTTTTCAGCTCCTTCAATTTCATAAATGGATCGTGGAATAGTTGGATCCGTTATAAAAGCCTCATACGCAGCATCAAAAAGTATGATGCTTTTATTTTCAATCGCATAATCAACCCACTTTTTCAGTTCTTCTTTGCTGGCAACAGTACCTGTTGGGTTGTTTGGATAGCACAAGAATATTAAATCTGCTTTTTCGGTCGGCAGCTCAGGAACAAATCCATTTTCTTCTGTACATGGCATGTACACAATACCATCAAAATAACCATTCTCGTTATTTTCGCCAGTTTTGCCTGACATTACAGTAGTGTCGGCATATACAGGGTATACAGGATCACAAATTGCCACCTTATTGTTGAAACCAAAGATTTCCTGGATATTTCCTGTATCACATTTCGAACCATCAGAAACAAAAATATCATCGGCAGAAATATCAATGCCCCTGCCCTGATAATCATTTTTTGCTATAGCTTCTCTTAAAAAAGCATAGCCCTGCTCTGGACCATACCCTTTAAAGGTTTCGGCCTTTCCCATTTCATCAACACCCTCATGAAATGCATTTAATATAGTACTAACTAAAGGTTGAGTTACATCTCCAATACCCATCTTAATGATTTTCCGGTCAGGATTTGCATCAGCAAACTCTTTAACCCTTCTTCCTATTTCAGGAAATAAATATCCAGCTTTTAGTTTAAAATAATTTTCGTTAATTAAAGCCATAATTACTTTTCTATCGTTATTTATTTTGAGCCCACAAAGATATTAAAATTAAGCAAGAATGTAAGCTGCATAATTGCTATTCAATTTATAGATTGCCACATAAATTTTGAAACTAAACTAAATAACCAATTGTTGGGATAGACGGAAAACCTAAAACTGATATCTTTGTGGAAATTATACCTTAGCTTACCTCTATGAATGAATTTGTAAAATCGCATGGCCTGGGAAACGAGTACATTGTGCTCGATTCTGAAAAAATTGATTTTGAGCTTAATAAAGAACTGATCCAAACATTATGTAATGTACATTTCGGAATTGGATCAGATGGTATTTTGCTCAAGGTGCCTACAAGAGAAGCTGAATTTGGATTGAGAATTTTTAATCCTGATGGTTCTGAAGCCGAGAAAAGTGGAAATGGGCTACGTATTTTTTCAAAATTCCTATATGATTATGGGTATGCAAAATCAAAAGACTTTTCAATACATACCCCTGGAGGAATTGTCGAGGCCCATGTGGTTGAAGAAAAAAAAGGCAAGGCTTATTTGGTGAAGGTGGATATGGGCAAGGCTATTTTTAAAGCCAGGGATATTCCCGTGAATGCCGATGGTGACTTGTTTTTCGATCAACTGATAGAAGCTGGCGACCAACAATTTAAAGTAAACTGTGTTTCTGTAGGAAATCCTCATTGTGTGATTGTCAAAAAAGATCTGGATGTTGAAGAAATCAAAAAGTATGGACCTCTATTGGAAAACCATGAAATGTTTCCAAATAGGATAAATGTCCAGTTTGTGAAACTTATCTCCGATAAAGAAATAGAAATCCTCATCTGGGAACGTGGTGCTGGTTTTACTTTGGCTTCGGGGAGTTCTTCAAGTGCAGTGGCTTCAGTAGTCCAGAAAAAAGGATTAGTGGGTAATTCCATTAAGGTGAAAATGCCAGGTGGTGAATTGGATATTGAAATTGACACTGATTTCAATATCAAAATGACCGGTGAAGTTAAAGAAGTAGCGTCAGGAATATTGAGTGAAGAAACTATAAGAGTTTGAAGTTTCAAACTTGAAATCTCGAATTATTGTTCACCATTTAAAATAGATCTATTTAAGAGATTATAAATTAACTATTAAAATATGAAAGGTAAGGAAATCCCATTTACGAAAGAACAGATTGAAAAAGTTATTGAACAACACCCTACCCCATTTCATATCTATGATGAGAAGAAGATGAAGGAGTATGCGAAATACTTTGTGGATTCTTTTTCATGGAATGAAGGATTTAAAGAATATTATGCCATTAAGGCTGCACCCAATCCATACCTCATGAAGATCTTGCGTGGACAGGGATTTGGTATTGATTGTAGTTCTTTGGCCGAACTCGTTATTGCAGAACAGGTTGGAATGCGCGGTGAAGAAATAATGTTTACATCCAACGATACTCCTGACTACGAATATAAAAAGGCAATCGAACTGGGAGCCATTATAAACCTGGATGATATTTCACACATAGATTACCTGGAGAAACATGCAGGTATCCCTGATTTGGTATGCTTCAGATATAATCCGGGAGCTTTAAAAGGCGGGAATATTATAATTGGGAATCCTGAGGATTCAAAATATGGCTTTACACGTGAACAACTCGTTGAAGGATACAAACGCCTTAAACAAAAGGGTGTAAAACGTTTTGGGATCCACACTATGGTGGCTTCTAACGAACTGGATCCTGATTATTTTATAGAAACTGCCGAAATTGTATTTGATACTATTGTAGATATTTCCAAAGAAATTGGAATCCATTTTGAGTTTGCCAATTTAGGTGGTGGTATAGGAATTCCCTATAAAAATGAGCACAAACCAGTAGACTTGCAAAAGGTAAGTGCCGGAATCAAGAATTTATTTGATAAAATGATTGTTGGCAATGGCCTTGATCCTTTGAAGATTTTCTTTGAATCGGGAAGGGCCATAACCGGTCCATTTGGTTTTATGGTTTCGAAAGTTCTTCACCTGAAAGAAACCTATAAGAAATATGTAGGCCTGGATGCGAGCATGGCCAATTTAATGCGTCCCGCACTTTATGGGGCTTACCATCATATTACTGTTTTGGGCAAAGAAAATGAAACACACAACATGCTTTACGATGTAACTGGATCATTATGTGAGAACAATGATAAATTTGCCATTAACCGCTTGATGCCTAAAATTGATGTTGATGATATTATCGTAATACATGATACAGGAGCTCATGGCCACTCCATGGGCTTTAACTATAATGGAAAATTGCGTTCAGCTGAACTGCTTTTGCGTGAAGATGGCTCAGTAAAGGAAATCAGAAGAGCAGAAACTCTTGAAGATTTATTTGCCACACTGGACATTAATGGCCTAAAAGATTTCGAATTATAAAAGAAAATACCGTTAATAACTTTAGTGCCTCAATTGAATGGATTGGGGTACTTTTGTTTTGTATTATACTGTTTTCATGAGAAAGTTATATCTATCAATTTTAGTTGTTTTTCTTGTATCTGGTTTATCGGCACAAGAGTTACCTTTAGGTTATATCCTGCAATACGATGTTAACTTTAATCAAGCTTCCATGCCAAAAGATATTATATTCTCAGAGGGCTGTAATGAAAGTATCGATAAAGGATATCTTATGCTTTCTGAGAAGGAGGACAGCCTTAAAGGTTTTTATCCGAATGCAGCTGCCATAATTGATAATCACATCTTTGGAGAATACATAGTAAACCTAAAAATATATCCCAAAATTAAAACTGCTGATTCCACTTCATCCATTTTTCTGTTACTGGGATTAAGGGACAGCCTCAACTATTATTTTGTTGAAATGGACCAGAAAAGCACAAGGTTTTGCAGTATGTACAAAGGTTCAAAAACTGTTCATTTAAGTGACTCATCACTATTCCTGACAAGTGATAAAGTAGCTACGCTGATCATTAAAAGAAATATTCTTGACAGGTCAATCTCCATCCAAAAAAATGGTGCCTCAGTAGAATTCTCCGATCCAAACCTGGTTATGGGATATTTTGGATTTGGTGTATCAAATTCTCTTTTGAGGTTAGATGAGCTTAAAATCTGGGCTCCAACTTCAATTGAAGTTCCTGCTCCGGTTTTTAAAACAGAAAACAAAATTTAAATTGCTGATTTCAATCCATAAAGATATTTAATGACTTTTGGGCCCTAAATTAATCAATCTGTATGAGCCGTTACATTTTAATGTTTGGAGTTTTTTCAATGTTGTTGCTTTTTATACAAGGCAACACCAATCCTAAATATTCGGAGACATTAACTGAAAATGTAGCTGAAGCCCGAGCCATATTAAACAGGTATGACTCACTTCTGAAGTTAAATAATGTGCCTGCCGAAGCATTTGTTATCGCTTTTAAAGGATTTCAATCGCTTTTGGACAGTAATTTACTCCAAAATGATTCTCTGATTACTATTATTGATTTTAGTAAGCCATCGAATGAAGAACGTTTTTTTATTATTGATATTAAAAAAATGTCAATGGTGGAAAAAACGTTGGTTGCCCATGGACAAAGGTCTGGTGTATTGTTTGCAGACGATTTCTCAAATCAGAAAACATCCCATAAAAGCAGTTTAGGGTTTTACAAAACAAGTCAGGCCTATGAAGGTAAACACGGATACTCTCTTCAGCTTGAAGGATTGGAAGAGGGTATAAACGATAATGCAAAAGACAGGGCAATTGTCATACATGGAGCTCATTATGTCAGCTACAACTATATAAAACAAAACGGCCGTTTAGGCCGCAGTTTCGGATGTCCAGCATTGTCATATGATGTGTCCCAGGAAATCATTAACCTGATAAAGGATGGTAGTTGCTTGTTTATTTACCACCCATCTTTACGTACTAAATCCTTTCCTTTCCAGAATTAAACAAGTCTTTAAGGCTGGTTTCGTCCATATGATAAACATCGTCGTAAAATTCGAGTTCTCCTTTTTCATTGCCCATACAGGTCAAGTACTGAATATGAATAGGAATTTGAACCGGTAGGTCAACTACCTGCCTTTTTCTTAATCTTACCAGTGTCTTAAAGTTTAATTTTTTCTCCTGCTCAACAAAATTGTCAAAAATAAATTGGGCAAGTTTATCTGGATTCTCCAACCTTACACATCCGTGTGAATATGCCCTGTATTCTTTTTTAAATAACCTTTTACTTGGCGTATCATGCAAATAAACACGACGGTTGTTTGGAAACAAAAACTTGACCTGCCCAAGGGCATTCCCTCTTCCATATTGCTGACGGATCCAATATTTATTTCCAAGGGGATCAGTTTCATTCCAATCTATCATGCTCTCATGAACTTCCTCTTCATAATTATCAATAATCATATAACCATTCCTGCTTAAGAAATTGGAGTCTGCTCTTATTTTACGTAGCATTTCATTTTTTGTAATACTGCGGGGAACAGTCCAATAAGGATTGGCAACCACCTTTTCGATTTTACTTGATAGTACTGGAGTCGGAGTTTTCTTTTTACCTACTACTACATTAAAATCAAGCATTTTCTGCTTGTTTTTTACTACCGCTAGTTTGTATGAAGGGATATTTACAAAAAGATAATCCTTGCCTTCATGTTCCAGTTTCCTTAGCCTGTCTATATTAAGACATATTGTATGAAATCTTTTTTCAAGAAGGTTTGCGAGTTCTGTAAGCGTCTCAGGGGTGAGGTTTCCACTCTGTTCAAGACCATGGGCTTTTTGAAGTTTGGCTATCGTTTTCTCTATTGTATAAACAGAATCAAAAACAGGTTCAGCAAGGTAGCCAATATAATAAAAACATTTTGCCAAAATAGTGTCATTTACCTTGAATGTATCAAGACCTATTTTCGATGCAAGTCTTTTGCTATCAATAAAATCGGGTAAAGAATGTATTAAATGTTGATAAGGCAAAATATCGGGTTGATTTTGATGGATAAAATTGCTAAGGGTATTGTTACCAAAAGCTTTTGATGCAGTTGCTGGTAATTCAGCTACTAAGTTTTTAATGGCTTTGCTTGTATCGAAAGAAAAAATACCACGGTTCAAGTATAGCATTGTTTTGAAAAACTGGCGTGTAGTATGAATCTCTAGTGCAATCCTGTGTGTCAAGGCTTTATCGTCCTTATATTTCGACATTTTGGCATATAGCTTCCTGATATTTTCAGAATTCATAAATTCATTTGGAATACCATAAAAATCAAGGCTATCAATAAAGTTTGTTAATGTAGTATAAAAGTCGGTTGTAGTATAATTATATGTCCAGGCAGGACTATATTCCCTCAGTTCATAGAACTCATTTGTAAGTTTATTTACATAGCTTTCAATAAATCCAGATGAATCAGTATTCAGCAATAAAATTGTTGCTTGTGTTTTAACCTCAGCTCTGGTCTGCTCCAAGAAAAAGTCTACTAAGCTTTCACCAACTTTTGGATTGGAACGCTCGTGCCCAGTAAAAAGGGCAGTAAGCAGAAACAAGAAAACAAATTTAGTGGAATGATTAAATAATCTTCTGTAAAAACTATCTGCTAATTGGAAAGATTTTCCTTGAGGATGTAATTCTGTATTCATAGGATAATAGTTTTGTATATTATCCTATACGCAAAATCACATTGTTAGATCATCTTTATTAGATAAACAGACAATATTTGTTGATGAACAAATAAAATATAAAATCAGAATAACTAGAGAGGTATGATCTTGTGTGTCAATCTATTACGCTATAACTGGCTTTGGCAAAGGTATAGGAAAGATTAAAATGCCTTATTCAAATCACTTAAACGTTTCCAGATTTCAGCAAGTTCGTTTGGATTTACTTCTTCAATAATAATCCTGTTTCTCTTCTCGGTCTTTAAATTGTGTTTTTGTTTTAACTTCACGGCTTTAAAATTTTATAGTTCAAAGATAATTTAGCAAAATGTCAATGTCAAATAATTTTTGGTGTTATCCCTCATTCTATTGATAAACAAATACTATTCCACAATGAATGATTTTTGTCTCGAGGAGTATATAACCCCTTTACCTGTCTTATCCCAACCCCACACCATCCAAAAATAAAGACCACTTTCTAGTGGTAAAGGTTGCGTCTGGTAAGAAATTTTTTTGTTAAAAACTTTTCTTCCGTCTTCATACGCTACTGATATGGCATGTATACCATCGCTTAAAATACTCTCCTCTTCCATTGTAGTATGCCATTGCCAAATAATTGCTTCAAGATTTACAATAGTGCCATTTTCAACATTAATCGGAGCATCTGAAATGGCCACAGAGTATAATCCTGTTGAAAATTTTTCCCATTGAAACACGGGTAAGTTGCTTAATGTATCAGCAATTGAACCTCCCTTAACAAGGAAAGATAATCCTGATATACTGTCAGTATATGAATAAGCAGGTATTCTTACCTCAAAAGCTTCAGGAAAAACCAGTTCTGGATTATATACGGAAACCGGCTCATCGATGTTACAACTTATTGTAAAAAAAACGATTAAGCTTATTACTGGATAGTTATAATCGATGAATTTTTTCATTTTAAAAACTTACCATTAATCCCACATTAAAATATAACTTATGAAAAGGTTCATTTATTGTATTCCTTGTTGCTTCTCCATATGGATTAAATTTATAGTTAACAACATCCAGATCAAAAGATAGATACCTAATTTCAGCAAAAAGGGCTTTATTCATATCTAAGTATACCCGGCTGCCAAAGTACGGATGAAAATAAAACTTGTTTTGGTTAAGTACGTAGGGTATTTCAAGACCAATATATGTGGCAAATTTTCGATTTTGCGGATTGGTGAGCCAAAAAAATATATCCGGACTAATATAAGATGAAATGTAGCTGGTATCCGTGGTTGTAATAATATCAGCACTATCGGCACCTGAATTTAGATTAGGGAATGTTGGAATTTCCTTTTCCAACTGTGTCATAATCATACCAGTCTCTGCTCCTATTCCCAGTCTTTTAAAGTCTCCGATATTAAGAATTTGCTTATAATTTAAAGAAATCATCCAGCATTTATTGACTGGCAGCCCCACTTTGAGCAATAAATTATGCCTATAGACTTTGGGCAAATCGGTCTTGTATTTCATTTTTATTTGCAATACAGTTCCATCATATTCACCACAAGCAAATGCAAGTGATTTATTATTTAATCCGGGTTTTGATAGATTTATAATGACTGTATCAGATGGATTGTCAAATACAACTTCATGAATAAACATGCCATTATACAAGCAATTCCAATAATGCTCATCATCAGTATAGCATGATTGAGTAAAAGTAGACATCGTATCCCTTTTGTGAATTATTTCTACTTCTATACCTTCTGAGGGAAGAGTACCCACTATGGCCCTGCCTCGTAGTACAATTTTGAATCGAGGCTGCAACCACAATAATAAAGGTTGATTATTTACACTTTGCCAGGATATTAAAGTATCAACCTGATGATAATCAGATTCTACCGATTTAATGTGCAGTGTCTTTGCTTCCTCTTTCTTGGTAAGAACAAATAATCTCCCTTTCGAATCACTTACTGTTTCCTGATATGGAGCATTATCAAATGCATATAAAAGTGACACATTTGGCAATATTTCGTTGTATATAGAAAAAGTGTAAACAGTTAA
>JBNKPU010000197.1:0-7630 GCA_050295515.1 Bacteroidales bacterium | reverse complement strand
ACCCGGCGATTTGCAAAGCATAAACGGAGACTATGTTTCTGTAATTAAAAAAGACAACAAAGGGGATTTATGGGTGGGTACCTGGGAGAGTGGATTAAATAAAGTACATGTACAATCGAAACCTTATCGTTTTGAAAGAATATCAGAGAAGAATGGTTGGAACAGCAAGCTCAGTTCCATTACCAGTATTCATATTGACAGCAGTTTTGTACTGATTGGAGGCGAATATGGACTGGATAAACTGATTTCAGAACGCAAAAATATAACACCAGTTGCAAACAATCAAAACTGGACGAATTACATTAGTCAGGTTCGCTGTATTCTTAAAGATACGCAAGGCTTTTTCTGGATCGGAACAAGAATCGGACTGTATTGTTTTCATGAGTCAAAGCTGAAAACCGGCCTGTCTGATTCTGATATTACCTGTTATCGCTCAAATGCAGATCACCGTAATTCATTGCCATACAATTTTGTTGAAACACTTTGCGAAGATCATAATGGGAACATCTGGGCAGGAACTTTTGGTCATGGAATCTGCCAGATACAACGAAAAAGCAATGAAGAAGTTGTATTTAAAAGCTACAACGAAAAGGATGGGCTATCGAACAATGTGATTTACAGCATACAAACAGATGAAAAAGGCGATTTGTGGATAAGTACGGATTACGGATTATCAAAATTGGATATTACTACGAAAAAATTTAGCAATTATTATGTTTCCGATGGTTTACAAAGCAATCAGTTTTTCTGGGGGGCAAGCACCAAAGGAGAAGATGGAACACTCTATTTTGGTGGAACAAATGGGGTTTGCTATTTTATGCCAAACGAAATAAATGACATCGATACTGTGACGAATGTAACCATCACCGACTTTAAACTATTCAATAAATCGGTTAATGTTGGCGAGAAGGAACACAAAGCAAGCATCCTTAGTACGGATATCTCCAAGGCTTCCGAAGTCCGTTTAACTTACAAAGAGGACGCATTCTCCATTGAATTTTCTGCGCTCACCTATTTTCAACCACAAAAAATTAACTATGCCTACAAACTGGAAGGAGTTGATGATGAATGGATACATGTTCCTTCGACACAGCGATTTGCAAATTACAGAAACCTTGATGGCGGAAAATATACCTTTCTTGTAAAAGCATCGAACAGTAACGGAGAATGGAGCCGGCAGCCAACCAAACTGGAAATTAATATTATACCTCCGTTTTGGGACACCCTTTTATTTAAAATATTTGGTATTTCGTTACTGGCATTTTTTATAGCTGTCTATTTCAGATACCGAACACGAATATTGATAATTCAAAAACAAAGCCTGGAGGAATTAGTAAAAAACAGAACAAATGAAATTGCACTACAAAAAGAACAACTAACCATTCAGAACAAAGAGATTACGGCACAACGTAATAAACTAATCTACCTGAACAAAAAAGTTCAACATGTCAATCAACTAAAGCTTCGTTTTTTTACTAATATTTCGCACGAATTCCGAACCCCGCTAACACTTATTGCCGGACCGGTAAAAAAATTACTCACAACCAACACGGAATCTGATGAAACAAAGAAATCACTTCTAATCATTGATCGTAATGTACAGCGATTAAAACATCTTATTAACCAATTGCTCGACTTCAGAAAAGTGGAAACCAACAAGTTGGATCTAAAAGTTTCAAGAGGAGACCTGGTATCATTTATAAAAGAGATATGCACTTCATTTGAACAGTTAGCACAAGAAAAACAAATCAATTTTACTTTTACTCACGAAGAAATCAATGATGAACAATGGTTCGATCATGAAAAATTAGAAAACATACTCTTCAACCTGCTTTCAAACGCTTTTAAACATACTCCCGCAAATGGAGAAATAAGTATCTCTCTAAAGATAAATTCAAATTCGGAAACAGCAGATTCAATTATTCAGGATTCAACAGCAATCATAAAAGTTGCCGATACAGGTATCGGAATACCTGCTGAGCATATCGACAATATCTTTAAACGTTTTTATCAAATCGACACGCCTGAGAATATAAAGAACAGGGGTTCTGGCATCGGCTTATCGCTTTCCAAAGAGTTGGTAATTGCGCACCATGGAGAAATCCACGTTAAAAGTGAGGTTGGGAAAGGTTCTGTTTTTACTGTAAATATTCCATACCAAAAAGAGTCATTCAGCTCCAATGATATTTCGGGTGAGACAATGACTTGGGATAAAACCAGTTTGAGAAATAAAATAGATTCTGGCGAATTATCAATTGAAACTTACAACAAAAAAAATACCCCTACGAAAAACTCTTTAAAAAGTACCGATAAACCTACGATTCTAATCGTTGAAGATAATTTTGACCTCAGAGAGTTTGTAATCAACAGCCTTGTCGACAACTATAATATTCTTGAAGCAGAAAACGGAAAAGAAGCGTATGAAATTGCAAAAGTCCAAAATCCGGTACTTATCATTAGCGACATAATGATGCCGGTTATGGATGGTTTGGAATTATGCACCCGTATTAAAAACAACCTGCTTACAAGCCATATTCCTGTTATTCTCCTGACTGCACGATCTTTAATCGAAAACTGGATAGAAGGTCTGGAATCCGGTGCCGACGATTACATGCCAAAGCCATTCGACATTGATTTGCTTAAGGCTAAAATAAAGAACCTGCTTGAGTCCCATGAAAAATTAAGAAAACACTTCAGTGGCGATATTAGCACATTTTCTTCTGAAATTACCACAACTAAAGCCGATAGCAATTTTATTAACAAAGCCTTTGAAATAGTAGAAGAGAACTATACAGATCCTGAGTTTGGTGTCAAAAAGTTGGTTGACAAAATGAATATAAGTCATAGTTTGCTTCACAAAAAATTAAAGGCAATTGTGAACCAGTCGGCTGGTGATTTTATTACCATAATTCGTTTAAAAAGAGCTGCTGAGCTTCTAAAAAAATCAGCTAAAAACATTGCTGAAGTTGCTTATGAAGTAGGTTTCAATGACCCAAAATACTTTAGTCAGAAATTCAAAAGATATTTTGGAACACTACCTTCTGACTACGTTAATAACAAATAAAGGAAATGTTTCAGCCGTAAATAGTTTGTTTTAAGAGGCATAGCACTCAATTGATAAACTTTCTTATACCTATTTGCGGTACATATGTTATGATGGATCACTAATCATACTCATTTTAACAATATTTAAACGCTGTATGATCAATTCGTTTTCAATCGAAAGATGACAGCATTAAGGCATGATTGATGATCAATCATCTTCTGGCATTATTCCAACTTCTTCACCCTTTTTTACAGATTCATCAACCTCAAACTTATTCTTTATTAATAACATTACATTGTATTATTATTTAAGGAATCTAAAAATTTTCACTACGATGAAACATTTACAAAAATATCTTTTGATCATTGTCTTTGCGTTGGCAAATTTGACATTATCAAATATGGTATCAGCACAAGTGGATTACGTACTTGATACTATTCCTGATGTGCACGATCCGTTACCTGAGAATTCTGTTCAATTGGGTGATTCCAAAACGTTTGAAGAGGTGAAACTGGATCTTCCTGTTTCCACCGGTCCTTTTGAACCAACCTGGGAGTCGATTGAAGCTAATTATCCCGGAACACCCGACTGGCTAAGGGAAGCAAAATTTGGAATTTGGATTCATTTTGGGCCACAAGCTGCCGGTGAAAGCGGCGACTGGTATGCCAGAAGACTTTATTCACAAGGTTCGACTGCTTATAATAACCACCTGAGTAACTATGGACATCCATCAGAAGTTGGTTATAAAGAGGTGCTACGCGATTGGAATCCTGATCAACTGGATCCTGCGGCATTGGTTGAATTATATAAGAATGCAGGGGTGAAATACCTAATAATTCAAGGAGTTCACCACGATCAGTTTGATATGTGGGACTCAAAATATCAACCATGGAATTCAACCAATATGGGACCCAATCGCGATTTAGTTGGTGAGTGGGTAGCTGCAGCTAAAAATGCAGGTATGCGTTTCGGTATTACCTTTCATCATGAATATTCATGGTGGTGGTGGCAAACTGCCTTTCAGAGCGATGCGACTGGCGCTAAAGCAGGTGTACCGTACGATGGTAATTTAACGCTTGCCGATGGTGTCGGACAATGGTGGGAAGGTATGGATCCACGGTACTTATATGGCGTTAACTTGCGCGAATACGAGGGAGTTGCAAGTGCTGCCAATTCTAGTTGGTCCCCTCCTCCGGCAGGTATCTTTAGTAATCATTTAGAATTCGATGAGTGGTATGCCAAATGGTGGGCACTGCGCATGATGGATGCTGTTGATAAATACAATCCCGACTTTATATATACCGATGGAACCGACCAACAACCTTTTAGTGGATATGGTACAGGTACAGGTTATAAGAGCGATGCTATGCAGCGTGTTATAGCTGACTTTTACAATAAAACATTGGATCGTCGTGGTGAAGTTGATGTATTTAGTATTGTCAAATTTCGGAATAAAACCAATGGTACAGTTAATACTGAAGAAGGTAGTATTCCTGGAAATATAAAAACCGATCAAGCATGGATTGCAGAAACTCCGGTAGGTGATTGGTTTTATGCTCCAAACTTTACATATAGCTCTAATGCTGTGATTCGATACTTACTGGAACAAGTTGCCCGCGATGGTAACGTTGGCTTATGCGTTTCGCCCCTATCTGATGGATCGCTAGATGCAGGAAGCACAACAATGCTTACCCAAATTGGTGAGTGGTTAACAATTAACGGAGAAGGAATATATGGAAGTCATGCCTGGGAGGTGCTAGGAGAAGGTGCAGGCGGTAATCTTAATGTGCTTCCCGGTGGAAAAATTGGCAGTGCACAGGCAAATCACACTTTTTATTCAACTGATTTCCGCTTTACTGTTGGTAAGAACGATAGTTTGTATGCATGGTGTATGAAAGTGCCTCTGGCAAATGAAGAACTCACAATAACTTCATTAGGTACATCAAATGGTTTATTTTCAGCACCAATTAGCTCTGTAGAACTTTTGGGTTACGGTGGAGCACTTACATGGAGTCAGGATGCCGATGGTTTACATATTACCTGCCCTGCTACAATGAATTATAAAACTGCTGTTGGTTTTAAGATTGGTCCAAGTATTTATAATTATACCAGCCTTTCTCAATTAATAACCAAAGCTCAGGCTGAAGTTACAGTTGCTGAGCAAAATATTGGTTTCAATACTGGGCAGTATATTCAGGATTCTATTAATATATTAAAAGATGCAATCGTTGTTGCTCAGTCCATTGGATCTGCCAGCAATGATTCTATAATTAAAGCCGGCATATTAACATTAAAAAAAGCAATGGACAGCTTTAATGAATATGGTCAGATTAAAGGAGGAATAATGTCTTTTGATAGCACACAAAACATTACCCGTGCTACTTTATTGGAGGCCCGTAACTTTGAAAGGTCGGATGATGGTGTTTTCGGAACCGGACGATGGGGATTGTTGGCCAACCCGTGGAAGTATACCAACAATATTGTAAATCAGGAAGGGAATTCGAGAGGGGGCTTCGATAATTACAATAACAGTCGGTCTGTGGGTATTCAAAAGTGGTTCTCGTCCGATCCTGCAATTGAGAATGGAATGATATATCAAACCACAACACTTCCGGCAGGTAGTTATAAGCTTAAAATTAAGGTTCATGAGCAATATGGTCTACAAGCTGGGGAGATATATATGAATGTTGCTGCCGGTGATGTTCTGCCATTAACAACAGATGTGCCAACTAAAGCATTGGCTTATTACGATATGAAAAATTCTTCAACAGGTGGTCAGGTTTCAGCCTGCGAATTTACATTATCAGAAGAAACAGAAGTGAGTATTGGATGGACTGCAACCATTGCTTCAGCAGCTGCTACCAGAAGTATGAGGGTAAATGAAATATTACTACTGGATGGTAGTGATAATGATATTTCGTTGACATATCTTGGTAATTACACAAATATTCAACGTAAAGATGTCTCCTATTACAGGTTTGGGACTCCGAAAAACTGGACAGTAGAAAATTTTTATTGCCAGACAAGTTCCGAAGGGCTAAGAAATGGTATTGATAAATGGTCTGGCTATAATTCTTTAATGATGGGATTTTGGGGCGACGTAGCAAATGCTGTTGGCGATCCATCGAATGCCAAATTGTATAAAGAGGTTACACTACCAGCCGGTAAATACGCTTTTACAGCAGCATATGATGCAAATTACAATCTGTCTAAAATGTATTTGTTTGTGTCAGATTCAGTTCCTGAACTTTCAAATCTGGAGGAGACTGCTTTGGCGTTTTATCCAGTTTCAGGTGCTCCTACAAATGGGGAGCATTATGGTTTAACATTCACTCTTGATGAAGAGTCAACAATTTATTTAGGGTGGATCGGTGATTTAACTACGAGTCCAAACTTGGAGTTTAGAGCCACAGAAGTGCGTTTATTACGGATACTTTCTGACACAAGTGATTATTTAAACGAATGGGCTTTTGATGCAAAAGTAGTTGATAAACTATATATTATTGGCTCCAGTGAATTCGATTCACTTGCTAACTTAAGTTGGTTTGTAACTGCTGACAACATCAGATATATTGAAGGAAACACAAATGGTAGCTTTGTAATTGGTGATATCAATTTTAGTAATAGCAGTTATAGGAAGTTTTTTGTAAAAACTGCGTTAGAGGGGACTGTTCCTGTAAATTCAAAGTATGATTTCTATAAAGATGACGAAACTACTCCATTTGTTTCTGTATTACCACTTTCTACACCAAGCTCATTGTTTTTTGGTGTTAGTGAGTCCGATTCTGTCGAGATTGATGGAATTCATAAAATAACAGTTAAATACAACAATCATGCTTCGAATATCGAATCGATGGGAATATTAACAGAAGCTATAAGTGGTTGTTATTCTATTATTGAAGTTGATCAAACAGAAAGTATTTGCGAAGGAGAGAGTATTATAGTTGGAGAACAAACCTTTACAGAATCGGGGAAGCATACAATTTCACTAAAAACCCAATTGGGATGCGATTCAATTGTAAACTTGGATCTTACGGTTAATCCTATTCCTATGGTATCAATTGGAAACGATACTACTATTCTTCAAAATCAGGAAATCTCCCTGGATGCAGGTGAAGGTTATGAATCTTATAACTGGAGTTCTGGCGAAAAAGACCAAGTTATCTTATTATCAGGCTTAACAGCAGGAGAATACGAATATTCTGTAACCGTAACAAACAAAAATGAGTGTTCCAACTCTGATACAATTATTATTTCAGTTAATATTCCGGATGCTATTAATAACGTGTTTGAAAACAGAAATATCAGTATTTATCCAAATCCGACTAATGATGTGGTTTATATTAAATCCGATGAAGATATTAATTCTGAATTAACAATTTCAATTTTTGATGATTCTGGAACTTTATTAGTTAATAAAACATTTGAAAGCATACTGGCAATCCAAGGTTATAAGATTGATTTATCTATGTTGAATGAAGGTATATATCTACTGAAACTGAATAATTCAGAAAACATAAAGATTCAAAAGGTAATAAAAGAATAAGAGGATTTCGTTTTGGTTTTATCTTTTACCACAAATAC
>JBNKPU010000196.1:0-21355 GCA_050295515.1 Bacteroidales bacterium | reverse complement strand
TTTACATTATCAGGAAGTTCCTGGGTACATTTTTCTTCATGATCATTCTTCTCATGTTTGTAGTGGTTATTTTTGACCTTTCGGAGAAATTGGATGAATTTATTGAAAACCAAGCTCCCCCTAAGGCTATTATATTTGATTACTTCCTGAATTTTATCCCCTATTTTGCTGCATTAATAGCTCCTCTGTTCACATTTGTTGCTGTAATATTCTTTACGTCAAAAATGGCCTACAACACAGAAATTATTGCAATACTTAGTAGCGGTGTTAGTTTTAACAGAATGTTAATCCCCTATTTATTGGCTTCTTCGGTAATTGTTGCCTTAAACTTATTCTTAAACAATTGGGTAATCCCTCATGCCAACAAAACCCGGTTTGATTTTGAAGAAACCTATTATCATGGATCCCCCAAAGGATTTAGTGACAGAAATGTGCACAAGCAAATTGAACCTGGTATATTTATATATCTTGAAAGTTACAGTGTTGCCAATGACTACGGCAGAAAATTTTCAATGGAAAAGTTTGAAGATGGAAAATTGGTTTCAAAACTAATCGCCCAGGATATCAGATGGGATACTGCAGTTGACAAATGGAAGATCCGAAACTATATGATTCGAGATTTTGTCGATGGCAAACAATTTATAAGTTCGGGAAAATCGATAGATACAACCATCAATCTGAACAGGGAAGAATTTAAGATGAGAGAAAATGCCATTGAGGCTATGGACAAAAAAGAACTTGATGCTTTCATTTCTACACAAAGGCTTCAGGGGTCATCTACGATCAACTCCCTGCTCGTTGAAAAAAACAGGCGAACCGCTGTTCCTTTCTCCACATTTATCCTTACCCTTATTGGCGTTTCAGTTTCTTCAAGAAAGGTCCGGGGGGGTATTGGTATGCATATTGCCATAGGACTACTTTTAAGCACATCGTATATTCTATTTATGAAGTTCAGTACTGAATTTGCAATAACGGGTACTCTATCAGCCAGTATGGCTTCATGGATTCCAAATTTCATTTATTTCTTTATTGCCTATTTTCTGTACAGAATTGCACCAAAATAGCATCCTGTATTTAGAATCATTCTTTTTTTAGTGATATAACAACTTAAAATCCAATCATATAATTAAATGATTTAAATTTACATTTCCGTATTTTGAGGTATTTTACTAATGTTGTACCCAAAAGTTAAACCAGAAAGCTACGAGCACAGTATTTATTAATTTAAAAAAACAATATGCCTCTTAAAAAGAAAATCCAAGAGCTTAAGAAAAAGCGGGAAGAAGTTCAAATGGGTGGTGGAGAGAAAGCCATTGAGAAGCAATTATCAATGGGCAAACTCACAGCCCGAGAACGCATTGTAAGCCTACTTGACAAAGAATCTTTCCATGAGTATGATCTATTTGTAGAGCATGAAGCCCGTGATTTCAACATGGATAAAAAGATATTGCACGGCGATGGTGTGGTTATTGGAACTGGTTCTGTAAATGAAGAGCCTGTAGCAATTTTTGCCCAAGACTTTACAGTTGCTGGTGGTTCATTAGGACTAATGCATGCCAGAAAAATAACCAAGATCATGGACCATGCCCTGAAAATGCGTGTACCTCTAATAGGCATAAACGATTCTGGTGGAGCACGTATACAGGAAGGTGTCAATTCATTGGCAGGATATGGTGAAATCTTTTTCCGTAACACTTTATCTTCCGGTGTTATTCCACAAATCTCTGTAATCCTCGGACCATGTGCCGGAGGTGCAGTATACTCTCCTGCCTTAACAGACTTCGTGTTTGTTGTAGAAAACATCTCGAAAATGTTTATCACCGGACCTGAAGTAATAAAAACTGTGCTTGGAGAAGAAATATCTATGGAAGACCTTGGTGGAGCAAGAGTACATAGTGAAATAACCGGAAACGCTCATTTCTTTGCAGAAAGTGAACAGGAATGTTTTGACCAGATCGAGAAGTTGCTTTCTTTTATACCTTGGAACAATGAGAAGAAAGCCCCAAGGAAAGCAACCTTACCTCCAAAAGTGGAGTTCGACATTGAGAATATTGTACCTGGAGACCCTAAACAACCATACGATATCCGTAATGTCATCAAAGCAATTGTTGATGATTCTGACTTCCTGGAAGTTCAGGAACTATGGGCACAAAACATGGTTATTGGTTTTGGCCGTATTAATGGGGAGACATGTGGTTTTGTATGTAACCAGCCTCTTGTTCTTGCTGGAGTTCTTGATGTAGATTCCTCAGACAAAGCAGCCCGTTTTATCCGCTATTGCGACGCCTTTAATATTCCAATTATTACTCTTGTTGACCTGCCAGGGTATCTGCCGGGTATTGACCAGGAACACGCTGGAGTTATCAGGCATGGAGCCAAAATCCTTTATGCATATAGCGAAGCCACTGTGCCAAAACTTACTGTTATAGTAAGAAAAGCATATGGTGGGGGTTACATTGCAATGGGATCACGCCACTTACGAAGCGACTTTGTTTTTGCCTGGCCTGGTGCTGAAATTGCGGTTATGGGGCCAGAAGGTGCTGCAAACATCATTTTCAGGAAAGAAATCATGTCATCTGACGATCCTGAAGTTACACGCAAAGAGAAAGTTGCTGAATACAAAGAAAAATTTGCGAACCCATATGTTGCAGCTGCCAGAGGATATGTTGACTCTGTGATTGAACCCTCGGAGACACGAAAACTGCTCACTCATGCAATTGAAGTTGCTAAAAATAAAGGAGTTAGTGGACCTAAGAAGAAACATGGAATTCCTCCATTTTAATCAACATGACTATGAAAAAAAAACAAAAAAAGGACACCTTAAGTACCCCTTTAAATGTAAGTGATAATATGGAAAGTGTTGATTCACCAAGCAACAAATTGAGTTACAAAACATTAATTGTTCATGGCACCAAATACCGTACATTATACACCAAGAAATATGAAAGCAGGAACAAATGGCAACAAAAAAATGACAAACATATTTTGTCATTTATTCCGGGCACTGTTCTAGAACTTTTCGTAAAAAATGGTGAAAAAGTACAAGAAAATCAACCTTTGCTGGTTCTTGAAGCAATGAAAATGGAAAACACAATTTTTGCGCCTTTCTCAGGAACGGTTAAAGCAGTAAACATTAAATTGGGAGACAGGGTACCAAAAGATACCCTAATGATAGAATTTGAATAATGTATAAAGAAAAACTGCCTTTGACCTTTAAGGCAGTTTTTCTATTTCTTGTCGGACCAGACGAAATACCCTTCGAATTTTGCATGAATTGATTCAGGCACCTCATGATTAAAAATCCCAAAAACACTTGATCCGCTTCCGCTCATCAAAGCAAATTCAGCACCTAAATCATATAAATCATTCTTGATCCTTTCAATCTGAGGAAATTTATTAAAAACAGATACTTCAAAATCATTTTTAACCTTCCCCTTCCAATTTTGGACCGGTTCTCTAAGCAATTCATCAAGTCTGGATTCAGGAACTTGGGGCCGAACTCCTGAATAAGCCTCTGGAGTAGAAATATGATATCCCGGATTTACAATAGCTATTTTATAAGTTTGCAAATCTATTTTGGCATGCTCCAATACCTCCCCTCTTCCTTTAGCCATTGAAGGATTACCATCAATAAAAAAAGCACAATCGCTGCCCAGCATAGATGCATATTTATTTAACTTTTCTACTGAAAGTCCTAAGGAAAAAAACTCATTTAGCCCCTTTAACATATATGCTCCATCTGAACTTCCGCCCCCTAAGCCTGCACCTATTGGTACAATTTTATGCAAGTGAATTTTAATTGGCTGAATATCAAAATCAGTTGAAAGCAGTTCCCAGGCCTTAACACATAAATTTTCTTTTGAATTTCCCGGAATATCAATGCCTGTCGAACTAAATGTGGTATTCGTATCAGAAACCACAAACTCAAGGATATCAGCTAATCCAATTGGGAAGAAACAAGTCTCGATATCATGAAACCCATCTGCCCGTTTTGATAAAACATTTAATCCCAGATTTATTTTAGCATTTGGATATAGTACCATTTTGCCCTATTTATTTAACATTAAACAATAAAAACATTGATTACTCCCATAAGTCGAAAATAAATATCACAATTCAATTTAAAAAAATAAAATTTTGGTAAATTTAGTAAGACAGCCTCATTAAAATGGAATTTAATAGCAAAGATATCAATGCTTCCTGGAAGGAAATTAGCATATACCTTTACATCTTTACTATAGCCCTCATACTATTGTCTCTTATTTCTGATTTATTGACAGTACAAAAAACATATCCCCATAAAATAAATAATATTGCAGCTATCTTAATAGTTATTGCTTCTATCATAGTATTCTTAACGAAAAGCATCCCCCTGCACTTAAATTATTGCATAATATCCTACACAATATTGGCTAATATTTTAATCTCCAATTTATTAAACATACATTCAGAAGACCTTTATTTCTTTCTATTACGCGACACCCTATCTATCATTCTGCTTGCACCAATTTTAGGGATTGTTGTGAACAAAGTCCATACGATAATATTTGCATCTTTATTTATGGGCTTTTATACTACTATAGTAATTATTACTGGCAACATATTTTTAGAAAAAAACCTGGGAACTATTTGTATTCTGGTACTTGGCTATTCTATTTGTATGTATTTTGTAATCCTGTTTCTGGAAAGAAGCCTAAGCAAACAAAAATGGTTAAACAATCAGGTGAATTTACAAAACCAGGAGCTAACTATGCAAGCCAAGACGCTTGGCGAAATAAACCAGCTACTCAGCAAACAAACCATAGAAATACGTACTCAGCAAGAAGAATTTAAAAAACTAAACTCGACAAAAGACAAATTTATGTCGCTATTTGCCCATGATCTAAAATCTCTGATGAGCTCAATTATTGGATTTTCTCAGATTCTGGAAAAACAGTACGATAACCTGAGTGAGGAGAAAAGAAAAAAGTTCATTTCTATTATTAAAACCTCATCAGTCAGCACTTATAGCTTATTGGAGAACCTACTGGAATGGAGCAGAAGTCAATCGAACAACATTGCTTACTCTCCCACGAAGATAAAAATCGGGGATATTGTTAACGATGTTTTTTCTCAATTAGAGCCAAATGCACGCAAAAAACAAATAGCTCTAATTGATTCAACGAATAAGAATACAGAAGTATTTGCAGATAAATATATGATTACTACAGTTCTTCGAAACTTAGCCTCAAATGCGATCAAATATAGTAAGGAAGGAAGTAATGTGGAGATTGGCAACAAAATAACAGACTCATCCTGGGTTGAACTAACAGTCTCCGACAATGGGGTTGGCATGACCGAAGAACAGGTAAAATCGCTATTTAAAATAGAAAATGCTGAGAGCACTGTAGGCACAAAAGGCGAAAAAGGTACAGGATTAGGATTGTTGATTTGTGTCGATTTCATAAAAAAGCACAACAGTAGTATTCATGTTAAAAGCTCTCCAGGAAAAGGCAGCGTATTCTCATTCAAAATTGATTTAGCAATAAAAGAGGATTCATAAATAACTGGATAAAGTCCCACTTTCTTTTATGAACAAAACTTTTTTATTTCTTGATCATGGATCATTCAGACAAATTTTGTTTTTATCTTTGCTCTCCTCAAAAATAAAAATATGATTAGCAAAGAATTAGCCAACATTGATGCAGTTGCCATACACAGGGTGGGCAACAAGGGTGCAGAAGAAAGCATACAAATTTCAAAGTCTGTTCTCCGGCCAAATGAAGATATTAGTGACTTATTGCTTTCATACTTTTTTTCTCCATTTAAGTCGAATGAATATTATAACCTTCATCATGAGTCAGATCTTCAGCTCAATGAGATTTATAATTACACATCAAAAATATTTGAAGATCCTGACCAGCTTTACGAACAGTCGGTGAATATTGCAAAGCATCTTTACAGTCAATCTGTTCACCCTAAAGTAAAAGGTGGTGAGCTATACATTACCTATTTGCAGGATTGTGTAGTTGATGACGAAACTGTAGATGCAATTGGCATTTTCAAATCTGAATCAAGGGAAACGTACCTGAAAATTTTTTCTAACGACAATGGTTTTGAGATTCAGTCCGATGCAGGTATTAGTCTTAAAAAATTGGATAAAGGGTGTATAATTTTCAACACAGAACGTGAAAATGGGTATATCGTTGCAATTCCTGATAATTTAAAACGTTCAAGCGAAGCTGTTTTCTGGAACGATGATTTTTTAGGGATTATGGAAAGAACAGATAATTACTATTATACTAAGAATGCCATAAACGTTCTTAAATCATATGTCGATGAACGCTTGCCAGACGATTTCACCATAAATCGAGTCGACCAGGCAGATTTACTCAATAAAACAGCTAAGTTTTTTAAAGAGAACGACAGTTTTAGCATGGGAGAATTTAACGACGAGGTGTTACAACAACCTGAAGTAATTGATTCGTTCAAAGCTTTCACTAAACATTATGAACGGGAAAATGAGTTCCCTTTTCAGGAGGAGTTTGCCATAAATGACAATGCTGTTAAAAAATCTTCAAAGGTTTTCAAATCAGTTATAAAGCTCGACAAGAACTTTCATATCTATGTACATGGCAATCGCGATTATATCGTAAAAGGATATGATGAAGAAAGCCGCATGCACTATTACCAGATGTTTTTTAATGAAGAATCATAATAAAAAAAGGGTGCAATTAAAGTTGCACCCTTTTGTTTTTTATTGCGTTAAACTCAATTGTCGTTCGTGATATTCCTTTACCTGGTGCATAAAGGCCTCAAACCTGGTTTCCAGTCCGATGTTGTCATTCCCATCGTAAGCAAAGTTTTCCCAAGGTATACCACCATGTTTCTTACGAAGATTATTGGATATTGAACAGGTTATTGTACCCGGCATACAAGTAAAAGGCAGAATGTTCATTATTCCAGAGATTTTCTTTTCTGCCAACAACACAGCTGTACCAATTGCCAATGGTGGATCACCATCATAATCTTTGTGAATAAAATCACCGCAGCTTTCGAGCATTTCTTCAACTTCAACCTCACGTGTCAATTGAAAAACACTTTGTATGCTACCGGTTATTTTCTTTTCAATAGACTTTTGGAAAAACAACTGAAGCTTAGCTTTTAGCAGTTTGCCAATATCTCCTTTCCACCTGCTGTCCCTTACGTACCTGATCGTACTGTAGTTTACCCATTCAGCAAAAGGTGCCATTAGGGTTTCTGCACCAAGATTCTCAAGCCGCTCCACCAAGTTGCTTGAACAATAAGGGTTGTCCCTCATAAAGATTTCACCCACAATAGCAACAACCGGTTTTGATCCGGGATTGACAACATGAATAGCTTTAAACTCATCAGCTGCATTTTTTAAGATTTTGGTCAATCCTTTGCAGTTGTTTTCAACAGATCCAATGACCTGGTTAAGGAAATTAGTATAAACCTTGTTGGATGTTCCTTTTACATTTTCGTATGGCCGTGTTTGCTCCAACATTTTTCTTAACAAATCACTCGCCACAATCCCTTTCCAGGAATTTGTCCTCCACTTTACAGAGTATCCCGGAGCAATACTGGCATAAGCATCCTCATTACTTGGGTGTACAATTTCCGCATCGGTATATCCGAGGTTATCAAATATTATCCTTTGCAGTTTATTGTATTCACCAAAACGGCAAGGACCGTTATGGTCGGGCATAAAGAAGCTGGATTTCTTTGGATCAACACCTGGCTCCTGAAGTTTTTTCAAGAAACTACCCGTTGTACATATTGCAGGAAAACATTCCTGTCCATTCGTATATTTACGGCCAAGCTCGACATCTTCCTCTGTTTGCATGGGCAACACCTCACTGGGTATACCGCAACTACGGGTTGCTGCAGACAAGATATGTACAGCATCCCTTGCATAAGGGAAGTATATAGTCCGCCCATTGAGCTTAGAATGGCCGTTTGTTCCAACAGGAATTTCCTTTTCCTCCTCCACTTCCTTCTTTATATAGTTTGCTTCCCAGCCTTTAAGACTATCCAAGAATGCTTCAATCCTTGTAATCATACCAGCATCGGCACTATGTTCATCAACTTCGAGATGCAGGAATGGTTTATCTTTCATTTCCTTCTTAACAAAACTGAGTAAAAAAGAATCTGGCCCACACCTGAAGTTACTCAAGTAAATAGCAAAAACATTGTCCATCCTGGATACTATTCTGGATGCTTTTAGTATTTTCTGCCCATTTGGCCAGTACATTCCAGGATAATCGTCGAATATATCTTCCTCATCCAATGGGAGGTAATCAACTGGTATCGGCAGAACATTTATGTTTAAAAGCTTCTTCACCAGCCTAAGGTTCAGCATTGGATCTCCTGTATTGTAGGGTCTTCCAAGAATAACTACCTTTCGAACTTTTCCATTGAGGTTCGACATCAGTTCATCCCCTTTAAACTTTAGCTTCATTTGGAAGATATCCTGTGCTTTACCTGCAAGATCTATCGCTTTGACAACTTTCGATTTTGAAATATTAAATTTTTCTCCAAAGAAATCCTGAAGTTCTTTTTTTAATACTTTCTCATAATACCTGAAGTGCAGTGCTGGTATCAGTAACTTTTCCCTGATCTTTTCATCATTAAAAGCTGCTTTTGCCAAATATGGGTGTGACTGAACCCAGGGGCAGTTAGGATTATTTGTAGGATTGTCCTTGTCTGCTTTGGAATTGACTATAAATGGCAAGAAGATATAATCTACTTTTTTATCTATTAGATTAAGAATATGCCCATGTACCAACTCAACAGGAAGACAGGTTTCTGAAACCATGGTTTCGAGCGATCTTGTAATAATCTGCCTATCCGATTCATCAGAAAGCACCAGATTGAAGTCTAATTCTCTAAAAAAAGCTTGCCAGAAAGGGAAATGCTGATAATAATTCATGAGGGCCCTTGGTAGACCAATGGATATCTTTTTATCATCTTCTTTTTGTTCGAACCCATCAACAAGCATGCTTTCCCGTTCTTCGAAAAAGTTGGGCAAATCTTCTTCTGCATTTTTCCTGTCGTCAATTTCGTACTTGTCGCAAATTCCACCATAAAATAATGGTTTTGTTTCCCCTTCTACTTTTACCCGCTTGATCTCGCAATGGTTTGCACATGATTTACATATAAAGTTACTTGTTTCATAACTTGCCTTGCTCACTGCAAATCCCTTAAACCTGGATTTAGTGTTTTCGGGCATAGCTTCTCTTGCCAAAATAGCAGCACCAATAGCACCGGTAATATCAAAATGGGGTGGCACATGAATGGGTTTGCCGGTTACCTCTTCGAATGCGGCAAGCACAGCTTTGTTATTGGTTACACCACCCTGAAAGAAAATTTTCTTGCCGATAGGCTTATCCCGTACTACCCTATTAATATAATTCTGAACAATTGAGTAAGCCAAACCCGCAATCAGGTCATCTTTTGGAGTTCCCTTTTGTTGATGTGAATTCAGGTCACTTTCCATAAACACGGTACAACGCTCACCAAGCTTTGAAGGCCTATTGGAAGAAAGACCCAGACCGCCAAACTCCTCTTTGATTTTGATCCCCAGCTTATCAGCTTGTTCTTCCAGAAATGAGCCTGTTCCTGCAGCACAGACCTTGTTCATTTCAAAATCGACTATTACTCCGTTCGAAATGCTAATATACTTAGAGTCTTGACCTCCAATTTCAAAAATAGTATCCACTTCAGGATCAATATGTATTGCTGCTGTTGCCTGGCAGGTAATCTCATTTTGGATACTATCGGCCCCAATAAAGTCGCCGGTAAGGTACCTTCCTGAACCGGTTGTTCCGGCAGCTACAATTTCGACCTTACCTCCAACCTCCTCCCCTACCTCAGAGAGTCCTCTTTTTATGGCTTCGAGAGGTTTGCTGGCAGTAGGCAGATATCTACGGGCAAGTACATTGTTGTCTTTATCGATAATTGCAACATTAGTACTTAAAGAGCCAACATCAATGCCCAAGTATGCTTTTACCTTGCCATGACCATTTAATTTGACTACACTTTTGTCTATAACATGCCTCCTATCACTAAGCTTTTTCAAAGCTTGTGCACTTTCAAAACCACCTTTTAAGTATTCATTCAATTTCTTTAGTGAAATTGTCTGTTCTTTTATTTGACCGGTTTCCCGTGCATAAATTACAGCACCAATTGCCCCCATAGATGCATGGTGTTCAGGAATGAGCAGCTCTCCGTTTTCGAGCTCATAGATTTCAGAAAATGCCCTTACCATACCAGCATTAGCCGCTACACCTCCCTGAAACATGATGGGTTTTTCAAGTGGTTTTCCTTTTCCTAAAGTACTTTTAAAGTTTCGTGCAACAGCAAAGCATAGTCCTGCTACAATATCATAAACCGGAGTAGCTACTTGCTGCAAATGGATCATATCACTTTTGGCAAAAACAGAACAGCGTCCTGCTATTCGTGGAGGTTCTTTAGATTTAAGGGCCAGTTCACCAAATTCTTTTTCTACAGACACGCCGATACGTTTAGCCTGCTGGTCGAGAAAAGATCCAGTACCTGCAGCACATAAGCTATTCATTGTAAAATCGGTAAGTTTTACCCCGAGTTTAACTTCATCTTTTTCCAGGAAAATAAGTTTGGAATCTTCTCCTCCCATTTCAATGACTGTTCGCACATGAGGATACATAGACATTACAGCCTTTGACTGGGCAACAATTTCATTGACCACAACTCCGTTGAGTAATTCTGCTGCAAGTTTTCCTCCTGTACCTGTAATCGCAATCGAATTCTTAATGTCCGGATGTTCATCCAGTACTTTCTTTAATCGATCTGCCAGTGCTTGAAAAGGTTTCCCGTGACTATAGTCATAATATTCTTCGAGAACCTTGCCTTTTTCGTCAACTACAACCGTGTTAACTGATATTGAGCCTATATCTGCTCCAATTAATTTCATATGCGGAAAAGTTTGGATTAATAATCCAATTTAGAACAATATCTGCCCATAAACAACTTTTAAAAAATATTTAGTCCATATTTTATTAATAATCAATTTCATACAGCCCTATTTTAGTTACAGTCTAAATAATCACTTCATAAAGTAGGATGTATCCTACTGTTCTATAGGATAATAGGCGTTTGCAAAATAAATAATAAATAAAGAACAAAAACCCTTCCAACAACCAATAAAAGCTTTGATCATTTGCGAGGAATTGAATTACTTTTTATCTTCAATGGCATTTAAAAAACACTCATATGCAGAGCTTTGCGGATAATTATCCTAAAGAATCAACAAATATTTCTCAGCATCTGCCACTCTATTCTGTTCTATAAAAAAAGTGATTTTAGCTTAGATTGAGAGCTGTGCGGTATAAGAATCATTTTAATGAAATGCATTATAGATAATAATTTACATCGGTAATCTTCGAAGACACTTCCCATAATTTACTGGCATTTTCTGAAGTTAGTTCGGAGTTTTGCGGCTGGACCAAAACTGGATAACCTTTCATTTGCCTTTTTCCTCCAGGACCAAAAAACTCTTCCCCTATAACTGACAAATCCACAGCCGCCCTAATCTGGGGCAAGGCACCCATATCTGCTCCTTGACTAAACCAATAAAATAATGGCTTCATGATTTTAAATAGAATATTCTTCTCAAGATGACTGGCAAGATTTGTATTGGAAACTCCTGGGTGGGCACTTACAGCAACGGCTTCTATCCCCTTAGTCTCAAAATATTTTTGTAACTCCCGGGTAAACAGCAGATTCGCCAATTTCGACCGGCTATATGCTCTAATTCTATGGTAATTTTTTCCATTTGTATAGTTCAAGTCATCAAAATCAAATTTCCCTTGTTTATGGGCAAGACTGCTTACATTAACCACTCGGCATTTCGGGGTTTTTTGTATAAGCGCCAACAAACGTCCCGTAAGGGCAAAATGCCCCAAATGATTGGTGCCTAACTGGCTCTCAAAACCATCGGCTGTAACATTATATGGCACCATCATAATGCCAGCATTGTTTACCAGAATATCAAGCCTGTCAAATTTTTGTTTGAATTGTTCCGCGAATGACTCAACGCTTTTCAGATCGGCTAAATCGAGTTTGTAAACATGAATTTTAGCTTCTGGTATGTTTTGAATGATTTTTTGCCGGGCAACCGCCCCTTTGTCTAACGAACGGCAAGCCATAACAACCTCGGCTCCTTTCAAGGCAAAAGCCTTGACAGTTTCATAGCCTAATCCACTATTTCCTCCTGTTACTATACAAACTTTTGCTGTAAGGTCAGGTATATTTGAAAAACCCCATTTACTTTGTAGCATATTATTAAGTCTTGGTTATTCTGGATACCAACTAAAAATCAGCACATAGCAGTTTAGGGCCTAACTGGCAAGCAACCTTAAAAAAAGGTTAATACTCGCGAATCTGGTATATACGGTTATCTTCTACCAAATAAAGCATTGGAGCAATATTGATATTCGGATACCTCAGCCGCATGCGCTTTGCTTCGCTTAGCGTAAAATCAACCTCATTTCCTATTTCAAACATTGGAGCAAAATGTGTAAAATGGTCTTCTGCATTTTGTCTTTCCCAACCAGCTGATTTTACAAGTCCATCAATAAATTCCTGCTTCCGTGAAACCAGGTTTACCATACCACAATTATTATGTCCAATGAGCGCTACATGCTTTACTCCACCAACTGCAATGGCGTATGAAACCTTGAACTCACTATATCTCAGGTTTGCTCCTCCGGAACGTATTATAAAGGCAAAATTCTCAGGAATGGTCAAATGTTTTCGGTTGTCCATGCACATTCCTATTAATAGCTGCGCAGAACTATAATTATCAAATTTCCTTCCCAAATTTTGATACTCCAACAGTTGTCCAATTGGCGTATCTTGATATGGGGATAAAATATCCTGTTTTGTATTTACCGGAATGAGTCTGTCCATTAATAGTTTATTTGATTAGTAAAACTGATAAAAGCTAAAAATGTTTAATCCTGCATAATATGTAACTATATTACGGATATGGCTTAAAAATAAAATTGACTGGATTGCAATTACCCCTTATTCCTTTTCCCCCACCAAATACCATAGCTTGTTTATTTCTTCCTTGCAGGTTATTTTAAAACCTGCCTTTGTCATTAATTCTACAATTTGCTCCCGGGTAATACGAAGTTTAAAATAAGAACTTACTTTTTGTATCCATTCTCCATCTGTTTTTTCATGAAGCAGATCTGTAACCCTTACCCTATCATTAAAATATTCCAGAATACAAGTCAGGATCTTTTGCCCATCACTCTTTACCGGAATAAAGCGGTCAGATCCCAAAAGCTCATTCGAATAATCCCGGAAAGCCAACACCAGTCTCCCCTCACCTATTAAAGCATGATACGCATCTAAAATCAATTGCTCTAATTCTTTAAAAGTATCAAGATGCGCTAAAGTATCACCTGCACATACAATTAGTTCCGGTGACAGACCATTGTATATTCCAGAATCACGTATATCACCATAGTGGATATCAATGGGTTTGTTTTCTTTTCTGTTCTCAAGCTCGTTGAGCAGCTCTTTGCTAAAGTCTATAGCCATAACTTCGTACCCCAAATCAGCCATAGCCAGACTTTGGATACCATTACCTGCTCCAAGGTCTATTGCCTTTTTATTTTTGGAAGGAATAATTTGCTGGTTGCTACAAAATTCTATAAATGTGTTTTTGGCTGTACTATAATCACCCATATACCACGAATAGAAGTTCGCCAAGTGGTTGTCATAATGTTGTTTGACTGTCATAAACTTTAAGGGTTGGATCACAGACTAATATTAATCACTTTCATCCTATTTTGGTAATCAGCAATCTCTTTCTTTTCTAGAATAACATAAATGAATGCAGCTAGCCCCAATAAAAATATGGGGAAACCTAATATCAATGTCATATCACCATCTGACCAGACTGTAAAAACCAGTCCCCATTGAATAATATGCCAAACAATAAAGATTATTCCGGCCACCAGGATATTTTCCCATAGGTAATAATATCCTTCAAGAAAAAGAGCAAACAATAAAGATACAGTAACACTTTCTGTATTGAATTTAAAGAATGTGATTCCTTCTCCGGCAAAAAACATTAAGCACCCTAAAACAGCAACTGTTCCCAGAATTCTTAGTACATTCCTGAATATGTTTCTTGACTTTGCACTCATTTCATTAGGTTTAGATGAATACTTGAAAGAACTGAGCCAATAAGGATTAGTAATACAAGTTAAGAAAAAGTGTTTAATTAATGTGATGATGGATTGATTCTTTAATTTTCTAATGGGCTGATTTGAAGATTTAAAAATGTGATGATATACTCATTATTTGAGCAGTAAAAGAATTGATTTATTTAATCAATTGACTTGCCAACCATTCAGAGAGTTTATTGGCTCCTGCTATGTTTAGGTGACCTTCGTCCCACCAGTTATCCTGGTTATCGTAGATAGGGGTAGGTGGGATTAAAACAGTACCATACTGCTGATAGAATTCCATCTCTTTGGGCTCGGCATAGCCACTGCCATAAGATGGCATAAACAGGTAGTAAATCTCAACGTTCTTCTTTTTGCACAATTCAGCAATTTTTTTGTGAAAAACGCGCCCTAATTTATATTGAACACGTTTCTGAAACTCAGTCATAGGTTCAGCCTGACTGCTTCTTCTGGCTTTTACCTCATCCAGGAATTTTGCAGAAGCAGTATCGGCATGTGAAGCAAATCCAAAAGCCTCGTTTCTGACACCAACCTGGGTTGACTGATGATAAAGTTTATCCTGGAAAAGCTCAACTTTATAAGCCAAATGGCTCCAGATATCTTGAACCACTTCTCGGTTGGCTATTGAATTGTCGAGAAAAACATCTTTGGTTTCGACAACAAAAGGATATATGGGATGACTGTAACGGTTCTCCCCTTCCCGCACCTCAACAACCAGCTTTGAAATCTTCATTTCTGAAAGCACCTCTTTGAGCAGTGTATAATGCATATTCCTTCCAAAGCGGCAATATCCAAAATTTGCAGCCACCAAGGTATCGAGCTGTTCAGAAATGAGCTCGTCGTTAATACCATTGACTGTATGTGAAGAACCAAGTATCGCAATATCGACATTGCCTGGATTATTGTGTATGCGGTCGTATACCCAGATACCATGGTTGAAACAATCATCCTTCAATTCAACATACTTAGTTCTTTTGTTAACAGGCAAAACAATAAGCCCTATGAATACAGGAATCAGGAACAGCGCTATTTGTTTGATCAGCTTTTTCATTTAGAACTGAAAATATATAAACATGGGTTTAACACTAAAATTACCAAGCAAAAGGATAATCATGATCAGCATGTAATAAACACCATAGCGGAAGAATGGATTCTTTTTGCTCATATACTCGTCGAACCGCGACTTTCTGGACACAAACTCCAACACAAGAAAAAAGGCCAAAACAGCAACAAGTGCTATAAACCTGTGGTTCGAAAACTGCTCGACCAGCATTGCGACTTCGCTTATTGAGTAAGAACTAAAATGGACCAATGAGACTACATATTCTTTTAACAGACCAAGGTTTTCTGCACGGAATGGCAGCCAGAACAATATAACTAAAACCAATACAATGGGATAGTAAAATGCTTTTAACCTTACGAGCCTGAATTGTTTCTCGACAATTAGGAGCAATCCATGCAGGGCACCCCAGACCATAAAAGTAACATTGGCTCCATGCCAAAGACCTGAAAGCACAAAGGTGATCAATAAATTACCATAGGTTCTAATTTGTGAATTTCGGCTGCCCCCCAAAGGGATGTAGACATAATCCCGGAACCATGTAGATAGCGAAATATGCCACCGCCGCCAAAAATCCTGAAACGACCGGGCAAAATAAGGTGTCCTGAAATTGGTCATCAGGTCAAAACCCAACATCTTTGATATACCTATGGCAATATCTGAATACCCGGAGAAATCGGCATATATCTGCAATGCAAAAAAAGTTGCACCTAGAAAAACTGTCAGTCCGGATGGATTAAACTCCGGATTAAAAACATGTTCGGTTAGCGCCCCAAAATTATCGGCAATGACAATCTTCTTAAAAAAACCCCACAACACCAGCCTTAAGCCTTTAACGTTTTCGAAATGGTTAAATGATTTTTTCACTGAAAACTGGGGCAAAAGATGCATTGCCCTTTCGATTGGCCCTGCTACCAATTGAGGAAAAAAAGACACAAAGGCAAAAAAAGCAAAAGGGTCTTTGGTTAGCTGTAACTTGTTCTTATATATATCGATGGTATAGCTTAAAGTCTGAAAAGTATAGAAAGATATCCCAACCGGAAGAATAATTTTTAAAGTACCTGTGTTGAGGTTCGCATTAAATTGCAACAATAAAACATTTAAGCTATCTATAAAAAAATTGAAGTATTTAAAGAAACCCAACACACCCAGATTAACAATAAGACTTGACACAAGCAAGAGTTTTCGCCGAGAACGATCATTTGTTTGCGACAGCTTTAGTCCAATAATAAAGTCAACTGCTGAACTTAAAACGATTAGACTCAGGAAGCGCCAGTCCCACCACCCGTAAAACACATAGCTTGCAATGATGATAAACAGGTTTCTGACAAGCAGGGAAAACTTTTTGTTTATCCACCAATAAAGCAGATAAAAGACGATAAAAAAGACCAGAAAGATACCTGAATTGAAAACCATGAAAATCTCTTGCTAAACTTATTTTATGCCAAATATAGTTGATTTGTTAATTTGAAAAAGGGTTAATGGATTAATTTGAATTCCTGATTTAAACCAGATGCGTATGCTGACATAGACAGGAAAAGGGAGGATTCCTGCTTCCAAAGAAAACCTTAACATCTCTTAACAGAATATAGCACGACAGAGTAAAAAAGAATGCTGATATTTGCACTTATTAAAACAAAACCAGGTGAAGAATCGGATCATCCTACTTATTATTAGCTTTGTTATCCCGGCATATTTCTGCCAGGCCCAATCAATATTTAAAAGTCAAAAAACAATTACAGGCACCTTCTATGACCAAGCTACGGGAGAACCGGTTCCATTTGCCAATGTATTTAACGAAAGCCTGAGGAACTGGAGCCTGGCAAAAGAAAATGGTGAATTTGTTGTTTCTGTAAATCCGGGAGATACCTTAGCTGTGACTTCCATTGGATATTTGGGACAGGTAATCTTGGCTACAGATGAAAACCTCGATAAAAACCTGAGAATTGCCCTTACCCCTCGCCAATACAACATTGATGAAATCCAAGTTGTTGGTTACAGAAATTATAGTGATTTCAAAAAAGCATTTGAAAAATTAGAAATCGATAAAACCCAAGAGCAACAATTAAGTGAAAGGCTTAAAATGGAGGGGACAAAAGAAGCTATTGATGCTGAATACAATAAAAATGCTGAAGAGAAATTAGCCAACCCCGGGTTTTCTATGTCATTTGGCTCCTCCACGTCCATACCCAGCGTTAGGGTTATTCTTGATGGGCTGAAAAAAAAGGATGAGATCCAATATCAAATTGACCTGAAATTCAACCGTGAAATTGTTTCCAATTTAACACACCTTGAAGGGGATGAACTAACAAACTTTATTGGCTATTGCAATTTTTCGACAAAGTATCTCCAAAACGCCTCTGAATATGAGATTGTAGAAATGATCATGAGAAAACTAAGATCCTATAAGGTTGAAATCGATAGTACTGGCGAAGTTATAGACAACGAAACACAGCATAACCTGACGTAGATCTAGGCGTTGTGAGTTTGTTGTGAGTTTTAGGCTTATTCACTTTAACACTATTCTATTAATCACCTAACAACAAACAGTTCAAGACATTTGAAAAATACAAATCCATTGATTATGAAACTGCTTATTTTATGGCAGACTTAGCTTGGTTTGATCGCAGCAAAGAAAAATACATTTTACTACCCCCTATCATTCCTGCCCAGGAAAGATTTAGTCCGAAAACAACCTACAAACCCTGTATTTGAATTTGTTTATTGGTATTGGGGACTAAAAACTGCCCTTCAATGGTCTGAACGTTTTTTTTGCCCCCAAAGAAAATTGGGCGAAGGTCTTTAAAAAACTTTCTGGCCTAACTATCGACAGCGGACTGTACTGCTTTTTCAAAAACGGTGAAAGGGATGTAAAGGAGGAAGGTCTGAAGGATGTGGGATAACCTACCCCATACTCTTCAAAATATATAATGCAACAATTATTTATTTGGTCGATAATCGAAACCTTCTCTTAACAATATTTGGACTAACACATTCCAGTTGTGAAAAGTGCTACATTCAATTTTACAAAGTTCATCCCCTCAAATCGATGAACAATTAGCCTCGATATATTTTAATTGACTACCTTTGTACCGTTTAATTATTACCACACAAAGTCTTTAGCAAATTCTTTTGTTCGGGGAAAAATAAAGTTACCAATGCAATTTGAAGAACTGGGAATAGCCGCCCCCATACTTAGGGCTCTAAGAGATGAGAATTATAGTGAGCCAACCTCCATACAAGAAAAAGCAATACCAATAATACTTAGAAAAAATGATGTACTGGGAAGTGCTCAAACAGGTACTGGAAAAACAGCAGCCTTTGCTATACCCATCATTCAGCTTCTTGAAGGAAAGGAAGGACAGCAAAAAGGCCGTAGAAAGATCAAAGCACTTGTCCTGACTCCTACGCGGGAACTAGCTATTCAGATTGGCTCCAGCTTTTCTGTTTATGGTAAATATACAAGCATTAAAAACACCGTTGTATTCGGTGGAGTTAACCAAGAAAGCCAAGTAAGTGCAATAAGAAAAGGAGTAGATGTTCTCGTAGCCACTCCAGGAAGATTGCTTGATTTAATTGACCAAGGATATATCAGTCTTCAAAGCATAGATTATTTTGTTTTAGATGAAGCTGACCGAATGCTTGACATGGGATTTGTTCATGACATACGTAAATTGATAGCCATTCTTCCGAAAGAAAGACAATCGTTGTTTTTTTCAGCAACAATGCCAAAAAACATTGTAGACCTATCAAGAAAGATTCTCATGAATCCTGCAAAGATTGAGGTAAGCCCTGTATCTTCAACTGCTGAAACCATCCAACAATATTTGTATTATACCAATAAAAAAAATAAAACCGAGTTACTGCTTCATATACTAAAAGATAAAGCTATCGATCCAGTATTATTGTTTGCGAAGACAAAACATGGAGCTGACAGGATCGTTCGAAATTTAAGGAAGAAAAAAATCCAATGTGCGGCTATTCATGGCGACAAGTCACAAAATCAAAGACAAAAAGCCCTCAAACAGTTTAAAAATCGAGAAATACGAATTCTTGTTGCTACTGATATTGCTGCCCGCGGAATTGATATAGACAAACTGAAATATGTTATTAATTACGACATTCCCAATATAGCCGAAACCTATGTACATAGAATTGGCAGAAGTGGACGTGCAGGAGAAGACGGAGTGGCTTATTCTTTATGCGAACCAGAGGAAAATGAATTCGTGAGAGACATTGAACGTCTTATAAACAGAAAAATAGATCTGGCTGAAGATAATCCTTTTCCTCAGACAGACAAGCCAATGACCGAGATGGAAAAGAAAATATTCGAAAAAGAAAAAGCAATCAAAAGACAGGAGTTTTTCGCCAACAGAAAAAAGGACAAAAAAAGCAACTCCTATTCCAAGCATTATAAAAAGAAGTAGCATGATTGATGAAGGCAAATGCTTTTTCATCAATAAAACATACTTACTGCACGTTTTATGAAATACAATCCATTTTCTATTAACTATATAGCATTAAATGGATCATTAGTAATTGCATTAACATGCTTACCCTTGTTTTTCATTTAAACAAGTGCACAAAAATCAATGATATTTGCATAAATTTCTAGTTCTATGCAGAAGTCATAAAATGGTTAAATATCTATTATAGATAGCTATGAAAACATGTTTTCTAAAGAATTTAGATTCAAGAAATTCTGCACATTACTCTAAAAAGAGCCCCTTTTGTGATATACCTATTAGCAACTAAAAAAAACTTATGGCATACTACGCTAAACTAAAAACAAGATTAGATGATGCAAGAAGGAATCATGTTATTTCCAATTTGCTATTACTGAGAAAGCAGCTTCAAAACACTATTCCCATAAAAGATTTGGACGACAACCTGTTATTGGCCACATGGAATATACGGGATTTTGCCAAAGACTTTCATAAGCAAGACAAAGCATCTATGCGAAGAGGGCATGGACCAAGGCTCCCTGAAACATGGTACTATATTGCAGAGGTTATATCCAGTTTTGACCTGGTTGCTGTTCAGGAAGTCAATGAACTGGATGAACTTGAGCATGTAATGGATATTTTAGGTCCCAATTGGGCATATATCGCGACAGACATTGCCGACACCAGGTCCGGCGGAAATGGAGAACGAATGACTTTTATATACGATACACGAAAAGTGAAATTCAATAACATTGCAGGGGAAATAGTATTGCCAACAAACGGGCTTATCAGTAAGGCAGAATATACTGTTGAAGGTGATAAAATTGTAACTGGAAAACAATTTCGCAGAACTCCTTTTATGGTTTCATTCTCTTCTGGCTGGTTGAAGTTTAGCCTTTGCACCGTACATATTTATTATGGCGCATCGTCTGGAGAGAAACTTCAGGAGAGAATCAAAGAGATTCAAGAAATTGCCAATTATCTTGGGTACAAAGCCAACAAAGAAAAAGAATTCAATAACTCAATGATTCTCCTTGGCGATTTTAACATTGTCAATCCTGAACACCAAACCATGGAAGCCCTTGAAAATAATGGCTTCAAAGTACCGAACGAACTTAAAAAAAGAACTAATGTCAAAAACACAATGTTTTACGACCAGATTGCCTTTTACAATCAGTCCAGATTAATAGATTATATCGACAATATAGAAACCCTGGAATCCGGAGTCTTTGAATTGTTTGAAAATATCTTTACAGATGATCAATTCGACACTTACATAAATGATTTAAAACAAAGCTCAAAAGGTGAGGGAATGAATGACAATGAACTTAAAGATTATTACGAAGAATGGCGCACCTACCAGTTCTCAGACCACAAGCCTCTTTGGGTAAAACTAAAAATAAACAACACCGATGAATATTTGGAATATTTGAAAAACATGAAATGAAGTGTCAATTTTTAAACCCGGATTATGTATTAACCTGAGTTCGATTAAAATTAGCGAGCTCAAATTTCAGTAAATGATTGATTTACAATATAAATTTTTGAGACATAGCGAGCTATGGTGATAAAATTTAGAGCCGTAAATCGATTATTTAATGAAA
>JBNKPU010000195.1:0-27022 GCA_050295515.1 Bacteroidales bacterium | reverse complement strand
GTATTAGAATTTCGTTATGAAGGTTGAAAATGCAAAAATAGAAGGACTTGGTGAGATAAATCATAGCACCGCTATGGTGCATAGAAACAAGTAAGTGAAACGACTTATATTGAAGCAATTTCAATATGTAATAGATTTTCTAATGCATATTTCGGGTTAAATTGAGTTTGGAAAGTAAAATTCAGAAAATCAGTTGAAAAATGTTTTAAAAAAATATAAAACCGGTTCATTTGAGAACCGGTTTTTATTATGAACATGATCAAGAATTTATTCTGTTACATTAAATTCAATAGTTTGCTCTGTTTTGTTGCCCAGTTTATCTGTTGCTTCAATCTTCATTTTTTTCTTGCCAACTGAAAATCCAACAATAGGCGAAGCGTAGATTGAAGTTGCATTTGCCCCAAAACCATATTTAATTGTCTGTGTGCCATTTTGTTTGTCCTTTGCACTTAAATATAGAATAATATGTTTTGGGTAGTTGTCAAGTCCTTCTGTTTTTGAAAGGGTTGGTGTACTATAGGTATATTCGATTTCAGGACCTGTATTGTCCACTTTTACAACTAAAGTATTGGAGCTGGAGTTTTCAACATTATCATAACCGATGTATGATATAGTGTGAACTCCTTCTTCTTCAATGGAAAAGGCTTTTTCATAGGCCATGTTATTATTTCCATCAATACGGTATTCAATTCGGTTTGTACCTGCTTCTGTATCACTCGATTTAAGATATATCTTTGATTTGCTGTTGATAAACAGGGTATCTCTTGTTGTGAATTTTGGTCCCGAAACACTATGGCCAATTTTTGGTCCTGAAAAGTCGATATATGGAATGCTGGTTTTTTGGTTTGCTACCTTACTCTGAGATTTATTGTTTACATGGTCAATTGCATATGACTTTATGATTAGATTACCAGATGTTTGAGTGAGAAAAACAGGTTTCTCGTACAACTTATATTCCCCTCCATTAATTGAATACATGATTTCTTTTACTGCAGCTTTGTTGTCAAATGCTGTAAGTTTCAGTTGGGCTTTTCCGGAGGCGTATTCTTTTCCATTGGCAAAAAAAGTTTTTGCAATTACCTCTTCGATTATTGTTGGAGGAGTCTTGTCAACATAAAAAGTATAACTATTTTCTGATTCGGTGTTTCCAACTTTGTCTATGGCATAATACTTTATTGTATGTTCTCCCTGGCTCAAAATAGATCCACTTATTGGATATTTGTAAGTGTAAACTGTGCCATCGTCAATTTGGTATTTAATATGCTTAATTCCAGCTCCCTGGTCTACGGTGTTAAGGGCTATTTTTGACCGCGCAGAAATTATATTTTCGTATAAATCCTTATTGATTTCATGGGTTGTTTTTGGGGCAGTTTTGTCATAAACAAAAATAATTTCTGTTGTCTCTTCCACATTGCCCACATTGTCAACGGCATAATATTTTATGGTATATTCCTTTTCTTCAGTAAATGTTATTGGTGATGAATATTTTTTAAACGGTTCACCATTAACAGAGATATATGTGCTTTCTACTCCAGAATGGGTGTCGCTTGAGAGTAAAGTAAGCTTGGTATTTTCCTCTATGTATGATTTTCCATCCAGCTTGAAAGGTATGGAATTTCCCAAATCAATTTTTGTTTTTGGGGCAGATTCATCAGCATAAACTTCAAAAACAATATCCCTGATAGGGTAAACAGTTTTTCTTGTTTCGGGATCTACTGCGGAAGGAGACCGTATTGAGTTAAATCCATCTGTATCAAGGTACATCGGATTTGAATATTTTGAGGTTTCCTGGCTTGTTAGCTTGTATTTTTTTGAACCTTCATCTGGTGATGTTGATAACCATACATACAAGCCAAGTGCTTTATTTACATATATTTTGCCCTCTGGCGAAACATAGGTTTTCTTTTCATATGTTGGTTTTTCCTGGGCATTTAATAATAAAGGAACAGTCAGGAAGAGGAGTAAGATAGCTTTTCTTTTCATTACTTTTAGGGTTTCTAAAAATTACCAATATTCAAGTTTTTTAATCGTAGCCTATAAAATCAAAATCTAATCCAGTCAGATTTTTATAATCATGACCAGTTTCAAGCATGTCATCATCCTCCCTCAGAAAGTGCCAAACAACTTTTACCTTTTTTCCAGCCTTTTCAATTCCTGCAAGAATATCAAGTAGTTCGTTGATAGCTTTGTGCGATGCAGAATTGAAATACTCAATATTTAGATGGAAAATAGTTTCCTCAAGAGGATCTTTTTTATACTCTTCTAGCCATTTATACACAGGATTATAGAAATCGGTTACATTTTCAGGCAATGATTTACCACTAAGTTCAAACTTATTTTCTTCTTTGTTGAGAATAACTTCTGGAGTATCGTCCTGAGCTCCAATAAAAACAGCTTCCATAAGATTTTGGTTATATCAATTTTGTAATCTTTTCAATAAATGTCTTGAAATCTATTGGTTTAGGTATAAAATCATCTGCCCCGCTTTCCTTTGCTTGTTCAAAAGCATCACGATTTATTGCTGTTTGCATAACAATAGGTATACTTGGATCAAAGATCTTGATTTTTTTTGTTGCTTCAAAACCATTCATTACAGGCATGTTGATATCCATTAAAATAAGGTCTACCTTGTTTTGGGCTACATAATCAACGGCCTCTTGCCCATTTTTGACCCATATTGTTTTTACTTTCGTTTTTTTCAATACTTCAACCAGTAAGAAATAGTTCATATCTGTATCTTCAGCAATAAGGATAGTTTTATCTGACCAGTTAATTTCTTGCTTTTTATCGAGTTTTCCAAATCTAATACCCATTACCAAAACGTCATCAACCTGGGGAAGGTTTCCTTTCCAGCTTGAAAACTCTTGCTCGATCATGGTTTTTTGCTCTTGCATGGGCCTTTGATAAATATTCAGCAATAATTCTTTGAAATTCTTTATTAGGAATTTTCTTTTATATGGACCACCAAATTGGTCTATAAAACCATCAGAAAACAGGTAAATACAATCACCAGCTTCAAGTTTAAGACTTTGCTTACTAAAGGGAATGTCTTTTCGTTTATGGAAAGATACCGGCATTTTATCACCTTTCAATTCAATAATTTCATTCTTTCTGATTATTAGGGCTGGATTATAGGCTCCCGCGAATTCCAAGGTTTTTTGTTCAGTGTCTATAATACAAAGGGCTATGTCCATACCATCTTTTGGTTCGCCCTTTTTCTCTGTTTGATGCAAGGAACTGATTACTTTATCCCTTAATTGATTGAGAATGTTGTCTGCGTTTAAAGTACTAATATGAACATTAACGGCAGCTTTATTAATAATCTCATTCAGGTAGGCTACTCCAAGCATGCTCATAAAGGCTCCTGGCACACCATGCCCTGTACAGTCAGCTGCAGCTAAAATGAATAAATTTTCTTTTTGTACGAACCAATAAAAGTCACCACTTACAATGTCGCGTGGATGATATGATATGAAACTGTCATTAAAATGTTCATGGATTATTGCAGCATTTGGAATAACGGCTGATTGAATTTTTCTTGCATATTGAATACTTGCAGTAAGTTTCTCGTGTTGTTTATCTGCCAGGTCGCGTTGCTTTTCAATTTCTTTTTTCTGTTCTTCAATTTCGTTGTTCTGTTCTTGTAACTTTTTGTTTGCCTTTTTCTTAGCTTGGTTTTGGATAAGGAACAAAAACAATAAGGCTGCCAATAAGATCAATACAAGACCAGCATAAAACAATTGGGTTTTACGTAGCTTATCATGCATCTCAAATTCTTTTTGCTGTGCTTTGCTTAATTCTTCAATTGCTTCCTTTTGCTTTTCAATCTCTATATTTTGTTGTACAACTTCATCAAGTGTGTCAAGTGCTTTGTTTAATTCTTTTGTTTTTTTTGAAATCCGTTGCTCTATTTGTTGCTTTTCGGTTTTTAGCTGCTGCATTTGCAGAGATTGAATGTGCTTGGTTATCGTAGAGTAATTGGTAAAATGTTCTGAGGATTTTTTACTGTCTCCGAGCTTTTCATAATTTTCAGCCAAAAGTAAATGGCAACTTTTTGCCATTTCCAGTTTATCTAGTTCTAGAGCGAGAGAAAGGGCTTCTTTGGCATTTTTGTTTGATTCTTCAAAGTTGTTCAAATATTGATATGCCGAAGCTATATTATAATAATCTGATATAATCTCCTGTTTTTTGTTTTTTACTTTATTTAAAGACAAGCTGTTATTAAAATATTCTATGGCTTTATTGTAGTTCTCGGCTTCTAAATATATGAGCCCCAAGTATCCATTGATAATTCTTATGGCATTAGAATTGTTCAATTCTGAATTAATTTCGATGGCTTTAGTAAAATGAAGCGCAGCTTTGTCAAATTCTGATTTCTGCCAATAAAGGTTTCCAAGCTGGGTATGGACATTTGCCAGATCTATCTTTTGATTAGTGCCCGTTAGCTTTTCAAGCTTTTGTTCTAATGCTTGAATTCCCGTCTGCGCATAAATGTTTATTGAACCAAAAACAAGAATGAACAGCACTAAAGTTTTAAAATAGCCGATTCTCATACACTTCTTAAAATTTATAATAATGTTACGTAAGCAGTATGCGTTTATCAACGCATTAGTGATGATATTGATCACCGAAGGTGGGTGATATAAAACATTCTATGGAATTAATTTAACTGTTATCGATTTTGCTATTTTTTTAGCAGTAGTGATAGTTGATAGGTCTGTATATATTTTGCCGTCTGATCCATTGTAATGGCTATGTCCTATTAGTTCTAATGCGAATGGTGCATTAGTGGCACCGGTATGTATAAGGGCTCTATATACCAATGCTGGCTGACAGGATGTACTGTATTCATCGTCCTCTGGAAATTTATTGTTGGTCCAATATTCATTCCAGTCCCAGGTCTGGTTAATTTCAAAATACAGATAAAAAGCAGTATAGTCTTTTAGGCTTGTAGACGTAAATAATGTAAAACTTCCTGTCGGGGTTGCACCTGTTATAGCATCCGGAGTTGGAGTTTCTGGGGTTGGCACGTAAAGCCCGTCATTTTCCTGTATATTTCTCTCATGTGACCAAACTGGAAGGGCTGCAGGTCTACGTATCTTACCTGGCAGCCATTTGCCCGTGGTTTTGTCGCCATACTGAAAAACACCTTTGCCTATAGATTCAGCAACATATAGTGTTTCAAGATAATTGCCAGCGGTATCCTCTGTCCAAATGGCCATTAGTGGATGATTATGCTCCTCACCCTTCAAAAAAGTTAATTCAAGGGACCAGCCGTTGGCATTCTTGTTGGTGTATATACTGTCGTGCATATTTTCGGGGATCTTTGAGGAACTGCAATTATAAGTTTGCCCAATTAAAATGAGTCCAATAATAAAAGCAGTCATTGAGAAAATTTGCTTTGTATGTGTCATCTGTATCTAATTTTAAAACTCAACTATAATGCCTATTGTGGGCAACACAGTACCTGAACCATCTGTTTCAATTTCGACAAGTTCATACTTTTCCATGCCATTGTCTATATATACATCATTGTATTCCGAACCTTTAATGAATGAATTCCTTATCAGGCGGTTTGGTTGGTCAGCCTTCCAGTTATAGATGTTCTGTATATCAACATAAATATTTAAAGACCAAATATCAAAGTAAAATTGTTTATCTACACGAACATCGAGTTGGTGAAAGCCTTTTAAAATCAATGTGTTGAATCTGGAATAATCAAGATAAGGTGCGCCCTGGGCATCCCATGCGGCTTTTATTTCAGATTTTTCCACATCAAAAGGTGTATAAGGAGCACCACCAACATATCGCCATTTGAAACCAAAGTACCAATCGCTTTTAAATGTCCTTGTGGCTGTTATATTGATCAAATGCCTGTTGTCCCAGGTTGATGGGATCCATTCGCCATCATGTCTGTCACGCAAATCTTCAAATTCGCTTCTGACGTATGTATATGAGAAAATAGTATTAAAGCCCAGTAACTTTTGTGCTCTTCCCAATATCTCGAATCCATAAGCACGACCACTCGAAATTGGTGATACAGCCTCGTCTCCAAAGGTGCCATAATCAGCTCCTTTTGTTGATAAGGGTACCGAATCACTGATTGAAAAAGGATAATTATTGTACTGTTTGTAGAATCCCTCTAAGGTTATTTGTGAATTGTCATTGGACAAAAGCTCGAATCCGGCAACTAAGTGGTTGCTCTGAATATATTTGAGGCCAAGTTCTTTATTTACATAAACATCATCTTCTTTATATCCCAAAGCTGTATATGGAGGGCGTTGATAATATCTTCCGGTATTGAAGTTAAAATTTAAATTAGTAGTCAAGGCATAAGAAAATGAAAACCTTGGCGATAGCTGTTCCAGTGGATTATTCATTGCCGATGAATAAGTGCTGGCATCTGTCCTCAATCCAAATGAAGCAGTAAGCCGATTGTTAAACAGTGGTTTGCTAATCTGTCCAAATGCGTTGTAATGAAACATTTTGGCATCTGTTTCATACACAAGGTTTATAGGGCCATTATCGAGAAAGATACTGTTTTCAGTATTGTTATAATATTTGGCATAAACCAAGCCTGCACCATAAACCAGTTTAATTTGATTGTCATACAATGTTGTCCTTTCATATCTAAAGCGGTTCTCGATTTCGGCTGAGCTAAAATCCAATGTTTTGATGTTTGTATCAATGTTGTCAAGGTATTTGTATGCACTATTGTTTAAGTAGTTCCTGCTTAACACCCAGCTGTCTAAGCCATTGGTCCTAAAATGCTTGTAAACACCACCTACGGTATAGTTCCATTGCTCATTTACAGGAAGATAGCTCAATATATATTTTTGGTCGGGGGTATCATCCGCTGCGAGATTAAGCTCAAAATGGTCAATTGCACCCAATCCAAGAAATGTAATTTCATTTTTATCATCGAGACGTGTTCGTGTCTTAAACTGAAAATCGTTGTATGTTGGAAGAAAAGGTAGCTCAAGTGCAGAAAACAAAAACTGTAGGTATGAGCGCCTTGCTGAAGCAATAAATGTTGTGTTTTCTGATAAGGGACCATTCAACGTAAGGGCAAGGTCAGATGCACCAAAAGAACCCTTAAAAACAAGCTTTTCTTTGTTCCCATCTACCTGTTTCATATCCAATACTGAACTCATAGCATCTGCAGTATTAGCAGGAAAGGCTCCCGAGTATAAACTAACTTCTCGTATAAAATCGACATTAATTATTCCAACCGGACCGCCCGATGCCCCTTGTGTGGCGAAATGATTAAGGTTTGGTATTTCAACCCCATCAAGGTAAAAGGTATTTTCGCTTGGTCCACCACCTCTAACTATTACATCGTTTCTATAAGCCGGTGTTGAAGCTACGCCTGGAAATGATTGAATAACCTTGGAGATATCCCTGTTGCCTCCAGGGTTTTTTTCAATTTGTTCAATGCCAATTCTTCTCAGTGATACCGGACTTTCTTCTTTCTTTCTATAAGGGGAGGCTTTCACAACTATTTCCTGAACCTCAATATTTATTTCTTTCATGGGCACTTCGATGAATGTTTTTCGGGCATTGGTTACCAGAAACTCCTCAGAAAGATAATCCTCAAAACCCACAGTTGATGCAGCAATTCTCACATATCCTGGTTTTGTGCCGGTAAAAATGAAATTTCCATCAAGATCACTGACTGTGCCAATGTTTGTACCCCAAATTACCAATGAGGCAAATGGTATTGCTTCGTTTGATGAGGCATTATATATACGTCCCTCAATAATGCCATTTTCTTTGGTCTGCGAAAAAGCTGCTATTGGCAAGAAGGCAGCAAATACATATATATAAATTTTATTCATCATTTATTTGCTATATAAAAATTAACAAAGGATTGATGCGTTTTGTTTAACTGTGGTTAAACAAAACTTTGTAAAATTTAATTCTTCTTATCAGATAGCTTATTTAGCTCTTTAGTAAAATCCAGGTGAGGTAGTTTTTTTGAACTATCCAGAATTTGTTCTTTTAATTTAAGCAGAAACTTTTGATATTCTGGTGAGTCAGGAATTATTGGTCGATGTTGAAGTGATTTTACTATTCTTTCAATTTTTAAAATAGTGCTCCTTGTTTCTGCACTAAAATAGCACTCGGAAAACTTTTCCCAGGTATAATCGATCGCAAATTCACTAGGGTGTACAAGATCATCAGCATAAAAGCGATAGTCTCGCATTTCGTCCATAAATAATTCGTAGACTGGAAAATAACTGACAAAAGGAAACTTTTGCTCTAATTTATCTATGGCAAGGATTAATGCTGCTTTACTCCGCATGTTTTGGATAGCCCCATCTTTATGGTGCCTAATCGGACTAACAGTAAAAACAATCTTTATTTCTGGCAGGAATTTTTTTATTTCTTCAATGCTCTTTGATAAAAGCTCAAAAGATCGTTCGGAAGAAAGAAATTCATGGGTAAACTCTCTGGCAGGGATTTTATGGCAATTGGCAACAATATTGCCTGTAGCAGCTAGCTTGTATATATATGATGTTCCGAGTGTTATAAACAACACATTTGTCTTTTTAAATTTTTCCTTTGCTTGTAGAAATTGATGGTTGATACTGTCAAGGCATTTATGTTTGTCGGTATGCGAAAAAGAAGTATAATGGCTAAAGCTTAACCATAAACCGTTGTGGTGGTGTAAGTCTTTTGAATTGAACTCTTTTTTTTTTAATAAAAGTTGGATTGCATTTGCAATGGATGCAGGATTATAGAGAACACCAAAGGGGTTAATGCAGGTTTGAAACTTCAGGTCATATAACTTGTGACCTATATTACTTGAGAAGCAAGACCCTAAAAAAAAGATTGTGTCGCTGAAACCAACCTGAAAAGCAGGTTTAGGAAAATCAACCAGCGTTTGGAGTTTGGGCATTGGATTGTTGTATTTGTTTGTTTAGCCACTCAACAATAATAGTAAAGACTTTTTCCTTGTCACTGTCGTTGTGCAACTCATGATATCCACCTTCAATGCTAAAAAAACTTGTTTTTTTACTCGAGTTCATAACAAACTCCCTTGAAGCGCTGTATGAGGTTATATTATCTGCACTTCCATGTATTAAAAGAATAGGGACATTAATTTTATATATACTTCTTTTGGCAAATAGGCCTCGTTCATAAGCTTGGGCAAACAAGCCAACAGATATTTTGTTGTGTACAAATGAGTCTGTTCTATATTTATGGACTTCTTTAAGTTCGCGGGAAATATCCTCAGGCCTTAGGCCATTTGAGGTTTTAATTCGAGGGAAGAACCTGCTTAAAATATTAGCCATTAAGCGCATATGTCTGGGAGGGGTGTTGGCCAATTCTAACCATGGTGATGTTAGAATAATGCCCTTGATATTGGTCTGTCTTGAGATCGCATAATTGGCGGTAAGGTTGCCCCCAAAGCTATGTCCATAAATATACAAAGGCTTCCTGTCACATATTTCATATCCTTTTTCAACAAGTAAATCGATGTCATTCAGCATTTTGTTATAGTCAGACATGTCTGCAGGTTTTCCCTGGGTTTTGCCATGGCCCCTAAGGTCAAAAGACAATACCGAAAATCCTTCCATAGCAAGCCGTTTAGACCAAATATCATACCTGCTACTATGCTCTCCGAGTCCATGTATTAGCAAAATACATGCTTTCATGTTTTCACCGGCATGCCAACACTGGGCATAAAGCTCCTTACCATCCACTGCAGTCCATGTGAACTCTTCGTGTTTTACAATATTTTCTTCTTGCCAGTATTTACTTTGTAACATTTACCAAATCCTTAAATGACTATCTGAAAGAATCAATATTAAACTGAAATGCCTTTGGCATATTTCATTTGTTGAACATAGTATCAGTCAGTACAATAAATATATATTTGTATCTATTAAATATATGAATTTTCTAAGCAATATTCTTATAAATCATAGCAAAAGTAATAAAATGCAGGAAGTATTTCAAGTAGGGACTGACAAGCATAATGGATTATATGATATAACTTCAAAAGTTAGTGATATAGTCAGAAGATCAAAAGTAAAAACAGGAATAGTTAATGTGTATGTTCAGGGAGCAACTGCAGGAATAATGATCCAGGAAAACTGGGATGACTCAGTCCAAAATGATGTAGTTAACCTTTTAAAAAAGCTTATTCCAAAAGGTATTTGGCAGCATGATGCTCAAGATAACAATGGAGACTCACATCTGAAGGCCGGTATTGTGGGACCATCAGAATCAATCCCACTTTTGGAAGGGAAAATGGGGCTTTCTACCTGGCAAAACATATTTTTGTGCGAATTTGATGGACCAAGAAATACCAGAAGTATTGTTGTTACTATAATTCCAGATAATACATAGATCTTTGCTGTCCCACATGTACTAGAATAATGATAATTGAGATTCTTCTAGCTATTATTTGGTGTTTTTATCAAAGAAGATTTGATTCAACACGATTTCTTAATATTTTCGCTTCAAATATAAATTTCACTTATGATAATTGAGACCAGAGCTTTTGCAAGGGCCGGACTTTTAGGCAATCCATCTGATGGATATTTCGGAAAGACAATTTCGGTATCCATACCTAATTTTGGTGCACGGGTTTTGTTGTTTGAGTCGCCAGAGTTAGTTATAGAAGAATCGGCATTTAACGACAACCAGTTCCGTAATATGTATCAGTTGGTAGAATCTGTGAAGCTTACTGGTTATTACGGTGGTTCAAGGCTAATTAAGGCTGCGATAGTTAAGTTCTGGGAGTATTGTAATGAATTCAAAATCAACCTCAGGTTCAAAAATTTTACGGTTCGATACCAAACCTCTATCCCTAGGCAGGTAGGGCTTGCTGGATCAAGTGCTATTGTTACGGCTACTTTTAAAGCCTTAATGAAATTTTATGAGATTGAAATTCCAAAATACATCTTACCTACTTTAATTTTAAAAACCGAAACAGAAGAATTGGGCATTAATGCAGGTCTACAGGATAGGGTTATTCAAGTTTATGAAGGGTGTGTCTTTATGGACTTTGAAGAAAAAAACCTTAAGGAAAAAGGTTTTGGAACATATGAACAGTTGAATGCTGGAAATTTACCTAATATATATTTAGCATATAAGACTGACCTGAGTAAAGTGTCGGGTGCTGTACTTAACAATATCAAGGAACGTTATTTTGCCGGTGACCAGCTTGTAATTGATACCCTGAACGAGATTGCCCAATGTGCTGAGGATGGAAAGACAGCTATACAAAATAAAGACTTTGACCAGTTAAACACTTTGGTCAATAAAAACTTTGATCTGAGATGCAAGATTATGAATATTTCTGAGAGTAATCTTGAATTGGTTCAAACAGCACGGAATTGTGGGGCTTCAGCCAAGTTTTCTGGTTCTGGAGGTGCAATTATTGGATTTTATGAAGATGATGAGACGTTGCGCAAGCTAATAGTTGATCTGAGAAAAATTAATGCAAGAGTAATAAAACCTTATATAGAATAATTCATGGTAAGAAAAGCAGTTATACCAGCAGCTGGCTTTGGAACCAGGTTTTTGCCTGCAACAAAAGCACAGCCAAAAGAAATGTTACCAATAATTGATACACCTGTAATTCAATATGTAGTTCAGGAGGCAGTTGATTCAGGTATCGAAGACATATTGATCATTTCAGGAAAAGGCAAAAGGTCAATTGAAGATCATTTCGACAGGAATTTTGAGTTGGAATCACTTATTGTTGAAAAAGAGGAAGAAGCCTTATATAATCAGCTGAGGCATATTGAAAACATGGCCAATATTCATTTTATCCGTCAGAAAGAGCTAAATGGATTGGGCGATGCTATATATTATGCAAGATTCCACTGTGGAAACGAACCATTTGCAGTACTCCTTGGCGATACAATTTTGGGGTCAGTTATTCCTGTAACGCAGCAGGTAATTGATACCTATGAACAATACGGGCATTCTGTAATAGCAGTTGAGACTGTCCCTGAAGATAAGGTAAACCGCTATGGTATAGTTGGAGGAGAAAAGCTTAGTGAAAAAGTGCTAAAACTTACAGCGATGGTTGAAAAACCAGAAGTTGGCAAGGCTCCCTCTAATTTGGCTATTGCAGGTAGGTACATTCTTACACCTGATATTTTCCCGGCACTCGAAAAAACAGAAAGAGGTAAGGGGAATGAGATTCAATTAACAGATGCGCTTCGAATTGTATCTAAACAAGAAGACATTATGGCCACAATTATAGAAGGTAAGAGATATGATATTGGGAACAAACTCGATTTCTTAAAAACAACTGTCGAGTTTGCTTTGAAACGGAAAGAATTTGCTGAGCCCTTTTCAGATTTTTTGAAAGATATAGTTAAAGGCATGTAAACTATTTAGAGTCTGTCCATAAAGTCGGGTGTTTGAGGAATAAAGTTCAAATACAAGGCGTGTGAACCGAACAAAGTGAGTTCTTGAACACAACTAAAAATGAAACACGTTGTGAAAAAAAAAATTAGACCGCAGTATACTTGTGTATATGAGGATTTAAATTTTAACTGCGTTGAGCTCGGCAAGCCTCGGTTGAGCAACAACGCAGTAGTTGGACTTTATTGACAAACACTATTTAAACCCGGACAGATTATTTGTCTGGGTTTATTTTAACAGAATATTCACAAGCCTGCTTCAAAAGCGAAATGGCCCTTTTAAAAGTATCGTTTTCCTCAAAACCATATGAAATCCTTATTTGGAAACGGGCTTTCTCTTCCTGACTGCAAATCTCACCAGGGATATATATGAGACGTTCAAGTTTATTGGGGTTCCCATCAGTTTCCAGGTCACCAGTTGTTCTTGACAGGAACTTGTAAAAATCGGAATTCTTGCCTGTTTCAATATTTTTAAAGGTTAGATAGAAATAGAATGCAGCATCACCACCTGTATAGCAGTCTAAATATGGGCCTAATTTTTGGTCTATAAGATTTCTTAAGTATTTGGCTTTTTCTCTATATCCCCCATTTACTTTTTTTTGCTGTATCTGTATATAATTGTCTAATAGCCAACTTGCAATCTCCTGATTGATTAATGATGAGCTGAATCCTATATCTGACGTTCTTTGGATAAGCAGCTTTGCCATTTTATTATCAGGGCAGAACATGTAGCCAATTCTAAGAGCAGGTGCAATAATCTTTGATAAGGTGCCAACTTCATAGACCATGTCATTTGGCGCATATTTCATGCCTGAAATTGGCTTTTCTATATCACCGTTATGAATAATATCTTCATATGCCTTGTCAAAAATAACAGGTATTTTACGGCCTGTTTTTTTGGAAATAGTTGCAGCTATTTTAACAATCTCGGATTTTCTCTGATTTGAAAGTACAACGGAACTTGGATTATTGACCGTAACAATATAAAAGAAGCTTATTTCTTCTGCATTGATTTGGTTTAACTTCTCAATAATGGCTTTGGGTATAATACCGTTATTGTCTTCTTTGACAGGTTCAATCTTATATCCCTTGTTGATAAGCGATTCGGTATAGATGTAGTAATAGGGATCAGCAGTAATTACAATTCCGGGCCCCATAATATCAGAGAAGGCATCGAGAAGGCTGGTTGCCCCATTAGCTCCAATAATTAGTGTTTTTCGGTTTAAATCTTCTTCATTTAGTCCACCAATATTGTTTCTTAGGTAATAATTTTTAATTGAATTGATAAGGTTTGGTGATCCTTGGGCACTTCCATAATTAAATGAGGATCTGTATTTTTCAGGGTGCCTGATAATATATTTTAGTGCTTTGGTAATTGCCTTTGTCGGAATGGTTTTATCATTTACATAGCCCACACCCAAGTTTATATCATACCCCTCTCTAAAGTCGTTTGTGAAGCTTTCTGTAAGTTCATTAACTGCTGATGGGATTTGCAGATTACCAGCCAATTTTGAAAAAGGGTAACTCAATGTATTTTTTTTCGTTAAAGTAAAACAATCGAATAACAAGACAAAATTAGTGATTCTGGCACAAGGTTGCTCTTCAATATAAATGTTTTTAATTGTTGAAAGCATAGAGAGTTCGACAAGAAGACATCGCTGAATTTATATTATTTGTTTTTTTTTCAGATATTTGTGTGTTTTTGATAGAGGGATTATGATAAATGGAGAAGGGAAGAATATTGCATTAGTATCAGGAAGCTTACACCTATCATATAAGGAGTTAAGGCAAAATGTTACAAAGTATTCCAGCTTATATAATGAGATAAATGGCAAGCACGTTGCTCTTTTTTCTGAAAACAGAATAGAATGGATATATGCATTCTATTCTGTGTGGATGAACAAAGGTATTCCTGTACCCATTGATTTTATGTCAGGTGCAGATGATGTAGCCTATATTCTTAATGACTGTATGCCGGAAGTGGTGTTTACTTCCAAGGATAAACATGCTACTTTAGAAAAAGCAATGTTGCAGGTAGCCCACAAGCCAAGGGTCATTATTCTCGATGAGGTTGAACTGCAAAATATTGATTCACCTTCGGTATATAAATTGGAAAGCAAGCCTGATCAAACAGCAATTATTATCTATACAAGTGGAACAACTGGCAGCCCAAAAGGTGTTATGCTGTCATTTGAAAATATAGTTGCCAATATTAACGCAGTAACCAAAGATGTTAGAATCATCCTTCCATCTGACAATCTAATGATTTTATTGCCACTGCATCATATTTTCCCGCTTTTAGGCACATTAATCGTACCATTTTATCTTGGCGCTACTGCAGCAATATGTCCTTCATTAAATGCAGATGATATACTAAAGACCCTCAAAAAAAATAAAATTAGCATTCTTATTGGTGTCCCCAGGTTGTATAGCCTTATCCGCAAAGGTATTGTCGATAAGATTAACCAAAAAAAAGCCGGTAGAATCTTATTTAACCTCTCAAAACGGTTAAAATCCAAAGCATTTGCAAAACTTATCTTTAAAGAGATCCACAATAAATTTGGTGGCCATGTGAGACATATAGTGAGTGGTGGTGCTGCGCTGGATCCCGATGTGGCCATAGATTTTATAGCAATGGGATTTGATATGCTTGAGGGCTATGGTATGACTGAAGCTGCCCCTATGATCGCATTTACAAGGCCGAATACATTTAAGCCAGGATCTGCAGGTCAGATTGTACCAGGAGTAAAAGTCGAAATAAGGGATGGAGAGATAGTAGCTTCTGGCAAGAATATTATGCAAGGCTACTATAATAGGTCAGAAGAAACATCAGATATTATAAAAGACGGTTGGCTTTATACCGGTGATTTGGGCAGGGTTGATAAGAAAGGGTTTTTATATATTACCGGACGAAGAAAGGAGATTATAGTCCTGTCAAATGGTAAAAATATAAATCCGTCTGAGATTGAAAATAAGCTGGAGAAGAGTTCTGAATTGATCAAGGAGTCCGGAGTGTTTTTATATAAGGATAAACTATGTGCATTCTTAGTGCCAGATGTTTCAAAGATTCCGTTGGGTGAAAAGGTAGAGGAGTATTTAAAAAAGCAGCTTATTGCTCCTTACAATGAAAACGCATCCGTTTCAAAAAGGATCCTAAAAGTATTTGTGACCAAGGAAGACCTTCCACGAACCAGGTTAAGCAAGCTACAAAGGTTTAAGTTGTCTGAATATGCAGAGCAATTGATAAAACCAAAAAAAGAGATAAATGAAGTTGGCGAACACGATGACTTTAAAGAATTAGAAACAATAATGGGTTTTATTGAAACCCAGGTGGGTGAAAAGGTATCTCCAAATGATAATTTACATACTGACCTTGCACTCGACTCACTGTCAAAAATTACACTTTTAGTTTACCTGGAAAATACCTTTGGGGTCAATATTAAAGAAGAAGAGTACGGGAATTTTGGCACCTTAAAAGAATTGGCAATATATATAAGAGACAAAAAAACCAGAATGTCTCCCGAAAAGGTTAATTGGAAAGAGATATTAAAAGAGAAGATCAATTTTAATTTGCCAAAAGTAGGATTCTCATTCAATTTGTTTAATTGGTCATACAGGGCGATCTTTAGATCGTTGTTTCGTATTCAGGCAGAAGGAAGCAAAAACATTCCTGAAGGCCCTTGCATATTAGCCCCAAATCATCAATCATTTATCGATGGTTTTGTTATAGCAAGTCTTTTGAGGCGCAAAGTAATGAAGAGGACCTATATTTATGCAAAGGATAAGCATTGGAGCAAATGGTGGCAAAAGATTCTTGCGCGCAAAAACAATATCATTTTAATGGATCTTAACAAAGACCTAAAGCTCTCTATCCAGAAAATGGCTGAGGTCTTAAAAAAAGGTAAAAACCTGATTATATTTCCCGAAGGAACACGATCGGAAGATGGATCAATCGGTGAGTTTAAGAAGACTTTTGCTATACTGGCAAGAGAGTTGAATGTTCCTGTTATACCAGTGGCTATTAGAGGTGCCCATCAGGCTATGCCTGTTGGTTCTAAGTTTCCGCGTTTGTTTAAAAAGGTGTCAGTTAAATTCCTGAATCCTGTTTATCCAGCAGCCGATACCTATGAAACCTTGATTGAGAAAGTGAAATCAACGGTCTCTAAGCATCTATAGAGTTGATTGTTTGGAATGGTATAAATATTTGTTTTATGCTCAGTTTCTTTTAAGAAGCCCTCGAAGAATATGTTTTTTAAGGACTAAATTCAATTAAACTACTATGAAAATTAATACTTTATTCCTTGTGTTAGCAGTCGTTGGAACTGTTTCTTTTTTTTCAGCATCTTGTGAAGATAAAGATGGCAATATCAATCTAGAAAGCAAAGTTGAGTGCAAAATAGACGGTGTTGACTGGTCTGCAACCAATGTTATGTTTAGCGAAAAAGATATGATTTTCTCTGTGCAGGGTATTAACGGCAAAGATACTTTAGCTTTTGATTATGATTTAACCTTTGGTCACGTAATTGGTGCAAAATATGGAAATTATTCAATGTTTTATGCTGGATTAATTGAAAATCAAGTGAACTCAGAGAGTGAAGCTTCTGGCAACTTTGAATTCACTCTATATGATAACTACTTAATGCCAACTGACAGTATTGTAATCACAAATGGTGATTTTCTTGTTTTAAAATAGATTGGTCTTTTAAAACATCCCTTTTTTGCTTTTTGTATCCTGCAGTGTAATATCTGAGCTTTACTTAAAGAGTCAGGGGCAAAACCATTCGTATTATAGCTACTGGGTGTATATATATTTATTGAAGATATCGGAGTGAAGATTTTTTTTCTCCTTTCTTGCCAGGACTATATAGAAAGAAAAGAAGAGAGCATAAAAAAACCCCTAATTTTCGGGGTTTCTATATTTTATCCTAAATAATGTTTGAGCAACTTGCTTTTTGCTCTTTGTCGAAGATGCTTAATAGCCTTCTCCTTAATTTGCCTTGTCCTTTCTCTCGAAATACCAATAGATTCTCCAATTTCTTCTAATGACATTGGTTTTCGTCCAATGCCATAAAAAGCCCTTATTACTTTCCTTTCCTTCTCAGGCAATGTATTTAAAGTACGGTCAATTTCCTGTTTCAAAGATTCTTCAATCAAAGTGGCATCTGTCGAAGGATTATCAGGGTTTGATAGTACATCTAAAAGGCTATTGTCTTCACCTTCCTGAAATGGCGCATCAACAGACATATGCCTTCCAGAGAGTTCCATTGTGCTAAAAATTTTGTCTTTTGGCATGTCCAAAGCTTCAGCAAGCTCATCTGGTGAAGGTTCACGCTCATGTTCTTGCTCAAGTTGGCTAAATGTCCGATTCATTTTATTTAAAGCACCGATCTTGTTTAATGGCAAACGTACAATTCTTGATTGCTCAGCAAGAGCCTGAAGAATGCATTGCCTAATCCACCATACTGCATATGATATAAACTTAAACCCTTTTGTTTCATCAAATTTTTGTGCTGCTTTTATTAATCCTAGGTTGCCTTCGTTGATCAAATCAGGTAAGCTTAAGCCCTGATGCTGATATTGTTTGGCAACTGATACAACAAATCTAAGATTGGCTTTGGTCAATTTTTCCAGGGCCTCTTGGTCCCCCTGCTTAATTCTCCGTGCAAGATCAACTTCTTCCTCAGGCGTGATAAGTTCCTCTTTTCCTATATAATGAAGATATTTCTCTAAAGAGTCGCTATTACGGTTTGTTATCGATTTTGTTATTTTTAACTGCCTCATATTGAATCTACTAAATAATAATAATGGTCAAACCATCCTTTCCTACTTTATAACAATGTAGTTAACAAATTGTTTCGGTACAGTTTGATTATTAAACGAATTACATTCCTATTTAGTCTTAAACGACAGGCAATTTAACATTTTTTATTACTCAATTCAAGTGCATGTTCTAATTATTTAATCTAATTCCAGATAATAATTATAGTTTTTGTAGGAAAGACTTTGCATAAATGTAGTTTCTTTGTGTTTGAAAATAAAAGGATATGGTGAAGAAAAGTTCCAATTCAATATATTTAGTCCTTATTTTCTCAATGATTTGTTGGGGGTTAAGTTTTGTGTGGTATAAGCAAGCTTTACTTTACTTCAAGCCTATTACCCTTGTTGTTGCCAGGTTAATATTATCTTTTCCCTTATTGCTTATTTCAGGGATTTTACTTAAACGATTAAAAAAAGTAAAGTGGAAAGATTTACCAGTTTTTCTGCTTCTAGCTTTTTTTGAACCCTTTCTATATTTTACAGGCGAGAGCTATGGTATGCAATATGTTTCTTCAACAGTTGCCTCGATTTTAATTGCTACAATACCCTTATTTACCTCAGTAGCTGCTTTTTTTCTGCTAAAGGAAAAGTTAAGGCTTAATAATTATCTGGGAATGGTTATTTCTTTTATCGGTGTAATTGCTGTCATTCTTGCTGATAGTGATCGGTTGGTAGCCACTTGGAGAGGTATAGGTTTTATGATGATTGCTGTGTTTTCTGCTTTGGCATATGGATTTATAGTCAAACGGATTTCTGGTAAGTACAATGCCATTACCATTGTTTCTGTACAAAACTCGGTTGCTTCAATATATTTCTTGCCCTTATTACTAGTATTTGATCTTGAGGATATTTTAACCCAGGAATGGAAGCTTTCAATGTTTGTCCCTGTTATTTATTTAGCATTTTTTGCAAGTACTCTTGCATATCTGGGATTTATTGAGGGACTTCGAAAACTTGGTGTCTCAAAAGCTACAGCTTTTACTAATTTTATTCCTGTTTTTACTGCTATATTTGCTTTTATTATTTTAAGGGAGTCGATAACCTGGCTTAAAGTTGCTGGCATATCTTTAGTTATTTTTGGATTGATCATGAGCCAGGCTGTCTATAAAAGTAGTAAAAGAAAAAGTGAAGATATTATTGTAGATGAGCTATACTAGTAAATCCATAGAAGAAATGGAACGAAAGTCAACATCTGTTGCGCCCGAAAACAGGTCTTTTATGGAGTGGCTGCTAAAGACAAAACCTAAAAACCTAGATAGAATTGTTCATAAGCTTCATGCAGAAGAATTTGATAAAATTGATTGTTTGGAATGTTCCCTTTGCTGTAAAGGTCTTGGTCCCATGCTTTTTGAAAGTGATATTGAACGTATGGCTGCATCGCTTAAAATGAAAAGTTCAACATTTAAAGACCAATATATTACCATGGATGAGGATGGCGACAATATCTTTAAGGAAATGCCTTGTCCCTTTTTATGCCACGATAATTTATGTATGGTTTATTCAAACCGACCAAAAGCTTGCCGTGAATATCCACATACCGATCGTAAAAGGTTTTACCAGGTAACTATCAAAACCTACCACAATACATTTACATGTCCTGCTGTATTCAATATTGTCAGAAGGTTGCGGGAAGAGTTTGGAAAATAATCTTAAGGTACTATTATCTTCAATGAAGAAGGTATAATATCAATATTAACAGGTCCTTTGAATGTAATTGGTTCACCATCAAGGTGGAATTTATATTTTTTCTTCTTTCGGAATATAATGGTATGTCCGGTGTGGATTTCAAGATATTTACTTTTGTCCAACCTTTTTGAAAAAAGTTGAATACCTAAAAAAGGAATGGCATACCAGGGAAAAGGCTTGAGTATCGAAACTTCAAAATAGCCATCGTCAATTTGTGCCTGTGGTGCAATGTAAGCATTGTTGCCATATTGCCCGGCATTAGCAACTGTTACCAAAAATGCTTTTCGGTTAATTTTTTCATTGTCAATTTTTAATTTGAATCTTTTAGGACTGTATTTTCTGAACTCCCTTATTGTTGTTTTTACATAGGTTAAAAATCCCCTCTTTTTTGACTTGGCAAATTTATGTCCAATTCTTGCATCGAATCCTGTGCCGCATGTACAAAAGAAAAGTCTCTCATTTGCACTGCCAACATCAATGGTCCTGAAATTTTTTGTGTTAATTGTTTTTATTGCTGGTGCATTTTTAAGAGGGATCTTTAGAAATCGGGCCAATCCATTCCCTGAACCAGTTGGAACTATGCCTAGCGTTAAACCAGCCCTAAAAACTGCACTCGCAACCTCATTAACTGTACCATCACCTCCTACAGCAACGAAATGTTGATACCCCTGTTCAGCATAGCTAAAAACCAATTCCTGGGCATGTCCGGCATATTTTGTATAAGATAGTTTGGGTTTCCAAATAGTGTGGTCAAGGTGTTTTTCGATGAGTGTAGAAAAATTTTCTTTATTGCTTATGCCAGACTTTGGATTTATAATAAATACTATCTTTTCAGATTTGCTCATGGGGCAAAAATAAAACTGCTTTTGTACTAAAAGAAGAAAAATCCCGTTTTGTTTCAACAAAAGATTAATTTTAACCTTTCAATATCAACTAATATTTGAAAAGTTTCTTCAGGTAAACATGAAATATCTATTTGGACTTTTAAGCTTGATGGTTTCGCTTTCATTGTTTTCTCAATCAGGAGGAAATAATGCTTTTGATTATTTGAACCTTACAAATTCTGCCAGGGTTGCATCTTTGGGTGGACAGCAGGTTAGCCTTTACGATGGCGATCTTAATATAGCCTTTCATAATCCATCGGCCCTTACACCTGAAATGGATAAGCAATTCGTCTTGAATTACATGAATTATTTTGCAGGCATCAACTATGGATATGCAGCTTATGCCTGGAAACCAGAGAAACCTTATACCCTGGGTGCTGGAATTCACTATGTATATTATGGAGAGCAACAGGAAGCTGATGAATATGGTAATAAAATTGGTACTTTTAGGGCAGCCGATTATGCGTTTAATATGTATTATTCGCGACCAATCTTAGATAGCTTGTTTAATTTTGGAGTCAATATCAAACCTCTGTATTCAGATCTTGAAACTTATATGTCCTTTGCTTTAGCTTTTGATGCAGGGCTTACATACCATAACCCAGAGAAGTTATTTACTGCTGCTTTGGTAATTAAAAATGCCGGCATGCAGATTGTAAAATATTATCCGGAGCAGCCCAGGGAGCCTCTTCCATTTGAGGTCCAATTAGGATTTACCCAGGAATTGAAACATGCCCCTTTTAGATTCTCTATCATAGGTCAGCAGCTACAAAAGCCAGTCTTGAGTTATATGAGCGAAATTGACAAAGAGCAACAGGTAGATCAGCTAACTGGCGAAATAAGGGAAAAGGACAAGCTGTCAAAGTTTGCTGATAATTTTATTCGGCATATCATTTTTGGCATGGAGTTTATACCCACTAAAAATTTTAGTGTCCGTATGGGTTACAATTATAAGCGCAGACAGGAATTAAAAATTACTGATGTGCCCGGCTCGGTTGGTTTTTCCTGGGGATTTGGTCTTAAAGTCAGTAAATTCCATATTAGTTATGGACGATCAAGCTACTTCATACACACAGGTTCCAACCATTTCTCAATTGCCATGAACTTATCAGAGTTTGGAACTAAACTTTAGGCTCTCTGGTATAAATCTGGTTTTAAATCACCTGAATTCATTATTTTTGGATTCACTTTGATACTATGATACACCTAAAAGAAAAAGTGGTAATTGCTATTGATGGTTTTTCTTCTTGTGGAAAAAGTACCTTCGCAAAAAAAATTGCCCGGTTATTGGGCTATATTTTTATCGATACTGGGGCGATGTATAGGGCAACTTCATTATTTGCATTAAAAGAGGGACTTGTTAGTGACAGCTCTATTCATGAGAAAGATCTTGTCGATAGACTTTCTGATATTAATATCATCCTAAAGCACGATAAAGAGGGCAAAACTTGTACCTTCTTGAATGGAGAGAATGTCGAGAATGAAATACGAGGAGTGGAAGTTTCCAATTTAGTCAGTGAGGTTAGCAAGATAAAAGAAGTAAGGCAGTACCTGGTAAAAATGCAACAACAAATGGGAAAAGAAAAGGGGGTTGTACTGGATGGACGCGATATTGGCACTGTAGTCTTTCCGCAAGCGGAAATCAAAATATTTATGACGGCAAGTGTTGAAACCAGGGCACAAAGAAGATATGATGAACTTGTGGCTAAAGGGTTGGAAGTTTCTCTTGAGGAAATACATAAAAATATTGCGGACCGTGATGATAATGATCTGCACCGGAAAGAAAGCCCGCTAAAAAAGGCCGATGATGCTATTGAACTCGATAATAGTTTCATGAAAGTTGATGACCAAATGGTATGGTTCCGGAATTTGATTAAAGAAAAAGGCTTTTTAGCAAGTTAGTATGAAAGTAATAATTGACAGTAGATCAGGATTTTGTTTCGGCGTGAAAAAGGCAATACGGCTTGCCGAGGATGAACTGGGCAAAGGAAATGATACTTTTTGCCTTGGTGACATAGTGCACAATGATGAAGAAGTAAAACGTTTGGCAGATCTTGGGCTGAAGGTTATTGGTCGTGAAGAATACTTTAGGCTGAGAAACTGTAAAGTGATGCTCCGCGCCCATGGCGAACCTCCTGAAGTATATCAATATGCGGCTGATAACAATATTGAGATTCTTGAAGGGACATGCCCGGTTGTGCTTAAGCTTCAATCCAGGATCAAGAAGCGTTACGATGAACTGGAAGGTGAAGGAACGGTTGTTATTTTTGGAAAATCTGACCACCCGGAAGTTGTAGGACTTAATGGACAGATTGGCAACAAAGGCATTGTGGTTTCGGAGACAACTGATTTGGATAAGGTTGATTTTAATAAGCCGGTAGTACTCTTTTCACAGACTACCATGAGCAAAGAAAAATACTGGGACCTGAAAACTGAAGCCGAAAAACGCTTGTTGAGACCTGACCTGCTTGATGCCTGTGATACTATTTGCGGACAGGTGGCCAACAGGGCACCTATACTCAAGGAATTTAGCCGAAATGTTGATGCCCTTGTATTTGTAGGGGGTAAAAAAAGTTCGAACAGCAAATATTTGTTCAGTATTTGTCAACAGGAAAATCCAAATGCCTACTTTATTTCTTCGGCAGAAGAGTTGAAACAGCTTGATCTTGCAAAACACTCAACTATTGGTATTTGTGGAGCAACATCTACACCTCAATGGTTGATGGAAAACATAGCCAGAGCAATCGAAGAAAAATACAACTAATCATGGAACTGCAAACCAGGAAATATGCTGATCTAATATTGCCTGTAGCTGTACCCAACCTTTATACCTACCATTTTTTCCCAGAGAACGAACCGGCCGATATTAAACCAGGAATGAGGGTTTGTGTGCAGTTTGGCAAGAGAAAACTATTTACTGCTTTGGTAGTAAAAGTGCACGATTCAAAGCCAGAGGATTACGATACCAAAGAAATTCTGGTTGTTCTTGATGATTATCCGGTGGTTAAAGAATGGCAATTTACCTTTTGGAAATGGATTTGGGAATACTATATGTGTCATCCCGGAGAGGTTTTTAATGCTGCTTTGCCTGGCGGGTTACGGCCTGAAGGTGAAACACGGATTTATCTAGAAGATATTCCTGAATCAGGAATAGGCTTGCTGCCTACAGAAGAAAGTGTGGTCAAGGTAGTGGAAAATAAGCCTGGCATTACCATTGATGAACTTAACAAAACCCTTAACCGGAAACAGACCATGCCGGTTTTACGGCAATTAATGGATAAAGGATTAATTGCTTTTGACGAATCGTTAAAGGAAGCATTTAAGCCTAAACTTATACCCATGCTGACCCTGCATCCAAACCTTCAGCGAGAGGATATCTTGCATACCTTGCTCAATACCCTCGAAAGTAGGGCGCCTAAACAGTTAGATGTTGTAATGGTATACCTGGAACTGTGTGGATACCTTACAGAGAAACTATATAAACCTGTATATAAAGCACTAATTGCCAAGCGGCCGAAAATATCGCCTGCTGCTATAAAAGCCCTGATCGATAAGGAGGTATTTACCGTTCAGGAGGAAGAATCCTCCAGGTTGTTGCAAAACGATGACGTGGCTTCGGAAAAGTCAGAATTGAATGAAGCCCAGGCCTTGGCTTATAAAGAGATAAAAGAATCTTTCCAGACCCATGATATTACATTGCTACATGGAGTAACGTCCAGCGGGAAGACTGAGATTTATATCCATCTGATCGAAGAACAACTAAAGGCTGGCAAACAAGTGTTGTATCTATTGCCTGAAATTGCTCTAACCACGCAAATAATAAACCGGCTTCGAAGAGTCTTTGCGGGCAGGGTAGGGGTATACCACTCTAAATTTAGCGATTCTGAACGTGTTGAAATCTGGAATAACCTTTTAGGCAAAATACCTGCAGGAGCACAGAAATATGATGTAATTCTTGGGGTACGATCTTCAGTCTTCCTGCCCTTCACAAACCTCGGATTAATCATTGTTGATGAGGAACACGAAAATACCTATAAGCAATACGATCCTGCTCCCCGTTACAATGCACGGGATGCTGCCGTTGTTCTGGCCTCTATTCAGAAAGCCAAAGTTTTGCTGGGTACCGCTACACCGTCGTTGGAGAGCTATTTCAATGCAAAAGCCCAAAAATATGGTTTTGTTGAGTTGGCCAAACGGCACATGGATATTCAGTTGCCCGAAATTGTTATAGCTAATTCAAGAGAGGCCCGTCGTAAAAAAACGATCAATGGTAATTTTACACCGGAATTGATTGCTGAGGTCCAGAAAGCACTTAATGCCAATGAGCAAATCATACTTTTCCAGAACCGCAGGGGCTTTTCGCCATATCTCGAATGTAACGAATGTGCATGGATACCAAATTGTAAAAACTGTGATGTAAACCTGACCTATCATAAAGGGATCAATAAACTGGTTTGCCACTATTGCGGGTACAGTATAAACTCTGTTGTGCAATGTAAGGCCTGCGGTAGCCATAATATGCAGACAAGAGGCTTCGGGACTGAAAAAGCTGAAGACGACATCAAATTGCTTTTTCCTGATGCAAGGACTCTCAGGATGGATATGGACACTACCCGAAGAAAAAAAGCCTATGAAGAAATTATTGAGCAGTTCTCCACAGGACAAGTCGATATCTTAATTGGAACCCAAATGGTATCAAAAGGGCTCGATTTTGATAATGTGAGTATTGTTGGTATCCTGAATGCCGACACTATGCTGAATTTTCCTGACTTCAGGGCATTCGAACGCAGTTTTCAGCTAATGGCGCAGGTAAGCGGCAGGGCTGGGCGAAAGAAAAAGCAGGGAAAGGTTGTGATACAAACCTCTGATTCAAACCATCAGATTATTAAGCAGGTTGTAGATAATAATTATACAGGATTCTTTAACGATCAGCTTAGAGAACGTAAACAGTTTTTCTATCCACCTTATTTCAGGTTAATTAATATTACCATCAGGCACCGCGACAAATCCGCTTTGAACAATGCCGCCAGATATATAGCCCAAAAGCTCAAAGAGCATTTAGGTAACAGGGTATTGGGACCGGAAGAACCTTTAATTGGACGCATATACAATTGGCACATCAAGCAGATTTTTGTAAAGCTGGAGAAAAACAAAGAAATAGCTGCACGCAAGCAGTTGATCATGGATATTTGTAACGGTGTAAAAGCACAGCAGGGATTTACTACCCTGCAAGTTGTGTATGATGTTGATCCGATGTAAAAGAAAGTCCAGGAAAAAGAAATGTTGGAATAAGATCTTAGTGTTCAGACACCTGGCACTTATAGATTCAAGTTTGATATCGAACCGAGGTTTATATTAGTCATATATCAGATTAGAAGCGAAATCATAAATAAAAACCAGGTTGAAAACATCGCCAAGTTGCTCTTCGGTAATTGAGTTTTTAACCCATATAATATTGCGGTCATCCATCATCTTAGAGAGCACAATCAATTCATTATTGGCTTTTATTTCTTTTACCCCATATGTGCTGTTCCATGTAATTGTGTATTCACGGTCACTGATTTTCCCGTTCAGGATATATTGGTAATCAACAGTAAACTCAGCAACTACTTTTTGGGCAGTATCCAGAAAGTCTAAATGAATTACAAGTTTGTTGGAGTCTTTATCAAACCTTTCATCAAAATATAAAAGATAGTCAACACCTTTAAATTTGTTATGAATTTTAAAACTACTAAACGTCTCACTGTTTACCCTGGTCCAATCATTAATCACAATATAAGACTTCAAAGGTGAATTATCAAAGGAAAGAACTGGTTTTAATTCATCCATGCCAGGCCCATAAGAAAATTTAAAATCTGTAGATTTCATATAGAACTTTTCAGCCTGTAATAGAAAATCGCTGTAGTGTTCAGTTGGTGCTTGCTGGAGGTATCGCTTTTCAATTTTATTTTCCTGACCTTCAAAAGCAAGTTTAAGTCCATCGAAATAGAAGGCATAAAAATCTTCTTCTTTCATAAGTGTGTCACCATAGATTTCTTCACTTTCCCAGATTTCAAACGGGATCCGGTTTGTGAAAGAGAAAACTTTTTTCCCTTTACTCTTATATGCTTTTATGCGGGTGGTGAATGCAATGGTGAATACACCATTTATGTAGGTTGATTCCTGAATAAGGGTTTCCACAGAGAGAAAAATGCTTTCTTTATCCTGACTTGAAGATGCCATTTCTTTGGACTTAGTCTTTTT
>JBNKPU010000194.1:0-19747 GCA_050295515.1 Bacteroidales bacterium | reverse complement strand
ATACGCCTAATCATCTTAGCTGATAGAACATCTTCTTGGATTCTTCTTTTGTGAGACCTCTAGCCGTTTATACAATTTTGGATAGCTCGTTTCGGAAGATGATACAAAAACCTATCATCTACTCTACAGTTATGTTACTCTATTCAAAGAACATGTTCCCAGTTTATTTGGAAACTATTATTATATTGCATCCTGGAGTAACGCAGGACACACAACATTTGCTAACAATAAATATACGTAATGCGGGGCGATTTGGTAAATTTGAACTTTAAAGCATTTAAAAATCAAAGTAGCGGTTTGACAGTGAAGCGCCCTGTAATCCCGCACTACGCATATTCGAGCCGTTACCAACCATATTGCAAAGAGAGCTCAGTGCAACTAATAACGGATTGATAAAAAGCAATTAGATAATGGAAAAAAATATAAACATGAGAACATTTACCATCCTGATAGTTGGAATTTCATTGATTGTTATTTCAAGCTGTTCGAGAAAGAAACACTATGAAAAAGGATTTTCAGTAAGTCCAGAGACTGAAACAACTGAGGAAAAAGTAATAAATGGTATTGCACAAGATTCGGTTTCAATCTTGACTAGACCTAGTAGTGTGCTTTTGACTGGATATTCCGATTATCGATTGACTACTCTTTACAAGTTGAATTATGATAAAAAAGATGATTACTACTATACAGGAAGTAATAGCTTTTATAGAAACTATTCGGATTTAGGAAACAATGACGAGAATAATTGGCACTACAATTTTATGCCTGGATTACAAGCTGTATATGGATATAATTTAGTTAATGTATCATTAAAGCATGTTAAGACTCAAAAACAAAAATCATTATTTGAGAAACCTGTATTGATAAAGACACTCTATATTCCTTCCTTCAGTAATGACACATTGTTTGGCAAGCCTGTAAAACGTGATTACTATATGATTTCTGCCTACGATGAAGATACAAATGAAGATGGATTTATAAATGCAAAAGATTTAAGACGATTCTACGTATTTAACATTAACGGAGCGGAAAAAGAAAACCTGATACCTAAAGATTACTCTGTTGTTAGTTCGGAATATGATTGTGCAAATGATTACATGTATGTATTTGCACAGCTTGATGAAAACAAAAATGGACAACGAGATGAAACAGAGCAAGTTCATATTTTCTGGATTGACTTAAAAAATCCAAGAAATAATGGACGACAATATGAATAAAGCACGACATGCCAACAATAAATATAAGCAATAGCGGTTTCTGTGAGTATTCGGGCGTTAGTGGTTCTAATCAGCCCCGCCAAATCTACCGATTTGCCTATTTAATTTTGTGTAGCTTTGGCTACTTTGTAACTCGATACGAAACCGCATTTAATACCGCTATATGCTCATATTATTAACGTTGGCAAACATAAAATGAGATGTTGAGAATTGCTCAGTTAATACTGACGTTCATAATAGTAAGATGTAAAAACCTTTGGATGGATATTAATTTGGTTTGGTGTTAAATTTTGATTTGAAACTAATATTATTCTCAATATAAATCCAACTAAATAAAAAATAATGAGAGACATAAATTTTGGTTTAGGGCTGAACTATGACAAAGGAGTTCAAACCTCTGTAGCTATTAACAGTAATGGTGAAGTTATTGAAGTTCATAAAGCGCAGAAGTGGAATAAGCTTTATTGGCATAAAGGGCATTTAAATGGTATGGATGTATCCTGGAAAAAAGGGGAGTTATATGATGACGGAATAGATCCATCGGTTGCCATGAATGATAATGGTTTGGTCGTTACAGTCCATCGAGCTCAAAACAAAAAAAAGCTTTATTGTGCTGTTGGTCATTTTAATGCTCCTAAATTGGCGAATGCCATGTTTTACCGTGAGGGCGAGTATCCATCTGTAGCATTAAATAACAATAACCATTGTATTGAAGTGCACAAAAAAGTGAAAAAAGGGAAATCGTCCGATAATATTATTCTTAAATTTGGAATTGTTAATTCTGAAGAGACCGAGGTTAAATGGTATAAAGAAAAAGATTTTACAGGCGGTGTTCAGCCCAAAGTTGCAGTCAATAACAATGGAGTTGTAATTACTGTCCATAGATCGGCAAATGATCTTTATTATTGCATAGGTAAGCTTCAGGAATTGAATATTCCTCTTAACAAAAGTAAAGCGGATATAGAACGAATTGGAATAGATGATATAATAGAATGGGGAGAATTTCATAAATACGATACTGGTCATTATCCAAACGTTGCACTTCTGGATGATGGTAGCGTTATTGAGATTCATCAACAGGAGTTAGAATTATCCCAACGTATCGGAACTGTTAATCTTGAGTCAAAACAGATAGAATGGTCAGATAGTGAGAATTATAGCCCTGGTAATAATCCATCATTGGTCGCAGCCACTGATGGATCAATGGCAATTCAGACTCATGAAGGTAAAGGTTCTGATTTGATGTTTTCAACTTCATTAATAACAGACCGGAAGCGATGGATGGAATTAATGTATGAGGATATAAAATATAAAAAATTATGGCAAATTGCCCTACCCGGCACACATGATTCAGGGGCATTTAATATGAATACATATCGTACAGGATATGGTGATGCTTGGCGTGGTTTATCTGGTAAACTGGTTAAACGTTATGCTACAACACAACATGAGACCATATTTGAGCAATTAGAAAATGGGTGTCGATACCTTGATTTAAGGGTTTATTATCATACAGACGAAAATTTTTATGCCATTCATGATGTGATGGGAGCTAATTTGATAGACGTGTTGGATGATGTAAAGCGTTTTATGGAAGAAACAAATAATGAGTTTATCATTCTCGATTTAGGAAGCTTTTTCTCATTTAAAACAACAGAAATTCATAAAAAATTTGTAAATCTGATTAGGTCAAAAATCGGCACTTACTTATTTGAAGATGATATGCCAACAAATTTATTAAAAGCAAACTTCAAAGATCTTGTATGTAAAGGCTCAAGAGTACTCATAAATTACAATTTTGATTATATTCTTGAAAATCCCACGAGTGGCTTTATTAGAGAAATAGATTTTACAGGTAAATATTCCAATACGGATAGTAGTGTTACAATGGCTGCTGATCAAGTTATTCATCTTTTGGACAAACCAGGTTCACCTGAAAATCTGTTTTATCTTTTCTTTACTGTTGTAATTACAGGGGTCGGGACTTTTTTGAAAGCATCAACTCTTTATAAGCTCTCATTGCCTGTATCTAGATCTTTAGGGAAATTTTTAGTTACAAAAACGAATGGGAAACAGATTAATTTAATTAAGGTTGATTTTTATAAAGATACTCGCGTAACAGACTGTACGATAATGATGAATAGGAAAAAATCAATTGCAGCAAATTCTTCAGAACTAGATTAAGTAATGGAGTCCAATAAGTAGGTAAATTACGTTTGCCAACAGCCAATATAGGTAAGCTGGGGGTCAGTGGTTTGCTAAAAGTTTGTACATTTAGTCAAATCATTAACGGTCTAATAAGTAGGTGGCACAGAAAACCCAGCCTCCTCATATTGGCAACACGTTATGTGCAAGCAAAAAGAGCGACGTGCACTACAAAAAAAATTGAATGGAAATAAAAACAATACATACAGATAAAGGACTGGTTGAATACTCTATTGTCGGTAAAGGAACACCTATTCTATTCCTGCATGGCGGACATTCAAATTGCAGAGAAACTTTATTTCAACAAGGAATTGATACGATTAATTATCAGCTTATTACCCCTTCTCGACCTGGATATGGAAACACTCCACTTAATAATAACTTAACACCGAAGGATACTGCAGATTTAATAGTTTCATTATTGGATAATTTGAGAATTGATAAAGTAATTCTATATGCTATATCCGCAGGAGGATTAACTTCAATCGAATTGGCTGCACGATATCCTGAAAGAGTTGAGAAACTAATCTTAGCTTCCGCTGTGAGTAAAAAGTGGTTGGATAAGAATGGAAAGGTATTTAAGACAGCAAAAAAACTATTTAATCCAAAAACAGAAATAATTGTGTGGGGTATGATTAGGTTTTTTTCTGGAATTTTCCCCAAAATGATTGCTGATAATTTTTATCCTCAGTTTTCAAAAAACAAACCACATACATTAGAAAAATCTGACATAAAAAGATTGTTGTCTACCTTTAAACACTTTAATTCAAAATCCGGATTTATGAGTGATATTGAACATGATGTTGAAACTGGACTTATTTCAGAAATTAAATGTAAAACATTGATAATTCATAGTAGAAATGATAACAGTGTTCCGTTTGAACACGCTGAACATGCAAATAACATGATAAAGGAATCTAAACTTATTGGATTAGATAATGAATGGGGACACTTATTTTGGATTGGAAAAGACTCAAGCGAGACGATAAAAAAGGTAATGGAATTTATAGAACAATAGAATGCCAGCACACAACAATGTGTATAGTGCATAAGGGTTTCAGAGGTTTTCGAGCGGCATCACCCGCTTCAATTTTCGGTGGTATCTTGATAGGTTTGAAGCCCGCAATCCCTTACGAAATCATACACTCAACGTTAGCGGTTATAATGCGGAACAATTAATCAACATAACGATAAAAATTGAATGTCATGTTTGATATTATTAAAGAAGTAATTGGATGGATTTGGAAAATATTTGATAATCAACGAAAAGTCAGATTTACAGTGCATAGAGCATTTTTTGGAAATGGTAAAGAATGTTTCTTCCTAAATGTTACAAATTTATTAAAAGAAAGGAAAATTGAAGTAACTCATATTTGGTTTGAAGCTAACCAACAAATTGCAGTAATGCAAAAGGATAGACCATTACCCAAAAGACTAGAACCAGACGAAACTTGGGAGACATGGATAGAAGTTAGGTTGTTACCAGAATTTATAATAAGTAACCCATATAAAACTGCACGCTTAAGACTTTCAACAGGAAAAGTAATTAAGTCCAAAGAAAATATTGGTGTCCCAACACAAGGAACTGTCCCGGGTGGACCAATTACTCAAATATAATTAAATGGCTAGACAAGAACCATTAACTGGAGAGTTACTTGAAGGTATTTGCAGAGTAATAGCAGATACTAATTCTGGATTGACTGGTACTGAAATTACTAAATTATTAGGCGATTCTAATATTTCCGATATTGATTCATTAAACACAAAGTGGAAACGACTTTATAATGCATTTGTTACATGGCAAAATAACCATCATTGCTCAAATAATATTTGGGATTTTTTGAAAAAAGCAATGGCTCCAGTAAGATACCTTGACAATAAAGAATTATTTGAGCATAGGAGAACAGAATTAAATAAACGCCATAGTTTTATTGGAATTGAAATTTTAAATTCTGGAAGACTTCAAAAAACAGACAAAGTTGAGACTATTCCTGAAGCCGAAAAAAAAGCAAATAAGCTTAAAAGTATATTAATAGAGCGAAATGTACACCTAGATGTATTAAAATTTTGTAAAGCCGAGTTACTTCAAGAAAATTACTTTCATGCTGTCTTTGAGACATCAAAAAGTGTTGCGGATAAAATTAGAGACTTATCTGGACTATCATCTGATGGAAATGAATTAATTGATGCAGTTTTTACTATAAATAATCCAATATTAATAATTAATAATCTAACAACAGAAACTGAAAAAAGTGAACACAAAGGATTTGCTAATTTATTAAGAGGATTCTTTGGGATGTTCAGAAATACAACTGCTCATGCTCCAAAGATAAAATGGACAATTGAAGAAAATGATGCCTTAGATATTATGACTTTTGCTTCATTGTTTCATAGAAGGCTTGATAAGGCACATAGAATTAGATAATTACAACCGCTAACAGCCAATATAAGTAAGCTGGGGGTCAGTGGTATTCTAAAAGTTTGTACATTTAATCAAATTATTAACGGGCTGATAGGTAGGTGGCACGGAAATCCCAGCCTCCTCATATTGGCAAAACGTTAGCGCCAATTAGGGCTTAGAGACACTTAAACATAAAAATTAACAAAATGAAAAAACTAATTATTGTCATGATTATTTCCATGACATTTGGAATTGTTTATATGAATGCTCAAACAAGTGATAGTTCCAATATAGTTGTTGCCGCAGAGGCTAAGCATATGAATATAGTTTACATTGGACTGATTAATCCAATTGACATTGCTGTATCGGGAATATCAGCTGATAAAATTAAAGTGATATCGGATAATGGTCAAATAACTGGAGAAAATGGGCACTATTATTTGAGACCTGACAAGGTTGGTAATTGTTATATAACAATAATATCCAATGATAAGATTTTAGGAAAATCACATTTTAGAGTTAAAACTTTAAATGACCCTTTACACGTTACACTCGCTGGGAAAAAAGGCGGAGAAATCAGTAAAAGTGAATTTATTTATGGAATTTATTTAAAAGCGTTCTTTTTTCCAGCAGATTTTGATTTAGAAGCACACGTAACTGGATTTCGAATAATTTCTATAAAAGATGGATATGTAAAGGATTTAAAAAAGACTGGAAGCAAATTGAATAAGGATATGATTGAATTTATCCAAAGTTTACCTATTGGTAGCCCTCTTTTTATAGAAGGAATAAAAGTTGAAAGTGCTGATGGGATAATTAGAGATGTTGACCCAATGAGTTTTAAACTAATAGAATGATAGATTAACTGGCGCTAACAATGCGTCATACGTAATGGCGGGGAAAGTGGTAAATATCAAGTTTTGTGGCTCGCATTAACACCATCTCGGTTTAATAGTGAATAGCTCCGAAATCCGACACTACGCATACACTCAACGTTGGCAACCATATTAAGAAATGCAACTATGGAAAATGAAGTACTTATAAAATCATTAAAATCATTTGAGGAAACAGTATTAGCAATTCTTAGTGAGGAATCGAACACAAGAATTTCCACAAATCGTTCTCTAAGTCCAGATGGGATTAAATATTATAACAAATTGGCTAAGAAATTCAATGAGATTTATAAGAAAACAGAACTAATGGTATTTAGAGAAGATACCACACCCAATAGTGCTTCCCATCCAAAGGCTGCTGAAATTTTAGCACAAATAAGGACAGCGACAAGTATTTTAGACACAAAAAGTCATGATGAATCAAATAATACGACTAATAAAAATGTTAAATCCACAAAGCCCAAAGTTTTCATAGGATGTTCAGTAGAAGGTTTACAATATGCAAAAATTATACAATTACAACTTGAGCATAGTGTTGATTCAACGATTTGGCATCAAGGTGTTTTTGGACTTTCATCAGGAACTCTTGAAACCCTTGTAGCAAAATTATCTGAATTTGATTATGCAATACTTGTATTAAGTGCTGATGACATAACAGAAAAAAGAGGTCAAGTCCATATGTCACCAAGAGATAATGTTATGTTTGAACTTGGTTTGTTTATGGGAGGATTAGGTAGAGAAAGCACTTTTATTGTATGCGAAGAAAGGGTAACACTTCCTTCTGACTTAGCTGGTATCACACCTGCGTTATTTTCAGGAAGCAAGGATGACCTAATTTCTGCATTAGGACCTGTATGTACCAAACTTGAAATTGCTATGAAAGTACTTTAGAAAAATACGGTTGCCAACAATGTTCTAAAAATAATAGCCGATATAGAAGTAAATTTAAGGGTCTTAGCCCGCTTCAACTTTTCAGTAGTTTGACAGAAAAGTGCCACGCAATCGGCTACTATTCTTATACTCAACGTTATGGCAAATAAAATCAAACCTTATCACTTGATAATAAACGAATATGAAAAAAGCATCAATTTTTAAATCAATTACGATTGTTTTCCTGACTTTGAGCGTGATTTTATTTCAATCTTGTTCTGGAAAATCTAAACAAGAAACCCAAGTGACTGATACCAACACGATGTACAAGTCAGTTTCTCCAAAGTTCATGGTAAATAATAATATGGATGATTCTAGTATAGTCGAGATTAAAACAAAATCAGTTGTTATGACTATATACTCTGATAACGAATTTGAAATTATGGAGAGTGAAGCGGAAAATCCTGATGAATGGGAAGCTTTATACGATGATATATCCTTTTATGCAAATGAGGCCTCAATGTTTTTGTATGAGCAGGAGGACTTGAACATTATTAGAGATGAAGAATTTATTAGGTTTTTATTTACTAATGGAGATACTTTGACAATTAGTCGCAAAAAATCAGTGGAAAATATTTTCTTTTTTAATCCTGATTCAGCATTAAAGCAATGTGATAATTACTCTTTTAATTCAGCAGAGTATAAAGATTTCTAAACCAAAAAAACATAGGTAATATGATAAAGCGATTTTTAGGCATAGTATTTCTGATTTTAATCTCAGCAAAATGTGCACTGTCTCAATCTGACACCTTAATGCCACAACTAAAAAAATATGACAAGTATATGGATTTCGTAGTAAAAAACTTACAATACCCACATCACGCAGCTGAAAATGGCATTTCAGGCATTGTCGAATATGCTTTTGTGATTAATACAAAAGGATGTATACAAAATATAGAAATATTCAGTTCACCTGACAAATCTCTTAGTGAAGAGGTTATTCGCATAGCAAAAAAGACTAAATGTAAATGGATTCCAGGCAAAATTGATGGTATCCTCACAGATATTGAGATGGAATCAAGAACTGTTTTTGTCCTACAATAAGTCGAAAAATTTTTTACATGCCATAACACGCGTTAAAAAACATTGGAGGTTTGGTGGTATGACGAGCTTAACAGCTCGTATCGTATCCCGTGCACCGGGATACGACCGCAACTCGAAATCCCCTACGATTTCTTACCGCGAGAACGTTGCCTGTAATTAGCTGAAGAGTTGAAAGTTATTGATTAGCTGGTATTAACAGGAAAATTTTAGATTAAGAAAAATAAATGTGCTTACGAAGTGCTAAATATTAATTATCAAAAATCATTATTTAAACGATTAATTATTATGAAAATTTCATTGCTATTGAGTTGTTTTTTAATTTTCACAATCCAAAATCTATTTTCACAACCTTTTTTTAAAGTCAAGATTGATAATAAAAAAGCTATTATAAATAAACAGGGGACTGTTAAGTTTGAGTATAGCTATGACAGTTTAGTATTTGCTAATCCTTATTTTTATTGTATAAAAGATAATAATGTTGGGTTGATTGATACTTGTGGAAATGTTCTCATACCGGTTAAATATAAAGATATAAAATTTGATATTAGTAATCATTTAAGCAAAATTTTCCCGGTGAAGACAAGTGACTCTTTTTGGACATTTTATAAGTTTAGTGAGGGGGGTTCAAGTTTTGCAAAATATGATAATGCAAGTACGTTTGTAAATAATGTAGCCATGGTTTTTAAAGACAATGAATATATTCTAATTGATACAAATGGTATTGACATAAAAAAGAGTACAATTCCATTTAATGATTATTCATTTGATGTAGAGTCTGAGATATATATACCAATGACTGATGATGGCTTTACACCACCTTTAAAAAAGAGAAGAGGTAAATATGGGTGGCGTAATTCAGAAAAAAAATGGATAATTCCACCAAAGTATGAATCATTAGAAAAAAGGAACCGTTGCTGGATAGCACAACAGAATGGCAAATTTGGTATTATAAGTAGTTCAGGGGATGATGTAATACTTGACTGTAAGTATGATAAGCTGGAATATGATGATTTTTTTAAATTGGGTTATTATGTTTATGAATCGGGGAAAGTAGGGTATTTTCTATTGGGTAGTAAATTATTGATAGAACCTAAATATAATTATATATCAGTATTCAAGTAATAACTACAGGCAACAATAAATATACGTAATGCGGGGCGATTTAGTAAATTTGAGCTTTAAAGCATTTATTAAACAGCGTAGCGGGCTGATATTTTTTTGCTTCGAATTGCGCAACGACTTCTTACCGCCAGACCGTTATGGCACATTTTAACAGAGTCATTCCTATGTACTTATGATAATTATCAGACCAAAATTTTAATTCGAGCCGACCCATTCCATTAAAAACAAGTTTATTATTTTCAACATCATATTTTAAAATTGAGGTTATTAATAATTTCGTAAAGTTAGATATAAACCTTTGGATTTTATACTAAGAAAATCTGAGTGCTACAAAATGAATTAATTGGATAATCAAGAATTTCAAAAAATCTTTAATATTTCATTAAACAAAAATTCTTGATATAAATATTTAAAATGCTAGTTATCTGTAAAATGAGTAAGTCCACCTTCTTTTCTCTCTGTTACGATATTAGAAGTTCTGCAAGAAAATTACAATTTGTGAATCTTTAGTGGTATTCATATTGGTAGCCCTTAGGTTGATGTGTTGATTTTTTTCCTCTAAATAGATAATGAGTTATTCTTGTTTGAAACACAAATCATTTGACATATGTATCTATATTATTTAAATTTATTTGTTCTATGATTTCCGATTTTTACAATTTACTTAATGATTATTCGCAATTATTAATTATTTAAATCCTCCACAATGCTTAATAAAGATCTATTCAACAGGAAGGAATTGCTCCAAAAAAAGTTTGTATTTGAAATTGTTATCAATATCGCTCATTGTATCTTAAATCTAAGATCTTTAAATCTTCGTGCAAATAGAAAGCTAAATAAAAGTTGGGTAATAGTGCTGTTATATTTTATATCCCTACTTACACCAAGATTTGTTTATGCTGACAGTTATGAAACCATCATGATTCTTAATCAAGTTGGATTTATTAGGATGTATTTTGGCTCAGATGAGCAATTAGTAATAGAATATAATAATGGTGTATACATTTACGATATCGGAACAGAAAATTGGCAAAAATTATCTTCAGATGAAAATGACCGTGTTGTGCTGTGTGGGGCGAATAATCAAGGGGATATTCTTTGGTATGAAGCATTTAATAATGGAAGTAAGATTCTTTACTATTATAGTGGGGCAGGTCGAATTCGGAATTTTGAAGGAAGAACTGCTTCACCGCCAAATATTCGAGGAGAATTTATTACATCGATTGATAATGAGATTTATAAAGGAACTAGGACATCAAATGATTTAGTGCAATTGACAAATGATGGATTGCCAAAATATACCAGAAGATTGAATGATCAGGGTGATGTTGCTTGGGTGGCAATGACCACTCCAAGAGAACCTGATATTTACTTCTACGATGGTAGAACTTCTGAAATTATAAAGGTTTCGGAAAGTCCTCTTACTGGAGAACCAATAACGCTGGATTTAAGCAACCGTCTTTTATGGCAAATGCCACAAGATCCTTTTGTTGTTTGGGATGATTGTCCGGCAAGCTATTGCAGAATCTATCTTTCACGATTTCTAACAAATAGAGAGATAAAAGAATTAATTGACCCTGATTATAATTTTCAGAGTGCTAATATTAATAATTATGGTGATGTCGCTATGCAGGGTACGAAGAGAATTTTTGAGGGGCAAGAGCCCACACCAGAAGCTAGATATGATATTTTTCTTTATAGGAAATCCATCGGCACTTTCTATAAAATTCCTAGTGATTATAATATTAATTCAGCACTTCTTAGAGAGGGACCGGGATTAAATGATTTGGGAGATGTTGTATACACAAGTAAAAATAACAATCAAAGCATTCTAAATCTATTTGAATCAAGTACAAATACTACGACAGAAGTCGCTGAAACAGAACAAGATAGGAGTATCTGTTTTTATAGAATAGAAAATCTAGGACATAATATAGTTTGGTCGGATTGTGCTTTTACAGATGGGGTATCACATAGTTATAATTTATACCTATCTATTAGAAAATATTCTCCTATTGCTAATGCAGGAACTGATAAATATGCTGAAGCCGGTAGTACAGTTACAATGGATGGCTCCTTAAGTACAGACAAAGATAACTCTCAAGACCAACTATTATTTAATTGGAGACAGATAACAGGTACACCAGTTGAAATAATTGGTTCAAATTCAATGACACCCTCTTTTATAGCACCAGAAATTCAGGAAGCCTTAGAATTTGAAATGCAGGTTACTGATCCTGATGGACAAACATCATCAGATTATATTAAAATTCATATTTGGGATATATCTGATCCATTAGGGGACGCAGATGGTGATGGTTTATTAAATCAGTGGGAATCGGAAGGTATTGATGTTGATAATGATGGATTAATTGATTTAGATCTTCCGAGAATGGGAGCAAATCCTCTACATAAGGATGTTTTTGTTGAAGTTGATTATGAAGAATTAAATGAAGCTCATAATCATCAATTGTTATCTGGAGTTGTCGAAAATATAATTTGGACTTTTATCGATGCTCCTGTTCCAAATCCTGATGGAGCTTCAGGAATAAAGATTCATGTTGACGCAGGTCCAAATTCCATTATGAATCCTTCTGATGATTTCGCTCCAGGTGAAACATGGGCGACAGGAGAGACATGGGGAACTCTTAGTCGGTCAAATGCATTTCCAGAAAATGAAAGCGGATTTGGCGCAGGAACCGTTACTGGAATAGCTCTTGATGATATTAAAGATATCCATTTTCCTATTGAGCGTAGATCTGTTTTTCATTATGCCCTTAGTGTTCATGTGATGGCAAATTTACCCAATCAAGGTGGAAAATCATTTGGTGAGGATTTTATAATAACAAGCATCACTTGGTCTGGGCCTCAAACTAGTCAGGGACAAGCATCAACATTTGTGCACGAACTCGGTCATACTTTTGGATTAGGACATGGTGGAAGAGGTAATGTTAACAATAAGCCAAATTATCTAAGCATTATGAACTATAGTTTTGCTAATGGACTCAGTATACAATTTGGAGGATGCAAAACAATAGACTACTCATTCGATTCTCTACCGCCCCTAATAGAGAGTGAATTGAGTGAAGGTAATGGATTGCATGGACCTCCTGAAATAACGTGTTATGGTACAATTTGGGATTGTGAAGATGGAACCAAAAAGTTTGGATATCCAGTAAATGATTTTTTGGACTGGAATTGTAATCAAGTGATTGAGAATAATGTATCAACTGATATTAATGATGATGGATTACTAAATCAGCTAAACGGTTTCGATGATTGGGAACACATTAAGTTACCATTTGGCTCAGGTTTAAATGATAATCTTTCAGTATTTGAAGAAGCAGATACTTATGAGGATCTCCCAATAGAAGAATTTATAAATTCAGTGACTCAAATTGGAGTTGATGTTAGTAGCAATGGACCTGATGAAATGGCTATAGGAGATCTTGCGAATATAAAGTTTTCAATTACAAATATAGGATTGAAAACTCATGATTTCCTAATAAAATCTACTTCCTTGCAAGGGTGGGTTAATTTAACGAAAGTACCTAAAACAATAAACTTGGGGCCAGGGGAGAAGCAAGATTTTGTTGTTCGTGTTGAAGTTCCAAAGAATTGTGATGTAGGTACAGTTGAATCAGTTATGTTTGAGGTTAATAGCTTATCGCATTGGCAGATTCGAGATGCTTCCAAAGTAAAAATTAAAGTATCAGAAACACCTAAGAATTGGCCTAAAGCACATGCTGGTGAATTAATGATTGTAAATGCCGAAAAAAAAGGATTTGTAAACGTTATGCTTGACGCTTCAAAATCTGTGCATTATGATAATAAGCCACTTTTTTATAAATGGAAAGGTCCATTCGGGCAAGCAGAAGGTATTTCACCAAAAGTAAAACTACCTGTTGGAAAACACAATGTGATGTTGTATGTACAAGATGAGAATGGGCAAGAAGATATTGACAATTTAATTATTATCGTAAATGGGGAAAAACAATCAAGATGTAAGTTTTTTATTTTTGGCGGGACAATAGCTGCAATATTAACAACTTTAATAATTATATTGAGTCAGTGATAGTTCATTGATAAATTACACTAGCTTTGACCATTTTGTTCAGTAGTATTGCTCTTTACAATAGCACCATATGGCGATTTGACACATTTGCCTGAACACCTTTGCCGACAGTTCAACCATAGCGGTTTCTCATTTGTGAGACCTTTGATTTTAACCATATCAAATTAGTATCAGCTCGTTTCGAATAGTTCTTTAAGACTACAATCTTTGACAAAGTTATGTTACTATCTCAAAGAACTTTTATATATTTATCTCTGTACCCTGTGGTAACGCAGGACACACAACGTGCCATAACATTTAGATCATAATAAAACGAAGGTACGTAGTTTGATTATGAACGGTGTTGAACGTTACCTCCGGTGCTAAATTACGCTTTATAGGTTTTTAAAGGGCCAAGTGTGTTTTTTTCGAGTAACAAACCTGTTCTTAATAGAGAATATTAAAACGGAGAAGCTGGATATTAAGTCCTGAAAGTGATTTTTAATGTTGTTTTGTCTGTTTTTCGTATCAATCAGTCCATTTTCCCAGAGTTTGGGCAATATATATCCAGCCCCGGAATACCGGGGCACAATACAAAACGGGCAATTTTATTCCCTGTTGCTATAAAATCCTGTATTGGCTTCAAGTTCAGGTCCATCTCGGGGCCTAATTTTGTAACTGGGCAGTATTTCATAAACTGAGATCATAAGTCCCTTTTTGCAACAGGGACAAAGTTTAGGATGCTTTCCGTAAATCAGTTCAAAAGTCTCCATCCAGTTAAGGCCTTTTACTGGCATAGCTCTTGGACCTGCCCCTAACTGATCTCGTATCATTTGTATGTAAATGGCTTTGTTCTTAGAGGCCAGTATACCGTAATGCCTTATTTTTATAAACTTAGGGGGCAGTACATGAGAAAAGAAACGCTGCAAGAAGTCGGAGGCCTTTATATCCATCAGCCCTGTTTTTGAAGTTCTGTAGTCGACCCATGAAAATGACACCCTCCGGTCTTCAAATGCCTTAATGCGATGGTTGCTAATGGCAATTCGGTGAGAGTATCTACCTATGTATTCCACCACCTTATCGCTTGTTGGAAGTGGAGCTTTTGCATAAACCACCCATTTGTTTTTGTACAATGGGTGAAGGTGTTTTTTACCTTTCACCAGTGGTGTTTCCAATTTTATTAAGCCTTCTTGTTGAAGCCGTAAAAGGCCATCGGTAAATTTACCGCGGAATACTTTTGATATTTGTTTTACATGAACAAAGAACTTACCGTTGTTTTTGCACATCCTCCATTTTCCATTGGCATTGATACCACCTGCAGGCACCAAACAATGGATATGCGTATGGCGCATAATGTTTTGCCCCCAAGTGTGGAGCAAAGCAACCATTCCCATTTTTGCACCAAGATATTTGTGCTCTTTAGCAAAATCGCATATGGTATCCCAGGCTGTTTTAAATAATAGATTATACATTTCGGATCCATGTGTTGAGCATTGCTTTTCAAGAGGGACCGGTACTGTGAAAACAATATGAAAGTACGGCACCGGAAGGGCATCTTCCTTTCTGCTGGCTATCCATTTTTCACGCTTGAGCCCATTGCATTTAGGACAATGACGGTCACGACAACCATTGTAGCCAAACCGCTCATTTGTGCAACCTTTATTTGTACATCTTTCTTTATGTCCGCCTAGTTTGGCTGTACGGCAATTAGTAATGGCTGTCATTACTTTTTTTTGGTGCGCATTTAGTTTGTTTCTTGCGATTAGCTCATATCCATGGTTTCGTGCAATATCTGCCACTTCAAACCGTGGCTGTGTCATGGTGCCGGATAAATCGTGTCTAAAGGACTCTTAGGCCTTGAGCCTGGCAGGTTTCCCAGGTGAAAATATTCAATTGTTGTGCGGATGTCATCATGTCCCATGAGGGTTTTAACGGTCATAATATCGGTCCGTATTGCCAGTAAATGGCTTGCAAACGAGTGGCGCAGCGAGTGTAGACATACACCAGGTTTGTTTATACCAGCCCTTTTAAGAGCTTGATTTATAATCCACCGTGTTGAGTTTTCACTAAGGGGCTGGTCTTTTGTCCGTCCAAAAAACAGTGTGCCCTGTGGGTCCTCCTCATGCAAATACAGGTCAAAATCGGCTTTTAAGCTTTTTGCCAAGACGGAGAAACGCTCTTTGTTGCCCTTCCCTCGAACCAGAACCTGCATATTTTTCCAATCAAAATCATGGGCATGCAAGGTCAGTATTTCGCTTCGTCGCAAGCCAGCAGAATAAGTGAGTTTTAGAAGAAGTCTGTGTTTAAGATTGGTTGTTTTTTCAAAAAGCATTTTTATTTCTGAGCCTGAAAGAATAGTGCGTTTGAATTTTTCTTTTTTTGGGTAAGGAATTTTATCGCAAAGAGCCTGCCTGTTTAAAATGTGGAAATAAAAATACTTGATGGCAGCAACGCTTATTCGCATCGTGGCAGATGATAAGTAGAGCTCTTCTTTAAGATGGCATACAAAGGTGACAAGTTGGTCTTCACTAAGCTTTTCCGGTGGAAGATTATAAAATGCGTACAACCTTTTTAACGCAGCCATATAGCCACTGATGGTACTAATGGAAAAATGGTTTACCACCATACGCTGACGGAACTTCTCCAATTGATCGTCAAATAATGCAGTTGCTTTTTTTTCATATATTTAAAATTTAGATTAATACACAAAAGTAACATATTAGAATATTAGCAAAGGTTAATCCACCGACGAAGGAGGTTTAGTTCAACAGCCGGTCATAAAACATTGCGCGGATTGTACTATATTTAAGCGACATAACATTTAATCAACAGCAGCAACGGGCTGATATGAAAGTGCTTCGAAATGCGCAGCGATTTTATACCGGCAAACCGTTGTGGGCAATTAAAACAAAAAGACACTACAAACATTGATAATTGCGATTTCATTCGGACTCTTATCTTGTAATAATTACAGGACTGAGACATCTGTAAAAAGTGAAAATATTAAGATTGACTCTGTTTCAATTGATTCACAGATAATACCTGAACAACAAATTACTATTGCTGTTTCAGACTCTATTATAAATTTTGCAGTTGATGACTTTCCAGTAACGAATGGAATGCTTGCAGATAAGACAAGCAATAATTCCTCGTATAAAAAACAAAGTGGACTGACGTCCTCTTATGACAAGGCTTGGTTTAGTAACGACACTTTAAAACAGACACTTGTTTTTGAACTCTACACAGACTATCACCGAATGCTAACATATCATTTTTACAATGATGACATTCCAACAGACTTAATCAATAGAATGGAACTGCATATTGACGGTGGAGAACTTGCATCGGAAAAACAAAAACTAAAAGATTTCAGTGGTTTTTTAACGCAATCAACGAAAATCAATTCAGCGTATTTTATTACTGACAAAGGTTTTAGACTTGGTGACTCCATGCAAAAAGCAATTAACATTTATGGTAGTCCAGACAAAACTTCAATGACCAATGGTATTGAAAAATTTGAGTGGAATTTTGTTAGAGACATATTTTATGATGGAAAAACTGATTTAACAGGTAAGCCACTTGCAAAAGACAGTTTCGGACATCAAATAGTAATGTATTTTAAAAATGGAAAATTGATAGGACAAATATTACATAATGATATACCTTGAGAAAAAAACAACTGGTGCTAACATTATGTAAACAAACATAGCGATGAAAGTGCTATATTTAAGGCATTTACTTTTAATAAACTAAGGCGGTATGGTGATAGATAAGCGCTTTGAATTTCGCTACGTTGTTTACAATTACCGTTAGCAAGTATTTAAACCATAAACCATCAACTATGAGAAAATATAGGGTTATTTATTTCATTTTGATAATGAAGTTCATTTTTCTAGATTGCAGTGCCCAGATAAAAAATGACACATCAGAAGTTTGTAAACTGATTGAGAAATATAGGTCGATTTTGACTGATGAAATAAAAAAAAACAATATAGTTGGTTTAAGCATAGCAGTTGTTGATAATGATAGTATTATATGGAGCGAAGGCTTTGGCTCGTACGATACGATAAAGAATATGAAAGTATCCGCTGAGACACCCTTTCTAATAGGTTCATTGACAAAGCTGTTTACAGGGATTGCTGTAATGCAACTACAGGAAAAAGGATTAATTAATATTGATAGTTCTTTTGTGAAATATGTACCGGAGTTTAAAATGAAAAGTATCTATGGTAGTATTAATGATATTACCATCCGAAGTATGATGACCCATCATGCCGGTATCCCAGCAATTGATGCAAATAAATTTTCAAAAGAACCTGAACACTTTACAAAACTTCTTGATTATATTAATAATGATTATGCTACCAATCCTGTTAATACCATATTTAGATATTCGAATTCTGGAGTTTCGCTTCTTGGAAATCTAATAGAAAATGTCAGCCATGATGATTATTTTGAACACATAGATGAATTTATATTAAATCCAACAGGAATGAAGAACAGTGGTTTTTTTACAAGTACGAATCAGCCTCCTTCATGCTTGCTGGGCTACAATGAAAATAAACAGCAATTTAATGAATTACCTATAATCGATATGCCAGCTGGAAGCCTTTTTTCTTCAGCGACAGATATGGGAAAATTCATGAAAGCTTTTATCTCAAGCGAGAAAACTGGTAATTCAAAAATTTTAACAATAACTTCCCAAAAAGAAATGACAAAGGTTCAAAACCATGATGTTTTTTATGATTTAGGTTTTACGATGGGTTTAATTGGAATGGTTTATTATAGTAAGGTTGGAAAAACATTCAGTCATGAATCTGCCAATCTTTATCATAGAGGCTCTATTTATATTGCGCCCGAGTCAGGTCTGGGAATAGTAATGTTGTCAAATTCTGCCACTGCAAATAAAATATTTCATTATTCGGAAATAATATTAAGTGAACTTGCTAATATAAAAGGGATAAAGCCAAATAAACCTGAATTCGAAATAATACGAAATTCAATACATAAAGAACATAATTTTATATATGAAAATGATGATAATTTAGATACCCTAACCCTTTCAGAGAAGGATTTTGACAAATATTTAGGAACTTATGCTGCCAGTGATTTGGCTTATAAAATTAGAATGGACGGTAAAAAATTAGTAATAGACTATGGTGATTATGGAAAAAAGTACCTGCTACCATTAGGAAATAATGAATTTGTTCCGGCTGGCGCTGACACCTCTTTAATTTTAAATACGAAAGAGAGATATTATTTTGAAAACTATGATAATAATACTTACCTAATTCGGGTGTACAAGAATGGTTATCAGGAAATATGGGGCACAAAAATAATCAATGAACCAATTAATAAGATTTGGCTTGATAGATTGGGAACTTATAAAGTTGTCAATGTTACAGCATATGAAAAAGAATTCAATTTAAAAATAGACCATGATTTATTGATTTTATCTTTTAGACCCATGAAAATAATTAATGATAACTTAGCAATAGTTTATGGTTTTGGAAAAGTAAGTGGTTCTGCACTTCAATTCATTAAAGACGAAACGGGCAAAGAATATTTAATTTATAGAGGATTTAAAGCAATTAAAAAATAAGTAAAACACTTGCTAACAAGGTATATAAAACATTTGGCGGGAAGTGCTAATTTTAAGGGCGGTACATTTAATAAACTTTGCAACGGTTTGATAGGAAATCGCTTTGAAACGCCAAGCGTTTCATATACCCAACCGTTACCTGCAAGCAAACAAACGAATGAACAATGGGTAAAATCCTAAAAATTCTTTTAACTGGACTTTTAATAATAGGTTATACAAATACTGGATGCCAGACAGTAAAATTCAACAAGGACTTAAACATCGAATTGAAAGAAATGG
>JBNKPU010000193.1:0-23117 GCA_050295515.1 Bacteroidales bacterium | reverse complement strand
AAGCAGATTCTTTTGAACGTAAAATTGAAATATGTGAAAAAGCCTATAAAATCTTAACAGAGAAAGTTGGTTTTCCTCCTGAAAACATAATATTTGATCCTAATATCCTTGCAATTGCTACTGGAATTGAAGAACATAATAACTATGCAGTCGACTTTATCAATGCTACAAAGTGGATAAAAGAGAACTTACCTTATGCCAAAGTTAGTGGAGGTGTTAGTAACCTGTCATTTTCGTTTAGGGGCAATAATGTTGTTCGGGAAGCCATGCATTCTGCATTCCTGTATCATGCCACGAAAGCCGGAATGGATATGGGAATCGTAAATCCATCTATGTTGGAGGTTTATGATAATATTCCAAAAGAATTGCTTCAGCTTGTTGAAGACGTTATTTTAAACAGAACAGAAGATGGTACAGAGAAGTTAATTGATTTTGCTGAAACTGTTAAGCAGGATAAGGGACAAAAGCTTCAAAAAACTGATGAATGGAGGAATGCTGCAGTTGAACAGCGGTTGAGCCATGCCCTCGTAAAAGGTATTGTTGATTATATCGAAGCGGATGTTTTAGAGGCCAGAAAAAATTACCCAAGGTCGATCAATGTAATTGAAGGGCCTCTGATGGACGGTATAGGTGTTGTTGGTGACCTGTTTGGTGCCGGTAAAATGTTTTTGCCCCAGGTTGTGAAAAGTGCCCGTGTAATGAAGAAAGCCGTGGCCACACTTCTTCCATTTATTGAAGAAGAGAATGTTTCTTTAGGCAAAACTTCTACAGGTATTGGTAAAATATTATTGGCAACAGTAAAAGGGGATGTGCATGATATCGGTAAAAACATTGTAGGTGTGGTACTAGCTTGTAATAACTATGAAGTTATTGACCTCGGAGTAATGGTACCAACCGAGAGGATTATTCAGGTTGCCAAGGAAAAAAATGTAGATATTATAGGGTTGAGTGGTTTGATCACTCCATCGCTTGAAATCATGAGTGATTTTGCCCGGGAAATGGACAAACAAGGTATTAAAACTCCGCTTTTAATTGGAGGAGCAACAACTTCTAAAATCCATACCGCTGTTAAAATAGAGCCCCATACCGGCGCTCCGGTTGTGCATGTTAAGGATGCATCAAAAAGTGTTGGCGTTGTGAGCAGCCTGATCAACCAAAACCTGCGGAACGAATATATTAAAAAAGTTAAACAGGAATATGGTCAGCTTAGGGATACTTACTCCGGATCAAGTGCCAGGGTTCGCTATGTTTCGCTTGAGGAAGCCAGAGAAAACAAACTGAAAATAGATTGGGGCACACAGGAAATTATTAAGCCCAAATTCTTAGGAACTAAGATGTTGGTTTCCTATGACCTAAAGGAGATCAGAGAATATATTAACTGGGTTTTCTTTTTCGTTGTTTGGCAATTGAGGGGAAAGTTTCCGGAAATACTTGATGACCCCAGGCAAGGAGAGGAAGCCCGAAAGCTTTTTGATGATGCAAACAAAATGCTGGACTGGATTATCGAAGAGAACCTTATTCAAGCTAACGGAGTAGTTGGTTTTTACCCAGCCAATTCTGTAGGTGATGATATCGAGGTTTATTCGGATGAGAACAGAAGTGAGGTGCTTACTGTATTTAAAAATCTTCGAAATCAAGTAGATAAAGGAAAAGATGCACCCAATTTGTGCTTGTCTGATTTTATTGCGCCACGTGATTCAGGAAGAATTGACTATATAGGCGCTTTTGCTGTTACCGCAGGTATTGGGGTTGATAAACTGGTCCAAAAGTTTGAGCAAGATCATGATGACTATAACAGTATCATGGTTAAGGCTTTGGCTGATAGGCTTGCAGAAGCGTTCACCGAGCTGTTGCACTTTAAAGTGAGGAAAGATTTTTGGGGATATGATAAAGAGGAGGACTTAAGCATGAATGACATGTTCCTGGAGAATTATAAAGGGATTAGGCCTGCTCATGGTTATCCGGCATGTCCGGATCATTCAGAGAAAGAAACTTTGTTAAATCTGCTTGATATTGATAATAAAACAGGTATTAGTTTAACTGAAAGCTTTTCTATGGTTCCGGCTGCATCGGTTAGCGGACTAATGTTTGCAAATCCAAATTCTAAATATTTCTATGTAGCGAAAATTAGCAAAGACCAGGTTGAAGACTATGCAAAAAGAAAAGGGATTGCTGAAGAAAAAGTTGAAAAATGGCTTGCAACTGATCTAAATTACATGTAAGATTGTATAAAGTTTCAAAAGAATTGAATATTTATGAAAATTACGGATATTTTTGTTTCGCAAGAAAGGACTTTCTCCTTTGAGTTTTTTCCTCCAAAAGATGAGATTTCCGCAGTAGACTTTGGTATTAATGTTGGTCAACTCATGAGGTTGTCGCCATCGTTTGTAACAGTGACATATGGTGCTGGAGGATCTACCCAGGGAAGGACTTTTAACCTGGTGGATTATTTGCAGAATAAAATAGGTCTTACTACTGTGGCACATTATACTTGTGTCGGTGCTGACCGGGATAAAATCACAGAAGATTTAAAATATCTTCAGTCTATCAACATTCAAAACCTAATGTTGCTGCGAGGAGATCCCCCCAAAGAGAATACGAAGTTTGAACCGGTTAAAGGTGGTTTTAAACATGCCAGCGAATTGATCTCATTTGTCGAAGATGAATTTGATTTTTGCAAGGCTGGTGCTTGTTATTTTGAAAAGCATCCGGAGGCACATAGTTTTGAAGAAGATTTAGCAAATCTTAAATTAAAAGTTGCTTCAGGAGCAGATTTCTTAATTTCCCAGCTTTTTTTCGATAATAAATATTACTTTAATTTTATTGATAGAGCCAGAGAAGTTGGAATCCAATCAAGAATTATTCCGGGCATTATTCCAATAACTTCATTCAAGCAAATTGAACGGTTTACCAAAATGTCAGGCACACAAATTCCTCAAGAGCTAACGGTAAGACTGGAAGAACATAAAGATAATCCGGCAAAAACCTATCAAATAGGAATTGATTATACCATTAAGCAGTGCCAAGAGTTATTGGCTGGTGGTGCTCCGGGGATTCACTTTTACACCTTGAACAAATCAAGGGCAGCCGTTGAAATTTTCGAATCGTTATAGTAAAGAAGTGGTCACACTGCTCCTTTTACTTTCATTTCAGCTACTATTGCTTCAACCGACTTGGTCGAATTAGGCAACAAATTATCAGGGCATTTGCCAGCAACTTCTGCAACAAGAAATCGTTTGCATTTCTTCTGTCCTTTTTGGCCAGCCAAGCAGTATAGGGCTCTATATGTCTCGGTATAGTGTGTGCCTTTTAGAATCCCATTAAAAATTGGGCAGTTTGGTGTTTTTGGGCAGGTTGTAACATTCATAATTTTAGAAGTTTGAATTCAATTATTATAACTTATCGAATTAAAGTTATAAAATTACATAACATATAAAACCTTTTTATATTAGGGAGTTATGAACAAAGGTTTGAAATACAGTTGTTTAATACCAATCTCCAGCAACTTCAGATAAAATAGATAATACAGTGCCGCCCATTATTATTAGGATAAGTAGTACTACTCCAGTCAAAGCCAGACTGATAATACACATAATTCGTCCAGCATTTAGGTTGCCCCATCCTGCATATTTCCCAGGATCAGCCTCATATAACAGTTTGCCCTCTTTTGAAATAATAAGCCCAATTATTGCAAAGATTAGACCTAATCCGCAGCCAAAAAACAAGGAGAGTATTCCCATGACTAAGGTGGCTGTTGCATTAGGAAGTTGTTGCTGTTGATCCATAATTTCTTTTGGTTAGTTAGTAATAGTAATTTTTAAAGTATAACTAAGAACTAATATAATGATATTCGTTATAAACATGCCCATTAGTATTTTTGGTCCTTTTTTTAGTTTAAAAACCAAGTGAACAAGCAAAAAAGCCAGCATGAATAATAAGGGTGTTAATGGAGGAAAGGTTATAAAGGACTCCTGAAAGTTGCCCTCGAGAAGTAAATAAAAGCTTCTTTGCAATCCGCACCATGGGCATTCAATGCCTATGTATTTCTTGTAAACACAAGAAATCATGTGCGGTTCCATTTGCTCGACTAATCCCTTCATTCAAAACCTAAATTAAAGTAAATTTCAATTAACATCAATAGGTTTATAAATATCTGGAACTTTTTAATCAACTTTTTTAAGGCTTATCTTATCATTAAGTTTCTCAATTAGCTTAATATGGTAGTATCTTATTAGTTTGTAATCTTTGACTTCGTAAACAGCCTTTTTAAATGAATATTCAGCATCTACAATAATTTGTTTTCCATTTTCTGAAACCTTTGTTGAATAGGAAAAAGAGAATAAAATATTTTCTTCCTGTTCGTCTTCTGGTAAATAATCTACTTGATATCCATCAGGTATAAGAATAAAACTTTTATAAGATCTTTTTTTTGAATAAGTCATATCAACCGGGTACGTTCTATCTATACTTATAAATTTGTTTTCTGATGGAGGTTCATTTAAAAATGGGGATATATAGATTTTGCCACCAATATATTCAAGGGATTTATTGCCTTTGTATCCAATCATATAGTTTTTCGAACTTTCGAAGAAGTTTCTTGTATAAGGTTCACCAATAAGGGCTATTCCCTTATCTTCAACGAATTTTTTGAGTTTTTCCTCATCATCGTTAATTCTTTTTCTATATAAATTGGCGTCATATAGGTTTGTTATCGTTGATACACTAACTTCCAGTGAGTCAACATCTGGTTTTGGGTTGCATTTTATTGTATGATGAATCAAAGATGGTTGGCCTTGTTGCAGGTTTACCCAAAAAGGTTCTTTTTTATCAATAACAAATCCACTTTCGTTTAAACACTCAACAGGCAATAGATTAAAAGGAATTAAGGGATTTGTCGCATCAATAAGCAATATTGCATCGTCAATTTCGACATATACAACAACATAATTAAAGAAATGGGCGAAAGGATAATCCACTTTAATTTTTCCATGGTCCCGGGTGCTTAAGATAGCAGGTTTAGCAACAATATCTGTGTTGTTGAAGATTCCAAGCATAAAAAGGTTGATGTCTGCACTTGATCCTTTTTTTGCATTCATGAATTTTTTTACATTTCCCTCTGCAAAGTATCTGTTTCTATGGTCCCAGCTGTAGTTTTGTTTTGTATAATCACAGATTTTTTTAGCCAAATCTAACTTACTCTCCGATTCTGCCATTAGTTTTTGTGCTATATCTTTGGTTTTTCTTGTGGCTGCATCAATGTAACCTCCAAAATTTGGTTCTTTGAGAATATCTTTTGCCAGACTCGGCCATGTGGTTAAATATTCTGTTTTTATTCCGGAAAGAGATGTTGATGATGATAATTGAAAATCAAGTTTTATAATATAGTCCTCTTTTGATGTTATATAGCCTTCATCTTTAAACGAGGGAACATTGTCCATCATGAACTCGTAGATAAGGTCTTTGTAATCAATTCCGGCATACCTGTTTGGCAGACCGGAACTTTCATAACTTGTAGAATAGTCAAACTTATTAGTGCCTTGTAAAATATATGAATAAGTATAAAAAGGAATCATATGAGCATAATACTTGCTGAATTTTACCGGAATATCTGATTGGAATTCCCAATCATAGTAAGAAAACAGAAATGGTGATATAAATGTATATTTATATTCAATAACAGAACCAACCTGCAAGTTGGGCATTGCAAATTTCACTAGTTTATATTTAGGTGAAACAGACTCGGTATATACATCCTCCTTTTTTAAAGGGGTAACTGTTTTTTGTCCATTTTCGTTTAGGTTATAAGTAATAGCTTCAATATCAGAGATTTTTTCGTACTTATACCCCTCATCATAGAAAGGTATTTCAATTTGTCCATAATCAAATCCGGCCTCACTGTAAATTTTTATTTTCACTCTTCGTTCAGTTTCGAGCTGTAAGCCTCCTTCGGCATTTTCTGTAAACTTTGTTCTACCAATGTCATATAATATTGCAGCTGCAGCTTCCTTTTCATATGGATATTCCTTCGATTTTAGTTCGTGAAGTGTTATTTTTCCATAGTCCAGGGAATAGTCTTGTGCCTGGATTGTAAGGGTTAGTAAAAAACTGGATAGTACTAGAAGGGCAAGGTTCTTCATTGGTTATTCTTTTAATAATATTACATTTTTTCGTTCAGCTTGTTCTACTTCCTGAATAAACTGGTAAAATTGCTTGTACTTATCCAGATCGTATTTTCCGGTGTAAATCTGAAAAGTCCGTATTATGGAAACCTCAGAAGTGTTATTCTCTACTTTTAAACTGTAAGATCCATAAGGTGAGTCGATTTGAAGGTTTTTGGGCAAATCACTGACCTGAGTTCCATAAGGGATTTTATAGGTGAGCGTATCTAATTTATTTATAGGGTAATTAATCCATACGGGCAACTTTCTTTTTGCAGGATCCTTAAAATCAGGTATATGAACATTCAATATATTGCAAACTAAATCATTGCCGTATTTTTTAAGCTGGCTGTTTGCTTCAAGATCAATCTCAAGTACAATCTTAGCTTTGTTCCGGTCTTCAATGAAGGATTTGAAACTTTTTATTGTGAAATTTGAAAAAGGTAAAATGCTTTCAATGAACTCTCTCTGCGTTTTGGAAACAAATTCTTTAACTGCATAACTTAAAAATTCATATTTCTCGCCCCCATAACTATTCCTTATAGAAACTAAATCATTGCCAGATTTTCTTAATTCAAAGGTGAACGAATTGACCGTTTTTACCTGATCTGAGCTAAGAACTGGTGTTTTAACAAGTTTTGAGCTTTCCGGGCCGATGGCCAGAGCCCACCTGTCTTGGGTTGAGGTACCCATATATCCTGGGGGGCAACTGTTGCTTGTACATTCAAGCCAAGTAGTGTCGTTTTTTTCAGGGACCATTAAAACGACATGGTTAAAAAACTGTCCTGGTAAACTTGAGTCTAAAGGGGGATTTTCCTCATCAGAATTTATTATGGTATATTCAGATTCTATTCCAGCATATGCTAACATAGCTCTCATGTAATTGGACAAAGCTTTACAATCGCCATATTTATTTGTGGATACAAAGCTTGCAGGAAAGGGTTTTAGTCCGCCAATTCCAAGTTGTACGGCAATATACCTTGTGTTATCTTGTAAATATTGGTAAAGTTTCGAGACAATCTCATTGCTGTTAGTACACCCCGATATTAATTGGTCTATTTTATTTTTTTCATTATCAGGTAGATCTTGTAGGTTATCAGTCAACCTAAAAACCCAATTGCCAAAATCTTCCCAGCTATTCTGTGAACCTTCAAGTCCATAAACAAAATTGCTTGGATTAATTTTTACATTTGGGGTCAACGATTCAAGGGGAGGGGAGTAAGCTTCATTTTTTATTGGATCGAGATAGTTGCTCTCCCACTTATAGTGTTTGAGATTGCCCGTAAAATTGATTTTAGCAGAAGAAACCAAATACTCTTTAATGTTGACAGTGTAATCTTTCGGCACATATAATTCCAGGGAGGCCTTTTTGGTAGGGTATATACTATTATAAACAGGGCTCCAATCTGCAATGGTTAAGAATTCAGAATATTCTACTCTGTATTTTAGGTGGATAAAATAAGGGTATACGTTATGCCTGAGTGAAAATTTTTGATAAAATATATCCTCGTATAGGGCATCATAGGAATATTCCTGTACAGTTTTTATTTCCTTTTTAGAGAGTTGCCTGATTTTTTTGCCATTGCTATCTGTAATGTAAGCCTCAATCCCTTTAACTCTGGTGCTGCCATAGGCAGGTATTGAAAATTCAGTGTTTCTCTCCCCCCTGCGGTTGTATATGGCAATAACTCTTTCTTTTGTTACTAAAAGTTTGTTGTTGTTAATTGTACAGATGTCTCTTTTTATCAGAATTTCAGCATCACTGTTTTGTGCAGATAATAAACTGAAATGTATAAAAATGGATATGACTGTAAAAAATCTATTAATGGGAGCAATATTCATAATTACCTATAGCTGTGCATGTAAAAAAAATGAATTCTTCCCAAGAATCAAAATATTTACTTGAATTTCAGAAAGAAAATGTTTATCTGTCCAAAATTGAAGAATCTTTCACAGATAAATGGTATACATGAAATATTTTCGAAAATCTTCATTTATTAACCTATTTTTGATAAGAATTTCTTCAAATGTAACATGAAGCAATTATCAGTAGAGTTTAAAATAGCATCTTTAATTATTGTTGCAGCAGCTGTTGTTGGGCTGGCAGGTAATTTTTCCTACCGGAGCATCAACAAAATTGTCTCTGCCTTGCAGACAGAGGCTCAACCCAACATGTCACTGATACTTATCAAGGAAATAAACACTAGTATAGCACAGGCCGAAAGCAGCATAAAATATTATACTTTGTCTGGTGACTATATGTATTTAAAGCCCTACGCGGAAGTCAAAAAATCGGTGATGGAAAAGCATGCACAGCTAAGAAAAATAAACCTGGCCAATACGCACAAGCTTAACCAAATCGATTCAATTAATTCATTAATACAAAAGAAGTTTGAAGTCTGGAACAGGTTGTTGACTATACGCTCCGATGACAGGCTTGACAATGCTTTAAGTAAATTGTCGATAAAACTTGATTCTACAAACGATACGCTTACAATTAAAGTGCCCCAGAATATTACCATAGTCAAAACAGATTCAATTGCAACTCAGGAAGAAACTCAATCTGAAGAGGAGATGGATGAAGGATTTTTTGCCCGGATTTTTAAGAAGAAAGAAGTTGCAGAACCTGAAATACATGATACTGAGCCAGTACCTGTTGTACAAGAGGAAATAATATCGAAAGATACTGTTATACAAGTGGGTATTGCCCCACAAATTATTCATGATGAGATTACCAGGATAAGACAGGAAGAGGGGCAGGTACAACAAGAGATAACAGCAAAAGAAATCAGGTTGTCAAAAATGAGCGATGAGATTTCGACACAACTAAACCAACTTATAAGCATACTTGAAAAAGAAGAACTGGAAGAACTGGCTAAAAGGGCTGTTGAAGCAGATAACCTGGCAAGTTCAACAAAAAGCCTGCTGGTTGTTTTCCTCATCATCTTTTCTGGTTTGTTGATAGGCGTGTTTTATGTTATTCAGGATTATGTTAGAAAATCACATGCAATACAGAAAGCATTGGTTAGGGCCAAAGACGAGGCTTTACGACTAACAAAGGTCCGTGAACAGTTTATGGCAAATATCAGTCATGAAATCAGAACCCCAATGCATGCCATTGTGGGGTTTACAGAGCAACTGGAAAAGCAAGTCAAGGATCAGGACTCTGTTGGACAAGTCAACATCATTAAAAAATCAGCAGAACACTTGTTGGGTATTATTAATGATGTACTTGATTTTTCAAAGATGGATTCGGGGAAGTTTGAACTAGAGAAAATCCCATTTTCACCACACTTGATTGTTTCCGAGGTTTTCAATCTTTACAAAAGCAGGGCCGATACCCATAAAATCGATTTTACATTAAGGGTATCTGAAGATGTGCCGCAAGTTCTATTGGGAGACCCACTGAGGCTAAAACAGATAGTACTTAATCTGGTAAGCAATGCCTTAAAATTTACCAGTAAGGGGTTTGTATCTGTTGAACTGTTAGTGCATACAATCAACGAAGATATTGCCAACCTCATTTTGGTTGTTAAGGATAGTGGCATTGGTATTTCAAAACAAGAGCATAAATTTATTTTTGAGGAATTTAACCAGGCAAGCTCAAGCACTTCCAGAAAGTTTGGGGGGACCGGTCTCGGACTGTCTATAGTCAAAAAGCTGGTTGAAATTCAAGGGGGCACTATCCATATGAACAGTAAAGTACAGGAAGGAACAACCTTTGAGGTAGAAATCCCCTATCACATTGGAGAAGACCAGATAGATACTTTTGAAAAAGAGCTTGAGCCTATGCCCAATATCTTGCCTCCGTTATACCTAATAGTTGCTGATGATGATGAATACAACAGAGGATTGATAGCACACCTTTTAAAAAAATGGAATATTCAATTCGACTTGGTTGAAGATGGAAAGAAAGTGTTAGAAGCATTAAATAGCGGGAAACCTTATGATTTTGGCTTGTTGGATATACAAATGCCAGAGTTGAATGGAATAGATACAGCTGCTATGATAAGATTATCTGATAAAAGTTATAATAATCTACCTTTAATCGCACTTACGGCCACTACTTCGCAAGAAGAACTGAACAGATGCAAAGAAGCTGGATTTAATAAGATAATTGCGAAACCTTTTAAAGAGGGAGTATTGTTTAAGAGTATTTGTGACCTTTTGAATATTGAAATTCCCAGAAGTCCTGCTACAGAAAGCACATTGTCAGAAATACCGGTAGGGCAGGAGCCTGAAATGTTCAATAACTTATACCATATTGCAGGCAACGATGAAAAGTTTGTTTTTGAAATGCTTCACATGTTCATCAAAACATCAAAGGAAGGATTAAAGGAGGTTTCAAGTGCTTTGGAAGCAAAAGATTGGGACAGTCTTGCCGAAAATGCCCATAAAATAAAATCGCCTTGCAAACACCTGGATGCTGTAGAATTGGCAGATTTATTGAAAGAAATTGAAACAATTGCACGAAATAATGACCAGAAAGAAGAGTTATATGAAATGGTGCAAAAAGCAGAGTTGCAGATTAACCAATTGATTATTGAGGTAGAGAATTTTTTAGCCTCCAAAACAGTTAATCTTTAATCAATAATAATTAAAACAGAAGTTGAACTTCAAGTGACTTAATGGAACAAAAAGCTTTAAAAATATTTGTAGTAGAGGACAATGATTGGTATAACAGATTGCTGGTCCATAACCTGGAATTAAACCCTGATTATGAGGTTAAAAGCTTTCTGGATGGTAAAAGTTGCCTTATGAGCCTGGATGAGAATCCTGATATAATAACACTTGATTACCGTTTGCCGGACATGACAGGTTTTGAGGTGCTTCAAAAAATCAAACAGATGAACGAAGACATCGAGGTAATATTAATATCAGAACAAGATGAAATTGATGTTGTTGTTGAACTCCTAAAACATGGGGCCTATGATTATATTGTAAAGTCAAACGATATAAAAGAAAGACTCCTAAATGCAGTGAATAACCTTCGCAACCGTATAGCCCTTAGAAAGGAATTGTCCTCCCTCAGACAGGAAGTACAGCAGAAATACGATTTTCAAAATACAATAATTGGCAACAGTGAAGCCATAAAATCTATCTATAGCCTGATAGATAAAGCTGCAAGAACAAATATAACAGTTACTATTACCGGGGAAACAGGAACAGGAAAGGAGCTAGTGGCCAAAGCTGTACATTACAATTCAAAAAGAAAAGACAAACCATTTGTGCCGATTAATGTTGCAGCTGTTCCGTCTGAACTGATAGAGAGTGAGCTGTTCGGTCATGAAAAGGGAGCATTTACCGGGGCAAGTTTCAGAAGAATAGGGAAATTTGAAGAGGCTCATGAAGGCACCTTGTTTTTAGATGAAGTTACAGAAATGGACATAAGCTTTCAGACAAAACTTCTGAGAGCGTTGCAGGAGAAAGAAATTATAAGGGTAGGGAGCAATAAAGCGATTAAGGTTGATTGCAGAATAATTGTGGCTTCCAATAAAAAATTGCTCGATGAGGTGAAAAAAGGCAATTTCAGGGAGGATTTGTATTACAGGCTTATGGGGCTTCCTGTTCATTTGCCACCCTTGCGCGAAAGAGAAAAAGACACTCTTATTCTTGCCAAGCATTTTGTCGATCAATTTTGTCTTGAAAATGATATAGAACCTAAAGTATTGAGTTCATCAGCACAAAAAAAATTACTTTTTTACGACTTCCCAGGCAATATTCGAGAACTAAAATCAATATCAGAGTTGGCTGTAACACTTTCTTCCCACAAAGAACTTACTGCTGAGGATATAATTCTTCATACTGCAGGGGCAACTTCCGATGTTTTGGACGAAGATCTTACTTTAAGGGAATATGAGCGTAGAATTGTTAGCGCCTACCTCAAAAAATACAATAACAATATTAAACTGGTTGCAGAAAAACTTGATATTGGACAATCAACCATATACCGGATGATAAAAGAATAAACAATAGTTTCAGATAGTAGTCTAATTCCTTGGTATCCCTCATCAAGGCCATAAATTTGCAGAAGCCATATTTCACGTTTTCTAGAATAATTGGTTTTTACTTCTAACAGAACCAAAATCGGTTTCTTTTTTATTCCAGACCCAAATATTTTTTCAATTTGAGAATCCCTCTCTCATTTTGACAGGATTTTATGTTTATCTAAAAACACAACAAGCACTATATCAGTAGTTTGTGTTTTGGTTTCTTGCGTGGCACGTATTTGGTAAATATAGTGGCACATTCGTATTAAAAATGAGAATTAAGTATAAATTCTAAATTGTATTAAAACATAAAGAGTCAAATTAACAAAGTACACAACAAACAACAAACAACAAAAAAATCACTAAACTATTGATTATTGGCCTGTAAGGGCCATAGGTTCCAAGCGGAATATTGGTCCTTACATTTTTTAATTGAAACCCAAAACTATTTTTTATAAATAAACACCATGAAACTACTAACAAAAACCACAAGCTTATTTTTGTCTGCTGCAGCTGCAATAATCTTCGCAGCTGCATGCCAGACAGAAAACAGTTCAAAAACGGTTTTATCGCTGCAATATGAAAACGATTCACTTGTCACATTAATTAACGAGAGGGATTCTTTAATGAATGTGATGATTGATGGATTTACAGAAATCGAAGAAAACCTTGCGTTTATAAGGGAACAAAGAAACATGATATCTGTAACTTCAGATAATCCTGAATTGGGGCAAAACAGAAAAGAAAAGATTGTTCAAGATGTGAAAGATCTTGCTGCACTCTTGGATGAAAGCAGAAAACGCATCAATGTTTTAAATAAAAAACTCAAAAAATCCGGGGTTCAAATTGCCAGCCTTGAAAAGAAAATGGCAGAACTTGAGGAAAGTTACAAGACAAGGAACTCTGAAGTGTTGGCATTAACCGAAGAATTGGAACAAAAGGATTACGAGCTTGGAGTATTAACTGAAGAAATTCAAGTGCTCGAAACCAATAAGGTTGAACAAGATATGATCATCAAGGTTCAGGAAAGTGAACTTGATGATCTGAATAGGGCTTATTACACCCTTGGAACATCAAAAGAGCTGAAAGAAAAAGGGCTTGTGACAAAAGAAGGCGGATTTCTTGGGCTTGGCAAAACCAAGACCATTAACAACAACATAGATGAGGAGCAGTTTGCTGTTATCGATATAAGGGATACAAAATCTATTCCTGTAAATTCGGAAAAAGCCCAACTGATTTCAGAGCACCCATCTGGTTCTTATGAATTTGTATCAGATACTACTAACCATATAGAAATGCTTGCGATTAACAATCCTGACGAATTTTATAAATTTTCAAGGTATGTTGTCCTGGAAGTCAAATAACATTAGATTACTTAACTTAAAACAACTAGACAAAACCAATTCAAGATTCATCCAAACTAAACAAACCACATAAAAAACCACATTACTACAAAACTAAACTTTCAAAAAAGACTGTTTACTTGGTTTGATAGAAAAGCGCTGCGCCAGTTATTGGCCAGCGTTTTTTGTTTTCTTCCGTTTAACTAAGCTCAGAGAGGGTTGCTGCTTGTAAGTGGTTAGTTCTCTTAGGATTAAACAGTCTCAATGGCTTTCTTTATCTGGTCGATATTTCAATTCCATTATGGTGCGGTTGATAGAAAAAAACTAAAAACAATATTTTTAGTTACAGGTTTATTTCAATTCCATTATGGTGCGGTTGATAGAAATGTGACTGTCATCAGCCCACCGGTACTTTCACTATTTCAATTCCATTATGGTGCGGTTGATAGCACCTCAATACCTAGTATTTTATCATTGCAAACAAAATTTCAATTCCATTATGGTGCGGTTGATAGATTGAATAATTACCGTCCTGTAGTGCCGATAACCCCATTTCAATTCCATTATGGTGCGGTTGATAGATCGGCATTGTGAATAGGATTATTATTTTCATCTAGATTTCAATTCCATTATGGTGCGGTTGATAGAATAGGTTTTAAGAAGGTGGGATATATGTATTCCAAATTTCAATTCCATTATGGTGCGGTTGATAGCTATACCTATAAAATAATCGTCAAAATCATTTGTAGATTTCAATTCCATTATGGTGCGGTTGATAGTTGGTAGTGGCTATTATACAGGCACACCTTCCACGCAATTTCAATTCCATTATGGTGCGGTTGATAGAGACGCTTATGATGAAGATGTAAAAATCACACCTGAATTTCAATTCCATTATGGTGCGGTTGATAGCGGCTTGATTCAAGCTTACGCTATCACAATAACCATCATTTCAATTCCATTATGGTGCGGTTGATAGCTTGTTTTTTCATCGTAAAACAAACGTCCTTCATCAATTTCAATTCCATTATGGTGCGGTTGATAGATAGGGTTTGAGAATAAAGGATTTAGGTATTCTAAATTTCAATTCCATTATGGTGCGGTTGATAGAATTAAGAAATCAGACTGAAGAAAATCCGGTCACAAATTTCAATTCCATTATGGTGCGGTTGATAGGCAGTCGAATACTCTTCTATTTCAGTTAATCTAAAATTTCAATTCCATTATGGTGCGGTTGATAGTCAGCACCTGTTGGGCTTCCGCTTGCCGCTCCACTTATTTCAATTCCATTATGGTGCGGTTGATAGTATTGTTTTTTGGATTAACCACCAGGGGCCCTGTTAAATTTCAATTCCATTATGGTGCGGTTGATAGCAGGGTTATCCATTGATCTCATCCACACTTCACCGTAATTTCAATTCCATTATGGTGCGGTTGATAGCATGACTCCCACAGAGGAGTTGCAGGCTTTAAAGGATATTTCAATTCCATTATGGTGCGGTTGATAGTCGTTCGACAACTTAAAAAATATAGCTGTCAATCAGCTATTTAGTTTTTTAAAAGTAACAAAAAAATATATAAAAAGTTGTCGATAGTCAATAGTATAAAAATGGCATACTTGCGACAACTTATGTTATGTTTCTGATTTTCAATACGTCAAAGAACGTGACGCAACTAAAAACTTAGATCCTCCCTTTAAATTTGCTTGTAATATTTCGGGAACGACAACTACAGGAAGGTATCAAGATCGTTGTTTTCTTTTCCTACCACTTCTTTTTCAAGCCATTTTGGGTCGCGGCTTTTAAAAATAATTATACTGTCTTTCTCCGGCTTCATTATTTTTACGGCCAAAGTTAACAGTTCTTTTAATTTTACTTCCGCCAATTCGCCTTCAAACACCGAATTTTGTATCCAATTCAGGTATTTTCGGCACAGTTTGAGCATTTTACCTACCCGTTTCTCTCCAATATCATAAACTAAAATCACATACATTACCACCACATTTTAAAAGGTTTATATTCTTCCATTTCAAGCAAATGCTTTTGCAATTTATAACATTCCAGTTTTAACAAATGCTTATAGCTAACACTACGATTCAGGGCCCGGTGCTTAATGGTTTCCTGTAAACGGTCTTCATAAGCTTTTATGAACTTCATTTTTCCTTTATCCTTTAAAAGGATACGGTTTAATTTCTGATCGAAATCGGTTTCCTGTATTTCTTTTTTGTTCAACACTTTAAAGATTACCCTGTCAACCAATATAGGTTTAAAGATTTCCGAGATATCCAGGGCCAGGCTGTAGCGACGTTCGCCAGGCTCGTGCAAATAGCTTATTGTCGGATCTAATTGTGTTTGATGAATGCCCCGTAAACATTCCGAGTAACAAAGCATATTGCCAAAAGATATAAGGCTGTTGACAATGTTTAAAGGAGGTTGTTTAGAGCGCGTGCCCATTTCGTAGTGGTCAATAACCAGGTTAAAGGCATCGTAGTATGTTTTTCGGATATTTCCTTCAATACCCATTAGAGTTGGGATATCTGGTGAATTAGATATTTTTTGCTGGAGCTGGGCTATGTTTTCGAGAAATGGCGACATGTCTTTTCCACGGTTGTCGTAATATTTTAGGTTTTTCACCATGTTATACGATGCTCCTTCAATAAACTTTTGAGCAATGGGTAAACGCTTTTTAGCATTTAAATAGGCTTGAGTTTGGGCAATTAGCATTTTACCCGACAATAGCTTGTTCTTTGGGGAAAACGAGCCGGTATAGTTTTCGTAATAATCGTAAAAGTGAACACTTATATCATTCTTCCCTATAAAGTTGTAAAGTGCAGAATTGGCATCGAGTGATCCGAATACATACAAAGAGTCTACGTGTTCAACAGGCAGATAACGTGGTTTTTGTTCATTCCCTTCTTCGTCTACCGGGGTAAATTTTAAGGTGTTGTCTTTTCGCGATAAACGCCCGGGGTTAAATAAATAGTAGGTCTTTTTCATTCATCTTCTTTTTCGCCTGCATAACAAAAATCAAAGTAAGAGCAGTTTTTGCACCCTTTCTCAATTACCGGGGAACATTTTTCTGAGTTTATTATCAATCTGATCTGTGTTAAATCTTCTTCAATTTGCTGGCGGTCTATTTCACTTAGAAACACTTCTTCGGTTTTCCGTAATTTGGGATATTCCAGAATACCACTTACTCCGTCCACTCCATTCTTTTCAAATACATAGAGGTAATATTTCAATTGCCATTCATGGGCATTTTCGCGTTTGTTCGATTTCTTTATTTCGTGGATGACTTTATTTTTAGCATCGAAATAATCGACTTTAATTCCGGAAATCTGTATTTCCTCGTATTTACAGCTTCTTTGCGGGTAGGTGTTTTCGTGTATAAGTTTCCCTTCGAATACCAAATCACTGGTATGTTCCATCTGTATGTTATGGGCAAATAGCCATAGTTTACGATGACAAATGTGGTAGTAATTGAAATGGGTGCCGGTGGGGTGCATGATCATTTATAAAAAAACATCCTCCTTATTCAATTTATATCCAACTACTGAATCATAATTTTCCAAACTAAGTTTATATAAGCCACAAATAGATTCAGGATAGAGCAAAGGAGGCAGATTCGAATCATCAAATATGCGTACTGATATTACCCGGTTACTCATTCTTTTCATTTGTGAGTTTATGTCGATTTTTGTTTTACGAGTTTCTTCATAACTTCCAGAAACCACTGTTTTAAGTAAGTCAATTAATTTTTCGAAATTAGAATCAGTTTCACCTCTTGGTACATAAAATTGATATTGCTTTCCAAAGGTCTTGTTGTTAATGAGCTGAAATTTACCAACTGTTTCAAACTGAGCCTTATTCACCTCTTCAATCAGGTTCATATTTTCTTCGGGATATTCCCCAATAATCAAATCTTGTGTAATTGAATTAAAGAACCGTTTTTGGATGTCAAATAAGTCTTTCTCCTCAATTGTTCCATTTATCTCTTTTCGGATAAAATCGAGAAAAAGTTTTGCTTCGTTTCGGTAAACAAGTTCAGAACTGTATTTTCCTTTACCATTCACTAATTGAAATAAGTACACTTCACCAAAGTCCAGCTTTTTATTTCTATTACAACGACCTGCACTTTGTATAAGGCTTGGCAATGGACATAAATCCCGATAAACAACCGGAAAATCAATATCAACACCTGCTTCAATAAGTTGTGTCGATATAAGAATTGCTTTTTCAGCTTTCAATAGATTCTTTACTTCTCCTATTTTATCAAGTCTATCTTCTGGTGTAAAATGTGTGTTTAAAAGAAAAACATTCGACAAGTCGGACAGTGCATAAAATAAATCCTTTGTATCCTGAATGGTATTAAGTATTACTAATATTGATTTTTTTTCAGCAAGAATTCTATCTTTTAAACTTTCGATTGTTTGTTCTTCTTCAATAACAGAAATTCTATACCTATTAAAAACATCGTTATCAAAAAACTTCTTCGGTTCTAATAAATCATTTGGACATGAATAAGTTTTAAAAAGCATTTGAGGATTTCTTAATTCAAATGTTTTGTTGTTCTGCAACCCAGTTTTTTCCGGGATAGCCAGATTAGGCATTGTGGCAGTGGAAAGAACTGCATACGAATTATTCATCCTACAGAAAGCATCTAGCCACGCCGAAAAGAAAATATATAAACGAGGAGGTAGTGCTTGGACTTCGTCTATTAAAAATATCCGGTTAGAAAAATTGGGTAATTTCAATAAAGTTGAATTTCTATTGCTCAGCAACGTTTCAAATACTTGTACAAAAGTGGTGATGATAAAAGGATGGTCAAACGTATTTTCAATAAAATCCTCAACAAGCAAAGCTTTCAATTTTTCCGGGGATTGCTCTGTTTCATATTCTTCCTGGGCTCTCTCAATTCGTTCATTAAATGATTTTGAGTTGACTGAAAGCGCATCAACATGTAAATCATTGGAAATAATGTCCTGCACTTGTTCTGTAATAGATAAAAACGGTAAAGCAAAAATAATACCCAAATCACCTTTTACTTTTTGAATTGCTTTTGCTACGTCAAGCAATGTAAATGTCTTTCCTGCGCCTGTTGGTGCTGTTAAAGTAAAAACCCGTTGGCCTGTTTCAAGTAAAGTGGGGACTGATGCTACTGCTTCTTCCCTGATTTCAGTCCTGACTTTATTTAATTCAGAAACAGAAGTCGATTGAGCGAATTTGGTAAATTGTTCTTCTAAAGAAACAGATATCTTCGCAATGTTTTCTTTAAGCAGATTTTCAAAATTGAATAAATCAAGCTTTCCTGCATCGCGTTTGTCAGCTTCAATTACCGAAGCAAACGAAAATTGGGTATCAAGGAAATAATGCAACGCTTCCTTTTGCCAGTGTTTTATTTCATGTGCTTTGCCATCCTTTCCTAAGTCAATACTTGGAATATTGCTTTTATACCAACTTTTTACAGATAAATCAAAAGTAAGGTGATCAAACTCCATCTGCTGTTTTAAATATTCAGAAACAGGAAGTTTTTCAGAATTTTTTTGCAAATATTCCATCATTGCATCAAAAGCCTGCTCAGAAATATTTTCATCCATATTAGGGAGATGCCCATGATGGTGAAGGACGATAGCTGTTATTAATTTCAAATTGGTTATATCGTTACCACTTAAGCCTAACAGTAGATTAGCTTCGTCTCTATTAGAAATATACCAATTCAAGAAAGCAAATGCTGAGATATAAGAGTGCTGAGAATATTTAGTGCTCTTAATCCCTTTCAATTTCTGTTGAAAGTTAGGATTGATTTTTCCAAAATCATGAAAAAGGGCTGCATATTTGGCGAGTATGCTTGGTGTTCTTTTTGCCGATTTATCACAAACCCCATTTATATGAACTTTCAGAGGTTTCCCTGGGTGCGATTCAATTATAGTCAAATCATATACCATTGGCTTCTTTTTGATTCTGTTTCAAACTCATAGTATTCTCCATCTTTCACAACAAAAAAACTTCCTCCGCTGCAATAAGCTACATCAGCATATTTATCAGGGTCATTCCAGAAATCGTTGTTTTGATACGTAGGGATTCGTTCGAATCCAATTCTAAAATCGAAGTTTTCTCCTATTTCTATTTGATGGTGCTTTGAAATAAAACCTTTGGTTGCAAAATCACCTGTTTGTTCGTCTGAGACCGTTCCTCTTGCAATAAAAGCTATATTAGCAGGGCAATTGGCAAGCCCTAATGTTGGGTTATAACAGGCCATATTGTTTTCAACATATTTGGAAAATGTTTCAAATATATCTTTGCTTCGTTCATCCTTTAATGTAAGTATAATATCAAAGTCAGGTGCTTTTAAAAATTCGAACTGCCAAGGAGATTTTTCTACATTCACTTTCACAGAACGCAGTGTAAATCCCCAGCTTTCTTTTTTTACGTGATTATTCACAGCCACACTGTACAACAAATCCTCTGATAATTGAGGAAAAATATCTTTCATCGCTTTTCGCTCAATACCTGTAACAGCCCCAATCATACCTATTAGGGCTGTTTTGGTAATAAAATCGTGCGTTAATGGATTATTGTTGGTGTCAACTTTTTTGAAATGTCCCCAGTTTCCTGAAACATTAAACAAGATTGCATCCATAATTAAAGGCTTAATTCTTTCATCTTACCACCTATTGTAGATAATTTGTCTTTTATATCCTTTGATTCGCTATAATAGCGCACTTCTACGATTTTGTCGGATGCAATTACTTCTTTTAGCGCATCAAAGTTGAACGATAAGTCTGTAACATCTCTAAATTGTTCATCCCTTTTTTCAGAAGTATATGAAATTAACTTATCGGTTCCATAAACCTTATCCGTTTTGTTGGCATAAACCAATTGCAGAAGAAGCAATGAACTTTGGTTTGACTTACTCCGGGTATTTGCATTATTAATACTTTCCCAAAGGGCTTTGAACATTGCTTTTACATCTTCGTCTTTTAAACCGGAAAGTTCGGCAGCGAAAGGATTAATCCATCCATGAATATGGTTTAAAGAGAAGGGCACTAATGAAGTTGTGCCAATAGCACCGCCTGATTTTGTAACATCGGAAGAAAACACCGAAGTATTTTGGTGCATTCTCAAATCAACAGAATTTAATGATGGATTCAATAACGCAAATTGAACAGGGCCAGTTAAGTTTACATTACCTCCTGTTTCAGTTGATATACCGCCAAACAATCGCACATCAATACATTCTTTGAGGATAAAAAAATTTGGGTTAAATGTTTTGTCCTTTTTTTCTTTCGCTTCCTTTTCTGCAATTTCTAGCTTTTCTTTAAACAGTGTTCTTAATCCTTTTACTCTTGCAGCAGAACCTGATTCTTTTCCTTCAGCTTGCTCTTTATCATTAATCACATAAATGGTTTTACCTATATTATGTAGGTAATCACGAATAAAGCGTTTAATTCGCACATCGCTCACCAATACTTTTTTTGTTTCTTCATCATACCGTTGTTCTCCTGTGAATGGGTCACCATTTGGCATTGAATACTTGCTTTCATATAGGAATATAATTTCTGATTTTTCTTGAATTGTTGACATGATTTATCTTTTTAAATGGTTATTACTCGTTTTCAATTGTTACTTCTTCAGCCATTTCGGTTTCTTCTTTGAAATATGAATAGTATGTTTCAAAAAATCCTAAAGCACAGTAATGCCGATTATACTTTTCGTCTTTTGTAAAAAAGTCAAGAACAGCGGTTAATTCGCGCGAGGCTTCTTTTACACTTGGGTAACCTTTTTGATGTATCATGAGTTTTTCATTTAAATAATTTGAAAATTCAACAACATCATTGAGGCTTGCTATCCTTCGGGATAAATTTCCTACATAGGCTTTTTCAAAGGATTTAATGGCGTGGGAAACAGGTTTAGACATTATGCCCAATTTGGCACCCAACAAATAACTTTTTGAGTTTTTTATTTCCATAATGGTATCATTAATTTGAAGTTTTGTTAAAAAATAAAAGTGTTTATCGAAAGCATGAAAACCGCCTTTGCCATTTCTTATGGCAAATTCCGTTTTTTGAATAAGGGCTGGTAAAAGCACATCATCGGAGTAGTAACTGTCTTTATAAATTAGAGGGAGTATTTTTAAAAGGTGGCTTGTATATTTTTTTTCGTCAAAGAGAACTTTAATAGCAAAGTCCATAGTGTATTTGTAATCAAGCTCCCTCCTTGCTTTCTCAATTTTTTTTGTAACTCGTTCTAATAGACTTTGGTGGATATCACATATTTCTAAAAGATCTGAACCGATAGGTTTTGAGAACTTAATTGGTTTTGAAAAAATTATGTCATATTTTTCAATACCTTCAATTTCTGGATTTATAAAAGGCTCTGCAAACGGGTCAATATCTTCTGGTTTTTGATTGCTGAAATCATAATTTGACTTTTTATTAAAGAACTCAATAATACCTTTTGCAGAAATGTTTCCTTTAGGGAGAATATTTATAACAATATCACCTCCTGAATTTCTAATCTTGTATTTTTGTTGAAAGTCCAAACCATATAATAAGTCTTTTACTTCCTCAATATTTGAGAAACATTTGTTTTTAAAATTGTTTTGAACGTCGAAATCAATCATTCGTTCAAACTTCTCTTTTCCTGCAAGTGTTCTTGTTAAAAATTCAAATAAACTTATATAACCATTTTCTTCCTTAATAAAATTAGAAACAAGACCACTTTCCACATCATCAAAAACATCGGTTTCGTACCAGCATTTCCCTGTAAAATTAAAATGGATATAACAGAATTCCTTTTCCTGAAACAAATTGAGTATTGCATCCAGCTTTTCTTCCAGGCTCAAGCGAAAGCTTTTCAATTTTTCATTTGGAATTTTGGTTGCATCTTCCTTTCCACGGAGGAAAGAGTTTAACTTAAATGCGGCAGCACCATTTGAAGGATCATCTGGTTTAAAAAACTCAGGGTAGGCAATATCGCCAAACATATATTTGGTCATAGCATCAGCTTCACCTGTTTTAAATTTCAGATAGAAGAATCTGTTCTTAATAACATTTTCATCAGTCACTTCTTTCAAACTCTCAAAATCAATTTCAGAGTTTGGTTTTACATCTATCTGATAGTAGGTGTATGGCTGTTTGGCAGAATATTCAGGAGCTTTTTTTACAAATCTGTGGTATTGTAAACTTTCTTCCTTGCTTAACTCATTACGGATTTTATGTCCGATTTGTATTATTGTTTGTAGGCTCATATGTTAATAGTTATTCGTTTTAATTTATTAATTCCACCCAAAACCACTGCTGACCTTCTCGCAAACACCGGCATTCCAAATCATTTTATTTTGTGTGTCTAAAGAAGACATTGGCCAATCATAATTGTTATTTCTAATGTTTTGCATTATTGGTTAATTTTATCTCAAATACTTTTTATTCCTCCATTAGCCAGTTTTCAATCAGTGTTAAGTCGGCTTTTTTATCATGCACATATTTAAAATTTTCGACATCGCCGAACCATTCCAACACTTCTTCTCGATTTATTTTTGTTTTACCCGTTGATATACAGGTGTGGTAACTGCTCCACGAATATTCAAATGGGTGTTCGCAAAACCCATGGTGAACTGCATTGTTG
>JBNKPU010000192.1:0-15858 GCA_050295515.1 Bacteroidales bacterium | reverse complement strand
TGTTGGCCCAGATTTTTTATGCTGGTTTCGAAATAGCTGAAATTACTTGTCCAACCAAGTATTTCGATGATGCATCATCAATTAATATCCCACGATCTGCAAAATATGGAATGGGAGTTATTGGGGTATCATTAAGTTATTTTATTCAGAAACTTAAACTTGGACGGTTTAAAATTTTTAAACCTGTTGAATCTTGAATGTCAAAAAAAATATAATAAATTATTTTTTAATTTTAATAGGTAGCTACCTAATAGCAGTATTTGTTATATCCAGTGTCATAAGTTGGAGGGAACAGCAAGGAAAGCAGAATATTAACAGGCAAAATATTGTTGAATATGCCAAAAGGTTTTTAGAAGAAGATCATCTTATAAAGCTTGGGACAGGGTTAGACTGTTCAGGCTACACATCAATTGTTTTCAAACATTTTAATTTCAGATTACCACGTTCTTCTAAACAACAATTTAATGAATATTTAACGATAAATAATGAACTACAACCCGCAGATTTGGTTTTCTTTGCAGAGTCTAATCAATCTGTCTCCCATGTTGGCATTCTAATATCGGATAGTACTTTTATCCATTCTCCAGGAAAGAAAAAGCCAGTAAGAATTGACAAATTGGATGATCCATATTGGAAGGATAGGTTGATTGGCATAAAAACTGTAGTGGTAGGTAACGATTAAAATATTTTTACTATGAATATCAATCATTCAAGAAAAGGACTGAATTTACTCTTTCTATTTTTTATTGCTTTTCATGCATATGCACAAGAAGGTGCTGTTAAAAATATCATTCTCATGATAGGCGATGGAATGGGGGTGGCACAAGTTTATGCAGGAATGTCTGCTAGCCAGGACAAGCTTAACTTTGAACGGGCCCAGTACATAGGATTTGTTAAAACTTACTCAGCAGATAATTATACTACGGACAGTGGGGCAGGAGGTACAGCATATTCAACTGGTACAAAGACAAAAAATCATTCTATTGGTGTTGATACCAATGGACAGGCACTGAAAAGTATTCTAAAATATGCCGAAGATAACAATAAATCAACAGCAATTGTTACTACATGCGATATAACACATGCAACACCAGCATGTTTCTATGCTAATAATGTTAGCAGGTATAACGAAGATGAAATTGCTCCGGATTTATTGTCGGTCAATATTGATGTAATTGTTGCTGGCGGTTGGCATCGATTGGATTCATTAGGGGTGCTGGATTCACTAAAATTGAGAGGTTATAAAATTTCGCGAACACAAAATGCAGTAAAAGCATCAGATCAGCAACCGGTTGCTTGCTTTGTGGCTAAGGAGCATCCAAAATCAATCCTTAATGGCCGTGACCCACAATACTTGGAATCTGCTGTTGAAAAGACTTTGATGAAACTAAACACCAATAACAACGGTTTCTTTATTTTGGTGGAGGGCTCTCAAATAGACTGGGGAGGACATGACAATGATTTAAAATATGTTGTCTCAGAAGTACTAGATTTCGATAGGGCCATTGGCAAAGCTTTTAATTTTGCCGATAATAATCCTGGTACCCTGGTTATTGTTAGCGCTGATCATGAAACTGGCGGATTGTCATTATTAAATGGAGATGTGAAGAATAAAATAGTTCAAGGCACATTTCAAACTACAGGTCATTCCGGAATAATGGTACCCCTTTTTGCTTATGGAACAGGAGCTGAAAAATTTTCTCAAATTATGGAAAATACCGATGTGTTTTACAAAATGATGGATGCTTTTGGCTTCGATGTAGTTAAATAATTATCGTTGAAAACGAGGCTGTTCATTCCAATCAATTAACTTTAATTTTAAAACAAGGAATGATGCGTTATTTACTGTTGTCTTTACTTTTTATATCTTTTTATGCCTTTGGTCAGGGTGATTATACTGTGAAATCGAAGAATGCAATAAAGCATTATGAAGAAGGATTAAGAAATTTTAGGCTCTATTATTATGATGTTGCTGAACAAGAGCTGTTAAAAGCTATTCAGGCAGAAGAAAATTTTATTGAAGCATATATTGTTTTAGCTCGCATTTATGTTAAAACAAACAAGCTTGAACAAGCAGTGGAATATTTATCTAAAGGTTTGCCCATAAATCCAGGGTTTTACACCATTGGCTACCTGGAAAAGGGCGAGATTGAAATGTATTTAGGCCGTTATGCTGATGCACACCAAAGTTTTACAGAATTGCTTCAGTACGAAAAGAAAAATACCTCTATGATAGAAAGGGGAAAAAAAGGAATCGAAAAAGCTGATTTTTGTGCCAATGCAGTAAAAAACCCTGTTGAATTTAAACCGGTAAGATTAAGTAATGCAATTAATTCAAAAGACGATGAGTATTGGCCAAGTTTATCTGCTGATGAACAAACTTTGGTTATAACAAGACTTGTTGGTTCTCATGAAAAGAAGTTTGTTCAGGAAGATTTTTATATAAGCCATAGACTTGATACTGTTTGGCAGGCTGCAGAAAATGCAGGCCAACCTTTAAACACAAACGATAATGAAGGTGCTCAGTCCATATCTGCCAATGGAAAAATAATGGTATATACAGTCTGTAACAGACAAGGGATTTTTGGCAAATGTGACTTGTACTATTCCATCAACAGAGGCGGGGAGTGGTCTAAACCGGTAAATATAGGCCCGGATGTAAACACAAAAGCAAAAGAAACCCAGCCTAGCATAACTGCAGATGGAAGGGGGATTTATTTTGCCAGTGACCGTCCTGGAGGAAAGGGAGGGTTGGATATATGGTATACAGAATATATTGGCAATGGCAAATGGAGCAAACCTGTAAATCTGGGTGATTCCATAAATTCAAAAGGAGATGAGACTTCTCCCTTCATTCATTCTGATAATTCGACACTGTATTTTGCTTCTGATTATTTTTTAGGTTTGGGAGGATTCGACCTGTTTATTTCCCGAAAAAACGAAAATGGTGATTGGGGCAGGGCAAAGAACCTGGGATACCCAATAAATACATCAAGAGATGAGAGAGGCTTGATTGTTAACTCAAAGGGTAACAGGGCCTACTACTCTACAAATATTGATACAGCTTATGGTCAAGATATCTATACTTTTGAAATGCCAATACAAACAAGGCCAAATGAAGTTTCTTATTTAAAAGGCAGGGTATACGATGCCAATACCAAGAAAATGCTGCAGGCGAGCTTTGAACTCTTTAATTTGCCCGATGGTAAGTTGATTAGTAAATCCGCCTCTGATCCGGTTAGTGGAGAATTTCTGGTTTCTATCCCGACCAATAAGGATTTTATGCTTAATGTATCTAAAGAAGGGTATTTGTTTTACTCTGATAATTTTAGTCTTAACGGAATTTTTCACCTGGAGGAACCTTTTTATAAAGATGTTCCCCTTCAACCTGTTGATATAGGAAGAGCTATTGTGTTAAACAACATATTTTTTGAAACTGATGAGTATAGCCTGAAAGATGAATCGAAACATGAGCTGCAAAAGGTTATATCCTTCTTAAAATCAAACCCGACAATCAAAGTTGAAATAGGTGGCCATACCGACAATATTGGTTCTGCTTCTTATAATAAAGAGCTTTCGAAGAAAAGGGGGCAGGCAGTAGTGGATTACCTTACAGAGTTTGGCGTGGAGAGGTCAAGGTTGGTCGCAAAAGGCTATGGCTTTGATAAGCCTTTGCAATCAAACGATTCTGAGGCAGGCAGGGCTGCAAACCGTCGTACTGAATTGACGGTAATTGATAAGTAATATCATCCTGGATATTTGATGTACATCCAATTTATTGTGCCACTCATCAATCTTTTGTTAATTTTCCTGAGAAATTTTAATTATTTATTTAATTTTCTGCCCCTTTATACCATTAAATGGAATTTAATTTATTGATCGATTGCACTTGGTCAGTTTTTTCATTTTATATTTTGCTTCATAGCAAGATAAGGGTTTATGATTGCAAACATTTATAAACTTGATATTTTAATTATGCGTTTTAACAAGAAGATTCTTATCCTATTTACATTTGTTGTAACTATTGTTTTTCAGGCACAAGCAGGTAATGAACCAGATAAAGAGAGCAAGGAAGCTTTTGTCTTCAAGAAAAAGATCGAAGCCACTGATGTTAAAGATCAATACCGTACAAACACATGTTGGAGTTTTTCAACCATTTCTTTTCTAGAGTCAGAGCTTTATCGTGAGACTGGTGAATTTGTTGACCTATCTGAGATGTTTGTTGTAAGGAAAGTGTATGTTGAAAAAGCAAAGAGATATGTACGTATGCACGGTAACATTAATTTTGCTCCTGGTGGCGAACCCAATGATGTTGCCAATGTTTTAAAAAGATATGGATTAATGCCTGAAAGCGCTTATTCCGGATTAAAAGTAGACCCACATAAACATATTCAGACTGAGATGGATGAAGTGCTCAAGGATTATGTTAATGCAATTGTTAAAAATCCAAATAGAAAGCTCTCAAATGTCTGGCTTGAAGGATTTGAAGCCATCCTCGATTCGTACTTGGGGAAGTTGCCTGAGAAATTTGTTGTTGACGGTGTAGAATATGATGCAAAGAGTTATGCAGCTTCATTGCCTCTAAAAGCTGATGATTATGTAATGATTTCAAGCTTTATGTACAAACCATATTACACACCCTTTGTGCTTGAAATACCTGATAACTGGTCATGGGGCAAGTCATATAATGTACCTTTGGATGAGCTTGTTTCAATAACCGATTATGCTATAACCAAGGGTTATTCAACAACATGGTCCGCTGATATTTCTGAAAAGGGATTCAATTTTAAATCTGGAACGGCGGTTGCCCCACGTATGCTTTACTTACCGCAATCAGAAGAAGAAAAAAAACTAATCTTTAGCAAATCGAAGAATGAGCTAACAGATTTGTTTTTTAGCAATAAAGATTCTAAAGATGAAGTGGTTGTTACGGAGGAGCTTCGACAAGCTTCCTTTGATAACTATTCAACTGAAGATGATCATGGTATGCATATTTTAGGTTTAGCTACCGATACAAATAATAAAGAGTACTATTATGTCAAAAACTCTTGGGGACAAGACAATCCGTATAATGGTTATTTATATGTTAGTAAATCTTATTTTAAATATAAGACCATAGCCATTATGTTGCATAAAGATGCTATTCCAAAAGAGATTAGACATAAGCTTGATATTTGATGTCCCATACTATCCAAACGGTGGATTGTAAAAGAGGACAAAATAAGATTAATTGTACCTATACTTTTACTTGAGGCAAGAAGGGCATTTGTTGTGGTTGTATCAGTTATCACCAATGTTTGGGAGAACTCCCAGGATGTTACTATTCCTAAAGGATAGGAAAATATTGGTGACAGGAGGATTGCTACTTTTGTCCGTTTTTAGGGACGTGAATAGGTAAGTTTCACTTAATCAGTTATATATGTAGGTTTCTTTAGTTTTATTTCCTTATAATTAGGATATTAGCTACCCTATTGTTGAAAACTCATCATTTTTATTCCTCAAAATGAAACTGTTTGGTATTATTTTAGGTATCAATATATAATATTAAAGATTATAGGGTGTTTCAAATTGGGTGATATGAGAGGTAGACTGAGGAAGTTATTATACATTTTAGGGGGCGCAATGTTTACAGGAGTTTTTCTGCAGTTTTCAGTTCATGAAAAAGGCGTTCATGAATCGGTTTTCGCATTAAAAAAACAATTGCCGCCATATTTATTGCAGGATACAACAAGTTGGGCAGACTCTGTTTACAGTACATTAAGCTTACAGGATAAAGTTGCCCAAATGATGATGATTGATGCTTATCCAAACAATGGAGATGCAGACAAAGAGCGGGTTTCAAAACTCATTAGAGATTATAATGTTGGAGGAATTATATTTTTTCAAGGAACAGCCGAAAAAGTTGCTGAACTGTCCAATTATTACCAATCGATTTCTAAAGTTCCTTTGTTAATGGCGATTGATGGTGAGTGGGGTGCCTCAATGAGGTTAAAGAACACGATCAAATACCCTAAACAAATGATGTTGGGTGCCATTACAGATGAAATGTTGATTTATCAAATGGGGAAAGACATTGCCCACCAATTAAAACAACTTGGTATTCATGTAAATTTTGCTCCGGTGGTTGATGTTAATAACAACCCGCTAAATCCTGTAATTAATACCCGTTCATTTGGCGAGCAACGTGTAAATGTTGCCCGTAAAGGTCTGTTATACATGAAAGGGATGCAGGATGCTGGTGTTTTGGCCTTTGCAAAGCATTTTCCAGGTCATGGAGATACTGAAACAGATTCTCACTTAGGTTTACCAATAATTAATCACTCGAGGAGCAGATTAGATAGTTTGGAGCTATATCCTTTCAGGGCATTAATCAATGCCGGAGTAGGGGGGGTAATGATAGCCCACATGAATGTACTTTCTTTGGATTCGACCCCTAATTTACCATCAACCCTTTCATCATTGATTGTTGACAGCCTTCTTCAAAAGGAAATGGGCTTTAAAGGATTAGTAGTTACCGATGCTATGGGGATGCATGGCGTGACAAAATTGTATGAACCTGTTGAGGCAAATACTAAGGCTGTTAAAGCTGGGAATGATATCATTCTAATGCCAGACGAAGTTGAGCAAACTATCAAAGAGATTACTCAAGCTGTTGAAGCAGGTGAATTTGATATTAGTACAATAGAAAAAAGTTGCCATAAAATAATTAAAGCAAAAGAATGGGTAGTTAAGGAAAATACGATAGCAACTTATTCTCCACGGAAGATGGTTACTCCGGAATTCCTGGCTAATAAACAGAAGCTGATCGAATCGGCAATTACAATTATTGAAAACAAAAAAGACTTGTTGCCATTTCAAAGACTTGATACATTAAAAATTGCACAACTTGTTTTTGGGCCTAATTCAGGACACGAATTTTCCACAAGTTTAAATTTGTATGCCCAGGTAGACGAAATACCTATTGATACTCGTATTAGTCTGTCTAAACAAAAGGATGCCCTGAATAAATTAAAAGATTATAACTTAATAATTGCCAGTTTGCATAGTTCAAGTATAAATGCAGTAAAGCAATTTAATGTTAGGGAAGCCGATATACAGCTATTAAATTATATTTTGGAGCAGTACCCTACAGTTTTTGTAGATTTCACTAATCCGTATGTTTTGAAAAGGATTGAAAACCTTAATAAAGCCTTGGCAATTGCTGTTTCTTACGAAAACGATTCAGTAACTCAAAAAAGCACAGCAGAAATATTGTTTGGGGCAAAAGGTGCAACAGGCTTACTACCAGTAAGTATAAATCCTGATTATATGGCAGGTAAAGGAATTCCAACCAGAATCCTTGACAGGTTTGTTTATTCAAGTCCTTACGAAGCAGGTTTTGATGAAGACAAACTTGAAGTAATAGATTCTATTGTTGCTGATGCTATTGACGAAAAGGCCATGCCTGGATGTCAAATTCTAGCTGCAAAAGATGGCAAGGTTTTTTTTTCTAAAAGCTACGGTTATCATACTTACAAAAAGAAATTACCTGTAGAACCGGATAACTTGTACGATCTTGCTTCATTAACAAAAGTGTCGGCAACCCTTCCGCTTATAATGAAAATGCATGCAGATAAAATCATCGACATCGATAGACCTATCAAAAACTATTTATCAGGGCTAGATACATCTGCTAAGGGTAATCTTATTATAAGCGATATTCTCAAACATCAAGCTGGGTTAAAATCTTGGATACCATTTTATTGGAGTCTTTTAGAGCCGATTTATCCAAGTCAGGACCTGTTAAGCAGAAAATATTCAGCGGTTTATCCGATTAAATTAGGCCCCGGTGCATATGCTAATAAGCATATTAAATACATTGATAGTTGTTTGGCTCACGAAAAATCTGCAGAATACCCTTTTCATATAGCAGATAACCTCTTTCTTAGGAAAGACTATGCTGATACTATCTGGATAAAAATTTTACAATCAGAATTGGATGAACCAGGGCATTATCGGTATTCTGATTTAGGGTATTACCTTTTTAACAGAATGATTCAGGAACAACTGCATAAATCTCTTGATAGTTGCGCAGATTCTATTTTTTATAAGAAGCTTGGAGCATATACCTTATGTTTTAGACCCTTAGAGAAGTTTGATATAGACAGGATTATTCCCACCGAAAATGATTTGGTATTTAGAAGGCAAATTATCTATGGGTATGTGCATGATCCAGGTGCAGCTATGCTCGGCGGGGTATGTGGCCATGCTGGTCTCTTTGGTACTGCAAATGATCTGGCCAAGGTTTTTCAGATGTATCTTAATAATGGAAGATACGGTGGTGACCGCTACCTGAGCAGAAAATATATTCAGAGGTACACAAGCAACGAATCTTATGAAGAGTTTGAAAACAGGAGGGGGATTGGTTTTGATAAACCACAGCCAGATACAACCAAACCGGGTCCATCCTTTAAAGGTATTTCTGTAAAGAGCTATGGACATACAGGGTTTACAGGAACAATGGCATGGGCCGATCCTGATACAGGTATATTGTTTGTATTTCTCTCCAACAGGATCTATCCGGATGCAAACAATACAAAGTTGATCAAAATGGATGTAAGGACTAAGGTCCAGCAAGCCATTTATGATGCCAGGCTGGAACAGCCCAATTAATTATTTATGTCTTCCTTCCAGAATTTTTACCACATCATCTATTTGATAGCCTTTTTCAGTAAGCAAGACTAAAAAATGATACATTAAGTCTGCAGCTTCATTCAGGAAAAGATCATCATTATTGTCTTTCGATTCTATGACTAGTTCAACAGCCTCTTCACCTACTTTTTGAGCTATTTTATTGATACCTTTCTCGAAAAGTTTCGTGGTGTAAGATCCTTCCGGCATTTCTTTCTTTCTGTTGTCGATTAGTGTTTGGAGTTGTTTAAGAAAATCAATTGACATTATATTAGTTTTTAATTATTAATCATTGTTTAAAGACGGACAGGTATACCTTGCCCATCTAGATATTTTTTGAGTTGTGGTACTGTAATTTCTTTAAAATGAAAGATACTTGCCGCAAGTCCGGCATCAGCTTTCCCTTTGGTAAACACATCAGCATAATGTTCCATACTTCCTGCACCTCCTGAAGCTATTATTGGGATGGACAGGTTTTCCGATAATTGGGACAATGCTTCGCAGGCAAATCCATTTTTTGTGCCATCGTGGTTCATTGAGGTAAACAAGATTTCACCTGCACCTCTGTCTTCAGCCTCTTTAGCCCAGGAAAACAGTTCTTTGTCTGTCGGAATCCTTCCCCCGTTTACGTAGGACATCCATTCACCTTGATCGTATTTGGCATCTATGGCCACAACAACAAACTGGCTTCCGAAATTTTTAGCCATTTGATCAATTAAATCTGGATTGCGGATGGCTGCTGAATTAATGGATACTTTATCTGCGCCGGCACTTAACAAGTCATCAATATCAGAGATTTCATTAATGCCACCTCCCACAGTAAATGGAATATTTAAATTATGGGCAATTCGTTTTACCAAATCAACAAATGTCTTTCGTCCTTCGTGAGAAGCGGTAATATCCAGAAACACAAGTTCGTCTGCTCCTTGTCTTGCATATTCTGCACCAAGTTCGACAGCATCGCCTACCTCCTTAATGTTTACAAAGTTCACGCCCTTTACTGTCATTCCATCTCTTACATCGAGGCATGGTATTATTCTTTTCGCCAACATGGTTTATTCTTTTAATTAAAATCTCCTTCAAGGAGCAGTTTTTCTATGTCTTTTAAGGTAATTTTACCTTCATAAATAGCTTTGCCAATGATAGCTGCCGGAACATTTAGCTCTGCCAATCGGTGCAACTCATCTATTTGGGTCACTCCTCCGCTTGCTATAAGATACATGTCCGGATAATGTTGCATCAATTCCTCATACAGGCCTAATGAAGTACCTTCAAGCATACCATCTTTGCTGATATCGGTACAAAGAACTTTGGTTACACCTTTTTTTGTATAATCATCCAGAAAATCGATCAGGTTGATATCAGTAACCTCTAACCATCCGGCTACAGCTATCTTTTTATCGTTGACATCGGCTCCTAAAATCAGTTTTTCTGGACCAAACTGGTTCAGCCAATCAAAGAATAGTTCAGGGTCTTTAGCAGCAACGCTGCCTACAGTTGCCATCGAGGCTCCGTTTTCGAATACAATTTTTAAGTCTTCATTAGATTTAATGCCACCACCAAAGTCGATTTCCAATGATGTTTTTCCAGCAATTTGGTCAAGGACTTTCCAGTTCACAACATGTTTTTCTTTTGCACCGTCCAGATCAACCAAATGCAAGCGTTTGATACCATGGTCCTCGAATTCTTGGGCTATCTCCAAAGGATTTTCGTTGTACACTTTCTTTTGAGCGTAATCTCCTTTGGACAATCGAACACACTTACCATCAATGAGGTCTATGGCAGGGATAATTGTCAGCATTTCTCTATAAAGTTTTTTAAAATTTGAGCACCTACCGGACCACTTTTTTCAGGGTGGAACTGTGTTGCATAAAAATTATTTTTTTGAAGGGAAGCACTAAAAGGAAGGATATAGTCGCAAATTGCAGCAGTATCTTTACCAACAGCGGCATAATAGCTGTGAACAAAATAGACGTAATCACCTTTGTTGATATCCTCAAATAGAGGGCTTCTAAACTCCCTAAGGGCATTCCATCCCATGTGGGGTACTTTGGTAATATTCACCTGTCCGTTCTCAGGGATAAATAATTTCACTTTTTCGTCAAAGATATTTAGACAGGGTGTGTCATTCTCTTCGGAATGAGAACACATCAATTGCATACCAAGGCAAATGCCTAAAACAGGTTGTTTTAATGATACAATAAGTTTGTCCAGCTTGTTCTCCCTTAAAAAATTCATGGTTGTACTGGCTTCACCAACACCGGGAAAAATCACTTTGTCGGCTGTGGTAATCTTTTCAGGATCAGCAGTTACTTCAGCTTCAATTCCAAGTCTTTGCAAAGCATAATCCACCGACATAATATTGCCAGCATTGTATTTTATTATCGCAACTTTCATGTTAGGTCTCTTTCAATCACTATTAACTAAATACTACTGTTCGGTTATTGTATACCAATGTCCGTCGCTCTATATGATGGTGTACACCATTCGACAGAACTATTTTCTCCAGGTTTCTGCCTTTGCGTAATAAATCGTTTACAGAATCCTTGTGTGTAATAGGAGTAACATCCTGGGCAATTATTGGTCCGGCATCAAGGTCTTCGGTAACATAATGGCTTGTTGCGCCAATTATCTTTACTCCACGTTTGTAGGCAGAATGATAAGGTTTTGCTCCAGGAAAAGCAGGTAGAAATGAGTGATGGATATTTATGATCCGGTTGGGGAACTCCTTGATGAAATCGGCACTGATAATTTGCATATACCTTGCTAAAACAATAAACGAAACATTATATCGCTTCAATAGGTCTATTTCTTTTTGCTCCTGGTCAGCCTTGTTTTCATTGGTTATAGGGAAAACATGGTATGGGATTCCGAATCCATGGGCAACAACCTCCATATCAGGATGGTTGCTGATAATTAAAGGAACTTCAATATCCCACTCTCCGGATTGTACCCTTGACAGAAGGTCAAACAGACAGTGCGACATTTTTGAAACAAAAATGGCCATTCGGGGCTTTTGATTGCTAAAGTAGAGGTTGAATGTCATATCATACTTTGCTGCGATCTGTGTACCAAAAAAATCTCCAATTTTATCATTGGGAATTAAAAAATCTTCCAGTTCCCATTCGATACGCATGAAAAATTGTTTCTCCTCCCTGTCAACATGCTCATCGAGCTCTACAATATTACCTTTATTGTTGTCAATAAATTCGGTTACATTCTGTACTATTCCAAGTTGGTCGTTACAATTCATCAAAAGAATTGCGGTTTCTTTTTTCTTCTTCTTTAAATTACTCATAATACTCCTTTTGTACTAGGTAGTTGAAATTCGAAGGTGTTTCTTTGTTTGGCCATTTTTATTGCCCGGGCCAACGCTTTAAATATGCCCTCTATTTTATGGTGCTCATTTGCTCCTTGGGCTTTTATATTTAAATTACATGCAGCAGCATCCGAGAATGATTTAAAGAAATGTATAAACATTTCTGTTGGCATATCTCCTATTTTCTCCCTGTTAAATTCAGCCTCCCATACAAGCCACGGACGTCCTCCAAAATCGATTAATACCTGAACTTCTGATTCGTCCATAGGCAATGCATATCCATACCTTTCAATGCCTCTTTTGTCCCCCAGTGCTTTTTTAATAGCTTCGCCCAGGGCAAGTGCTGTATCTTCAATAGTATGATGCTCATCCACTTCAAGATCACCATCGACCTGAATGTTTAATAACAAATTGGCATGCTTGCTGATTTGTTCAAGCATATGGTCAAAAAATCCCAGTCCGGTATTAATCGTTGACTTGCCTTCCCCATCAAGGTCTATTTCTATTTTGATCTTTGTTTCGCTAGTGTTTCGTTCCACCAAAGCAGTACGGTTACCGGCCCTTAAAAATGAAAATATTTCAATCCAGTCTGAAGTTTTAAAGCAGCAGGTATCAGATAGACCTAATTCATCCAATTGTTCGTTTGTTATGGAATCACCATAGGCAATGGCTTTAGAGCCAAGATTTGCAGCTAATTGAATATCAGTAATCCTGTCACCAATAACAAAAGAGTTTGCCAGATCATAACTTCCATCCAAGTATTTCTGTAACATGCCAGTTCCAGGCTTTCGTGTGGGAGCATTGTCTTCAGGTAGGGTAGGGTCGATGTGGATATCGTCAAATTTTATCCCTTCATTTTCAAACCCCTTTAGCATACTATTTTGAGCTGGCCAAAATGTATTTTCAGGAAATGATTCAGTTCCCAGTCCATCCTGATTTGTGACAATTACAAGTTCATAGTCGAGCAATGTCTTTATGCTAAATAGGGCTCGGAAAACATTGGGCATAAACTCAAGCTTTTCAAGTGAATCAACTTGAAAATCTACTTCCGGCTCCTTGATTAAAGTTCCGTCCCTATCGATAAATAATACCCTTTTCATCTATTAAAATAGTGTTTTTCTAGTTCATGTCTTTTAGGGCCTTTATGAAAGCCTTATTTTCTTCCGGTGTTCCAACTGTTATTCTTAAACAGCCTTCGCATAGTGCAACATTGGACCGGTCACGAACAATAATTTCTTTGTCGCAAAGATACTTATACGTTTGCTTTGCATCTAATACTTTGGCTAAAATAAAATTAGCATCGGAAGGATATATATATTTTACTATATCCAAATTCTTCAGTTCAGTTTGAAGCAATTTTCTTTCATCCAGAATCTGAGCAACATTGTTCGCAATCTGCTCCTTATTGGAAGTGATTTCTTTAAGTGCCTTCTGCTGGGTCAGTACATTCACATTATATGGATATTTTATAGCATTTAATATACTGGTTATTTCCTTTGAGGCAAAGGCCATTCCGAGTCTTATACCAGCCATTCCCCAGGCTTTGCTAAAAGTCTGGAGTATAACAAGGTTTGGATATTGGTCCAGCAGCTCCAGATAACTGGAAGTTGATGAAAAATCAATGTAGGCTTCATCAATCACTAAAATTCCATGAAAACTTTGTAAAAAATCCAGAATATCGTCCTTTTTTAGGCTATTGCCCGTCGGATTATTTGGTGAGCAAACAAAAGCGACTTTTACATTTTTGGTTATTGCTTTTTTAAAGTTTTCAATGTCAAGTTGAAAATCCTCGGATAACAATACCTCATTATATCTAACATTGTTTATGTCGGCACAAACTTGGTACATTCCGTAGGTTGGCTTGATGCTTAAGATTTCATCTTTCCCGGGTTCGCAGAATGCTCGAATGATCAAATCAATTGCTTCGTCACTGCCATTGCCCAAAAAGGTGTTTTCAGGTTTTGTACCCTTTATTTTTCCAATGGCTTTTTTAAGCTCAATCTGCAAAGGGTCCGGGTACCTGTTTATTCCCGAGTTATAGGGATTTTCATTGGCATCCAGGTAAACAGATGCCTTGCCCTGAAACTCGTCCCTCGCTGATGAGTATGGCTTAAGGTTTTTTATATTTTCTCTTAATATTTTCTGTAAATCAAACATGGCTAGTCTTTTTTGTTCAGTCTTAGAGTAACCGCATTTTTGTGGGCGATAAGTTCCTCTGCAGCTGCCATTTTCTCAATTGCCGGACCTATATTTTGAAGTCCTTCCCTGGTAATTTTCTGATAAGTAATTTTCTTCAAATAGCTGTCCAGGTTTACTCCACTGTAAGCTGTGGCCCAACCATGTGTTGGTAATGTATGGTTAGTGCCTGAGGCATAATCTCCAGCGCTTTCGGGTGTGTATTGTCCAATAAATACTGATCCGGCATTGACCACAAGTTCTGCAAGATCATCAGCATCGTTAGTTGAAAGGATTAAATGCTCAGGAGCATAGGCATTCACCATGTCCATAATTTCCTTTTTATCCTTAAGTAGAAAGACCTTGCTGTGCTGCAGCGACTGTTTTATATACTCTTTTTTTGGTAAAGTCTCTATCTGTTTTTGTATTTCTGCAAAAATCTGGTCAATCATTTCTTTACTATCGGTAAATAGCACAACCTGACTGTCTGTGCCGTGTTCTGCCTGCGAAAGAAGATCGCTGGCAACAAATGCCGGATATGAATCCTTGTCAGCAACTACCGCAACCTCACTTGGACCGGCAGGCATATCAATAGCAACAGCATCACGGGAAACAAGTTGTTTGGCTGCTGTTACATATTGGTTGCCCGGACCAAATATTTTAAAGACTTTCGGGACACTCTCTGTTCCATAGGCCATAGCTGCGATAGCTTGAATGCCTCCAATGCGGAATAATTTAGTAATCCCCACTTTCTGAGCAGCGTAAACAATGGCATTGTTCAATTTCCCATTTTCATCTGGAGGTGAGCAAAGTATAATCTCCTTACATCCTGCAATTTTAGCTGGTATTGCTAACATAAGTATTGTTGAAAACAAAGGGGCTGTGCCTCCAGGTATATAGAGTCCAACTTTACTTATTGGTATTGGCTTCTGCCAACATTCTACACCTTTAGTAGTATTAATCCTTACTTCTTTTGGAAATTGAGCCTGATGGAATTCAGTAATGTTTCTAATTGCCACATCAATAGCATCCTTAAGTTCCTGAGGGAGTTTGTTGTTTGCTTCAATATAATCCTCTTCAGGTACGGTAAAAGTGTCAAGTTTTGCCCCATCAAATTTCCTTGTATATTCTTTTACAGCCTCATCACCACGAATAATAATGTCGTTGATCACTGCCTGTACTGTTTCGTCAAGTCTTTTGGCTTCAAACGAAGGTCTTTTGAGCAATTCAGACCAATCAGATCGAGGTGGGTAGTTTATGACTTCCATTTCAGTTTTATTTTTCCAGGTTTTATATTTTTCATGGCAATTAAATTTCCAATGAGGAGCAAGGGCATTCCTATCAGGGCACTTTTTTGCCAAGTGAATGATTCAAAAATACTAGATAAAATCATTGCTATTAGTGGGATTATAACTATCACATACACAGATTTTTCTGGTCCGATTCTGCCCAATAGAACAAGATAAGTCGAAAATGCTACAATGGAACCAAAAATGGCCAAATAGAAGAGGGACAGTAAATACGATGTTCTTGTGTCGAAAGTGATTTCAATGTTTAATAGCCTGCTAATAATAAATAATGTAATTCCCCCGTAAAGCATTCCATAAGTATTGGTCTGTAATACAGGTAGTCCTTGCTTTTGGTTATATGCAGATATTATATTGCCTAATGAGGCAAAAATTATAGATGCAATA